>JBOHFK010000308.1:0-1582 GCA_050699635.1 Pseudonocardiaceae bacterium | reverse complement strand
CGGCTGGGAGGCCGACCGCGTAGCGGCCGTAGGTCCTTGACGCCGACACCGGGTGGCGCATGCTGTTCACGGCGGAGAAATTGGGGGTGGGTGTTGGCTCCCCGGGGGGTCGTGGTGCAGGGGCTTCAGTGCGTGCTCCAGATCGGTTTCCCGAATGTGGACAGGCCCCGGGTGGGGGCTGTCGGTCATCCCTTCGCCGCGCGGGGCGGCATGGAGTGCTACGACAGGTACGGTCGGTCGGGGTCAATCAGAAGGGGCGACCTCGCCAGGGGTGGGGGTCATGACCTGCACGACCCGCGTCCGACCGCGGTAATGGGGGATCATGCGCTGGCCCGGTCCAGGCACCGGATGTGTCCGTCGCGCAGGCCGTAGAAGACCAATTCGATGAGTTCCCGGGCGGCGGCGACCTTGCCGATGTTGGTTCCACGGCGCGCCCCGACCTGGTCACGGACCCGACCCAGGCGGCTGTGCTTGTCGGTGCGCTGGACGGCTTCGACCGCGGCCCAGCGCACCAGCCGATCCCCCTGCTTGGTGATCGATCCCCGGCGCACCGTGGTATCGGACTCGTGGTGTCGGGGGGTCAACCCCGCCCAGCTGGCCAGCTGCGCCGCCCGGCCGAAGCGATGCACATCACCGATCTCGGCGACGAACACCGCGGCCAGGATCGGTCCCACCCCGGAAATGGTTTGGATCACGGCATAGCCGCGGTGTCCACGCAGCCGACCACCAGCCAGATTGGTGAACAGCTCGATCTCGAAGTCCAGGGCGTCGATCACCCGCCGGGCCGACTCGACCCGGGCCCGAAACGCCGGCGGCAACGCCACCCGGTCCAGCAGCGCCTGCCCGGACACACCGAACAGATCGCTCATCCCTACCGCCACCCCACACGCCGCCAGCACCGCGTGCACCTGACATTTCACACTCGAGCGCAGCGCCACCAGCCTGGCCCGATGCCGCACCAACTCCCGCAGCTCCCGAGTCGCCGGGGGAGCGATCCACGCCTCGGGCAACCGACCCATCCGCAACAGATCCGCCAAATCCGCAGCGTCGCGCTCATCATTTTTCACCCGCCGGTAGGAAAACATCTTCACCCCCAACGGATGCGCCAGATGCACCTTCGCGCCCAGCTCGGTCAGCGTATCCACCGCCCAATACCACCCATACGTTGCTTCCAGCACCACCTCCGGTACCTCCCCGGCACGAGCCATCACCGCCCGCAGGTACTCCGGGTCATTGGAGATCCGCACCGACTCCAGGTGCTCACCCGCCTCGGTCATCCGCACCAACACCGACCGACGCCGATGCAAATCCATCCCCACAATCTGCTTACCCGCATAGGCTTCACTCACAGGGGCCTCCTTCGTCGTAGAAGTGAGCACCCCGAGAGTGCCTCGGGAGTCACGAGGAGCGGAGGCCCCGCTCCTTCATCGCATCAGAAGTCGGCCGCCGCGCAGGCGCTGATCACAGCGGAAGATGACCTAGCGTCAGCGACCCACCGGCGATGATGAACCATGGCGGGTGTTCTTCTTCGGCGAGGCAAGCCTTGCGCACGAGACTGCCTGCACTCTACGCGATACCGGAG
>JBOHFK010000307.1:0-1620 GCA_050699635.1 Pseudonocardiaceae bacterium | reverse complement strand
CACCATGGCTGTCGGCTCGACGGCGAGAGGCCATGGTGTCGAACTCGGCGACAGCATGGCTGCGTGGTCGAGCACACTGAGTGAGTGAGCCTCGACCCTCGGATCGTCGACCACCTTGACGCCCGGCTCGTCACCGACGACGCAACGCGACAGCACCGCTACCCCGGTGCAACGGCGCAGCGTCAGCCGGTGCACACCGTGTACCTGCCGGCCGACCGGTTCACCGCCACAACGGTCCCGGAGTGGGGCGCGGCCGCCCTGGCTGCGCTGGATGCGCACGGGCCGTTGCCGATCACCGACGGCGAGGTCGGCGCCCTGGTGCGCGCCAAGCTGGCCAGTGAGCCCATCGAGGACCTGCGGATCGACTTCGAAGATGGATACGGCAGTCCCGGTGACGACGTCGAGGACGCTCAGGCGCGGGCGGCGGCGGCTGAGCTGGCCCGCTGCGTTGCCGACGGCGCGGCGCCCCAGTTCACCGGCATCCGGATGAAGTCGCTGGAAGGCCCCACCCGGCGGCGCGGCATCCGGACTCTGGACTTGTTCCTGGACACCCTGCTCTCCGCCGGGCCGCTGCCCACCGGGTTCCGGGTCACCCTGCCCAAGGTCACCTCGGTGGGCCAGGTCGAGGCGATGGTCGAGCTGTGCGCCGCGCTGGACGCCGAGTACGGGCTGCCCGGTTTGCGCTTCGAGCTGCAAGTCGAAACCCCGCAGGCGATCCTCGGCGCGGACGGGACGGTGCCGCTCGCGCGAATGATCCAGGCCTGCGCCGGACGGTGCGCGGGCCTGCACTACGGCACCTACGACTACAGCGCCGCAGTCGGGATCGCGGCGGCCTACCAGAGCATGGAGCACCCCGCGGCGGACTACGCCAAGGCCGTGATGCAGGTCGCCGCGGCGGGTACCGGGGTGCCGGTGTGCGACGGCTCCACGAATGTGCTGCCGGTCGGCGGCACCGAGCAGGTACGCGCGGCGTGGGCGCGGCATGCCCGGCTGGTCCGGCGGTCCCTGGAACGCGGCTTCTACCAGGGCTGGGACCTGCACCCGGCGCAGCTGCCGACCAGGTTCGCCGCCACGTACGGCTTCTACCGCTCCGGGCTGCCCGCCGCGGCGGCCCGGCTACGGGCCTACCGTGCGTGCCACTCGCTGGGGCTGCTGGATGAGCCAGCCACGGCGACGGCGCTGGCTGGGTTCCTGCGCCGGGCGCTGGACTGCGGTGCGGCCGAGCTGGGTGAGGTCAGCGCACTGGCGGGCGTCACGCCGGCCGAGCTCACCGCGCTGGGTAGTAGTTGACGGCGCGGGCCTGGGCCGCGGCTGTAGTTGCCGCTGCCAACCGTAAGGTAACGCGATGCCGAGAGCTGGGCTGGACAAGGACCCCCGCGAAGTCGCTGCCATGTTCGACGCAGTGGCGCGCCGTTATGACCTGACGAACACCGTGCTGTCGTTCGGTCAGGACCGGCGGTGGCGGCGGTTCACCCGCAGCGCGGTGGCGTCCAAGCCGGGGGAGCGGGTGCTCGATCTTGCCGCCGGGACCGCGGTCTCCACCGTGGAGTTCGCCAGCACCGGAGCGTGGAGCGTCGCGGCGGACTTCTCCCTGGGAATGCTACGGGCAGGCCGGCATCG
>JBOHFK010000306.1:0-1631 GCA_050699635.1 Pseudonocardiaceae bacterium | reverse complement strand
CCGCGCCACGACCAGCCCGCG
Source organism: Pseudonocardiaceae bacterium (assembly GCA_050699635.1). Lineage (GTDB taxonomy): Bacteria > Actinomycetota > Actinomycetes > Mycobacteriales > Pseudonocardiaceae. The sequence continues at coordinate 1,610 of JBOHFK010000306.1, read as the reverse complement.
ACCCAGCTACGGCAAGTTCGATGAGCTGGGCCAGCACACCATCAAGCTCAAGGTCATCCGCAGAGAGTGGGAGGACATGCTGATCCCCTATCGGACGTTCTCGCTGGTCACTCAGTCCGGATCAGGGCGCCAAGGGCGCTGTCACCGGTCCGGAGCTCCTGGAAACCGAGCCTCGCGCACAACCCTGGTGGCAAGAAGGCGAGGTCGTCGGGATTCATCACGGGGACCCGCCCGCGTGTCTCGATGAGCTTCACCGACTCCTTCAACAGATACCGGGCGATTCCGTAGTCGTGCCTGACCGGCTTTACGAATAGCCGTCCGATCACCAGAAGATCGCCGGGCCGCCCGTTGATCTGTGCGACGACGTCGCGGACCCAGGGGGAGTCGGGCGGGTGGTAGATCTGGACGTGGCCGACCACATTTCGGGTCGGGGCGACGTGCACCGGCGCTTGGTCGAACACCCACGAGCGCTCTGCGTCGACCTCCTGCAGCCAGTCCCGTGGGCGCCGCCCTGCAAGGACGGCAACGTGATCGTTCAATTCGCCGAGGACGTCGCACAGGCGGTCGAGATCCTCCGCCCTCCGATCACGGATCATCGTGAGCCGAGGCTAGCGCAACAGTTGGCCGGCAGAGCACGAACCGATCTTTCATCCGTACATCGAAGCCGGTTCCCGATAACGGGGAGCGTCGAACGGGCTGTGTTAGGGGATCATGGCTGGGTGATGGCTGCGCGGTCGGTGGGTCTGGTGCTGTTCGACCTGGACGGCACGCTCGTGGACCATGATGGCGCGGCTGCGGCGGCGGTGGAGCAGTGGTTGACCGGCGCGGGCTTGGCCAGGGCCGAGAACATCGCCGGCCAGGTCTTGGCATGGCACGAGATCGCTGAGCGCCACTTGCCTTCCTACCGGGCAGGGAAGCTGACCTTCCAAGGCCAGCGGCGGGCACGGCTGCGCGAGTTCCTGCCGCTGCTGGGCATCGATGCCACTGCGTGGCCCGATCACCGGCTCGACGAGATGTTCGCGGATTACCTCGCTGCGTACGAAGCCGCGTGGCGATGCTTTCCCGACGTCAGACCTTGCCTCGACAACTTAAGTGGCATCACCAGGGTCGCCGCGCTGTCCAACGGGGACCAGGACCAACAGCAGGACAAGGTCACACGCACCGGCCTGGGCGGCTACCTCGAGGTCGTGCTGACCTCCGGAGGACTGGGCGTGGCAAAACCCCATCCGGAGATTTTCGCTCTGGCCTGCCGAGAGCTGGGTGTGCCACCGCAGCACACGGTGTACGTCGGTGACCGGCTCGACGTCGACGCGCTGGCGGCCACTACGGCGGGCCTGCACGGCATCTGGCTGGCTCGTACCAGCGGCAACGCTCCGCCCGGAGTCGAGAAGATCAATACTCTGGCGCAGCTCCCACCGCTGCTGTATCTCGCCCGCTCCGACCGAACCCGTCGGCACCAACACCAGTAGAGGATCCTCAACTGGGCTACGCCTACGGGGCCCGGCGTCCGATCGCGATGAAGCCGCACCCGATCATCCACGGCTGCTGGGGCTGGGCGTCGAGCCACTCGAACTCGCGGGCCCACCGCTCGAGGTCGTCCACTGTGGCGA
>JBOHFK010000305.1:0-1676 GCA_050699635.1 Pseudonocardiaceae bacterium | reverse complement strand
ACAGTTGCAGCGGGAAAACGGTCGCCCGCTGGTCGATCCGTCGTTTGTTCTGCTGCGTATCGAGAACAACGGCGCGACCCACATCGACACCAGCGACTACGCCGTCCTCGACGACGACAAAGTAGGGCTCTTCGCTGTTTTCGGTGGGTTACTCAGCGTGATGTCATGTAGGCGGGTGTGGGGTTGGTGAGGGTGGGCAGGCGGAGTTTGGCTGCGGTGAGGTAGACGATGGTGATCATCTTGGTTTTGTTGCGGTAGCCCCGGGCCCGGGCCTTGGCGGCCTGGACCAGGGAGTTGATCCCTTCGAGTAGGCCGTTGCTGAGGTGGTCTCGGTGCCAGGCGATGATGCCGTCCCAGTGCTTCTCGACCAGGGCCACGAAGTCCTTGATCGGTTGCAGTCGGGAGCGTTTCGCGCCGGAGCACCAGCGCCGCAGGTACTCGGGGGCGTAGCTGGGATCTTGGTCGTAGAAGGCCTGGAAGTCCTCCCGCCAGCGCAGCGCCCGGGCGGTGGCCAGTTGCGCCGAGGGGCGCATCAGCTGGTGGAGCTGGCCTTGTTGCTTGGCCGAGAGGTTGGCCCAGTTCTTGAGCCACAGCCAGCGGGTGTGTTTGAGTTCCGGGCGGGTGGTGACCTCGTGTCGGCGGACGGTGTCGATGGCCTCACTGAGCTTGGCGGCCAGGTGGTAGCGGTCGAAAGTCATCGTCGCATTCGGCAGATGCTCGGCGATTCCGCTGATGAACGCGGTGCTCATATCGGAGCTGGTGTCGGTGACCTTGGCCGGGTCGCCCCCATGGGCGGCCAGATCGGCAGCGAAGCGCCCCACGGTGGCGGCCGAGCGCCCGTCGGTGGCGAAGATCACCCGGCGGGCGTCGAGGTCGGCGAAGATGCTGATGTAGTCCTGGCCCTTGCGCGCAGCCGTCTCATCCATCCCGACCCGGGTCACCCCCGAGCAGTCCAGCTGGTCACGAGCGGCGGTGACGTGATGTTCCACCACCCGCCAGATCCTGGTGTCGTGCTCCCGGGTCATCGCCGCGACCTTCGCCATCGGCATCGCCGCGGCGAAGGTGAGCACCAGCGCCTCAAACAACAAGGTGAAGCCCGACCCCGGGCGCGCCCACGGCACCTCCACCTGCCGCACCCCATGCTGCGGACAGCGCACCCGCGGCACGCGAGCATGCAGCAACGCCCGATGCTGGAAGAAGTCCAGATGCCGCCACGTCTTGTCCACCGTGTCATGCACCGGACAGTCACCCCGCGCGCAGTCCCTGGCCGGACACGCGAACCGGGCACCACGCTCGAACCCCAGATACAGATCCAACTGGGTGGCCGCGGCGTCGAACTCGCTGCGCACCACCCGCCACGGCCCACTCAACCCCAACGCCGCGGTGAACAACCCCAGCTCATCCATACCCTCACAACCCCCTGCTGCGCGACCATCACGGACAGTCACGCAGCCAACGAAACGTTCACCCCCTCGTCAACCCGCCACGCCGGGTCCACACGATTCCACACGAATTTGATCACCAAACCCACTTAATACAGCGAGGAACCGAAGTTCGGCGAGAGAAACCTGTTTGTCGGTCCGCCGCGTGCTCAAGCGACGAGCGCATACTTCCACTGGCCGGAGCTCGTACCGGTAACCGATCTCGCGTGGGCGCTGCTCGAAGAGCGCGTACGC
>JBOHFK010000304.1:0-1697 GCA_050699635.1 Pseudonocardiaceae bacterium | reverse complement strand
GTTGCGCACCACCCGGCTCGATGGGTTGCTGGCCAGACTGCCCGACGGCCCGGACACCCTGGTCGGGCATCGTGGCACCAGGCTGTCCGGCGGGGAACGGCAACGCGTGGCGATCGCCCGGGCACTGTTGCGCCGGCCCCGGCTGCTCCTGCTGGACGAGGCGACCTCGCAACTGGACGCGATCAATGAGGCGGCGCTGCGGGACACCATCGCCGATGTGGCCGCGACGACCACCGTCCTGGTCGTCGCGCACCGGCTCTCGACCGTGACCTTGGCGGACCGGATCGTGGTGATGGACGCCGGGTGTGTGCGTGCCGTGGGTACCCACACCGAGCTGCTCAGCTCCGAACCGCTCTACGCCGAACTGGCCGCCACCCAATTCTTGGCCACTGCCGAGTGCGGCCCCACCAGTGCCGGAACAGACCCCACTTGGTGCGCAGTGACATGACCAACCCGGTGATCAGCATGCTGGAGAACAGCGGGATGTTCACCGCCTCGTCGAACAGCTGCATGATCTCGTAGACGACCACCCGGAAGCCGGCGTCCTCGGAGCGCAGCGCGGCCGATCCCAGCACCAGCATGGTGTAAGCGCCGCCGAGCCAGCCCCTTGCTGGTCGCCGCGCGGAGAGGACCGGGTGGGTTGGGTTCAGCGATCAAGGTAGCCGACCATCACGGCGAACACTGAGCGTAGGGTCGCCTCGGTGACGCTTCCGATGCGCTCCACGAGCCAGGGTCGGTACACGGGTTTGGCCTGGTAGACCACCACCGAGCAGCCTGGCAGCGGATCCTCGGCGGATAGTTCAACCGCCAGGGCGAAGACCGTGGGTAGCAGCGCGTTCGCGGTGCTGTTGGACAGCACCAGCACTCGGTCGGCACCGAGGCTTGAGGGCTTGTCTCGTCCGGCCACGGTCGGCAGGAACGACCAAATATCGCCGGTAGCGGTTCGGGGACACTCACCAACTCTGGCCACTGGACTGGATGGCCTCGCTCATGGCCTGCTGCTCGGCCAGCTCGGCGAGCGCCCGTGCTTGCGGGTCCCTGGCGGTGCGTTCCCACTTCGCGGCGATCGCGGCCGACATCCGCATCAGCTCGGCGCGGACGGCTCGCTCGGTCCAGGACGACAACGTCCTACCGTCGGCGGCGGCTGCCTGCCGCAGCCTGGGACAGCACCGTGTCATCCATGGTGAGAGTCGTATTGGCTTTCACACTGGATATTAAATGACTAAGCCCCGACGCTCGGCATACCGGCCCCGTCCCACGATCCAGCACCGGCGTGCGGGGGCACCGCCTGTCTGGGGTGGGGTGTACCCAACTCGGGTGGTTTCGCGCTGGGCGGTGCCGAACGGTCAGCGGAGAGACAGCGTGATGGCTTAGCGTAGCGGTTCGCACACAGTCGGTTTCTCCCACCAGCGCCACCGGCGCCTGCCCGGGGATCCACACCATCAACTGACAGGAGGGCTTTTGTGATGTTGTGCGCCTGTGCCCGCATGGCCGGTTCGGTGCTGGCCGCGGCCGCGGTCACCCTGACGATCGCGCTGCCGGCGAGCGCGCAAGCCCCCTCACCGCCGCCGAAGGATCCGGGAGTGGGCGCATCGAGCACCGTCGCGTGTGGCCTGAGCTACCCGGCCCGGGATCACAGTGGCTTTCACCGCTTTCCGGCCATGACCGTGACCTTGCGCAGCGGGCCGAGCAATTCC
>JBOHFK010000303.1:0-1808 GCA_050699635.1 Pseudonocardiaceae bacterium | reverse complement strand
CAGTGCCCGGGCGATCGCCACGCGTTGCCGTTCCCCGCCGGACAGCCTGGTGCCACGATGCCCGACCAGGGTGTCCGGGCCGTCGGGCAGTCTGGCCAGCAACCCATCGAGCCGGGTGGTGCGCAACACCTCGTGCACCTCATCCTCGCCGGCGTGTGGTGCGCCCAGCAGCAGGTTCTCCCGTAGTGAGCCCGACAGCACCGGGGCGTCCTGCTCGACGTAGCCGATCGCGGCGCGCAGCTGGCCGACCGGCCAGCCGGTGATGTCCCGGCCGTCGATCGTGATCTGCCCGGAGGACGGCTCGTAGAACCGTTCGAGCAGCGAGAAGACCGTGGTCTTGCCGGCCCCGGACGGGCCGACGAACGCGGTCATCCCGCCGGCAGACACGGTGAAGCTGACGCCGTTGTGCACCTCGGGCAGCTCGGCGCGGTAGCGGAAATGGACCTGGTGGAAGCGCACCGAAGCCGCGCCCCCGGCCTGCCGTGGCGGCGCCGGCTCGGCCTCCGGCTCAACCGGCAACCGCTGGGCGTCACGGATCCGGCTGACGGCCGCCGCCCCGACCTGGTACTCGGTCACCGCGCCCACCAGCTGCTGGATCGGCGGCATCAGGTAGTAGATGTAGAGCAGGAAAGCGATCAACGTGGGTATGTCGATCGCGCCCGAGGCCGCTCGGGCGCCGCCGACGGCCAGCACCGTGAGAAACGCGACCTGCGCGGCAAGCCCGGCGGTGTTACCGGCCACGGCGGACCACTTGGCCGCGGCCACCCGGGCCAGCCAGGCATCGGTGGCCGCCTGGCGGATGCGGGTGCCCTCCCGCTGCTCAGCGCCGGAGGCCTTCACCGTGCGGAACGCGCCGAAGGCTCGCTCCAGGGCCGCTCCCATCACCCCGACCGATTCCTGGGCATCTTTGCTGGCCCGGTTGATCCTGGGCACGATGAACCCGATGATGGTCGCCGCACCGGCCAGCACACCGAGGGTGACGGCGAGCAGCACCCCGTCCTGCAGCCCCATCATCACCATGGTGGCGATCATGGTCAGGCCGCCGGTCACGCCGCCGACCAGCGAACTGGTGGTCACCTCGCGCAGCAGCGTGGTGTCCGCGGTGACCCGTGACATCAGGTCCCCGGGTTCGGCCAGATCGATTGCCGGGACCCGCAGCCGGATCAGGTGTGACACCAGCTGGTGCCGTGCGGTCAGCACCACCGACTCGGCGGTGCGGGTCAGCACATAGTTGCTCAGCGCGCCGACGCCGGCGTTCGCGATCACCAGCGCGGTCATCGCCACCAGGATGCCGGTGATCGGCAAACCTTGGCCGAGATTGCCTACCAGCGCCTTGGCGGCCAGCGGCAGTGCCAGCCCGGTTGCCGAGGTGAGCAGGCTCAACGCGCCACCGGCCAGCAGGCCGCGCCGGTAGGGGCGGAGGTAGGACAGGATGACCCGCCACGCGGCGTCGTCCTCGGCTGGATCAGCGGGGGCCGGCGTCGCCAGGTCGTCGACATCGGTTCCGTCAACCTCTGCCGCCTCGATGGTCACCAGCGTTCCCTCCTCGCTCCTGGGTATGCCCAGTCTCCCCTGGCTGCCCATCGTTGTCGCCCGAAATGTCCTCTTCTGCTGGGACCGGTGCCGGGTGAGACGGAGTGGTCCGAATATTCGCTCACGCTCCGGGTATTGTCGGTGGCTCGTTGTAGCGTGCTGGTTGTGAAGGTTCAGCAGCTGGTTCCGGAGGGCTTGGCGGAAATCCCGCCGGGCCCGGAGCTGGCGCGCGTGCTGGCCGATCTGGAGCTCTCCAGGCTGTCGGGATTTGATTG
>JBOHFK010000302.1:0-1810 GCA_050699635.1 Pseudonocardiaceae bacterium | reverse complement strand
CCACCCGATGGGTGTCCTCTCCCTGAGATGCTTTGTGGCTTCGCAACCGACATCATCCCAGGTCAGAGCGACACCCATCACCAACTCCGGGCCGTGTCGCCCCAATTACTTGCGGATTCGGGTCAGAACGTGCCCCGGACCCGACGGCAGGTACTGATGCACGATGCCGGGCTCCGGGGCATTGTCGTAAATGAGCAACCATCTGGCGTGCGGAGTGCCCCGCCGCAACGCGTCCAGAACGGTATCCACGGTGTCTTGAACGTCGTCGCTCTCGGGCAGACCCATCCGGCGCGCAAGCGACACCAGAGAGCGACGGATCGACCGTACGTCATCGGCCTGGATCCACCACACCAGCTGGTAGCCGAACTGGTACCGGTAGGCGAACTCCACGGCCATCTGGCTCTTGCCCACGCCGCCGAGCCCATGCAGGGGCTGGGGCAGCAGCGCCGACTGCATGTACTGGTCAAGAGATTCATAGATCTCATCGAGCAGCGCCTCACGACCGGTGAAGTTGCTGTTACGTGGCGGAACACCCCCCCACAGCACTGGCGGCGTTGGTGGCGCCGGCGGTGTGAAACGCGGCTCGACTTTCTCGGGTGCTGGGGTGGTTTTCAAGGGGTCTTCTTCTCCAGGCGTTGATTCGCCGTCGCTGGGCTCAGCCGCTGTCAGCTGAAGTGATTGGCACAGTTCGCGAATCCTGGTTCGGTCGCCGGAATCACCTATAAGGTCGGCGGCCAACACATGGAGCTCAACGAAGTCATACTCCTCGAGCTGGTGTGCGGCCAGCTCGAGGAACACCACAAGAAGCTGCCGGCCACGACCGGCGGTAATCCCATTCATCAGCCGCGCGAAGGCGTCCGCCCCAGTAGCAGTAGGACTGGACCCAGTGCTTACGTCGTCGGCCTCGGCAAGGCCCTCGATGATGCTGTCACCGGCAAACGAGGGGTGACTGAGCACCGCTGCAAGCGAATCACCTGAGACGTCCTGCAACAATGACGTGATCTGATGGCAGATCTCGTCCTGTGTGCCGACCTCCGGCGCGGGAGTCGAGAGAAATTCACGGACTACAGAATCCAGCTCACGCAACTCTTGAGAAGCGCCACCAATATTTCTGAGCTGCGAAACGAGGCGGAAAACTGCATTGTGACTAATACATGTTCTTGCGATGGACCAACTATCGAACTTTGCGTCCTGGAACCGGGCTGGCTCGCACTGAGCACCGAAGTGCTCGATCAGGTTGTCGACCACCTGCTGGCGGTGTTGCGGGTCTCGCATGACCGGCACCGCGCGCACCGCGTTCATCAGCCGCTGTTTGTCAGCAAATGTGAGGCGTTGACGCTTAGCCATGACGCCTCCGTGGCTCGTGCTGACCGGTTCCTACTCAACACCCCCGGTATGCCGAGAGCAACGGCTGCCGGTATCTATGTCTGCGCGGTCGATGTGTCTGTTACAGGGGAAGACAACAGGACTCCTCAGCTGCGGAGCAGGCGGTAGCATACGGTATCCATCGTGGCTGCCTGTGACAGACACGCATGCCATCGACGCGGCACATCCGGGTCCCTCCGGGCGCGCCACTGATGGCTAGACGCGTCGGCCACGTAGTGGCGCCTATACCATCTGCATCATGCCCTCGCAGCGCCGTCGACCGGAGCGGGACAAGGGAGCGCGAAAGAAATCTGCCCAGGGCAGTGACCAAGATCGGGCCCCTCGGATGCGCACCGTGGCCGAGACCTCCGCGGGTGGGCTGGTCGTGGACACCGAAACCGGGCGAGCGGCGGTGATCGGCCGGCTGGATCGGCGCGGCAGGTTG
>JBOHFK010000301.1:0-1841 GCA_050699635.1 Pseudonocardiaceae bacterium | reverse complement strand
GCACCCCGAAGTCGCGGGCGTAGTCGCGGTACTGCCGGTACACCCCGACGCTGCGCAGAGTGGGCTCGCAGACCAGAAACATCACATCGAAGCGAGTGAACAGCCCCGAGGCGAACGAGTCAGCGCCAGCGGTCATGTCCACCACCACGTACTCCCGCACGTCGTCGACGAGATGGTTCAGCAGCAGTTCCACCGCCCCGACCTTGGAGTGATAACACGCCACCCCCAGATCACCGTCGGCGAACGGGCCGGTCACCGCCAGCCGCGCCCCGCCGACCTCCCGCACGCACGCGTCGTAGATCAAGTTGCACTCCACGATGCGCAGCAGCCGGGAACCCGCACCCGCCGGGGTGGTCTTGACCATCACCGCCGCAGAGGCGATCCGCGGGTTGACCCCCCGCAGATAGTCCTTGATCAGCGGTAAGTGCGCGGCCAGAGTCGGCAGCGCGACCGCATCAGCCTCGGTCGCGCCGAGCGCGACAGCCAGATGCTGGTTGATGTCGGCGTCCACCGCCAACACCGGGTGACCGGCGGCCACCAGGCGCTGGACGAGCAACGCGGCCAGCGTGGTCTTACCGCTACCACCCTTGCCAACCAGAGCGATCTTCAAACGCGTCCTCCGATGCGAATCGAGCCGGAACCCCAGAGCTTATTGATAACAGTTGTCAGTGTCATCCATGGGGGGCCGGGCGGCGATCACCAAAACGAAGGAGACCGATCGCCAGCCTGTCACCCTGCGCGCGCAAGGCAGCGCAGACTCTCACTCCGCTGATCGGACGGTGTGTCGCCCCGGTAGGGGTGCGACGAGCCGAACCGGTCGGGGTAGTAGTCGCGCCACGGGTGGCTTCTCAGCGACCAGTTCAGTGTCGGCAAGCAGCGCGGCGTGGAGGTACAGGTGCGTGGTTGAGGTACACCCCAACCTGACGTCAGGCAGGGCGCCAGAACAGTGTCAGGTTAGACCACCAACACGCGTTGATTGACACCGTGTCCGCAGGGTCCCAGGCTTCACCCTGACAGATCGGCGGTCGACGGGGGCGCGGGTGAACGGTCAACGCGTCGGGTACGTGCGGGTGAGCAGCCTGGACCAAAACCCGATACGCCAACTCGAGGGTGTCGCGCTGGACCGGACCTTCACCGACACCGCCTCCGGCAAAGACGCCCAACGGCCAGCGCTGGAAGCGCTGCTGGGATTCGTCCGCGACGGCGACACGGTGATCGTGCACAGCATGGATCGACTGGCCCGAAACCTCGACGACTTGCGGCGCATCGTGGCGAGCCTCACCTCCCGCGGGGTCCGCATCGAATTCGTCAAAGAACAGCTCTGCTTCACCGGGGAAGACTCCCCGATGGCCAACCTGCTGCTGTCGGTGATGGGCGCCTTCGCCGAATTCGAACGCGCCCTGATCCGCGAGCGGCAACGGGAAGGGATCGCCGCGGCCAAACAGCGCGGCGCCTACCGAGGCCGCCGCAGATCCCTCACCACCACCCAGGTCGCCGACCTTGCCCGCCGCAGCGCCGCCGGGGAGCCGAAAACCACGCTGGCCCGGGAGTTTGGGATCAGCCGGGAGACGGTGTACCAGTACCTCCGCGCCACCACGACCCCACTAACACCAGAGATCAACATCACGCCGTGCGATGGACCGGAATCCGGCGCTACCCTACTCAGTCCATGATCATCTCATTGCCGCTTTCTGGCTTACCTTGGCTGACCCCCATGCTCACCCTGATCGCCCCGCGGTCCGCCGGCGATGAGGAAGGCGAGGACCAGGAGGCAGGGTCCGGAGGCGCGGATGTGTTCGCCGCGATCCGGGAGGAGCCGGGCAACGTCAGTGTCCGCACCA
>JBOHFK010000300.1:0-1851 GCA_050699635.1 Pseudonocardiaceae bacterium | reverse complement strand
GGACGGATACGGGCCTGCATGTGGCGAGGGCGGTACATCCCGACGTTCGGGGTTCCGGGAAGTGCGCACCCGGGCGGCCAGCCAGCGACCTGGTCGGGGCCGACGACGTCTACAACGTCGCGCATTAACGCGGCAAGTCCCGCCGGAGCAGGGACAGCGGGACCGTGCACGGGGGTGCCTTCGAACGCTGTCATCGTCCTCCACCTTGTTCAGCTGTGCGGATTCCAGGCTGCGACACCACGAAACGCCCGACGAGAGGAAATGGACTACACCGAGTGGCGCCCGGCCCTGACCGTTGCGGTGTAGCCAGATGGGTATGCAGGTCGCGACTTCCAGCACGGCGGTGTACGGCGCCGACCCGACCGGGGATCCGGACGGGCTTGACCATGACACTGGTGTCACCGTTTAGCGTCTGGCCCATGTACGCTGCAACCATGCGCATCGGCGATCTCTCCGCGCAGACCGGAGTGAGTCGACGGCTGATTAGGTACTACGAAGTAAATGGGTTGTTGAATTCCCGGCGCACCACGAACGGCTGGCGCGAGTTCGAGGACGACGCAGTGGTCCGGATACGGAACATTCGCGAGCTGCTCGACTCGGGTCTGAACATCGCCGACATTCAGCGAGTGGCTCCGTGCCTGGACCGCGACATCGATCCGGCACACTGCCACGAGGTGTTGGCCATGTACAACGACCGGTTGGACGTGCTGGAGCAGCAATATACCCAGGTCTCCAAGCACCGTGATGCGCTCCGCCGCCGTATCACCGGCGTCTGACCCCTTACTTCCTTCGCCTGATCACGCGCACTTACCTCGGGGACTCCTCCATGAATCGTTCACGGCCGTTGTGGCTCTACCTCCTGTTCGTGACGTTGCTGGCCACCGCGACTGACGAGTTCGTGATCGCCGGGATCCTCCCGGATATCGCGTCCGATCTCGGCGTCTCCATCTCCGTGGCTGGCCAGTTGGTGACTGTGTTCGCCCTCGTGTACGCGCTCGGCGCTCCGTTGTTGGGAGCCGTCTTCGAGAGGAGGTCTAAGCGCGCCGTCATGGTTGGCGGGCTGGCCGTCTTCGTGCTCGCCAACGTGGCTGCCGCCGTCTCGCCCGGCTACTGGTTCCTGATGGCCAGCCGGGTGATCGCGGCCGCGGCCGCGGCCGTGATCACGGCCGCGGCGTTCACGACCGCCGCGCAGGGGGCTCCCGAAGGTCAGCAAGGCCGCTACCTGGGCGTGACCGTCTCCGGTATGACGGTGGCCCTGTTCACCGGGGTGCCGGTCGGCAGCTGGCTCGCTGGCTCGATCGGATGGCGTGCGGCGTTCTGGGTCATCGCCGCGATTGGCACGATGGCCGCCGTCGGACTGCTCGTGACCGCGCCCAGCGTGGCGGGCAGCGAGCCTGCTCCGCTGCGGGAACGGCTCACCGCACTGCGTGGTTTCGCCGTCCTGCGGCTGGTCGGGGTGACCTTCCTGGCCGCGAGTGGGGGCCTGATGTTCTACAGCTACCTTTCCGTCTACGTCGCTGATGTGTCCTTGAACACATCGTTCCGGTTGCTGTCAATCTTGCTGTTCGTGGTCGGCCTGGCCGGTCTGGGCGGGGCGCTACTCGCCGGGTACCTCACCGACAGCTGGGGTCCGAAGCGCACGTTGCGCACGGTGATCGGCGGACACGCCATCGCGCTCGCCCTGCTTGCCGCCCTGTTCTTCACCGGGTGGGGCAACGTCATTATGCTGGGCGTGCTGATCGCCGTCTGGTCGGTGTTCGCGTGGGGTCTCAACCCGCCGATCCAAGGCAGCATCCTGTCCGCAGCCGGCCCAAGTGCTGGCATGTCGGCACTGGGACTGAACATCTCCGG
>JBOHFK010000299.1:0-1863 GCA_050699635.1 Pseudonocardiaceae bacterium | reverse complement strand
CAGCCCGGCCGGAATCGGTCTCATGGATGTGCGACTCACTATCGAAACCGATGACGGAGCACTCATATACGTGTCGTACGGCGGCCGGGTGGACGTCTCCAGTGGCATCGAGGGCGCGACCGTATACACCGCTCCCCGCTTCGAGACCGGCGACGAGCGTTACCAGTGGATCAACAAGATCCAGGCCGTTGCCAAGGGAGTCATCAGCGGCGGTGTGCTGCATTACGAGCTCTACGAAATAAGCTGACGGTCCCGCTGAGATCAGGTGGAGTACAAGGCGCCCACCATCGCGGTGGCGGAGAAGGCGGCCGACCTCGTGACCGGCTTCCGGATAGGGGCCGAGGCCGCGCTCGCCGGGCCGAGGACATAGCGTGTTTCACGGCCCTTGGCAGGCTTCAACGGACTTTGGCAGACACCTAGCTACACACAAGGAGGATCGAGATGAATCAGACGGCGCGGCAACGACCACCGATGGCCGGCTTCCACCACTTTGGTGCTACAGTAACCGATGTAGAGGCTAGTGCGGACTGGTATCAGCGGGTACTAGGGCTTGAACGAATCCCTGCTAAGTTTTCGCATTACGGCAACGAAGATTCCGGATACACTGTGCTCCTCACTGACCTCAGCTGCGGAATCGTCATAGGGGTTCATCACAATATAGGGAATGACGGCCAACCATTCGATGAAACCCGGACTGGCCTCGACCACATCAGCATTTCTGTGCCGAGTCGATCAGATTTGGATTCCTGGACAGAATGGCTCGACAGCTTGGCGGTCCCGCACTCGGGGGTGACCGATATTGCTAACCTGATGAAGTACTCGGCGTTGGTGTTCCGCGATCCGGACAACATTCAGCTGGAGTTCTTCTTCATGGGTGACTGACTAAGAACATTATAAAATAGGCATCAGACCCGATCCGAGTGCTCGCCGGGAAATCAGGTGGTGATGGCGTTGATCAGCTGCTGTGGAAGAACTCCGTCCAACACGCCTGGGACTTGTTGTTGCCGACGGCCAGGTGCCGCAGGTGCTTACGTCCATCGGAGTCGAGGCGCCAGCCGACCAGCAAACAGATTAGGCCGAAGTGTTGATCCCGCGCCGAAGAATTGGGAGGGTTGCAGCCGGTGGAGTTTCACGTGCTGGGTCCTGTTGAGGTCGTCGATGAGGGGCGGCCGGTGGAAAACGCCATCCGGCGTCACCCGCTCGAGTTGCAGACCCCGAGGCTGGTGGCAGCGCGCTACGCGCCGAAGCCGTCACCGGTCTCGGGGAAGCCGACCACGTTCTTGTTCAGCGACATCGTGGCCAGTACCCAGCGGTGGGAAAGCGACCCGGAAGCAATGACCGTCGACTTGGCACGGCACGACGAGTTGCTCCGCCGTTCCGTAGAGACCGCCGGTGGGGAGGTCTTTAGCCACACCGGGGACGGGATGGCCGCGGCGTTCACCGCTGCCCCCGATGCGGTCGCGGCCGCCGTGGCGGCCCAACGCGCGCTGGCGGCCGCCACCTGGGGCACCTCCGGCCCGCTGCGGGTCCGGATGGCCATCCACGCCGGGGTGGCGCAGCGCCGGGAAGGCAACTACTTCGGCCCGGCGCTCAACCGGGTCGCACGCCTGTTGGGGACCGCCTCCGGGGGTCAGGTGCTCTGCTCCCAGACGGCCGCCGAGTTGATCGGCGCTGACCTTCCGGCTGATGTGGCGCTGATTGACCTGGGTGAGCACCTCCTGGCCGACCTGAGCCGTCCCGAACGGGTGTTTCAGGTGACTCATCCCGAGCTGCCGTCGCAGTTTCCGCCGCTGCGCAGCCTGGGCGCCCATCGCCACAACCTGCCTGTCGCCCTTACCGCTTTCGTTGGGCGCGCCCGGGAAC
>JBOHFK010000298.1:0-1919 GCA_050699635.1 Pseudonocardiaceae bacterium | reverse complement strand
CGGAACCCGCACACCCGAGGCGACACTCGGGCACTCACCCTGCCCACACCCCGAAAACAACCACCAAAAGATCACAAACCAGAACCGAAGATCATCTCATGCTGTTACTTGCGGAATCGGGTCAGAGGCGCAATCCCCCTTGGAGCGAGGGCTCCTTCCGGGTTTGACGGAGTCCGCTCAGCGGGCGCTGCTATCCGCGAGGCAGGGTTCCCTCGCCATGTGGCGGGAACACCTGCTCGGGCTGGATCCGGTATATGCGCGGTTGGTGGGGGCCATTGAGGAACGTGGGATCAATCAGACTCATGATGCTGGTGATGTCACGATTCCCGCATTGGCATCGAGTGTGGTGGCGGCCGCAGCAGCGCTTCCGCCGCGCCAGGTGGGCCGCGTCCACGGCGGTGTATTCGTTAATCATCTGCCGCTGCGCCAGGCGCTCGCCGCGCACGGCATCACTCGCGTCCGGGAATCCTCGCTGGCATTTCAGCTACGGCTGGCAGCAGCCACCTACCTTCGCCGGGATCGCGTGAAGCTTATCGCTGAGCTCTCGAAGAAGTGCGCTTTGGCGGACATGGGATTGATCGAACCGAAAGCGATCATCGTACTGCTCAACAATGGTTTGGAATTGACGAACTACGCGCTGCCCCTGCTGCGGCTGGTGTGGCTGGACCGATGGTTACGAGGTTGATCATGACGACCACAAACACGTCGCCCACCATGAGGGGCTCGTTACGGCTGGCTCCCGACGTCACACTCACCCGGCTTCCGTTGGGCGGAGCGGTGCTGGTCGATGGCATCAGCTTGACCCTTGCCGAGTTCAACGAAAGCGACACTGCGGTTCTCGCGCTTCTCCTCGCCGGTGGAGAGCCGGCCCCCAAGGGAGACGCCAGGGTGCGGCGTATGGCAGAGGAATTGGCCGTTGCTGGATGGCTGGTTCCTGACGGAAAACCTGGCGCGTGAGCCATATAAACCATCATAGCGAGGAGATGGGACTGTGTTTGACTCACTGCACTCCGCCGTCGGGGCCGTCGCTGGCACCGCGACGACGATGTTGGCGGGGCCGTTGTTAGCTGCGGCCTTGGCCAAACTTCTGACTCCTTCCGCCAAACTGTCCTGGCCGATCTCTCGCGGTATTCTGGGCAGGCCCGCTGGTCCGCGTCTGGTGGGTTTCGGCGAGATCGCGGCAGCTGTCGCGATCTGCCTACTGCCCGCTCAGTCAGCGGCTCTCGTCGCCTTGGCCAGCTACCTGGCGTTGACGGGAGCCTCCTACTGGTTGCGGGGCGAGCACTGCGCATGTTTCGGTGTGGCGAACCTGGCAGTCGTCGGCAAGGTCCACATCGGCCTCAACGGTCTCGCGGCCATGATCGCCGCCGTCGGACTCGCCGTTGGCTCATCAGACACCCCGACAGTAATCCGATGTGGCCTCGCCCTGCTCGTAACCCTGGGCATCCAGGTGATCATGAGCCGGCGCGGTGACGTGGTCCAGGACGTTGTTCCCTGCACCGAACGGGTGGGTGGGCTACACCTATTCGTCTCCGAGAACTGCCCGGCCTGCCGGGCACTCGAACAGCTTCTCACGACAATTGAGCCGGAGCGCCGGGAGGCGGTAACCCGCACACTGGTCACCAAGAAGACGCTACTGCCTGACCACTTGCGCGGTCTCGGGGTGCCATCCGCGGTGCCACTATCCGCCGAGGGGAAGCCCGTCTGTAGCCCGGTTTCCGGTATCGGCCCAGTGAAAGCCGCGATCGATGCCATCACGATCCGCCCGGCGACTTGTCATGCAGACTGAGATCTCCACCCGGCACCCGTGGCAGCGCCTCTTCCGCACTGTCGACCCTGCACCGGCCCAGGGGGCGTGGGCGATCACCAGCACCCGGACCTACCCCCCACTCACCGAGCATCATCCCGCTACCGTGCAG
>JBOHFK010000297.1:0-1974 GCA_050699635.1 Pseudonocardiaceae bacterium | reverse complement strand
TCGTTATAGTAGGCAGACCCTCCGACGTGTCCATTCACGGGTCCGGTTGAGCTGGGCTGTTGCAGATGAGTTGATGTTGGTGGGTTGTCGGTGATCGGTGTGGGCGTGTCAGGCTCGATCGTGGGTGCTTGATCGTCGATCATGTGGGTTGTGTCCACGCCCGAGCCGCCGTCGCCTTCCTATGAGGAGTTGGCTGGGTTGGTGGTGGGTTTGGCCTCGGAGCTGGAGCGGGCCCACGCGCGGATCGCTGAGTTGGAGGCCCGGCTGGGACGGGATTCGACCAATTCCTCCAGCCCGCCGTCGGCGGATTCGATCGCGGCCAAGGCCAAGCGGCGGGCGGATCGCTCGTCGCGGGAACGGTCGGCTGATCGCAAGCCCGGTGGGCAACCGGGCCGCAAGGGCTCGGGGCTGGCACCGACGGTGACGCCGGATCGGACCCAGACACTGCCCGCGCCGGGCGAGTGTTCGGGGTGTGGTGCGGATCTGGCCGAGGGCAGGGATGCGGGGATGAGCTGGGCGCAGGTGTGGGATCTGCCGCCGATCGTGATGGCCAAGGTGCATTACCTGCTTCCGCGGCGGCGGTGCGGCTGCTGCGGGAAGACCACCACCGCGGCGCCACCGTGGGGGGCCCCGGGAAACGTGACCTACGGGCCGAACACCAACGCTGCGGCGATCCTTTTGGCCAGCGAGGGCAATGTGCCTATCGAACGGACCGCGCACCTGATGGCGGCGTTGCTGGGTGCCCCGGTGTCGACGGGGTTCGTCGCCCGGGCCCTGGAGCGCTTCGCCCAGCGGTTGGCCGCGGCCGGGTTCGATGACGCCATGAAAGCCGCGCTGCGTGCTGAGGAGGTCCTCTGCGGTGACGAGACTCCGACCAACGTGATCTACAAGGACACCGACGAGCACGGTCAACCGGTGCCCGGGTCCCCTCACGCGGTCACGGTGCGCACCCCCGATGCGCGGCTGGTCTACTACGCCCCGATCGGCTCCCGATCCAAGACTTCCCTCGCGAGCCTCGGCGTGCTTGAGGGCTACACCGGCTACCTGGTCAGAGACGACTACGCCGGCTGGTACCAGTTCGACGCCCAGCTCGCCGGTGTCGGGCAATGCGCAGCCCATTTAATCCGCCACGCCAAAGGTGTCCTCGAATTGCACCCCACCCAACAGCACTGGGCCGCAGACGTCATCACCGTGCTCCGCGAGGCCGCCGCCGCGGTCACCGAGGCCATCACCGACGAGCGCGACCAGCTCGACCCCCAGCTACTCGCTCACCTGCGCCAACGCTACGACCACGCAGTCGGATGGGGAATCACCACCAACCGCCACCGCTACTGGCCCAAAGGCAACCACCCCGGATACAACCTCGCCACACGCCTCCACAACAAGGCCGACCAAGTCTGGACCTTCACCCACAATTTCGCCGTGCCCTGGACAAACAATGCCAGCGAGCAAGCCCTCAAAGGCCCCAAACGACATCAAGCCGTCTCCGGCTACTGGCACACGCTGACCACCCTCGCTGGATACTGCCGCGTCCGCTCCTACCTGGTCAGCACCCGCGGACACGGCGTTCGGGCCATCGACGCCATCCACACCGCCCTCACCGGCAACCCCTGGCTGCCCACAATCACAACAGCGTGACATCACAGCCCAACCCGTGAATGGACACGTGGCGTCGTCTCCTTCCATGATGCGGAATTCACCGGCGGTGAAGTTTATTTCACCGGCGCGAAGTTCGTTGGCGGTGAGGTCTCCTTCCTTGGCGCGAAATGTACTGGCGGTGAGGTCTCCTTCTGCGACGCGGAATTCTCCGGCAGCTGCATCACATGGGGTCCATTCGAACCTCCGGCGCCCTGGACTACGCTACAAGCGAGGGAGCAGAGACAAGATGAACCGTTCCCATGATCCTTATTGTCGCTACTGCCTTCGGTGCTGGCGCATCGAGACGCAACGGTGCTGAGACCAGTGGGGCTTGCC
>JBOHFK010000296.1:0-2035 GCA_050699635.1 Pseudonocardiaceae bacterium | reverse complement strand
AGTCGGTGATCGAGGTTCGCCTGGCTGCGCTCAGCGAGCCGGCCCGGGAACTGGTCGTGGTGGCGGCGGCGATCGGGCGGGAATTCAGTACCGACGTGCTGGGCGCGGCCGCCGACGCGGGCGAAGCCACCCTGGTGCGAAGCCTGGACGAGTTGTGGCGCCGCCGGATCGTCCGCGAGCGGGCCACGGCGCTGCTGGCGCCGCTGGTCTCGGTGCAGGGATACGCGTCACCGGCCATCTCCGCGAGCCAGCAGCGGGCCGGGGAGCTGGCGCGGGCGCTCGGCGTCGACCCGGCGCCGCCGCTGCTGCGCTCGCTGGCCGTGAGCGCCCTGACCAGGGATGACTTCCAGGAGGCGGCCCGTGCCGGGCACCTGCTGCGGGCCGCGGGCGAGCACGACAGCGACGACGCGCTCCTTGTCGAGGCCGCCTACGTCCTGGGGATCGCGTCGTTCTGGCAGGCGGATTTCGAGCAGGCACGCCGGCACTTCGACGTCGCCATCGAGCGGTATCGCCCTCAGGACCGCCGGACCCACCTGATCCGCTACGGCCAGGACCCGAAGGTGATCTGCCAGAGCCGGCTGGGGAACACCCTGTGGTTCCTCGGCCGGGCCGAGGATGCGTGCGCCGCCCGGTCTGCGGCGCTGGCCTGGGCGGAGGAGATCGAGCACCCGTATAGCCGGGCGGGTGCGCTGGTGTTCGGGGCCCTGCTGGCGCTGGACATGGCAGACGAGCCCGGCGTTCGCCGGTACACCGCAACTCTGGCGGCGGCCGGGCAGGAGGCGCTGCCGGTGAACCAGACCACCGCTGCGCTCGGTGGCTACATCGAGGTGCTCGATGGCGATGGTGACGGCGGCATCGTACGGATCCGCGGTGCGAGCAGGCCCGCCAAGGTTCCGCGCCCGGGCAACAGGCCGCCCTGGGCCGGATCCTGCTCGCGGCGTGCGTGGCGTCCGGGGACTACCGCGCCGCGCTGGCCGCCGCCGACCGGCTGCTCGGCATGGGTGGGGCGGCCCGCGTCCGGGAGCGGGAGGCACAGCGGGTGCGCGCAGCGATCCTCGGCCTCAGCGGCTGAGGAACGGGTTGCGTTGTGGACGGTCTCGGTGTCGGGTAGCCCACTTGGAAGAGCCCCTCGACCTGGGCGTACCCGGTTTGTCGACCTTGCGGGAGGGAGGGCCCCTGGCCGCGTGCTTGTCTTACGCGATGAGTAGCTCGGTGTGGGCGCGGTGGGCGAGTTCGCGGACTGCGGGTTCGGTGCGCCAGCGGTTGAGTCGGGCGAGGAGGTCGTTGAGGTAGTCCAGTGCGCGGGCCGACGTCACGTGCGCGAGAACGTCCACGGTTCGGTGGCCATGCGCAACGGCGCGGTGCAGGTCGGGGGAGTAGCCCTGGAGGTGAACGCTGCCGAGGACGGCGAGGTGGAGGGCGTGGGAGCGGGTGTAGACGTTGGTGGCCATGGTGGCTTCGCGGTTCCAGCGCAGGGCCACCCCAGCTCACCATCCTGGACGTGGGACCCCTAAGGCCCGCCGAGGTACACCACGCGGTGCACCAAGCCCTCAACACGCTCGGCCTCAGTCACACCGGATCAGGAGCCACAACCCCCCGCTGCACCGGCCTCCTCGCCGACCCTGCCACCTAGGCTGCGTCCCGCACAGCACGTGTCCACCGCGTCACGCACCGTCCAGGGGAGCTCTATGCAGCTGCTGTCCACCGGTCATCCCCCAGCACCCACGGCGCTTCTTGCCGACCTGCGCCGCAGCCGCACCCCCGGCGGAGCGCCCCACCAGCAGACCCTCGACGTATGGGGCCTACGCCCTCTCACCGGCGGACGAAACAACCACGTCTACTCCTGGGCCGGGCCCGATGGACCGCTCTGCATCAAGATCTACAAGCTCGACGAGCGGCGGCGTGCCGAGCGTGAGTGGCGTGCCCTGACCCTGCTCGCGCGGCACGGCGCCGACTACGCACCGACACCCTTATGGATCGACGAGGCACCCGACCAGCCGGCCATCGGCATGAGCCTGCTCCCGGGTTGCCCCCT
>JBOHFK010000295.1:0-2126 GCA_050699635.1 Pseudonocardiaceae bacterium | reverse complement strand
CCACTACCCCTACGCCAAGCCCTACAAGTGATCAACCACCACGTCAACGACTACGTCCGCGAGGCCCGAATGACCGCCTGAAAACTTGGCTCAAGTGTCAACCTTCTAGCGCCCAAGGGTCGCTAGGACCACCCGCACCGCCGTGGGCGGAAGCGCCGGAAGACCCTTTACCGGTTACGGAGCTCCACGCGTTGCCCACCATCTGCGAAACACCAGATACGAAACCTTCCGCGGCCCCGGCCGCAGCATCCCAAGCGCCGCTGGCGGCCTCCTTGGCTGCACCCCACGCACCGCCGGCTGCATCGGTTGCGTCGTCCCACCAGTCACGTTGAACCGGCAGCTCGGCAGGTCGACCCATGGACGTCCCGGGAGGGACACGTCTCTGGGCGGAGGGGTCGACTACGTACCAATGAGCGCCGTGTGCGGGATCCCGCGGCACGGCGATCGACGAGTCCGCATCAGCAATCCGTTCTTGTTCCCCGCAGCATGGGCCACAAGTTCCCTTGCACGCGCCTGCACGCTGAACCGAGGTGAACTGGCCAATCTCCGACCGCGCTGCGACGACCTGGTGCCCGACGGTCTCGTCACTGCCGCATTGCCCTCCGCTCGCACACCGGTCGCAGCAGACTGTCCGCTGGAGCGATGGAATCTCACATCGGGCGAGATACCGTGGTGGTGATCGCGGCTGACAAGGGGGAAGCACTGAGGTTTTGCGGAAGGACCGTCTCGGGCGAGGAGGCCGGCCACCGCCCGATTGCCGGCAAGGGTCTGGAGGGCAATAAGGTCAAGGGCGTGTGCCGCTTGACGGACCGGGGTTGTTCGCCGGCGAATGTTACGGTCGACACTGCCTGAGCGATGGTCGGACGTTGCCTGATACACAGTATCGAGCCCCCGCTCCGCCGAGTACTTGCTACCTACTGTAGGCGGCGAATCTTTGCACAATGATTCAGGACAATAACAGCTTCAGAGTGGCAACTGACATGGTGATGCCCAATTGGAACGAAAAGTGTGCCTCTTCAGGCAGTGGGGGTCCCAGGAACGTGTGGGTGCCGAACTGGCCATCCACGGTGGTGACCCGCGGGCCCCAGCACTCGGCGACCCTTTATGCGCTGCAGCGGGCCGTGGCTGAGCTCGGCTACTGCCAGGCGCCGGTGCGGCCAGGGTTCAACCACGCCCCACCCGGGCCGGGGTGCCCGCGAGCTGGACGCGTTACCTCCGGCGCTGGCACGACACCTCGACACTCAGCCCCGACGTGCGCGCCAATATCCAGGTCAACATGGCCAAGGCCGGACGATCCGATGCGGTTGGCCAGCCTGGGACAGCAACCGGGTCAGCGCCGCGAACACCTCGGTCCGCCCACGACAGTCGTGGGTGGGGGACCTGGCGACGCAACACTGCCACCTCATGCCGGAGCACCAGAATCTCCGCGTTCTTCGATCGTGAGCTACGGGCCAGTAGCCCGAACCAGCCCATGACTTGTCGGAAGATGAGATAGACGGAGTCGAACCACCACGGCGGTGATCATGCCTGACAGCGGACACGCCATTCTCCTTGTAGGCGGACATCGCATCTCCATCGCTTCGGACAGCTGATCTCCCTGGGGGGCTGTATCGGGCTGGCGGCGTGTCGCTCCGTCATGGGCGGTCCCTCCGACGGTGCACTCCGGGTTGTCGTTGGACCCGAGGCTCGTGGAGGGACCTGTGAAGAAGGATGACAGGGAAGTGATGGAGATTCTTGAGGCGTATGACCTGACGGGGTGTGCGCACTCGGCCGCGGGGTTGGTGGGGGGTGAGGTTGCGCCAGTGGCCATCGCACGGGGTGCGTTGCCGGTCCGCAGCTGCAAGGCGTCCTCGGCGAAGGTGGTGTCACGCACGTGGTGCGGGGCCTCGACCTGCCAGTGGTCCTTGATCAGCTTCGCGAGCTGGGTGGGGAAGGCTTGCTCAGCGGTCAGGCTGGTGACCGCGTAGACCGTCGTGATGGTGGTCTTGCGGGTCGGTGCGACGGCGCTTGATCTGGACCGCTTGGCGGGCTCCGGGGAAGAGCAGGGTGTGGAGCGCGTCTTATGAGGACGTGCGGGTTATGCCGAGGTGCTGCCCGGGACCGCTGCTGGCGGCGGCGGCCCGGGC
>JBOHFK010000294.1:0-2166 GCA_050699635.1 Pseudonocardiaceae bacterium | reverse complement strand
GCCCACGACCCGACAACCCGCACGGGAACGTGACCGCCGAGCGGTGTGGAGCGGTCGAGACCGGCGGGACGAAGGTCATCTGCTTGGTCGGGTCCGGTCCTGATCACATCGAGGCGCAAAGCCGGATCCGGACCGGCGAGCCGACCGGGACGTTGGCTCAGGTTGTCGCGTTCTTCCAGCGGGAAGTGTCTTCCGGCGGGCCGCTGGCCGCGATCGGCATCGCCTCATTCGGCCCACTGGAACTTCGCCACTCACATCCTCGGTATGGGTTCATCACGACCAGCCCGAAGCCGGGCTGGTCCGACGTCGACCTGGTCGAGCCGATCCGGAGCGCCGTGGGCGTGCCGGTGGGGTTTGACACCGATGTCAACGCCGCCGCGTTGGGGGAGGGCCGATGGGGAGCCGCCCGAGGCCTGGACACGTTCGTGTACATGACCGTCGGCACCGGTATCGGCGCTGGAGCGGTGGTCAATGGTCGGCCCATCCACGGCCTGGGGCACCCCGAGATGGGCCACCTCAGCGTCGCGCGCCAGCCCGGCGATGACTTCGCCGGTGCGTGTCCCTTTCACGGCGACTGCCTGGAAGGGCTGGCCAGTGGGGCGGCAATCGCCGCACGGTGGGGTTGCCCGGCCGAGCAGCTCGCCGGCCCCAGGCTCTGGGCCGCCACCCAACTCGAAGCAGCCTACCTGGCCGCCGGACTTCGCAACATCGTTTACGTCACCGCACCGCAGCGCATCGTGATCGGCGGCGGCGTGACCGGACTGCCAGGCCTGTTCCCACTGCTCAGAACGCACCTATCGGCAGCGTTGTCCCGGTATCCCGATTTGCCAGAACACACCACTGACGACTACGTCCTCCCAGCAAAGCTCGGGTCATTGGCCGGTCCCCTCGGAGCCTTCGTGCTGGCCGATAGTGCCCGCCAATCGGACAACAGCCACGAAAATCGGAACCATGTCAGGTAGCAGCGGGTCGTCGCGACCTATCGCACCGTCCCGCGCCGCCTGACCATCAACCTGGGTGAGCACAATG
This sequence comes from Pseudonocardiaceae bacterium, assembly GCA_050699635.1. Taxonomy (GTDB): domain Bacteria; phylum Actinomycetota; class Actinomycetes; order Mycobacteriales; family Pseudonocardiaceae. The sequence goes on along the minus strand of JBOHFK010000294.1, from coordinate 1,137 downwards.
CGGTCAATGCAACCCCTTGCAACGCTTGGCCACCGCATTCGGGTGGCTCCACTCTTACCAGGGCCACCGACCGCGGTCGGCACCTGATCACCTTCTCGACGACGACGCCCGCGACCCGTGGCACAGGGCGTTGTACGCTGGTACCGGCGAAAGCCAAAACTCGGATAATGTCCGGGTTGAGTGACGGAATGCTGAAGGAAAACGCCGGAACGAGCACCAAAAAAATTGGCATGACCGGAAGGGCTGTAAACGCGATGCCTGCCAAGAAATCAGAGTTAGCAGATCCTCAGCGCGCCGCAAGGTTGGTCCTTCGACGGCGCGCGGACATGCTACCGGGGAGTCGGCCAGCCATTGCAGAAGCCGAGGTAATCGTACGATCACAACGGCGGGTGACGCAGCGGGGTCTTAATCGCACTCGCGGATCCGGCATGCGGGCTCTATCCTTCGAGCAACTGGAGACCCGTCGCCGGGAATTCGGCCTTGCTGAGTTCATTCCATGGCTTCGGCAGGTTCTTGATGGCGGTGATAACTCCCAGATAATAACGGTGCACGATCCCGCTGGTTGGGTGCTGTGGCGATTTGGGGGGAGCCCCACCGCACGGCGAAACTCGGATGCTCTAGGGCTGATCGAAGGGGCGTGCTGGGGGGAAAATACTGTTGGCACGAATGCCGCCGGCGCTGCTCTTGTCGAGCGCCAAGGATTGCTGTGCATTGGCTGCGAGCACTATGCGATTTCTCACTACCCTTTCGCATGCGCTGCCACCCCGTTGTATGATCCATGGGGACACCGACTGCTCGGCGCCCTCAACGCAACAACTCTGGTGCAGATGGTTCATCCGAACACATTGCCGATGTTGAAGTTGGCGGCGACGCTCGTCTCGGAGTGGGGACGTAAGACGCACGATGACAAACTGGATCCGCTGCGCGATGCCGCATGGAAAATCCTGCCTCGGCTCGGCACCCCAGCAGTGGTCACTGATGGTTGCGGTCACGTTGCCATATCACAACAAATTTCATCCAAGCTCCGCGTCCTGCCCCTTCCCACGCCGATATCGGACCAGCCGTTCAATTACCCCAAGCTTGGCGGATCGTGGATCATCGAACCTTTTAGGAACGGCTGGCTGTGGCGACCCTCAG
>JBOHFK010000293.1:0-2168 GCA_050699635.1 Pseudonocardiaceae bacterium | reverse complement strand
GAACGACCCCGCCCCACAATTCTGTCTCTCCCAGCGCGGTCAACGTCCCAGCGCGACGGTGTCGCGTTCAACCCAGGACATATCCGGGTAACGGTCACCGATCGGCCGGAGATCGGACAACCGATCGAGATCTGCTGCCGCCAGCGTGACCCGCAGCGATCCAGCGTTCTCCGCGAGATAGTGGCGCCGTTTCGTGCCGGGGATCGGTACCACGTCCTGGCCCTGCGCCAGGACCCAGGCCAGCGCCACCTGCGAGGGCATCGCGTCGTAGTGCGCAGCGATCGAGCGGATCTCCTGGACCAGTTCCAGGTTCTTGGCCAGATTGCCGTCCTGCCAGCGGGGCTGCGTGCGGCGGAAGTCGTCGGCGGTCAGTTCGTCGATCGAGCTGAAGGCGCCGGTGAGCAGGCCACGACCGAGCGGACTGTAGGGGACCAACCCGATGCCGAGCTCGCGGCAGGTCGGCACCACGGCATGCTCGACGTCGCGGCTGAACACCGACCACTCGGATTGCACCGCGGTGATCGGATGCACCGCGCAGGCTCGGCGAATCGTCTCCGCGGAGGCCTCGGACAGCCCGAGATGGCGCACCTTCCCCGCCGCCACGAGTTCGGCCATCGCGCCGACGGTCTCCTCCACCGGCACGTCCGGGTCGGGGCGGTGCTGGTAGTACAGATCCACATGGTCGACGCCCAGGCGAGCCAGCGATCCGTCGATCGCAGTGCGGACATTGCCGGGAGTGCCGTCCACGCCCGCTGATCGTCCGGTATCCGGATCCACCACGATGCCGAACTTGGTGGCCAGGACCACCTCATCTCGGCGCCCGGCGATCGCTTCGCCGACGAGTTGCTCGTTCTCGCCCACCGCGTACATCTCCGCGGTGTCCAAGAAGGTGATACCGAGGTCGAGTGCGTGGCGGATGGTGGCCAGCGCCTCGGCCCGGTCGGTCGGCCCGTAAGCCCAACTCATCCCCATACACCCCAGCCCCAACCCAGAAACCCGCAGTTCTCCACCTAAAACTCTCATGTTCTTTCCCTCCGTTGGTCGCCCGAATTCAGCGGGCTGAGCGTGGTTATCCGGCTGCCAGTTACCCCGCTGGGCCTGCTGAATGTGGGGGTCGCCCCGGTTCAGGGGGAGCAGTGGCCGCCGTAGGTGACGATCTTGTAGTCGATGACGGCCAGGGCGGCTTCGAGGTCGCGTAGGCGGGTTTGGATTGACGCGCGGTGGGCTTGCATCAGGGCCAGCCGTGCGGGGACGGTGGGCTCGCCTTGGCCCACCAGCGCCAGATAGCGCGCGATGTCGCGGATCGGCATGTCCGAGCTGCGCAGCCGGGTCACGAAGACCACCCGGGCCAGGGCGTCGGAGTCGTAAACTCGCCGGCCGCCGGTGTCGCGACCGACCTCGACGAGCCCGATTCGCTCGTAGTAGCGCAAGGTGTGGGCGCTGACCCCGGTTATCTCAGCGACCTCACCGATCGCCAGGTCAGCGGGCAGATCCGCCGGCAGCTCCAGGCAACGCACCAGAACCGATGACAGCGGCGGCAGGTCAGCCGCCTCGTGAGAGTCGACCAGCCCTCTGAGCGTTTCAGTGGTGACCGTCATGAACCCGACGGTAGGACTTAGAGCGCACTCGAAGTCAAGTACCGCTTTCTGTGGCGGTGGACCACCACCGATGGTCTGGCGACGGGGATGGCACGCTGAGGCCACCCCCGGCCAGGCCCTCGCCCAACAGCACCCGGACTGGAGTTCCAGTCGCCACCGGGGTTACTTGCCGAAGGTCGGCACTTTCACGGGAATATCCAGGACAGTAATGGTTGGCGTACCGTTGCTGTTCTGCCCATTTGTCCCGTTGTCTCCTACGGAGGCTCCTTCGGTCCCAAGGGTGAACATGGACAGGACAGTACGAGCCGGAAGCAGCTCCACATGCAGGCTGTTGAGTTCAGTTAACGTTAATGTATCAGCCATCAGGTCCTCCTCGTTGTGGTCGATCGCGACTAGCGCAGCTCACACCATGGCGAGAGGTATTAGATATGACAACCTGAATTCGCCACCTAACTTTGAGTGTCCGTACCTAGATAACACCTGACGAACGCCCCCACCGTCTCAAACTCGCGAGACACCGCCCACACAATCGTGAAACGGCCGTGAGACACAACTGGAGGGGTGGGGGGG
>JBOHFK010000292.1:0-2311 GCA_050699635.1 Pseudonocardiaceae bacterium | reverse complement strand
CCCGGCACAGCTCCGCCTCCGATGCCCCCAGCAACTCCGTGCCGGCGAAACGGGCCGAACCGGCCACCCGGGCCGAACCGGGCAGCAGACCCAGCACGGCCAGCGAGGTCACCGACTTGCCCGAGCCGGACTCCCCGACGATGCCGAGCACCTCGCCGTGGCGCAGCTGGTAGCTCACCCCGCGCACGGCCTGCACCCGGCCCTCGTCGGTGCGAAACTCCACCTGCAGGTCCACCACATCGAGCACGAGGTCACCGGTGGCCGTCACGACGAGCACCACAGCCCGACACACCGGGCACCAGGACGCGACACGCCGGTCATCGGCGCACCTTGACCTGCTGGGGATCTAGGGCGTCGCGTAGGCCGTCACCGATGAAGTTGATCGTCAGCGCGATCAGGATGATGAACAGGCCTGGGAAGTAGAACAACCAGGGGCGGGTCTCCACTGCCGTTTGGGCGTCGCTGACCAGCAGACCGAGCGAGGTGTCCGGGGGTCGCACCCCGAAGCCGAGGTAGGACAGCGCCGTCTCCAGCAGGATGGCGATGGACACCAGCACCGTGGCATTCACGATGATCGAACCGAACGCGTTGGGCAGCAGATGCCGGAAGATGATCCTGGCATCGCTGGCGCCGAGCGCCTTGGCAGCCTCCACGAACTCCTTCTCCCGCAGCGAGAGCACCACCCCGCGCGCGACCCGGGCGACATAAGCCCAGTACAGCCCCGCGATCACCACGGCGATCAGCCACCAGCTGCCGCCGAGGTTGTGCCCGAGCACGGCGGCGACCGCGAGCAGCGGCAGGGTGAGGACCAGATCGGCGATCCGCATCATCACGGTGTCCAGCCTGCCCCGGTAGTAGCCCGCGGTGGCCCCCCAGATGGTGCCGACCACGGTGGCGAAGACCGCGACCAGCACCGAGATCCCGATCGAGATCTGGGTACCGCGCAGCACCTGGGCGAAGGTGTCATGCCCAGCGGCATCAGTGCCGAACGGGTGGTCCCACGACGGGGGTACCGACTCGTCGGACGTGAGATCCGCCACGGAGTAGTGCCACAACCAGCCACCGACGAAGGCCAGCATCACCAGCGCGGCCAGCACTATCAGGCTGGCCACGGCCAGCCGGTGTTGCCGGAAGCGGCGGGCCACCAGTTGCGCCTGGCTGCGCTGCTCATGCATAACGGATCCTCGGGTCGAGCACCGCGTAGAGCAGGTCAGCAGCCAGGTTGAATAAGATGATGAAGGTCGCCGAGATCAGCAGCCACCCGGCAACCGCATAGACGTCGTCGTGCTGGATCGACTCGAGCAGGAAGCTGCCTGCGCCCCGCCACTGGTAGACGTTCTCCGTGACGACGGCCCCGGAGATGATCGCACCGAGGTCCAGCGCGGTCACCGTGACCAGCGGGATCAGCGCGGTGCGCAGGGCGTGGCGGGTCATCACGGTGGTCCGCCCGAGGCCCTTGGCCCGGGCCAGCCGGACATAGTCGCTGCCCAGCACCTCGAGCATGGACGCTCGCTGGAACCGGCTCCAGGCCGCGAAGGACAGCAAAGCCAGCGAGATCGTGGGCAGGACCAGGTGACCGAGGATGTCGAGGACCGATGCCCACTTCCCGCCCTCGAGGTACACCGAACTCTCCCCGATGGTGAACAGCACCTGGTTACCGACCGCGTCATTGAAGCTGATCCCGGCCTCCTTGAGCAGGATCGCGAACCAGAACGACGGCATCGCCAGGAAGAGGAACCCGAAGAAGGTGAAGGTGTAGTCCGCCCCGGAGTACTGCTTGACCGCGCTGACCGCCCCGACGAGGACCGCGAGCACCAGCGCCAGCAGCATCGCCAGCCCGATGAGGCGGAAGGTGACCAGGAATCGGTGCACCAGTTCCGGACCGATCACCTGGGTGGACTGCACCGAAGGACCGAAGTCACCGTGCAACACACCGGTGATCCAGTGCCAGTAGCGGGTCAGCAGCGGCTCGTCGAGATGCAGCCGGTGGGCCTCGAGCTCGAGGGTGCGCGGTGGTGGCGGGGGATTGCGGGTCCGCAGCTCCGACAGCGGGTCACCCGAGGCCGACACCATCATGAAAACCACGAACGTCGCGATCACCAGAATCGGTACCGACGCCAGCACCCGGCGCATTGCGTAGGCGAGCATGCACATCTTCCTGCGTCAACGGATCCCCAGCACCACCAACCGCCACACCCTACGTCCCCCCACCGTCGCAACCCGGTAAGGCACCCGGGACGCACAGCTCTCGTGTCGCCGAGTTCGACATGACGGCCGCTGGCCGCCCGGCGGGCCGGAGTGGGTGTGGGTC
>JBOHFK010000291.1:0-2322 GCA_050699635.1 Pseudonocardiaceae bacterium | reverse complement strand
GTGCAGCCGCAGCACCGCTGCGGCCAGCGGCGCCGTGCCCGCCTGTTCCAGCATCTCGGCCGCCGTCTCGGCCCGCGCTGCGGGGAGATCGGCGAGCACCGGATGTGTCCGGTTGAGCACCAACCCGGCCAGGGGCATCGCTTCGGCGGCCAGCCGGTCCACGAAGTAGGCCGCCTCACGGACCGCGTCGGTCTCGGGGGTGGCGACCACCACGAATGCCGTTCCCGGAGCGCGGAGCAGTTCGTAGGTCGCGGTGGCGCGCTCCCGGAACCCACCGAACATGGTGTCGAAGGCCTGCACGAACGCCGACGCATCAGCCAGCAGCTGCCCGCCCAGGATCGTCGAGATCGCCCTGGTGAACAGCCCGAAGCCGGCACCCATCAGCCGGCGCACCCCGCGCCCGCCCGCTCGCGCCGGGGCCGACAGCAGCCGGATCATCCGGCCGTCCAGGAACGAGGACAGCCGCTGCGGGGCGTCCAGGAAATCCAGCGCGGACCGGGACGGCGGGGTATCCACCACGACGAGATCCCATTGGTTGGTGGCAACCAGCTGCCCCAGCTTCTCCATCGCCATGTACTCCTGGGTGCCGGCGAACGACGACGAGATGGCCTGGTAGAAGGGGTTGGCGATGATCTGCGCGGCTCGTTCGGGGCTGGCGTGCGCCTGCACCATTTCGTCGAAAGTGCGCCGCATGTCCAGCATCATCGCGTGCAGCTGCCCGCCGGCCACCTCGATCTCTCCAGTCGGCTGCACCCGGCGGGGATTGTTGGTCAGTTCGCGTAGCCCCAGCGACTGGGCCAGCCGGCGTGCCGGATCGATTGTGAGTACCACCACCAACCGGCCCCGCTCGGCGGCCCGCAGCGCGAGGGCCGCCGCGGTCGTGGTCTTACCCACCCCGCCGGCGCCGCAGCACACCACCACCCGGGTGGCCCGGTTGTCCAGCAACGCGTCGATGTTGAAGGCAGCGGTCGGGTGAGTGCTCATCGCACTCCCTGCTCCCGGAGCACCTCGGCCAGTTCGTAGATCGCGCCGAGATCGACTCCGTCTGCCCCGGAGTCGGTCAATTCCGGTAGTTCGATCAGGGGCAGCCCGGCGTCGGCGAGCCTGACGCGCGCTTGTTGCTCGGCGGCCACCCGCATCGCGTGCTCCATGGTTTCGGCAACCAGACCGTCGAGCACGGCCGGGTCCAGATCCAGGCCGGCCGCGAGCAGACCGGCGCGGACCCGGTCGGCATCGCCGTGACCGTTGGTAGTTGCCCGATTGCCGGCCCCGCCGGCGGTTGCCCGATTGCCGGCCCCGCCGGCGGTGGTTGGCAGCCGGGGTGGCCGCGCCCGGTTGATCAGCACGGCACCCGGGCGCAGATCCGCCAGGTCCAGCTCCGCGACGGTGTCCAGGGTCTCCGCCACCGGCAGGTCCTCCAGCAGCGTGACCAGGTGTACCGCGGTATCCGCCGAGTGCAGCAGCCGCACCACCCCCTTGCTCTGGTTATGGATCGGTCCCACCTTGGCCAGGTCGGCCATCGCCCTGGTGACATCGAGGAACTTCACCACCCGCCCGGTCGGCGGGGCATCCAGCACCACTGCGTCGTAGGCGTGGACGCCGTTGGTCGCGCGGGTCGTCGCCTCCTTCACCTTTCCCGTCAGCAGCACGTCGCGCAGCCCGGGAGCGAGGGTGGTGGCGAACTCGATCGCGCCCATCCGGCGCAGTGTCCGGCCGGCGAAGCCCAGGTTGTAGAACATCGCGAAGTACTCCAGTAGGGCCTCCTCGGCATCCACCGCCAGCGCCCGGACTTCCCCGCCACCGGGTGCCACCGCGATGCGCCGCTCCTGGTAGGGCAGCGGAGCGACATCGAACAGGTGCGCGATACCCTGCCGCCCCTCGACTTCCACCAGCAACGTCCGCCCGCCACCGGTGGCCAGCGCCACGGCCAGGGCCGCAGCGACCGTCGTCTTCCCGGTGCCACCCTTGCCGGTGACGACGTGCAGGCGGGCGTGCACAGGCCACATGCCGCGAGCCTAGACGCCGCGCGGGTCGGGAGTTCGTAACAGTGTTCCTGCACCTCAGTGTTCCCGCAGCGAATGCCACTCACCAGCAGCCGTAGGCTGCACGGCCATGACCGTGTGGGAGTACGTGACCGTGCCGCTGTTGACACATGCCACCAAGCAGATTCTCGACCAGTGGGGAGCCGACGGCTGGGAGCTGGTCACCGTGATGCCTGGACCGACCGGGGAGCAGCTGGTGGCCTACCTCAAACGCCCCAAGCCGTGAGCTGGTCGGCCCGGCTGACCGAGCTCGGATTGGTGTTGCCACCGGTGGCAACAC
>JBOHFK010000290.1:0-2374 GCA_050699635.1 Pseudonocardiaceae bacterium | reverse complement strand
GCCCCTGAGTGAGCCACATTCAGGGGCCGCGCCTCCATCAGTTTCAACCAAGGCGGACAGCACCTCTGGCCGCACTCCGAGAACCACGGATTGTGGTTCCCCGGCCATTTTAGTGGCCAGGTCCCTCTATTTCTCGTCGAGAGTGAGTCATATCGTGAATAAGAAAATGTTATTGACGCGGGCGGTTTCGGGGGCCGTGGTGGTTGCGGTCACGGCCGGGTCGGCGTTGTTGGCGAGTGGGGTAGCTAGTGCCAATCCACCCCCGGGCACGCTGGGTTCCGACACCTTCACCCCGTCGTCAGGTGACGACATCGCGCGTATGTCGGCCAGAACCTCGGGCCCTTGCCCGAGTACGTCGTCGCTCGCGGACCTGATCATCATCGGGCCGGTCGGAGCAGATGGAACAGCCCCGGCCACCGCGACCTTCCCATCCAGCAATCCCTACGCGCTCACAACCCCTCGACCCTAACCAGTTCTCCACGACAACGGCGTTTACTCAGCAGTTCAGGGTGACACTGAGGGAAGCTGCCATTGAACGCAACACGACGATCCAGACCGGTGAGTACGATCTGACCACGCGATGCTTCGATGAGTTCGGTATCGCAATGCAGGGTACTTTCACCGGGGGACTCAGCTTTGACACCCCAACGCACTACACCGTAATTCCTAACGGGACCCCCACTCCGACGCCCACTCCGACGCCGACGCCGACGCCGACGCCCACGCCGACGCCTTCCCCAGTGCCCGGTGTCCCCACGGCGACCAGGCTCACGGCGGTCCCGGTCGACCTTCCCGGCCCGAGGGGCATCGTGACCCTGTTGGCGCAGGTTGTGCCGCCTAACGCGGCCGGAACCGTCGTGTTCAAGGACGGGAACAGCCAAATCGCCGGCCCGACACAGGTGACCTTCGGCGTCGCCTTCGGCGGAGTGGTGACGCTACCTACCGGCCCGCACTCGATCACCGCGACGTTCGTGCCCGCCAACCCGACGGCCTTCCAGTCGTCAACATCCAGCCCTCCTGTGACGTTCACCTTCAACTAACGGGCCGTTTGCCGCACCCGGATGATCTTCACCGGGTGCGGCAAATCAGCCAGTCCATGCTGGGCGGTGAGCACCGCTGACTCGCCCTCCGAGAACCACGCGTGAGAGGGCACCGGTGGCAGCCACGCCGGTCCCGCTCACGGGTGACGAGGGAATTCCTTGAACCGTCTTTCCCGTATTGCCGTGTTGGTCACGATCGCGTTAGGGGCTCTGACGCCGGTGGTCTCGGCGCCCGCGGTCGCCGACCCGATCGGTGGAGTGATCATCATCCCGGGTACCGGTGATGAGCTGAGCCCGATCCGGATGCGCACCTCATCCGGGTGCCCGACCAAGGCCACCAAGTACTACGCCACGATGCGGGGTCAGGGTTTCCCCCCCGACGGACAGATCATCACATCCGATACCGCAGCCGGCATATCCACCAGCGCCGGGTTTGATGTCTATTTCGAAAGAATCATGCGGGACTACGCCGCGGACAACCACACCACATTGGCCGGTCGTTACGACATCACGGTTTACTGCATCGACGGTTCCACCCGGGAAAGCCACAGGGAATTCACCGGGTCCATGGAATTCACCAGCCCAACGGCCTACCAGGCGATCGGGACGGCGAGACCGCCCATGCCGCCACCCCCGGCGCTGCCGATGATGGGTGACGATCCCGTAGTAGAGCCACCTGCCGCATCACCTCCCACAGCTGCCGCGTCGGCACACGACCAGCTTGCCTCCCAACGCGGCGACGGGACTGCTCACGGTGTTCCGTGGCTGGTTGTGGCGCTGCTCGCCGTTGTGGTCGTGGCTCTGGTTGCCGCGCTGATAGCGAGACAGGTCCGGAGGCGCCGCACGTTGTGACGTCCGCGGCACGCCGGGGATTTCCGAAGCGAGCGTTGTGCGGTGGACCCGATTTGCGGTTCCACCGCATCCGACCGTGTGTTGAGTCACGCAATTCTCAGTGAGAGTGAGGAACGTCATGCGAAAGAAGAGACTATTGATGCGGCTGGTGACGGCGGGCGTGGTGGCCGCCGTCACGGCTGGTTCGGTGTTGCTGGCGAAGGGGGTGGCTAGTGCCAACCCACCACCAGGTACCCTAGGTTTCCTCACCATTGATCCGCCCTCAGGCGACGACATCGCGCGTATGCATACCACGACCTCGGGTCCCTGCCCGAGTGATGCGGGGACCGCAGACCTGGAACTCCGCGGGCCGGTGGGGGCGGATGGAATCGCGCCGGACACCGCGACTTTCCCATCCAGCAACGCGTTCGGGCTCGTCGCTACTGAGCCCGGCCAGTTCTCCAATACAATGCCGTTCACCCAGGAGTTCCAGGTGACACTGC
>JBOHFK010000289.1:0-2393 GCA_050699635.1 Pseudonocardiaceae bacterium | reverse complement strand
GGATGCCGGAGCCGGGAGGGTACTGGTTGTACCCGCTGGCGATTGCCCGGCGGGCGGCTTCGAGCATGCCGGGTGGGCCGTCGGTGTCCGGGAAGCCCTGCCCGAGATTCACCGCACCGGTGCGTGCCGCCAGCGCGGTCATCTCCGCGAAGATCGTCGAGGTGAACGGCTGCAATCGGGGGACCAGTCCGTGGGTTCGCACGGTCGTCATCCTGCTGCAGCCCGAACCGTCAGGGCACAATCGGCAGCGTGGAGCTGACCAGGAGCGAGCAGGACAAGCAGCGTGGGCTGCGCCGGATGAAGGCGGTCGCTCTGGCGTTCCTGCTGGGTGCCGCGGTGGTGTACGTGGTAACGCGGCTCTATGCGGATGTCGCGCCCTGGGTGGGGTATGTGCAAGCGATGGCCGAGGCCAGCATGGTCGGTGCACTGGCCGACTGGTTCGCGGTGACTGCGCTGTTCCGCCATCCCCTGGGGCTGCCCATCCCGCATACCGCGATCATCCCGCGCAAGAAGGACGCGCTCGGGGAGAACCTCGGGGACTTCGTGGGCGCCAATTTTCTGGCCGAGGTGGTGGTGTCCGACAAACTCCGCCGGGTGGGGGTCGGCGCCCGGCTCGGCAACTGGCTGGTGCAACCCCGCAATGCCGAGCGGGCCACTGCGGAACTCGCCACCGCGGTGCGTGCGGCGATGACCGTGCTGCACGACGAGGACGTCCAGCAGGTGTTGGAGAACGCCCTGGTCAGACGCATTCTGGAGTGGCCGTGGGGGCCACCGTTGGGCCGGTTGCTCGGTCAGTTGCTCACCGACGGGGCGCATCACAAGCTCGTCGACCTGCTCGCCGAGCGAATCTATGAGTGGGTGCGCGACAACCACGGTGCGGTATTGCGGGTGGTGGCCCAGCGCTTACCGGGATGGTCGCCGAGATTCGTCGACGAGCTGGTCGCCGACCGGCTCTACGGGGAGGTGTTGTCGTTTGCCTGGGCGGTGCACATCGACGTCGAGCACCCCATGCGCAAGGCGATGGACACCTTCCTGCTGGAGTTCGCCGAGGATCTGCGGACCGACCCGGCGATGATCGAGCGAGCCGAGGCGGTCAAGCTGCAGGTGCTGGAGCACCCGGAGGTGCAGATCCTGCTCGGGTCGGCGTGGGGTACCGCGAAGAAGATGCTGCTGGGCGCAGCGGAGGACCCGTCCTCGGAGCTGCGCTGCCGGGTGCGCGACGGTCTGGTTGCGTTGGGCGGGCGCCTGTCCGACGACGCTGAGCTGCGGTCCAAGGTGGACAACTGGCTGCAAGGTGTGGCCAGCTACGTGGTCGCCAACTATCGTGGGGAGATCACCACCTTGATCACCGACACGGTGCAGCGCTGGGACGCTCAGGAGACCGCCCGGAAAGTGGAACTCCAAGTAGGCCGGGATCTCCAGTTCATCCGCATCAACGGCACCGTCATCGGCGCCCTGGCCGGTCTGGCCATCCATGCAATCTCCCAACTCATCCTCTGACTCCCTGCGCCCTCTGCCCGACATGGACCCCTGCCCGACATGGACCCCTGCCCGACATGGACCCCTGCCCGACATGGAGACATATCGGGGTTGCCGGGCGGGTTCCTGGCCCGATATGTCTCCATGTCGGGAGGAGCTGAGGCGTCTGCGTATCCTTGGGATGTGCTGGAGACGCTCGATTTGTTGGTGTATCAGATCCTGTACTGGGCTGCGGTCCCGGTGGGGATCTTCGCCTTCGTTCATGCCACGCTCCAGCGGGCCGATGCCTACACCGCCGCGGACAAATTGACCAAGCCCGCCTGGCTGGGGATCACCGGCGGCGCTAGCGCCCTGCTGCTGCTCAACCTGCTCGTCTCCGGCTCGATGCTGTTCTATCTCGTTGGCCTGGTGGCCGTGCTGGTCTACCTGGTGGATGTCAAACCCGCGGTGACCGAGGTACAGCGGGGACCGCGCTGGTGAGGTGCCATAGTGGGGATCGGCCAACTGCATCGTGGTGACCGGTAGCCGACGTCAACGGCGTGGTGCGGTGACGGCTGAACGTGCGTAAGCCGCACCCTGGCGGGGCCTTAACACATGCGCGAACATGCATGTATGGTGACGCGCATGGGTGATCACGGGCACGGGCATGGATCCGTCCCGTCAGACCGTCGGCGGCTACGCCGTGCGTTGGCGATCATCTCCGTGGTACTGCTGGCCGAAGTGGTCGGCGCCGGCCTGACCGGCTCGTTGGCCTTGCTCGCCGATGCCGGGCATCTGGCCACGGACGTACTGGGCTTGGCGGTCGCACTGATCGCCACTATGCTCGCGCAGCGCCCGCCGAGCCGATACCGGACCTACGGGCTGGGCCGGGCAGAGATCCTCGCTGCCGCATTCAACGCGCTGGTGCTCCTGGT
>JBOHFK010000288.1:0-2418 GCA_050699635.1 Pseudonocardiaceae bacterium | reverse complement strand
GAGACGATCCGGGCCTACCGGCTGTGACCGCGCCGCCGCCCTTGAATAACCCGATGCTCGAAACCCGGGCCCTGACTCGACGGTTCGGCGCCCTGTCCGCCCTATCGAGCGTGTCGCTGTCCGTGCAACCCGGCACGATCCTGGGAGTGATCGGCCCCAACGGCGCCGGCAAGTCCACCCTGATCAACGTGATCACCGGTCACTTGCGTCCTTCCGCCGGCAGCATACTGATCGATGGCACCGATCTGACCGGCGCTGCGCCCTGGCGGATCGCGCACGCCGGGGTGGCCCGGACCTTTCAGATCGTCAAGCCGTTCCGCGGTCTGACGGTGCGGGAGAACGTGGCGATCTCCGCGATGTACGGCCACGCCCGGACCGCGACCAAGCGGGGCGCGTTCGAGCGGGCCGATAGCGTGCTCGACTCGCTGGCGTTGACCCCGCTGGCGCAGCGCAGCCCGGCTGAGCTGTCCGCCGGCGACGCGCGGCGCCTCGAGCTGGCCCGAGCGCTGGCGGCCCGCCCGCGGCTGCTGCTGCTCGACGAGGTGATGGCCGGGCTGCGCGCCGCGGAGGTCGAGACCATGGTCGCGCTGATCAAGACGTTACGAGCCGACGGCGTCACGATGCTGGTGGTGGAGCACGTGATCAAGGCGATCGTCGCGATCAGCGACGAGATCTGTGTGCTGCACCACGGTGAGATCTTGACCCGCGGAGCGCCGCAGGCAGTGCTGTCCGATCCACAGGTGATCAAGGCCTACCTCGGTACCCGCTACGGGGGCGAGTCGTGATGCTGCTGGAGGTGGCCGGGCTGACCGCCGGCTACGGGCGGGTGCAGGTGCTGGAGGGCGTTGACCTGACGATCGCCGGCAACGAGATCGTCGCGCTGGTCGGCTCCAACGGCGCGGGCAAGACCACCCTGCTGCGCACCCTGTCCGGGCTGGTCAACCCTTCCGGTGGCCGGATTTCCTTTGCCGGCCAGGACATCGCCGGGCAGCGGGTGGAGTCGGTGGTCCGGCGCGGCCTGGCGCACGTTCCCGAGGGGCGGCGGTTGTTCGCCGGCCTGTCCGTCCGGGACAACCTCCGGCTCGGCGGATGGGCTTGCCGCGCCACCTACATCGACCGGGTACTCGCGCTGTTCCCGCAGCTGGCTGGGCGACTCGACCAGGTCGCCGGCACCCTGTCCGGTGGTGAGCAGCAGATGTGCGCGATCGCCCGGGGCCTGATGAGCCGACCCAAACTGATCCTGATCGACGAGCTGTCGCTGGGCTTGGCGCCACTGGTGGTCGACGAGATCCTGGCCAGGCTGCCCGACATCGCCGCCACCGGCACCGCCGTCCTGCTCGTCGAGCAGGACGTAGACGCGGCGTTGTCAGTGTCCACCCGCGCCTACGTCCTGGAAACCGGCCGGATCGCCCTTTCTGGTGCCTCGCTAGACTTGCGTGCGGACCCCCGAGTACAACACGCCTACCTAGGCGAACTCTAACCTGCCCGCAATTGTTCGTGGCGGCACTTCAAGGCGATGCAATGATTCGCTCTGTTGCAATTCTGTTGTCGAATCATTTGCCCCCAGGGAAAAATGCACTGACGAAGTTGCCGACGTTTCCCATCGGACTACCGTTGACGACCGCAGCGGACGTGTCTCCAATGCTTCCGAACACGGTGCCGTTGGAGACGCCGCCGGTAGCGCCACCAGCGCTACCGGCGACGTCCCGACTAAATGTCGACAGGAGCGTCCGGGCGGGCAGCAGTTCCACGTTCTGGTCAAGATCAGATGAGTTCAGAGCAGCACACATCGATTCCTCCTTGAGTTCACAAGCGAGGCAACGCAATATTGGCAGATTCCCCCCTCGCCCAGCTAGGCTAAGTTGTTCCAGCTCCGCTGGCCAGTCACCCAATCGTTGGACTTAGCCGCAGTCTCATCATCTTGAGTGACAGAATTTCCTCATTGTGCGGGATGCGAGCGACGAGCGATCCGATCGAGCACTTAGTTTCCGGGTACCCATCGGATGATCAGGATTGCTATTCGGCGGGGCGTGCCTGACTGATGTCGCTGGCACAGGGTGCGCGGTCATCGCGACGCCATCGAGGCCCGCTCCACCTGGCAACTCGGCGCAGTGCTGGGCGACACCCCACCGCGTCGACCAACCAACTGACTTGGCGGTGGGACTGCTCGGCGGGCGTGGTCGGCTGCCCGCCGAGCAGTGTGGGCCCTGGTGGTCAGAATGGCGGATGATCAGGCAGTTCGGTGGGTGGTGGTCGCGTTGGGGGTGGGGGTGGTTCGGGTGGGCAGAAGGTCGGTCCGTCCCATGTCATCGGGATACCCGGCGGGTCGGGGTCGACGGGGCGGGGTAGTGGTTGTGGTAAGTCGGAGATGATTGGTTCGCCGCGGGTGTGGTAAGTCTGCCCGAGTGGGCTGATCCA
>JBOHFK010000287.1:0-2451 GCA_050699635.1 Pseudonocardiaceae bacterium | reverse complement strand
GGCCGGTCCGGGGCCGGAAAATCGTTGCTCGCGGCAGTGGCCGGGCGGCTCGCCGATCCGGAGCAGGGTCAGGTGCTGCTCGACGGTGTGGCGTTGCCTGAGCTGTCCCGCGCCCAATTGCGCGGTGCGGTGGGCTTTGCCTTCGAACGGCCGGAGCTGGTGGGTGACACGATCGAAGAAGTCATCAACTTCGGCTCGCGCATGCGCACCAAGACCAACGTCCGCGAGGCCGCAGCCACGGCACGTGCGGACACCTTTGTCGAGAGGCTGCCGCAGGGCTACTCCACCGAACTCGCGGCGGCCCCGCTGTCCGGTGGCGAGGTTCAGCGCCTCGGCCTGGCCAGGGCCTTCGCTCGCCCCTACCGGGTGCTCATTCTCGACGACGCGACCTCCAGCCTGGATGCAGTGACCGAGCAGCAGGTCGGTGCCGTGCTGGCCAGCGGACAGCACAGCGGGCGACCCAGCCAGACCCGATTGATCATCGCGCACCGCGCGGCCACCGCGGCCCGGACAGATCTGGTCGCCTGGATTGATCACGGCAGACTGCGCAGCCTACGACCGCACAGCGACCTGTGGCGGGACCCCGACTACCGCGCCTTGTTCGGCGCCGAAACCGTAGCTGCCGCCAACCCACTTGGGATATCAGCATGAACACTATCGAGAAGACCGCGCCCCGGGTGCTACTTGCCGCGCTACGCCGGCACCCGCGGGCGCTGGTGCGGTTGGCAGCATGGTCGGTACTGGAGGTGGCGCCGCTGCTGCTGTCCGGCTACGGCGTGGCCAAGGCGCTGGACAACGGATTCCTGGCCGGCCGGGCTGGAGTCGGGTTGGCGTGGCTTGGCGTGCTGGCCGTGGCGGTGATCGCCGGGGCGTTGGCCACCCGGCATGTCTACCTGATCCTCGCTGAGATCGTCGAGCCGTTCCGCGATGACCTGGTGGACAGCGTGGTGGGAGGCGCGCTGCAGCGCTCGATGGTGCTCGGCGGGCGGCCTGACTCGGGCGCGGTCGCCCGGCTGACCCATCAGGTTGAGGTGGTGCGCGACAACTTCGCCGGCCTGCTCCTGCTCATCCGGAGCTTTGTGGTGAGCGCGATAGGTGCGGTGATCGGGATGGCTGCCTTGACCGGGGTCATCGGGTTGCTGGTACTGCCGCCGTTGCTGGCAGGTCTGGGATTCTTCCTGGTCTCTTTGCGGTCCATGATGACCCGCCAGCGTGATCACGTGCTGACCGACGAAGGCGTCGCCGAGTCGGCCAGCACGATCGCGCGCAGCCTGCGTGACGTGGTTGCCTGTGGCGCCGAGGACCGGGCGTGCGCGCAAGTGCAGCGTGAGGTCGAAGCGCATGCGGCGGCGGAACAGACGCTGGCCCGGATGGCGGCGATCCGCACGCTCGCGGTGGCGGTCGGTGGCTGGCTGCCGGTGGTGGCCCTGCTGGTGGGGGCGCACTGGCTGCTGGGCACCGGCGTGACCCTGGGCGCTGTGGCCGGCGGGCTCATCTACCTCACTCAGGGGCTGCTTCCGGCGCTTCGCTCACTGGTCGAAGGGCTGGGCGCGGGGGGACTGAAGCTGATCGTCACGATGGATCGGCTGGTCGAGGCGGGGGAGCGGCCGGTGCCCGACCGGCCGGCGGATCAGCGCGCCCCCGGTGGCCACGAGTTTGTCCTGGATGGCGTCACGTTCTGCTATGGCCGGCACGCCGAGCCGGTGGTGAAGGCGCTGGACCTCGTGATCCCCGAGGGGCAGCACCTGGCCATGATCGGTCCCAGTGGTGCGGGAAAGTCCACGTTGGCCGGGTTGCTCGCCGCCACCCATACCCCCGACCAGGGCGAGGTGCGCCTGGGCGGGGTGCCGGTCAGGGAGGTGAACCCGCAGATTTTGGCCAGCCGCCGGGTGCTGATCCCGCAGGAGGCCTACGTCTTCGCCGGGACACTCGGAGAGAACCTCCGGTACCTGCACCCCACGGCCACCCGTGCCGAACTCGACGGTGCCGTCGACGAGCTGGGTCTGCGTTCCGTGGTGGCGCGGCTGGGCGGATACGAGGCCGCGGTCGACGCCGGAATGCTCTCAGCCGGGGAACGCCAGCTCATCGCCGTGGCTAGGGCACACCTGACGCCGGCGCCGGTGCTGATCCTGGATGAGGCCACCTGCCATCTTGATCCGGTCGCCGAGGAGCGGGTGGAGCGGGTTCTGGCGGGCCGCGGTGGCACCCTCATCATCGTCGCGCACCGGATCAGCTCCGCGCTGCGGGCGCAGCGGATCGTGCTGATGAACGGCGCCGACCTGGTCTCGGGCACCCACCGGGAGCTGCTCGCGACCACGCCGCTGTACCGCGAACTCGTCCGGAACTGGACAGATACCACCTGGACAGACAGTGCCAGACATGGCGACAGCGGGGCCGGACATGGCGACAGCGGGGCGGACATGGCGACAGCGGGCCGGCGTTGACTACTGC
>JBOHFK010000286.1:0-2542 GCA_050699635.1 Pseudonocardiaceae bacterium | reverse complement strand
GGTAGCAGGTCATCGCGACCAGCGGCGCGGCCAGGAACACCCAGCTCGACCCGATCGGTGCCAGCGCCTCCTTGCGGAACAGCTTGGCGATGTCGAAGTAGGGCTGCAGCACCCGCGGCCCGCGCCGTCCCTGCAGCCGGGCCTCCACCCGGGCGATCACGCCGTTGATCCCCGGCGCCCCCACCAACACCGTCAGGACCTGCAACGTCTGCACCACGGGGATAGGAAGTGTCATCGCCGGCAGCACCACTGGGCGGGCCGGCTCCCGTTATGCCCCTCGACCACCCGAACCTCCTCTACCGTCGGCCAACGCAGTGCGCTGGGTGCTGCGGTAGAGACCATCAGCGGGCCGGGTGGTCCGCGGTTTCGGTGAGTCCCATCACCGTGGATTCAGTGTGACCGGAGACCGTGAGCCTACACAAGTGGGCGCTCCGGCACCCGGTAGAGGTCGGGAACTCGTTAACATGATCTATCAGGTAAGCCCGAGGGCGAAGCAGTGGACGGGAGACCGGTATGAGCCAACCAGACCTCAAACCACGCAGCCGCGACGTCACCGACGGGCTGGAACGCGCCGCGGCCCGCGGCATGCTGCGCGCCGTGGGCATGCGCGACGCCGACTTCGCCAAGCCGCAGATCGGTGTCGCCTCGTCCTGGAACGAGATCACCCCGTGCAACCTGTCCCTGGACCGGCTGGCCAAAGCCAGCAAGGAGGGTGTGCACGCCGCTGGTGGGTACCCGATGGAGTTCGGCACGATCTCCGTCTCCGACGGCATCTGCATGGGTCACGCCGGAATGCACTACTCGCTGGTCTCCCGCGAGATCATCGCCGACTCGGTGGAGTGCGTGATGGAGGCCGAGCGAATGGACGGGACCGTGCTGCTGGCCGGTTGCGACAAGAGCCAGCCTGGGATGCTGATGGCCGCCGCCCGGCTCGACGTGGCGGCGGTGTTCCTCTACGCGGGCACGGCCCTGCCCGGCCGGGTGGGCGACCGCGAAGTCAACATCGTCGACGCCTTCGAAGCGGTCGGGGCCTGCGTCCGCGGCCTGATCAGCCGCGCGGACGTCGATGCGATCGAGCGCGCATTCTGCCCGGGTGAGGGTGCCTGCGCCGGCATGTACACCGCCAACACGATGGCCTGTGCGGCTGAGGCGCTGGGCATGTCGCTACCCGGCTCGGCCAGCCCGCCTGCGGTGGACCGGCGTCGCGACGGGTTCGCCCGGGCCAGCGGCAGCGCGGTCGTGGGCCTGCTGGAACGGGGAATCACCGCCCGCCAGATCCTCACCCGGGAGGCGTTCGAGAACGCGATCGCGGTGGTGATGGCCTTGGGTGGCTCCACCAACGCGGTGCTGCACCTGCTTGCCATCGCCCGTGAGGCCGAGGTACCGCTGGAGCTCGACGACTTCAACCGGGTGGGCGACAAGGTGCCGCATCTCGCCGATGTCAAGCCCTTCGGCCCGCACCTGATGGCCTCGGTGGACCACGTCGGCGGCGTGCCGGTGGTGATGAAGGCGCTGCTGGATGCGGGGTTGTTGCACGGCGACTGCCGCACCGTCACCGGGCGCACCGTCGCCGAGAACCTCGCCGAGCTGGCCCCGCCCGACCCGGACGGGAAGGTCCTGCACAGCCTCGCCGATCCGATCCACGCCACCGGCGGTATCACCATCCTGCGCGGCTCGCTGGCCCCAGACGGTGCAGTGGTGAAAACCGCCGGCCTGGACTCAACGCACTTCGAGGGCACCGCGCGGGTCTTTGATGGGGAGCAGGCCGCGATGGACGCCATCCCCGATTTGCAGCCAGGCGACGTGGTGGTGATCCGCTACGAGGGCCCGCGGGGCGGGCCGGGGATGCGCGAGATGCTCGCGGTCACCGGCGCGATCAAGGGCGCCGAGCTGGGCAAGGACGTCCTGTTGCTCACCGACGGACGTTTCTCCGGGGGGACCACCGGCCTGAGCATCGCGCACGTGGCCCCCGAAGCGGCGCACGGCGGGCCGATCGCACTGGTCCGCGACGGCGACCCGATCGTGCTGGACATGGCCCGCCGGGAACTGAACCTGCAGGTCGACGCCGACGAGCTCGCACGCCGCCAGGCGGAGTGGAAGGCCCCGCAGCGCCCGCTACGCGGCGTGCTGGCCAAATACGCCCGCCTGGTGGGCTCCGCCGCGGAGGGCGCCGTCTGCGGATGCTAGGGCCGGGCGCCGGTTCCCGGTGGGCGGCGGCGGGCCACTCGCCACAGGCTCAGCGGCAGCAGGATGACCACCGTTGCGGGCAGGATCCACCAGGTGGGGATCGTGGTGGTGCTGATGCCGTAGGTGAGCGCCAGCGCCGCGACCACCCCGAGGGCGACCCGCCAGTCGTCGCCGACGACGAAGTCGTACCAGAACGTCAGGAACGCCGTGATCCGTGCGGTCATGCCCGGCCCGCTCGGGCGATCGGGGCGTCAGCGGCAACCGGTTCCTTGGTGATCCGGCGCAGCACTGCGACCAGGGCGAGCGCAAACACCGCGACGGCGGGGACCACCACCAGCAGCGCGGCGTCCGCGCC
>JBOHFK010000285.1:0-2605 GCA_050699635.1 Pseudonocardiaceae bacterium | reverse complement strand
CCTCCACGGTGACGATCTCCGCATCGGGGTAGCGCTTGGCGATCTCCCCGCGCAGCGTGCCCAGCCGGTCAACCAGGCCCAGCTCCAGGGCCCGGTGGCCGGTCCACACCTCACCGGTGAACAGGTCTTGCTGATCAGTGGCCAGCACACCGCCGCGGCGCGAGCACACCCAGTCGCGGAACATGCCGTGCAGTTCGGTCTGCATACTGTGCAGCCATTCGACGTCCTCCGGCTGCTCGGGCAGGAACGGGTCGAGCCGGGCCTTATTCGCCCCCGCGGTGTAGAGCCGCCGTTCCACGCCGAGACGCTCCAGCAAGCCGTGCCACCCGAAACCCCGGCTGACCACCCCGATGGACCCCACCAGCGAGGTGGGGTGGGCGATGATCTCATCGGCGGCGCAGGCCAGCCAGTAACCCCCCGATGCGGCGATGTCCTCACAAAACGCCAGGACGGGCACCCGCTTGTGGTCGGCGAGGCTGCGGATCCGATCCGCCACCAGCGCTGACTGGGTGGGCAGACCGCCCGGCGAGTTGATCGACAACGCCACCGCCCGCAGCCGGTGGTAATCGAACGCGCGAGTCAGCACCGACTCCAGGGCCGCCAGGTTGATCACCCCGCGACCCAGCGGCGACGACCCCGGTGCAATCACGCCGTGCAGTTTCACCACGGCCACCACCGGGCCGCGCTCCCGCTGGGTACCCGGTAATGGCAACCGCGAGGTCAGGTCCTTGACATCCATCCGGCCAGCCTACGGGCGACGGTGAAGGTCGCTGTCCCTTGTGGGGTTGGTGGCCATCCCTTGGTCGGCCGATGGAACTGTGTTGTCCACCTTCGTAGCCCAGCGTCGCTGCATTATCAGCCTTCCGACGACCGCTGGCGGTACGAGCGCCACGGTGACGCTGCTCGACGGCGTCGCCGTCGTCGACCAGGGCGATCTGGGGCGAAAACCTGCCGGTGGCCTGGGCGTCGGCGTTGCGAACGGCTGTGAGCCGGGTCCGGCGAGCGGTGTGGGCCTGCCAGCCGCTGGCCGGCTCTCAGCTGGTCACCCTCGATGACGGTTACCGGTTGGAGCTGTCCAGGCGAGTCGACGTGGACGTGCTCGAGCTGCTCGCGCTGGCCGACAGCGCGCGGGTGGCGTTGGCCGTGGACCCGACCACCGCATTGACCCTGGCCGCACACGTTGCCCGCGGCGCCGCAGCGGTGTTTCTCCCCGGCGTCAGCGGCACCTGGGTGGAGTCCTGGCGGGCCAGGTTGCGTGGCGAGATGGTCACCGCGCTGCGCGTCGAGGCCGCGGCGGCGCTGGCGACCGACCGGCCGTGGGATGCGCGCCAGGCGGCGTAGCAGGCCACCCGGTTGGAGCCCCTCGACGAGTCGGGGCAGCTGCTGCTGCTGAAGTCGCTGGCGGCGGACGGGGACGCCCCAGCTGCCCTGCGTTGCTATGCCGCATACCGCCGCTCGCTGGCCGCCGAGCTCGGCGTCGAGCCCGGGCCGGAGCTGCGGGAGGCGTATCTGGCCGTGCTGCGCGAACAGCGGACAGCCCCGCCGGCGGCGCCAGACCGAGCCAGGACCCGGACGGACGTCCGGGGTGCGCCGGTGGAATAATACTGGGCCTGTCCGACGCGGCGAACCGGACGGGTACCCAGTGGGTCGCCCACCAACTCTGCTTCCAAGCCGCCCAGCTGGCCCGGCAACTGGACCGGCCTGAGCACGTCGCCAGGGCAGCTCGAGTTCCGGATCGGCGGCAATGCGCGCAACCCCGGCGACCGGAACCTCTTCGCCGACGACGACGGCGACGGCGCGACGGGCTTCCCGACAAGGAGGAGTTCGCCCTGGGCTCCGATCCCCGGAGCAGGGACACTGACGCAGACGGCCTCACCGACTTCGAGGAGGTCCGCGGCTTTACCCTGCCCAATCTGCCCGATCCGGGGGTCATCAACACCTCACCCACCGACGCCGACACCGACACCGACAAGCGCAGCGACGGCGCCGAGGCCGACCCGATCACTGTGCGGGTACCGGGCACTACGCCCTACCAGGCGTTCAGTAGCCCCACCGATCCCGATGGGGACTCCGACCGGGGTGACCCGGGCGACTTCAACTTCAACCTGGGCGTGCGCAAACCCGACGGCTCGTTCACCCTCGCCGCTGACGGCAAATCCGACTACGGGCTGCCCGCCTGCGCCGGGGCGATCAGGTCGCTGTGCCGGGAGACCAGCGGCCATATCGCAGTGAACAGCGGCGAGCACCTGAAGCTCGACCATTCCTCGGGCACGCCTCGCGAGGTCTACCTGGGTAGCGTGTCCACCAGCGACGCCAAGCCCGAGAACTTCTCGGTGGCCGGTTTCCTGACCGAGCTCGACGAAGGCCGCCCCAGTTGCGAGGCCACGTTCCCGGATCCATTCGCCACGCCGGCGAACGCGGCCGATCCACCCAGCAGCACCGTAGCGGGAGTTGACCTGAAACCGGACAAGCAGACGCGCATCATCTCCTTCGGCCAGGAGGTGCCCTGCAAGATCAGCACAAAGCAGGGGCCGATGAACTTCACCGTCCAGGTCTCCTACACCGCCCGGTAGCGGAGCACCCCCTTGCGTGGGCGGCCCATCCC
>JBOHFK010000284.1:0-2738 GCA_050699635.1 Pseudonocardiaceae bacterium | reverse complement strand
CACCCGGCCGGTGAACTCATCGACGATGAGCACCTCGCCGGACCGGACGATGTAGTCCTTGTCCTTGGTGTACAGCTCCTTGGCCTTGAGCGCATTGTTGAGGTAGCCAACCAACGGAGTGTTGGCCGCCTCATAGAGGTTCTCGATACCCAGCTGGTCCTCGACGAGGGCGACCCCGTCCTCCGAGACTCCCACGGCGCGCTTGCGTTCATCCACCTCGTAATGCACGTCACGCTTGAGCATCGGGGCGAGCCGGGCGAACTCGCCGTACCACCGGGAGGACTGGTCGGCCGGACCGGAAATGATCAACGGGGTGCGTGCCTCGTCGATGAGGATGGAGTCGACCTCGTCAACGATGGCGTAGCTGTGCCCGCGCTGGACGCAGTCCTCCAGGCTCCATGCCATGTTGTCGCGCAGGTAGTCGAAGCCGAACTCGTTGTTCGTGCCGTAGGTGACGTCGGCGTGGTAGGCGACGCGCCGCTCGTCCGGGGTCATCTGGGACAGGATCACCCCGACGTCCAGGCCGAGGAACCGGTGCACCCGGCCCATCCACTCCGCGTGGTACTTGGCCAGGTAGTCGTTGACTGTGACGACGTGCACGCCCGCACCGGCGATCGCGTTGAGGTAGGCGGGCAGCACACAGGTCAGCGTCTTGCCCTCACCGGTGCGCATCTCGGCGATGTTGCCCAGGTGCAGTGCGGCGCCGCCCATCAGCTGAACGTCGAAGTGCCGCTGGCCCAGGGTGCGCTTGGCCGCTTGACGGACCACCGCAAACGCCTCAGGCAGCAGGTCATCCAGCGATTCGCCGTTGCCGTGCCGGTTGCGGAACTCAGCAGTCTTCGCGCGCAGGTCGGCATCGGACAGGCCGGAGACGCCGCCCTCCAGGCCGTTGATGTGGTCGGCGATGGCGCGGAGCCGGCGCACGGTCTTGTGCTCACCGGCGCGGAGCAGTCGGGACAGGACCACCGTGACAGACCTCACTCGTATCGGGGCACTCGGATCGGGCGCTGGGTGGCGGCGGCGAGCTTGCAGACGTGCCGCGCGGCACGTCTGCGCCGTCGGTCTGCGCGCCATCGTATGCCCAGCACCGGTAGTGCTGTCATCAGCGCAGGTCAGCCATCCCGTCAACACCATGATCGCCGTTTAGGTGCCATCAACGACAGGAGATGTCGCCCTGCACACCCAAACGGCGATCATGTTGCTGGTGCGGCGCCAGACCAACTGAAACGCCAGATCAGCTGAAGCTTCAGACCAGCTGGATCACGCCATAGTCGAAACCGTGCCGCCGGTAGACCACGCTGGGCAGACCGGAGGCTGCGTCGGAGAACAGGAAGAAGTCGTGGCCCACGAGCTCCATCTCGTAGAGCGCATCGTCGACAGTCATAGGTTTGGCAGCGTGGCTCTTATGCCTGACAATGCGACCCGGTCCGTGCTCATCAGGTGACGGGTCATCCGATGGTTGGCGCTGGGTGGGCAGCTCGTAGTCGAGTTCGTGATCGAGTTCGTGGTCGGGCGCCTCGAGCAGATCAACTTGGCGATGGCCGTTGGTCTGCCCGCCGGTACCGACAGGGGGGCTGTTCATCTCGGGGGCCAGGGTGGCCGCCAGCGGCGCGGTGGCCTGGGCGACAGAGGTGGGGTGGCGGCGTCCGTAGTGCACCTTGTGGCGGTCCGCGACCCGGCGAAGCCGGTTATCCAGTTTGCTCACTGCCGCGTCCAGCGCGGCGTAGAAGTCCGAACCACACGCCTCCGCGCGGACTACCTGCCCGCGACAGCGACCGGTGATCTCCACCCGCTGGCAGCTCTTGGACTGCCGGGGATTGCGTTCATGGAACAGCTCGACGTCATAGTGGACGGCCTTCTGGTCATACCGTTCGACGTGGGCGAGCTTCTCGGTAACGTGCACCCGGTAATGATCGGGCACCTCGACGTTACGACCCTTCACGACAATATTCACAGGGCGACCTCCTCGCGTTGTCCAATAGGGACTTCTCGACGCCGAGGGCAGGGGCAGTGATCGTTACTAAGTCAATGCTGGGGGCGACAGCAGCTCGGGACGCCCCCGACGATCACCCGACCGCCGGCGTCAGGACCATGGCTTTTTCGCCTCCTTCCGAACGCCTCAGCAATGCTGATGCCCGGACGGTAGTCCGCCCGCAGGGCTATCGCCAGACCTTCGCCTCCCGTGTCCCAGGGTCAACGCTGTGGTTGGTATCACTGCACCGGCCCTGCGACGGGGTGTGACCACCGGCTGCGGCCAGTACCACGATTGCAGGCACCAAGACACCCGTCCGGAGCAGTGCCGCGGCGCATGCAGCAGCGGTCGCTCCGGTCGTCACGACGTCGTCCACGAGCACCACAGGGGTGCCGGTGGGCGGCAGGCCGGCCCGCCGCGGGTGCACCCGCCCCACCAGGTTGGCTTGCCGCGCCGCTGCCGCCAAACCGACCGAGTCGCGCACCCCGCGGCCCATCCGCAAGGCGGGCGCCACCGCCGCGGCCACCCCCGCCCCGGCCAGCGCCTCCGCCGCCCGCGCTACCACCAACTCGACATGCTGGCCGCCACGCCGGGCTGCCGCCGCGCTCCGCGAGGGAACCGGCACCAGCCATATCCCACTCTGTGATAGCTCCCCCTGTGATAGCTCACCGTGGGGGTGTCGCATCTGGAGCAGCGCGACGGCGAGCGCGGCACCCAGGGGTGCGGCGAGGTCACGGCGGCCGCGCTCCTTGTAGGCCAGCAGCGC
>JBOHFK010000283.1:0-2746 GCA_050699635.1 Pseudonocardiaceae bacterium | reverse complement strand
TGTACCGGGCGAAAGCAAACGGCAAGGCTCGCTACGCGATGTTCGACCAGAATCGCAACGATAACGAAGTGGCTCGGTTCACGTTGTCTGCAACGATGCTGGCCGCGGTGGAGCGCGGCGAGTTCTTCCTCGAGTACCAGCCGCTGCACCGCTTACAGGACCGTGCACTGATCGGTGTTGAGGCACTGGTCCGGTGGCGGCATCCGACATTCGGCGTGCTCGGACCCGAACGCTTCATCGATCTCGCCGAGGAGAGCGGGTCGATCGTGCAACTCGGCCGTTGGGTGCTGCGCCAGGCCTGCGAGCAGGCCCGTACCTGGCAGGACGCGTTTGGTGACGGTGCGCCGTTCGTCAGCGTCAACATCGCGCCCCGGCAGCTCCACGAGGCGGCCCTGGTGGCCGACGTCACGAAGGCACTGCTCGACAACGGGCTCGAACCGTCGAGTCTGCAACTTGAGCTCACCGAGCAGACGCTGATGGGCGACGAGGCAGGCCCGCTCATGGTGCTGACGAAGCTGCACGGCATGGGTGTGCGAATCGCCCTCGACGATTTCGGCACCGGCTACTGGAACCTCCCTGATCTGCGTCGGCTCCCACTGCACGAGCTCAAGCTGGCCGGTTCGTTCGCGGTGGGGATGCAGTCGCCCTCCGGACTGGTGGATCAGCGGATTGTGGCGGCACTCGTGGATCTGGCGCACGCCCTAGGTCTGACGGTCACCGCGGAAGGCATCGAGACGCCCGCCCAGTTCGGGAGGTTCCGCACGGCGGGGTGTGACACCGGTCAGGGTTCGTTGTTCGCCTCACCCGGCGCCGCTGAGCAGATTGGTGACATGCTGCGGGCGGTCAATTCGCTCTGTGATGTGAGCACCGAGGCCCGATGACGCCGCTCGACGTCGCGCCAGTCGCCATTGCCACCTAGCCGTCACCTGGCGGCCTGCTCGATCTCAGCGCGGCCACTACGCGGCGTGTCCTGATGCGGGTGGAACCGATCCGTCGCACAGGCGTCTCAATTGGTAGCGGCCGGTCAGGCCACGGGCTCCAAATGACTGCGTAGCGTTGACGTTCGTGCGCGCTACGTGTTCACTCACTACAGCGCGTCGCTACGTAGCGTCGCAACGTAGCCGTGCGTCTCGACGTGCCGAACTGGGAGGGCTCAATGTCTCGACGGGGTTTGTTGACCGGCCTGCTGGTCAGCGGACTGATCGCCGCAGGTTCGCTGGCTGCCAGGCCGGCGGCCGCCGAACCCGGGCTGGTGCCGCTGTCACCATCGCTGGCTGGTCAGTTGTTGTCGGCCGCCTCCGGTCGGTTGCCCGTGATGGTGCACGGCGCGACCCTCGCCGCCGCCGACCGAGCGGTCGCGGCCACCGGGATGCGGCGGATCACTTCCTTCCGCAAGATCGGTGTGGTGGTCGCGTCGGGAACCAAGCAGCAGGTCGAAGCGGCCCGCGCCCAACCGGGTGTGACCTACCTTGAGGGTGACCAGCCCATCGCGGTCCACGCGGCCACCTCTCAGCTGGCCACCCGTGGCCTGGAGGCGAGGCAGACCCTGATCGGTGCGAACGGCGCGGCGCTGGAAGGCAGCGGCGTCAGCATCGCGGTGATCGATTCCGGGATCGACCCCACCCACCCCGCCTTCGCCGGCGGCAAGGTCGTGCGCAGCTTGAAGAGCGTGTGCCTGGACGAGTCCAAGACGGACACCAGTTGCATCGTGGATATGCCCAGCGGCGTGGACACCGACACCTTGTCGCTGGGCGGTCACGGCAGCCATGTGTCCAGCATCGCCGCGGGCCGCATTGTCACTCTCAGTGACGGCACGGTCGTGTCCGGCGCTGCCCCCGACGCCAAGATCGTCGCGTTGTCCACCGGCGCGGCCGTGGCGATCCTCAGTGCGGACGCGTCGTTGAACTGGGTACTCGAGCACCACAATGCGCCGTGCGGCGATACTGTGGTGGCTTCGCAATGCCCGCCGATCAAGGTGGTCAACAATTCCTATGGTCCCCAGGGCGGGGGTAAGTTCGATCCCAATTCGGTGACCGTCCAACTTCAGCGCCAGCTGGTCAAGGAAGGCGTCGTGATGGTGTGGGCCGCCGGTAATGACGGCGGAGATGGCTCCGCCAGCCTCACCAACCCGCCTTCCCAGGACCCGACCGGCGGGATCATTTCGGTCGCCTCGTACAACGACCAGGGCACCGGAACTCGCAGCGGACCGGTATCCGCCTTCTCCTCCCGGGGTGTGAAGACCGACCCTTCGACCTGGCCGGACATCTCCGCGCCCGGGGAGAACATCGTCGGCGCCTGCCGCGCCTACTTGCCGATCTGCTCCACCGGGCTCAAGCCGAAAAGCGGCCCTGGCCTACTCGACGTGGGTAGCTACAACACCCTCAGTGGTACGTCGATGGCTGCACCGCAGATCGCCGGGATCGTAGCGCTGCTGTTCCAGGCCAATCCCCACGCGACGCCCGCTGAGATCGAGAAAGCGTTGAAGTCGACCGCGCTGCGTTATTCCAACGGCGCTCCTTACCAGCAGGTGAACGGGTACGCCACCTCGTTCGACAAGGGCACCGGATTGGTCGATGCGGTGTCCGCTTCACAAGCGCTGGGGGCCCATAGCCACTGACATTCTCGGCTGCGACACGCGCCGTTGCCTGGCGTGTCCGCGATCCTGCAGGCACAATGTGTGAAGATGGCTCCGTCGATGATCACGAGGACGTAGGGGAAGACGCTCCACGTCGATCAGCGGAGGCAC
>JBOHFK010000282.1:0-2748 GCA_050699635.1 Pseudonocardiaceae bacterium | reverse complement strand
GCACGTACTGGCGGCGGCGGAACGGCGCTGCGAGGACACCGTCGAACTGAACTTCGGCGACGGCTCGGTCGACGCGGAAGTGTTGCGGGTCTCCGATTTCTGGGCGGCGCCCGCCTGGTTCGGTGAGGTCAAGGCGTTCGAGAGCCTGGTCATGCACTACCCGCACCACGTGCAGCGAGGCGTTTCCGCAGTCATGTGGGCGCAGCGGGTGCCGGTTACCAGGCGCGCCGGCCTGTCGGGCGTCCGGCTGCCTCGCAACGTCGCGATGCATGTCTTCGCGGTCACCCTGCAGCGGGCGGATGCCGGTCATGACCAGTGACTTGTCGGCACGGACGTACATGATCACCGGACCGGAACCCGAGTTGTGGTACCGCGATCTGATCAGCTGCCTGCAGGCGACGTTCGGTTCGCTGGTGGCACGGGCGGGCGCCGACCCGCTGGCCGTGCTCGGCGCGGGCTGGCGGTTCCTGCACCTGCCGGGCGATGTTAGGTCCGAAGAGTTCTATTACCCTTGCCCTGCCGACGAATCCGGCGGCGCTGACCTCGGTGCCGCCTTGGCGCCGCACCACGAACTCCACTCGCGCTGGTGGCAGCCCGCCGACGAGGACGACCTCTGGCGGGAGATCCGCGAGTCGCTGGCCGAAGACCGGCCGGTCATCGCGGCGGTGGACAACTTCCACCTGCCGTTCCGGCCCGCGTACGGCGACGTGCACGCCGCGCACCTCGTGGTGGTCTACGGCTTGGACGAGGGCCGCGGACTGGTGTACGTCTCGGACGCGATGCCGCCCGAGTTCCACGGTGCCGTCCCGATCGAGGCGTTCCTGCGCAGCTGGGGTTCGGCCAACCCGACCGACGTGCAGGACGCGTTCTTCAGCGACTCGCGGATCGGCCGTCGCTGTCTCGACGTCCGGCTCGGCACCGTGCCCCCGCCACTGACCCCCGAGGTGCTCGGCGGTTTCCTGCGCACCGACGTCGACGGCTTCACCACGGCCACCTCCGCGCGCACCGGTCTCGGCGGATTCGACGAGTTCGCCGGGGAACTCATCGACCGGTGCCGGGCCGGGGACGTCACCGCGTTGCGCGAGCTCTACCCGTTCGGCTGGGGCATGCAGGCACAGGCCTCGCTCCACGGTGAACTCCTGCGCCGCTGCGGCCGGGAATGGGGCGATCCGGCGCTCGCCGGTGCCGGCCGGGCGGTCGAAGCCGTCGCGCACGCGTGGACCGGGCTGCGGATCACCGGTGCACACGGTCTCGGCGATCCCCGTGCGGCCTCGGCCGACATCACGCACCACACCACCGTGCTGCGCGGCAAGTACGCGCGAGCGGTCGACGCCGTTGGCGCGGCGGCGGCGCGACTGTGACCGCGTGGCGGTGGGGGTGGGCGACCCCGCAGGGGTCGGCGATGGACACAGTTCGACCACCGTGACCATGTCGAGAGGACAGTGATGAGCAAGCTGGCAGCGTTCGGCGGTACCGCGGCCGTGCCGAAGGACCGGCGCCGCGTGGACTGGCCGCTGATCGAGGACGACGACCGCAAGGCCGTCATCGACGCGCTCGACGGCGCCAAACTGGTGTCCAATTCGGACGGTGCGAACCCGGTCTCCACCCTCGAGGAGCAATGGGCACGGCGGTTCGGGTTCGACCACTGCGTCGCGGTGTCCACCGGCACCGCCGCACTGTCCCTCGCGCTGGCCGCGCTCGGTGTCGGGCCGGGGGACGAGGTGATCGTGCCCGCGCTCAGCTTCATCGCCACCGGGCTCGCGCCGGTGCACCAGATGGCCGTTCCCGTGTTCGCCGACGTCGACCCGGTCACGTTCAACCTCGACCCGGACGACGTGGAACGCCGGATCACCGCCAGGACCGCTGCGATCATCCCGGTGCACCTGCACGGCGCGCCCGCCGACATGGACCGGATCACCGAGATCACGAGGAAGCACGGCCTCGCCGTGATCGAGGACGCCGCGCAGGCCCCCGGCGCGACCCACCGCGGGCGGCCGGTCGGCGGGATCGGCGACGCGGGCGCGTTCAGTCTGCAGGCCACCAAGAACATCCCCACCTGCGGTGAAGGCGGCCTGCTCGTGACCGGCAACGCCGAACTGGCCGAGTCGGTGCGCAGGGGCAGGCAGTTCGGCGAGGTGATCGAGAGCGGCCGCGAGCGCGACTACGTGTCCTACGGCCTCGGCTGGAACCACAAGATGAACGCCCTCCAGGCCGCGTTCACCGGCTCGCAGCTCACCCGGTTCGACGACTACGAACGCGCGCGGCAACGCAACGTCGCCGATTTCCTCGCGCGGCTCGCGGCGCTGCCCGGCCTGCGCGTGCCGACCGCGCCCCCGGAGACCACGCACGCCTGGCACATCCTGCGGTTCCGGTTCGACCCGGCCACGTTCGGCCTGGACGAGGCGCGGTCGGAGGCCTTGCGCTCGGCACTGCGGCGGCTGCTGCGCGCCGAGGGCGTGCCGATGTCGCAGTACCAGCTCATGCCGCTGCCGGACCAGAAGGTGTTCGTCGACCGCGTCGGCTTCGGCGCTGGTTACCCCTGGACCGTGAACGGCGCGTCCGAACCGGTGACGGGCGAGGGCTACCCGGTGGCCCGCGCGATCATCGCCGACTCACTGACCCTGCAGAAGCGTCATCTCCATCCCGGGTCGGGCGATCTGCTCCGCCTCTACGCGGACGCCTTCGAGAAGGTGTGGGCCAACACCGACATGGTGACCACCCTCGCGGCGGCGGCGTCATGACCGCCAC
>JBOHFK010000281.1:0-2789 GCA_050699635.1 Pseudonocardiaceae bacterium | reverse complement strand
GGGGCGGATGGAATCGCGCCGGACACCGCGACTTTCCCATCCAGCAACGCGTTCGGGCTCGTCGCTACTGAGCCCGGCCAGTTCTCCAATACAATGCCGTTCACCCAGGAGTTCCAGGTGACACTGCGGGAAGCTGCCCGCCAACGCAACAGGCCGATCCAGGCTGGTGAGTACGACCTGACCACGAAGTGCTTCGACGAGTTTGGCATCGAGTTGAAGGGCACTTTCACCGGGGGACTCATCTTCACTACCAATCCCCTGCACTACGACGCAATCCCCAACGCGACGCCAACGCCAACGCCAACACCGACACCGACACCGACACCGACACCAACACCAACACCGACGCCGACACCGACGCCAACGGTGACGCCGACGCCGACGCCGACGCCAACACCGACGCCAACGGTGACGCCGACGCCGACGCCGACGGTGACACCTACGCCGACACCCCCGGTGGGGGCGGTCACCACGAGGACCACCTTGTCGGTGATCCAGGTTCCGCTGCCCTTTGGGCTGGGAGGTTTCGCGATTCCCATCGCGAACGTGGCACCCACTAACGCGGTCGGAAAAGTCCAGTTCAAAGACGGCGCCACCAACCTCGGTGGCCCCGTGACGGTGACCGGCGGCGTGGCCATCGGCCCGTTCACCACCCTGCCCGCGGGCCCGCACTCGATCACCGCGACATTCACCCCGACTAACCCGGCGAACTTCAAGCCGTCGACGTCGAACACGGTGAACTTCACCTTCTAGAGCGGTCGCGGCCCCTGAGTGAGCCACATTCAGGGGCCGCACCCCAGCCAGTCCATCCACGGCGGCCAGCAACCTAGACCGCCATCTGAGAACTACCCGTGAGCGGGGATCGGTGGTTGTCACACCGGTTCCCGCTCACGGCTGGCGAGGAAAATTCCATGATCCGACTGTCCCGCGTTGCGGTCCCGCTCACGGTCGCTGCCGTGGTCGCGAACCGGTTACGGCGCCGGTTGTCTTCGTGACCACGCGAATCCCCACCGGCGGATTCCGGCGTGAGCCCGCAGGGGTCTCTTCCCAGCGGGCCGGGGTCGCTCGCGTCGAATTCCGTGACGCCGCTCCCGCGTCGGACGAGGCCTACCGGCCGGACGAGCCGCGTGCGCGGTCGGCCGAGCCGCCACGGCCGGTGGCCAGTACGACGCCGGCAGTCAGACCCGAGTTCCGGTTGGCCGGTCAGGTCCTGGGCATTGTTGCGGTGGTGGCGCTGTCCTTCTTGATCGAGTTGACCGTGCTGGGCAACCTCCGCCATGACCGCGATCAGGCCCAGCTTGCCGCCGAGTTCCGTATTGAGCTCGCCGAACCGACTGCACCGGTGGGGCCCCTCGACGATGCGAACAAAGTGCTCGCCTCGGGAGTGCCGGTGGCTCTTCTGGAGATCCCCACGTTGGACCTGCGGGAGGTCGTCGTGGAGGGAACGTCCTCGGGCACGCTGATGTCGGGCCCGGGGCACCGGAGGGACACCCCCCTGCCCGGTCAGGTCGGCACCAGCGTGATCGCCGGGCGGCGGGCCACCTTTGGCGGTCCGTTCCGGTCCATCAACCAACTGCGGGTCGGTGACCAGATCACGGTGACCACCGGGCAGGGCAAGCACTCGTTCAAGGTGCTCGATGTCCGCCGAGCCGGTGACCCGCTGCCGCCCGCGCTGACCCGCGGCCAAGGCCGGCTCACTTTGGTGACCACTGACGGTCCGGCATTGCAGCCCACCGATGTGCTGCGGGTCGACGCCGCGCTGACCAGCGCGGCCCAATCCCGGCCCGGCCAGCTGCCGACGGGCGCACTGCCAGCAGCCGATGCCCTGTTGGCCGGCGACAGCAGCGCACTGCTCGGCGCCGTCGGGTGGGCGATCTTGCTGGTCGGGGCAGCCGTCGGCACCGTATGGGTCCGCTACCGCACCGGAGTGTGGCAGGCCTGGGTGATCGGCTTGCCGGTCCTGGTGGCGCTGGGTCTGACGGTCAGCGACGAGATCGCAGCCCTGCTGCCCAATCTGCTGTGACCGACTCGGAAGTGAGGAGACCCAGTGCCATGGAATCCGATGGCATGACCACGATCATGCCTACGACACCGCGGCCTGGCACACCGCGGCCTGTCCGCCGTTGGCTGCCGCGCCGTTGCAGGCCGTGCCCGCGCCGATGGAGTTGGCTGCCATTGACGCGCGATCGATCTCGGCGTGGTTCGGTGATCGCAAGGTGCTCGACCGGGTGTCGTTATACATGCCGGCCGGTTCGGTGACCGCGCTGATCGGCCCCTCCGGGTGCGGCAAGTCCACCTTCCTGCGCATCCTCAACCGGATGCACGAACTGATCCCCAGCGCCACCCTGGCCGGCGAGGTCCTGCTCTCTGGCTCGGACATCTACGACGCCCGCTGGAAACTCACCGGCATCAAAGCCACCCGCGAAGACAAAGACGACCTCATCGAAGAATGCCTATCCAAAGCCGACCTCTGGAACGAAGTCCGCGATCGACTCCGCCAGCCCGGCGGCGCCCTATCCGGAGGCCAACAACAACGCCTATGCATCGCCCGATCCCTAGCCGTACGCCCGCAAGTCTTGCTCATGGACGAACCCTGCTCCGCGCTGGACCCCACCTCCACCCGGCGCATCGAACAAACCATCGCCGAGCTCGCGTCCGAGGCCACCATCGTGATTGTCACCCACAACATGCAGCAGGCCCAACGAGTCTCCCAGCAAAGCGCGTTCTTCCTCGCCGAACAGGGCACCCCCGGCGTCATCGTCGAAACCGGACCCACCACCACCATCTTC
>JBOHFK010000280.1:0-2905 GCA_050699635.1 Pseudonocardiaceae bacterium | reverse complement strand
CAACAACACTCACCGCGTTCCCACCGAGCTGGGCGGCAACCCTCCGAACAAATCATCGCGCGCACCAGTACCACTCACCAGGGTGAAATGCTCGGTGCCAAACACCGGCCGAGCTACCCCGTCGGACAGCGCAAATGCCGCGTGCGGGCCGGAGATCCAGACCCTGACCTGGGTGGCGTGCGCGCGCATCGCCGCGAGCACGGTACTGCGGTAGGCGCCGGTATCCACTGCGGTGGTCACCTCGGCATCGTCCACTCCGGGCAGCCCATGAGAGTCAGGCAGCGGGAACGGCAATCCCGGCATCGCTTGCAGTTGGGCGATCCCTGCTGCGACCGCCGACGCGGGCCGCACGGCCCAGAACACCCGGTGCACCTCCGGTGTCCGCGCCGTCGCAGCCATCGTCACCTGGTGGGCGCGGACGTGATCGGGGTGCCCGTAACCGCCGTCGGGGCCGTAGGTCACCACGACCTGGGGACCTACCTGGTCGAGCACCTCGACCAGCGCGTCGACCTGTTCCTCGAGGCGGCCTGCCGCGAAGGCCCGCGGGTGCAGATCCGCTGGCACGCTCGCCCTAGCCCCGGGTTCGGCGACCATTCCGGAGTCGCGCCACCGGCCTATCCCGCCGAGAAAACACTGATCGGTGATGCCGAGCACCGCGCAGGCGGCCCGAAGCTCCGCCACCCGATAGCCGCCGAGCTGGTCGGCGCGATCAGCGGTCAGCCCGCGCAACTCGTCAGTGAGTACCTCACCCTGCTCGCCGAGCGTGCAGGTCACCAACGTCACCGCAACCCCGCACGCCGCGTACCGCGCGATCGTCCCGCCCGTCCACAACGTCTCATCGTCTGGATGCGCGTGAACCAGCACCATCCGCCGCCCGCTCACTTCAACCCCCGCATTGAGCGGGCTGAGCGGGGTGAAACGTCCCCGTTAACCGCGTTAAGCCCGCTCAATGCGCCAGAGCTCACTGCGCCAGAGCTCACTGCACCAGCGCTGGGGAAGTGGCAGGCGACCGGGTTCAGGGATGGGGTTTCGGTGGCGCAGCGGTGGCGGTCGGGGGTGGTGAGGTGGGTGGCGAACAAGGGGCAGCGGGTGCGGAACCGGCAGCCCGACGGGGGATCCGCCGGGTTGGGAACATCACCGACGAGGATGATCCGCTCCCGGGCCCGCTCCTTACGCGGGTCGGGCAACGGGATCGCGGAGATCAACGCCTGGGTGTAGGGATGTGCCGGCGCGCTGAACAGCTCGTCGGTGCCGGCGGTCTCCACGATGCGGCCCAGGTACATCACCGCGATCCGGTCCGCGACATGCCGCACCACCGACAGGTCGTGGGACACGAACAGGTACGACAGGTCCAGTTGTGCCTGCAGGTCGGCGAGCAGGTTGAGCACACCGGCCTGGATGGAGACGTCCAGTGCAGACACCGGCTCGTCCAGCACGAGGACCTTCGGGCGGAGCGCGAGCGCACGGGCGATACCGATCCGCTGCCGTTGCCCCCCGGAGAACTCGTGCGGGTACCGGTTGCCGTGCTCGGGTTTGAGCCCGACGAGATTGAGCAGCTCCTTGACGTCCTCGCGACCGGAGGCGTTGTACAGGCCGTGGATGCGCAGCGGCTCAGCGATGATCTCGTTGACCGGCAGCCGCGGATCGAGTGCGGCGTAGGGGTCCTGGAAGACGATCTGCAGCTCGCGACGGAGCCGGCGCATGGCCTTGCCGGACAGCTGCGTCAGATCATTGCCCTGGTAGCGGACTTCTCCCGAGGTCGCCGGCTGCAGGTTGAGCAGCACTCGCGCCAGGGTGGTCTTGCCGCAGCCAGACTCCCCGACCAGCCCCAGGGTTTCCCGCGGATACAGGTCGAATGACACATCGCAGACGGCGTGCACCTCGCCACCGCGGTCCGATTGCCGGCTCCGCCAGCCCTGGCGGCGGGCCAGACCACGGCCCCGCACCGGGAAGTGCTTGACCAGATTCCGCACGGACATGATCGGCTGTTGTGTCATGATCGGCTGTTGCGTCATGATTGGCTGTCCTGGGACAAGGGCCGGAACACCTCACCTGGCTCGAGTCCGGCCAGCTCGTCGCTGAAGTGGCAGGCGGACAGGTGCCCGCTGGTGCTGGTCGCCGAGAGCGGGGGTTCCTCGATCTCGCAGACCGCCGCCGCCAGTGGGCAGCGGGGCGCGAACGGGCACCCGGGCGCCATGTCGATCACCGAGGGGGGTGCTCCGGTGATCGGGTGCAGCCGCTGCCTGCGCTCGTCCAGTCGGGGCTGGCTACCCAGCAGGCCCAGCGTGTAGGGCATCCGCGGAGCGTAGAAGATGTCTTCGACGGTACCGGCTTCGACCACCCGGCCGGCATACATCACCAGCACCCGGTCCGCCTGCCCGGCGATCACCCCCAGATCGTGGGTGATGAGCACCATGGCCGCCCCGGTCTGCTCCTTCGCGGTCCGCAGCGTCTCCAGGACCTGCGCTTGCACGGTCACGTCGAGCGCGGTGGTCGGCTCATCCGCGATGATCACCTCTGGGTTGTTGGCCATCGCGATGGCGATCACCACCCGCTGCCGCATCCCACCGGACAGCTCATGCGGGTAGCTGTTGACCCGCTGGGTCGGGTCCGGGATGCTGACCCGCCCGAGTAGCTCCACCGCCTTCTCGCGGGCCGCACCCC
Organism: Pseudonocardiaceae bacterium; assembly: GCA_050699635.1. GTDB lineage: Bacteria > Actinomycetota > Actinomycetes > Mycobacteriales > Pseudonocardiaceae. The sequence continues at coordinate 241 of JBOHFK010000280.1, read as the reverse complement.
GGGTGAGCTGATGGTGGGCGCGGATCGCCTCGGCGATCTGGTAGCCGACGGTGTAGACGGGATTGAGCGAGGTCATCGGGTCCTGGAAGATCATCGATATGCCCTGGCCGCGGACCCGGCACAGCTCCGCCTCCGATGCCCCCAGCAACTCCGTGCCGGCGAAACGGGCCGAACCGGCCACCCGGGCCGAACCGGGCAGCAGACCCAGCACGGCCAGCGAGGTCACCGACTTGCCCGAGCC
>JBOHFK010000279.1:0-2915 GCA_050699635.1 Pseudonocardiaceae bacterium | reverse complement strand
CTCAATTGCCACGTTCCGGACATAAGACACCCCGAACGTAGCGGGAAGGAGCCCATCAAACGCTCAAGACACGCGCAAAACCGCAGGTCACGCACCCCTCCGCGCTCACTGCAGAAGAGCCGCACCCAACAACGAAGACCTCCGGGGACTGCTCAACGCCGGATACAAACGATCCGCCACTATCGCCCGCTGTGTCGGGGACGCCAAGAACATGAAAGTCGAACGGTTCCCCGTCTACGCGCCCGCCGCCCTCGCCGGGATCGCCGGGGCAATGCCCGCCACTATCACTACTCGGGCCGTCACTATCCATATGCGCCGACGCCGCCCTGACGAACCCGTCGAACAATTCCGGGAAAGACAAGTAGCCCGGGAAGCACAACCTCTACGAAAGGAACTCGCCGCGTGGATCAACTCCATAGCGACCCAGCTTGGCGACGCCCAACCCGACATGCCCGAGGGCGTCACCGACCGATCCGCCGAAATCTGGGAACCACTCCTGACCATCGCCGACACCGCAGGCGGCCACTGGCCCAACACCGCCCGCAACGCCTGCCGACACTTCGTCCTCGACGCCGGGCCCTCGATGACCTCACTCGGCATCCGGCTCCTCGCCGACCTACGAGAGATATTCACCCACGCTGGCACAGGGCGGATACGCACCCCCGACATCCTCACCACCCTCTGCGACCTCGACGAATCACCCTGGGGCGACCTCGACGGAAAACCCCTCGACGCCCGACGACTAGCCAAAGAACTTGACCGCTACGGCGTCAAACCCACGCCCTATAAGGACGACGGCAAGACCGTCAAGGGCTACCAAACCACCGGACCGCGCGGGCTCGCTGACGCCTGGGACCGCTACCTCCCACCCCCACACCCCACCACCATCGGTAACCCCGGTAACTGCGGTAACCCCGCAGGTCAGCCGGTTACCGATCCCTACCCGGTTACCGATGGGTCGGTAACCCCGGATCCATCGGTAACCCCGTGACCAGGTCAGTTACCGCAGTTACCGCAGTTACCGCACTCAGCCGCCGTCGCCCCGGAGGACCCCGACCCGTGAGCACCCACGTCGACCAGCCCATCCCCCTCCGTGCCAGCCGCACCACCAGGACCCGACTCACCATCGCCGACGTCTGCGCCGACCTGGACGTCTCCCGCTCCACCTTCTACGAATGGCGCGCCAAAGGACGCGGTCCCCGCTGCATCAAACTCCCCAACGGCGACATCCGCATCAACCGCGCCGAATACGAACGCTGGCTCACCACCCTGGAAGAGGCCGCTTGATGTCCACCACATACGACGTCCGCATCTACAAGACCGAGGTGTGGGAGGGAAAGAAAACGACGACCTACTACGTTCGGTGGAAAGTCGGGGCGCGGCCGTGGAAGGAGCCGTATAAGACCAGCGCTTTGGCGGATAGTTTCCGGTCAGAGCTGGTATCCGCCGCTCGCAAAGGCGAAGCATTTGACGTCGTGACGGGTCGCCCGGTCTCGATGTCCAGGACTAGCAGGGAGATGACATGGTACACGTTCGCTTGCGATTACATGGACATGAAGTGGGGCCCGGCAGCCGCGACGTATCGTCGAAGTCTGTCCGAAGTGCTCACCGCCATCACACCGGCGCTATTCGACACCGACAAGGGCCAACCAGATGGTGTCCTGATCCGGTCAGCTCTGCACAAATGGGCATTCAACACGACCCGACGTAACGACCCTGGTCGCCCGCACAAGGTAACCGACGCCCTCAAGTGGGTAGAGCAGCACACGAAGCCGGTGTCGTGCGTATCGGACCCATCGGTCCTGCGCTCGATACTCAGCACGATTGGGAATAAGACCGATGGCAACGCGGCGGCGGCAAGTGTGGTCAGCAAGAGATGTCGAGTTCTGTTCAATGTCCTGGAATATGCGGTTGAGCTGGGACTGCTGGCTGTCAACCCGTTGTCTACATTTAAGTGGAGGCCACCCAAAGTGTCACCCGCCGTCGGCAAGCGGTCAGTGGTTAACCCTGTCCAGGCACGAACCCTGCTCCGCGCTGTTGGCGATGCCCAGCGCGGCCGACCGCGGCTTGTGGCTTTCTTTGGACTGATGTATTTCTCCGCGTTGCGCCCGGAGGAGGCGGCAAACGTACGCAAACACAACTTGGCGCTCCCCGAGGAGGGCTGGGGCACTCTGCACATTGATGAAGCCACGCCGTATGCGGGGGCCGCGTGGACAAACAGCGGCAGGCATCGGGATCAGCGTCAGTTGAAGAACCGCGCTCGGGGCGAGGGCCGAACGGTGCCCTGCCCTCCAGAACTGACCAAGATGCTGCACGATCACCTAACGAGGTTCGGCACGGCTGTTGACGGCAGGCTCTTCCCTGGTGAGCGTGTAGCCGAGCTGCCCCATCTCGCGTATATGCGCACATGGCGGGCGGCTCGCCTGGCGACCTTCACGGATGAGGTCTACGCGTCGCCTCTGGCGCGCACCCCGTACGACTTGCGCCATGCATGCGTGTCGACGTGGCTCAACGGCGGCGTACCAGCTACCCAGGTCGCCGAGTGGGCCGGGCATTCGGTGGAGGTGCTGCTCAAGGTCTACGCCAAATGTCTCGACGGTCATGACAAGATCGCCCGTTGCCGGGTACAGGAGGCGCTCGGCCACCGGAGCACGGGTACCTAGCTTCGGCACGTATTCGGCACAGCCACCCGGAGACTGCCGGACAGCGCCGGGCACGGCCGGACAGCGCAAGATCGCTCCCTTGAGCCGAATCACGAGCTCAGGGGAGCGATCCTAGCGAATTCACTGGTGTAGCCCCGACGGGATTTGAACCCGCGCTACCGCCTTGAGAGGGCGGCGTCCTAGGCCGCTAGACGACGGGGCCGCGAGAACGCGATGACGACATTCGCTGGGGTACCAGGACTCGAACCTAGA
>JBOHFK010000278.1:0-3127 GCA_050699635.1 Pseudonocardiaceae bacterium | reverse complement strand
TCACACGTCCTGGAGCGACCAGTCGACAACGGTCAGCACCAGCGAGATGACCCGGCTCGACGGCGGTTGGCCGCTCACCGGGCGCGACGATGAGCTCGGCTCGATCGCCGCTGGGCTCGACGCACCCGGCGGGGTCCTGCTCGCTGGAGCCGCCGGAGTCGGAAAAACCCGGCTGACCAAGGCGGCGTTGGCCATCCACCCCGCTGATCGGGTGAGCTGGGTGATCGCGACGAATTCGGCCCGCAGCATCCCGCTCGGCGCGTTCGGTCCACTGCTCGGGGCGCTACCAGGCGGTTCCAGCGCCGCTCTGCCTGCCGCGCGTGCGGCCCTGCGCGGTGGTTCCACGCTGCTGGCGGTGGATGACGCGCACCTGCTCGATGATGTGTCGGCGACGCTGCTCCATCAGCTCGCCGCCGATGGGGCGTGCCGGATGGTGGTCACGGTGCGTACCGGGCAACCGGTACCGGACGCGGTCACCACGCTGTGGAAGGACGGCCTGCTCAGCAGGCTGGAGGTACCGGCGCTCACCCAGGAGCACACCACGAGGTTGCTCGAGCTGGTGCTGGGCGGGCGCCTGGAGTCAGCCAGCGCGCGGCGGCTGTTCACCGCGACCGCGGGCAATATCTTGTGGCTGCGCCATCTCGTCGAGGGAGAGCGAGCCGCCGGGCGGCTGATGCGCAGCGCCGGCGTGTGGCATTGGGACGGTGAACCGCAGCTCGGTCCGGCCCTGGCCGCGCTCATCGGCACCAGGATCGGCGAGCTCTCCGGCGACCTCCGCAGCGTCCTGGAGTTGTTGGCGCTCGGTGAGCCCCTCGCCGTCGAGCTGGTGCAGTCGCTCACCAGCGCGGCCGCGATCGAGGACGCCGCCGACCGGGACCTAGTGACGGTGCAGCGGCGCGGCGGCCGGTGGGAGGCCCGGCTTGCGCACCCCCTGTACGGGGAAGCGGTGCGGACCCGGATGAACCCGCTGCGTGCCCGCCGGTTGCGGGGCCAGCTCGCCGATGCGCTGGCCAGCGCCGGCGGTGTTCTTGACGTCCTGCGGCACGCGGTACTCGCGGTGGACAGTGACCTGCCACCCGACCCGGCGCTGTTCCTCGCCGCGGCCAATCGAGCCACGCTGCTGGCCGACAGCGTGCTCGCCGAGCGGCTGGCCCGGGCCGCCTGCGACAGTGGCGCAGGGTTCGAGGCGCAGCTCCTGCTCGCGTTCCAGCTGTCTTGGCTGTTCCAAGGGGAGGAGGCTGAGCGGGAATTCGCCACCGCCGCCGCGTGGGCCGACACCGACGCGCGGCGACTGCGAGTCGCCCACGCCCGGGCGCAGAACCTGTATTTCCTGCTGGCCCGGGTCGATGACGCGGACGCCGTGCTCGGCGGGGCGCAACACTGCCTAGGAGCAGAGGTGGAGCTGCTAGGTATCCGGGCACTGATCGCCGCTACGGCCGGTTCGCTCGACGAGGCGGCGTCCGCGGCCCGGCGGGTGCTCCACGCACACCAGTCATCGACCCAAGCCAAGGCATACGCGGGATGGGCATTGATGATCGTCGCAGGTCTGACCGGCCAGGGTGACCAGGTACCGGAGCTCGCCGCACAAGCCATCGCGGCGGCACGCAGCGCCCCCGACACCACGCCGCTTCAGCTCAACATCGCCTGGTGGCAGATCTTCGGATCGGGGTTGGCGGGCCGGACGGAGCTGGTGCGCGCGGCGGTGCGCAGGCTCACATCCACCTTGGCCGGGCAATTCGACACCGTCTTTCAGCCGCTGTTCGAGGGGTTGACTGCCCTGCTCACCGGACGCGTCGCCACCGCTGTAACACTGCTGCGAGACCTCCGGCCGCAGATCCCCGGACACGGCGGCGGCTGGACCTCGCTGCTCGAGCTCCAGCTGGCCCAGGCGCAGGCGATGACCGGCGATACGGCCGGTGCCCGCGAGGCACTGACACGGGCCGAGATTTGGCGCCACCCTGGGGTGACGGTGATCGAGCCCCAGCTCGCGCTGGCCCGGGCGTGGCTGGCGGCCGCCGAAGGATCGACCAGCACCGCCATCGGGCAGGCCCGGCAGGCAGCGATGCTGGCCACGCGATCTGGGCAGCTGGCCATCGAGGTGCTGGCCCGGCACGCCGCGGTGAGCTTCGGCGACCGTGCCCAAGCCGCCCGGCTGGCCGAGCTGGCGCGGCGGGTCGACGGGCCGCGGGCGCCTGCAGCCGCCGCGCATGCCGCCGCGCTGGCCACCCAGGACCCCGCCGCGCTGCTGACCGCGGCCGCGCAGCTCGCGGCGGCGGGGCTGATGTTGCCGGCCGCCGAGGCCGCCGTCCAAGCGGCGACACTGGACCGCCAGCAGGCAGACCTACCGGCAGCTGCAGCGGCGGCGGGCCGGGCCGATGAGCTCGCCGCAGCCTGCGAGGGCGCGCGGACCCCCGCACTGCTCGCCGCGGCCCAGCCGCTGCCGATCAGCGAGCGGCAGCGCGAGGTCGCCGCGCTGGCCGCTACCCCATTGTCCAACCGGGAGATCGCAGCGCGGCTCGGCGTCTCGGTGCGCACCGTGGAAGGCCACATCTACCACGCGTGCGTCAAGCTCGGACTCCCCGACCGGGCAACTCTGTCGGCGCTGTTCACCAGCTCACCAAACAACCAGCCGTAGCGCCGGATCACCAACCCAGCGGGGCACGGTCACGGAGGCGACTACGCATGACGTTCACCCGTTCGAGTCGCCATCCTGCTGACGAGGTTTCAGCCCTGAAGCCTTGCACCGGGCCGCGATTCGGCCAAGGCGTCGCACATCACGTAGTCCACTACGCGTGACACCAACTCCTTCGAGTCGTCATTCTCGCTCACATCTCCATACCAGGTCGCCACCTCGTGGCCCCGGCCTTCGCAACGAACAACTCCTCGACTGATCAGGAGAACACCATGTTCCATATCCCAAGGTCGCGACCGCGCAGACCATCGCGGGCAAGCGTCATCGTGGGCATCGTCGTACTGACCCTCGGAATAGGTACTGCTGCGTATGCGACCATCCCGAATTCGTCGGGTCTGTCAAGTTAACGGTGTAACTGGGTGTGTTTAGGTGATCACGATGCGTTGCGTACGGCGGACAGGCGTCCGTCGAAGGTGATCTCGAAGGCGTTGAGGG
>JBOHFK010000277.1:0-3147 GCA_050699635.1 Pseudonocardiaceae bacterium | reverse complement strand
CTGGGTCAACTGCCGTACCAGCGCCTCATCCAAGCCGTCTCCCGGCTCAGCCGACACATCCATCGCCACAACAGTCACAGGTGCCTCTTCCGTCTCAGGAGTTACACCGTTGAGATTACAGTCCCCACGATGGTTGTGCTGAGGAGTTGTCGCCGCCTGTAGGACGTCCCGGATCAGCAGCGGCCACGCCGGCACCTGTGACAATTATGCCGATGTTCGGGTTATGTCGATGGTGGCGTGAATGTGCTGGTGGGGCGCGGGGACGGGCCTGGAAGTTCGGCATAACGTGGTGTGCGGGTTGACGCTGGTCTCTCCGTCGTCTGGGGAGAGGCCATGTGATGAGACGTGTGTCGAGAGTGTTGGTATCCGGTCCGCTCGCGGAGTTCGCTGTCGGGTTCGCCGAGAGGCTGGCTGGTCTGGGGTATTCGCCGCCCGGTGCTGAGGGGCAGCTACGGCTGATGAAGCATCTGTCGGTTTGGCTTGCGGCAGAGGGCCTTTCGGCTGATGGTCTGACCGTCGAGGTGGTGGCTCGTTTTGTTGCCGGCCGCCGGGCCCGGCGTACCTCTTTCCGGTCTGAGCGGGCGTTGGTGGCGTTGCTGGCGTTCTTGCGGGAGTTGGGCGTGGCGCCTGTGGCGCCGGTGGTCGCACCGGCGGATCCCGTGGACGTCCTGCTCGGGCGGTTCGCGGACTACCTGAGGACGCAGCGGGGACTCGCGCCGGCGACCGTGATCAGTTACGTCTCCCAGGTGCGGCCCTTCCTGGCCTGGCACGGCGGTCTTCGTGACACGCGGTGGGAGTCGTTGAGGGCGGTCCAGGTGCAACGGTTTGTCGTGACGCGAGCGGCCGGGCAGCGTCCGAGGTCGGTGCAGGTCGGGCTCACCGCGGTGCGCGCTCTGATGCGGTGGATGTGTCTTGAGGCGATGGCGCCGCCGGGGCTGGCCGACATGATCGGCTCGGTGGCGGCCTGGACACCGACCGCGCTGCCCAAGGCGCTGACACCCGGGCAGGTCGCAGACTTGCTGACCGGGCTGTCGGCCGATGCCGTGGCCAGATGCCGCGACGAGGCGATGCTGGCGTTGATGTGGCGGATGGGGTTTCGCGCCGGAGAAGTCGCGTCCTTGTGCCTGGAGGACATCGACTGGCGAACCGGTGTCATCGTCGTGCACGGCAAGGGCGACCGCAGCGAGCAGGTCCCCTTGCCCGTCGACGTCGGTGAACTGCTGGTGGCCTACCTGCAACGGGCCCGTCCGGTGGGGGTGGATCATCGGCAGGTGTTCCTGGCGGTGGACGCGCCACACCATCGCCTGGGCACGGCCGCGGTGTCCAGCGTCGTCGTGCGGGCCGCTGCCCGCGGGGGTGTCCCCGCGCCGTGCGCAGCGCACCAGCTACGGCATACCGCGGCATGTCAGGTGCTGGCCGGCGGGGGCGGCCTGATCGAGGCCGGGCAGTTGTTACGCCACGCCACCGCAGCCGCCACGGCCGTCTACGCGCGGTGCGATCTGGCAACCCTGACCGTGCTGACCCGCCCCTGGCCAGTACCGGTGGTGGCGTCATGAGCATCGACCTGCGAGCCGCGGCCCTCGAGTATCTGCGGGCACGCCGAGCCCGGGGTTATCTGTCGAGGGATCATGCCTGGCTGATCTCCTCGTTCCTGGATGGGCTTGCCGCGCAGAACGCCACCACCATCACCCGCGCCAACGTGCTGGCCTTCGCCACCGCCCCGATCAAGACCGGGCGCGCCTGGCAGGCGTTTCGGCTCTCGACCATCCGAGGGTTCGCTGCCTACGTCCACGACCTCGACCCCGACGTCGCGGAGGTGATCCCGGACCGGTTGATCCCCGCGACGTACGCCCGGCGGATTCCCCACCTGTACTCCGCCACACAGATCAGCGACCTGATGACCAGATCAGCGTCCCTACTACCGCCGCTGCTGGGCGTCACCATGGCCGCCTTCATCGGGCTGATCGCCGCGACCGGCATGCGAGGCGGGGAAGCCATCGCCCTGGACAGCGAAGACTTCCTGCCCGCCCAGGCCCTGTTGACCGTGACCGGCAAGTACGGCCGGCAACGTGTCCTACCACTGCATCCCACCACCGTCGCTGCGCTGATCACCTACCGGCAGGTCCGCGCCACCATGACCCCCACACCCGTACAAGGCCCGTTCTTCGTCGGCGCCACCGGCAAACGGCTCAACCACAGCAGCGCCCAGGACGCGTTCCGGCTACTCGCCAACGCCTGCGACCTGCCCACCAACCCCGGGACCAGGCCCCCACGACTACATGACCTCAGACATTCGTTCGCCGTGAATTCCTTGATCGACGCTCACCAGCAAGGCATCGACATCGACGCCCGGATCGCGGTTCTCGCCACATACCTGGGCCACGTCAACCCGCTCAACACCTACTGGTACCTCAGCGCCAGCGCCGAACTGATGACCCTGGTCAGCGACCGGATCACCGCCTACCGGCAGGGACGACGACCGTGACCGCCCTCGTCCCCACCCTGCAGTCGTTCTTCACCGCCTACCTGATCGGTCAACGCGACGCCAGCCCCCACACCATCACCGCCTACCGTGACACGTTCCGGCTGCTGCTGGACTACACCTACCAGCGCACCGGCATCCGCCCCAGCGACCTGGACCTCGCCGTCATCGACGCCGAACTCGTCGCCGGATTCCTGACCCACCTGCAAGACCACCGAAACAACAGCGCCCGGACCCGCAATACCCGCCTCGCCGCGATCCACTCCCTGTTCCACCACGCTGCGCTACGCCATCCCGAACACGCAGACCTGATCGCCAGAGTCCTGGCGATCGCCCCGAAAAACACCCACCGCACGATCGTCACCTACCTCACCGACCCCGAGACCGACGCGCTCCTGGCAGCACCCAACCGCGCCACCTGGACCGGCCGCCGCGACCACACGATCATCATGACCATGGTCACCACCGGGCTGCGAGTGTCCGAGCTGACCGGCCTGACCCGCGCCGACGTCCAGGCCACACCACCCGGCCCGCACCTGGCCTGCCACGGACAGGGTGAGCTGCGCGGGGAGGTGCCTGCCATGGGCTGGTCCTTAGCCGCGCAGCTTCCCTCCGAACCACGCGGGCACCTTTCGATGCACGTGGCTCTCCAGTGACTTACGCCG
>JBOHFK010000276.1:0-3203 GCA_050699635.1 Pseudonocardiaceae bacterium | reverse complement strand
TCCTCCGGCGCACGCACCCGAAGATCAAAGCGCACACCCGACGATCACGCCGTGACCGACACGCACACCGCCAAGCATCACATCGTCGACCTCAACCCGCACGTCAGAGCGAGGGCTGAATGCTTACATCGTCGAAGGCGTGGATTTCGTTCCCCAACGGGTCTCGCGCACCGAAATATCCGCCGCGCGTCAGCTCCTCCAACGCGACGGCGCGGTGATTCTCACCGGCTGGCCGGCCGAACCGGATAGCGTCGTGAGCGCGACCGCGGCGGTGCTGGGCACCCGCCTGCGTGAGCTCGAGAGGGTGCGACCGAAGACTACGGACAACGCCGACGCGCTGACGCTGCACCGGGACGGAGCCCCCGTGGTCGTCGACATCCGTGACCGGCTGGTGCACGTGCGCATCGCCGACCCCGACTACGTCCTGATTCTCTGCGCCGCTCCGGCACCGACAGGAGGGGAATCGTTTGTCGTCGATGGCTACCGGCTGATTGATCGACTCAGGCACGGCGCGCCCGAGTTGTACGAGTTCATCACGTCCGTCGACGTAGACGTCACGTCACTGTGGGTATCAAAAAATATCCACAGTGATTTGTATCGGGTGCCGCGACTGTGCCGCATGGTGGAGTGGACTCGTGGTGGACGCATGATCGTTCACAGCGCGGAAGGCGCCCAGCCCGCACCGCGCGAGACCGAGTGGGAGGAGCACGCGAGGACGATCGCGGCTTACGCGGACGTGATCACGACCGTGGGCACGCAAGTCCGCGGTGACACCACCCTTGCCGCGGGCGAGGTCCTGGTTCTCGACAACTATCGATGCCTGCACGGTGTGCGGGCTCACGAGGGGCGCCGGACCGTTCACGTGCTGCGATGCAAGTCCCAGGACGCCTTGTGAGGGCGACTTCGAGCTTCCGTAAACGATCAAACCTCTGTTGAGTCAGACCTCGGCCCGTGACGCCGACCGGCTCGACAACCGTCTAGCGCCACCTTGTTGCAAGAGCATCGATAGGGCTACTACACTTCCACCAAAGAGTGAGTTTGCTCATCAAATAGTGACTTAGTGTAGCAAGGAGCACTGATGGCTCACCACGGTGGCCGCGCGACGCTCCACTCGTGCGGGGTGCGCGCCCTTGGCGGCGCCGTACCGCACAGAAACTGGGTTGGGGCACCTCGGATGATCGTCGGCGCCCTCGGTGCCGGCTGCCCCGGTTTCGAGCCGAACAGTCCGCGGACGCCATCGATCCCACGCTGGCGCCGGCGGGTTGCCATGGCACTGGTCATTGCAGGCCCGCTCGCGCTCGTTCTCGGTGCGTGCGGCACCAAGGGAGACCAGAACTCGAGCGCAACCCCGAAAGCCAGTGCGGCGCGTTTTCCCATGACCGTGCAGAGCTGCGACCGTGAGATCACGATCCAACAGCCGCCCAAGCGGGTGGTCACGCAGGGCGCGGAGGCTCCGGCCCTGGTCGCCGCGGCCGGCGGCGCGAACCTAGTTGTCGCCCGCAACGCCGAGGGCAGTCCGCTCGGCCAATACGCACAGGCACTCCAGCAGGCACCGGTGCTCCCGGGGGATACCCTGTCCACCGAAGCGACCATCGCCCAGCATCCCGACCTGGTGATCAACCGAGGTGCCGGGAACGACCTCACGCCGGATGAGCTGGCACAGGTCAGCGTTCCCGCGGTAGTGGCCAGCGGGCGGTGTACGGACAACCAGAGCGGCATCAAGGCCGACGGTTCCTTCGACCAGATCTATGCCGACATTGAGAAGTTCGGGCGGATTTTCGGCACCGAGGCCCACGCAGCGGCGTCAGTGGCCGATCTCCGACAGCGTGTTGCGGCAATCGAAGAACAAGCCACCCGCACTCCTGCGGGCACCACTGCCGCGGTGGTGAATATCCCAGGTAAAAGCATCTACAGCTACGGCAGGCTAGCCACCATCAACACGCAGCTGGCAACACTAGGCCTGCAGAACGTCTTCGGAGACCAGAACAAGCGCTTCATCGACTCAAGCCTGGAGGCAATCATCGCGCGCAATCCCGACGTGCTGATCGTCTTGACCGACGACGGGGCGCTGACCGCCCCGCAGGTCGCCGCCCTGCCCCAGCTCGCGAACCTGCGTGCGGTCCGCGAGGGACGGGTGCTGTCGTTGCCCTTCGGGCTGAGTATCGACAGCCCACTGGCGGTTGATGGCCTGCAACAACTCGTCGACCAGCTCGCTACCTGCGGAGAACCCCCAGCTGAAACAACGACGCAACAGCATCATCGCTGCCCATGACGGCAGGTGCGCGCATCCTCCTGGGGCGGGACTGAAGGGCCGGACTCACCATGATGCACCTAGAACCCACCACCGGACCGCTCGGAGCGATAGTCGGCGGGCTCGACCTGCGCGAAGAACTCGATCAGCCCACGCTGTCGGCGATCCGGTCTGGCCTGCAGGCGCACCTGCTGCTCGTGTTCCGCGGTCACGAGCCGCTCAGCGACGCCCAGTTGGTGCGCTTCGCCGCCACCCTCGGCGAAGTGGGAGACTTCGGAAACAGCGACGGGGCGCGACCGGGTTACCCGGAGATCGTCCGGATCTCCAACATCGTCGAGGACGGCAAGATCGGTTCGGCTGGCGCCGACGCGCTGCCCTGGCACACCGACACTTTCCATGGCCGGCTGCGGCAATTTCAGATGCTGAACGCGATGGAGCTGCCCGACGGCGGCGCCACCTACTGGACTGATACCTATTCGGCGTTCGAACGACTCCCGTCTATTGAGCGCGATCGCCTCGTGGGCCTACGGGTAGTTCACGAGGGGCAAGGAGAAAGCCATTATCACCACTCCGTCCACCCGCTCGTTGTGACCAATCCGGACAACGGCCGGTGCGCCCTGTACCTCGCCCTGCGTCGAGGATGACACTGTGGACACCAGGGTCGCCCCGATCCAAGGGGCGCAGGAATCCAATAGAGAGGTGCTGTGCGTCGTGATCTCGGCTGAAGGGATCTCGTTCGACTACGACGGCAACCTCGTGCTCGCCGACGTCGGGCTGATCGCCCAGTCAGGGCAGGTGGTCGGCCTGATCGGCCCCAACGGCTCGGGGAAGACGACCCTGTTACGCGTGCTGTACAACGCGCTTCGTCCGCGGGCCGGTTTGGTCACCCTTGATGACACGCCGGTCGGGACACTGGGACCCAGGCAGCTTGCCCGCCGGTTCGCCGTGGTCG
>JBOHFK010000275.1:0-3274 GCA_050699635.1 Pseudonocardiaceae bacterium | reverse complement strand
CTGGTGTCGAGTTCACGGACCATAGCCACGTCAGGTGCGGCAAGCGCTCCTTAATTGAGCGGCATTGGGTCTTGGCCGGGTGCCTATTTGACGTTAATTCGATGTTTTCGGCTGCGCTTGTGAACAGTTGAAAATCTGCTGCGAAATAGCTGGAATTTCGGTGAACAACGGGCATCTTGGCGGCCGGCGGACTACGGTAATACTTGTGAAGAAGAACGCGGTGGAGCGTTTTTCGCAAGAAGAAAAGAAAGGGAGAAAGAGATGAGCATGCAACCTTGGGACTGGCGCCGGGACAAGGACGAGAAACGCCGCGGTCGCGACGATCGCGACCGCGGTCCCGACAACGACGACAAGCGCAGGAAGTGCCGCAGGTAGCGGTGCGCCACTGACTGGTGGGGGCTGTCCCTTCGTACGCCCGCGAAGGGACAGCCCCCACCCGTGGATGAGGGGGGAGACTGAGGATGCAATCGCCGCGGGAGCTGGTGAAGTGGCTGATCAGTCCAGTAGCGCCGATCGATGTTGATGGCGTGGCGCAGGCCGCTCCCGCGTTGCGTGCGCGGGATATTTTCACCCGGTTCTGGCCCGATGCCCGCCCGTTCCGGTTCTGGTTGGCGCTCGGTCTGGTCCTGGTCGTGGTGGCGCCGCTGCTCGATACCGCCACGATCTGGCTGTTCAAAATGCTGATTGATGACGTGCTCGCGGTACGCAATTTCTCGGCCTTCGGACCCATTGCGGTCACCTACCTTGGAATCGCCGTGCTCGTCGGAGCGGTGGAGTTCGCCGATGGGTACCTCACCGCGTGGATTGGCGAGAATTTCCTGCACCGGCTGCGGACCCGCGTGTTCGCTCATCTGCAGACCCTGTCGGTGGATTTTTTCGACCGCCGGCCACTCGGGGATATTCTTAGCCGGCTCACCGGGGACGTGAGCGCAATTGAGAATCTGATGCTCGCCGGTGTGACGGAAACGATCGCACAGGCCGTCAAGATTATTTTATTCGCTGCGGTCTTGTGCTACCTGAATTGGCAGTTGGCGCTCGCATCCTTGGTCGCGGTACCGGTGTGCTGGTTCGTCGCCCGCTTCTTCTCGCAACGGATCAAGGCGGCATCCCGGGAAGTCCGCCGGCGCAGCGGCTCGATCAGTGCGGTTGCCGAGGAGAGTCTGGGCAACGCCACCCTGATCCAGGTCTACGGTCGGCAACGCGCTGAGATCACCCGATTCACCGACCAGAGCCTGGGCAGTGTCACGGCCGAACTGGCCGCTACCCGCCTGCGCGCAGTCTTCTCGCCGCTGATCGACCTGCTTGAGGTGGCCGGGGTCCTGGTCATCATCGGAATGGGGGTATGGGAGCTGACCAGCAACCGCATCACGCTGGGCGGGCTGCTGGTGTTCCTGGTCTATCTCTCCCAGCTCTACAGCCCGGTCCGCGGCCTCGGGCAGCTGTCCAACACCGTCTACTCCGCCGCGGCCAGCGCCGAACGCATCATCGACCTGCTCGACGCCCAACCCGAGGTTCGCGCTCCGGCTCACCCGTTCCGGTTGGGTCGTCCTCGGGGAGAGCTCTCGGTCGACCGGGTGAGCTTCCGCTACCCCGATACCGTTGCCGACGCGCTGAGCGAGGTCAGCTTCACCGTGGCGCCAGGGCACAGCCTCGCGCTGGTGGGGGCCAGCGGCGCGGGCAAGACCACGCTGACAAAGCTGTTGCTTCGGCTGCATGATGCCGGTACTGGAGCAATCCGCCTGGACGGGATCGACGTACGCGATCTCGACCCGGACCAACTGCGCGCCAACATGGCCGTCGTACTGCAGGAGACCCTGTTGCTCGATGGCACCATCGCCGAGAACATCCTCGCCGGCCGCCCGGGTGCCACCCAGCATGACCTGGTGGCCGCCGCGGTAGCCGCCGACGCCCACGAGTTCATCACTGCGCTACCCGAGGGGTACGACACCCGGGTCGGGCAACGCGGCCGGCTGCTGTCCGGTGGGCAACGTCAACGCGTCGCGATCGCCCGTGCCATGATCCGCGACGCGCCGGTGCTGATCCTCGACGAACCCACCACAGGCCTCGATGCGCGGGCCAGCGCACGGCTCCTGGCTCCGCTGCGCCGGCTCATGACCGGGCGCACCACCATCGTCATCTCGCACCATCTGACCACGGTCACCGATGTCGATCAGATCATCTACCTGGACCAGGGTCGCATCACCGAGACCGGCACCCACCACCAGCTACTCGCCCGCAACGGCAGCTACGCCCGCCTCTACCGGCTCTGCCACCCAACCGGTCCCGGCCGGCACCGCATTGCGGGATGAGGTCGCAACTCCAGCAGAGTTTGTCAGGCCAACGGTGCCGCGCTCCACGAGGGCGCATTGCTCACGCCTGCAGCGAGGCGACCTGGCTCACCCGGCGGGCATGCTCCGCCAGCTCTCGTGACGTCGAGTCGGGTCTCGATGCCAGGGCCTGGATCATGGGGGCGAGACGATCCCGCGCACGCTGCGAGCCCACTTGCGAGACCAACGTCAGTGCACGGCGCGCCTCAGGGATCCCCGTCACGGTCTCCCCCGCATTCAGCGCCACCGTGGCCAGCACGATGGTGTCCAACGCGTTGCACCGCACGTCATAACTAGGACGAGTGCGCAACGCGTTGCCGATGTCGGTGCGCGCGACGTCGTAGTTGGCGAGCTTGCTACTCGACGCGGCCAGTAAGCCGTGCCCGGGGCCGTAGAAAGAAAAGAATGGCAGTGAGTCCGCGTAGTCAGCATCCGCGAATAAGCTGCGAGCCCGGGAAATCTGGCGCCTCGCATCGTCAGCGTGCCCCAATGTAAGGAACGCTGACGCGCTTAGCCCGGCCACCACCGCTGACGCCTGTGGATCCCGGCCAGGATCCACACCGGTCTCCGCTAGCTGCAGCATCTTCAAGGCAGCGTTGGGATCACCAGCATGTTTCTCCATGTCTGCGGCACTCGCCAGCACAGCCGCCACCCGCGCGGGATCACCGTGAGCGAAGTCCAGAGCACGGTGGAAATGCCAGCGGCAGTGATCGATCAACCCGACGTCGCCGCTTGCCCACCCGGCCAGGCGATGGGCCTCGCTCACGGCATAGCGGAGCTGCGTGTGCACCTCAGGGGTGGCCAGGGCAGACAACAGGGTCTCGGAACCTGTCAAACTCGATGGGACATCAGGCGGCGCGGTTGTTGTGTGGTGTCTCCTCGGTTTCGATGGTTGTGGGGGGCTGGTTGATCCAGGCTGTGGTGGGCAGGGGTGGTGGTGTGGGGCG
>JBOHFK010000274.1:0-3365 GCA_050699635.1 Pseudonocardiaceae bacterium | reverse complement strand
CATGGTCGGCGTCAGCCCCGCCGCTCGCAGCTCAGCGGTGGGATCGCCGGTGACGGGCACCATCATTGACCAGCATATGACAATGACAGTCATATTCACAATGTGCCCTTGGCGCCCACGAGGTCGTTCGGACACTCACTTGCAAACGATATCCATTTTTAGTTAGGTTCGCGGTGGTAGCCGTCTGAGGAGGGGAGCCCGTGGTGGGTGTCGAGCTGATCGTGGTCTGTGGTGTGGACGTACCCGGTGTGGAGGCGGTCGTGCAGCGTCTCCGGCGGCAGCGTCGCGGCACGGTCGTGGTGCATCACGATCTGCGTGACGTCGGTGCCGGGGAGGTCCGGCGGCGGATGCGCTGGGACAGCCGCACCGACACCATCACCGTGGAACTGGCTCACGGTTGCCTGTCCTGCGCGCTGCGGGTGGATGTGCTGCCGCTGCTGCGGTCGCTGGCTCGCACCCCGTACCTGCGCCGGATCGTGCTGCACCTGGATCCAGTGTTGGCTCCCGACCAGGTCTGTTGGGCGTTGCACCAGGTGTGGGTGGACGGCGCTCCGGTGATCGAGGACCTCGATTTGCGGGGCGTGATCACGGTCGTGGACCCCGGCTCGTGGCTGGAGGATGCGACCGGTGCCACCTTGCCGCCCGAGCGGGGCCTGGCGGTGCTTCCCGGAGACAAGCGGACAGTGGCGCAGGTGGTGGTCGGGCAGGCCGAGTTCGCCGACCTCCTGGTCTACGGCGGCACCGGCGAGGCACGGTCGCTGGCGCGCACCGACGTCGTGCTGGCCCGGCTCGCTCCGCTGGCCTGCCGGCTCCTGATCAACGACGCCGGCCCGGCGCTGTCGCTCGGTGGGTTGCCGCTGAGTGCACGGCGGGGTCGCTTAACGGACCCGTTCGCTGCGTTGCTGCGTGGCCAGCCCCCGCTGCGCCGGGAGTGCGGGGTGGAGTTGGTCGTCTTCACTGCCCGCCATCCTTTCCACCCCGAACGGCTGCACGAGGCCGTCGACGTGCTGCTGAAGGGCGTGGTCCGTAGCCGCGGGCGGGTCTGGCTGGCCACCCGCCCCCAATCAGCGTTGTGGGTGGAGTCCGCGGGCGGTGCGCTGGAGCTGGGTGTGGCCGGTGACTGGCTCGCCGCCGGCGACGCGGCGGCCTGGGCCGCTGCCGACCCCGAGCGAGTCACCATGGCCGCGCTGAACTGGCACCCGCAGTGGGGTGACCGCCGCCAGGAGCTCGCCGTCCTCACCCACGCCGCCGACCGCGACGAGATCACCGCCGCGCTGCGAGCGGCGCTGCTCACCAAAGCCGAACTGGCCGCCGGACAGGGTGCCTGGCGCACCTACCCCGACCCGTTCGGCGTCTCCCACACCGACCCCTGCGGCACCCCCCTGGACAGCACCACGGGTGGCAGCCTGACATGGCGAAAGGGTCAGGTATGAAACCCGACTACTGCACCGTCAGGTGCCTGGCGACCTGCTCTGAAGCCGGTTGGTAGCCGATGAGCCGGGAGCTGTTGGCGACCACGGCAACCGAGGAGGCGTTGTGCAGGATCGCGGCGACCACCGGTGAGAGCGCTCCGGCCGCGGAGACGAGCAGCCCGGTGGCGTTGACCGCGATGGACATCGCGTAGTTCTGCCTGATCAGCCCGATCCCGCGTCGGCCCAGGTCGCGTAGGTCCAGCAGGTGGCGCAGGTCGTCGCCGGCGAGCGCGACGTCGGCGGTCTCGACGGCGACGTCGGTACCGGCCACGCCCATCGCGATGCCGATGTCGGCTAGCGCGAGCGCGGGGGCGTCGTTGATCCCGTCGCCGACCATCGCCACGGTGTGTCCCTCGGCTTGCAGGGCGCGGACCAGGTCCTGTTTCTCTTCGGGCAGCACGTTGGCTCGCCACTCCGTGATGCCCAGTTCGGCGGCGACCGCGGCGGCGGTGGCTGGGTGGTCGCCGGTCAGCAACACGATGCGCCGGACCCCGTCAGCTCGTAGCGCGTCGAGCACCTCCCGGGACTCGGGGCGCACCGTGTCCCGGAGGCTGACCAGGCCGACGAGTTTGCGGTCCACGGCGAGCAGCAGTGGGGTCTCGGTGGCCTTGTGCAGTCGGCGTATCCACCCCCGGGCCTTGGTGCTCACCGGGACGTTCTGGGCGCACAGCAGTCCGAGGCTGCCGATCAGCAGGACGCGGCCGTCGCTTTGCACCCGCATACCCTGGCCGAGGAGCACTTCGCACTCTTCGTGCGGCGGGATCGCGATGTGCCGTTCCTCGGTGGAGCGGATCACCGCCTGGGCCAGCGGGTGCCGGGAGTGGATCTCGGAGCTCGCCGCGTAGGCGAGCACCTGCTCCGGGGACCAGCCCTCATTAAAGGACACCACGTTGGTGACCACCGGGCGGCCCAGGGTCAGGGTGCCGGTCTTGTCGAACACGACCGCGTCCACCCGGCCGGCGGCCTCCAGGTGCGCCCCACCTTTGATCAGGATGCCGCGTCGGGCGCCGTTGCCGATCGCCGCGCTGATCGCGGTGGGCGTGGCCAACCCCACCGCGCACGGGCACGCCACCAGCAACATCGTCATCGCCCGCCGCAGATCCCGGGTGATCAGCAGGGTCAGCGCGGACAGCGCGAAGGAGGCGGGGACGAACCGGCGGGAGAAGTTCTCCCCGACGGTCTGGATCGGCGCCCGGTCGGTCTGGGCCTGCTCCACCCGCTTGATGATCCGCCCGATCGCGGTGTCCTGCCCGACGGCGGTGGCCCGCACAACCAACCGGCCCCGCAACAGCACCGAGCCGGCGTGCAGCCGGGTCCCCGGGCCGACCGACACTGGCAGGGTCTCCCCGGTGATCGCAGCCTGGTCGAGCACTCCCTCGCCGGTGACCAGCACACCGTCGACCGGGAGCACCACGTGTTCATGGATGACCACCTCATCGCCGACCCGCAGGTGGGCGATGTCGACCTGCACCTCGGTGCCCTCGGCAACCCGCAGCCACGCCCTGGTCTGCGACCCGGTGAGCAGCTGAGAGATGGCCCGGCGGCTGCGGCGCAGGGTCAGATCCTGCAGGTACTCGCCGATGTTGAGCAGCCACAGCACCGTCAGTGCCACCACGTTCTCGCGCAGCACCAGGCTGGCGATGGTCGCCGCGGAGACCAGGGCGTCGGTCCCGGGTCGGCCACCGGCGGCCGAGCGCGCCGCGCCACGCAGGAACGGGTATCCGGTGAAGATCGTGACGGCGGTGGCGGCCAGCCGGCTGGTCGGCCCGAGGATCGGCGGGCGGCGCAGCACATACCGTCGGGTACCCAACGCGGCCAGCGCCGCGCCGCCGACCAGCAACCGCAGCAAGTCGCCACCCGCGACGTCGACGGAGCGTGGTGATCGTGCAGCGG
>JBOHFK010000273.1:0-3405 GCA_050699635.1 Pseudonocardiaceae bacterium | reverse complement strand
GAAGATGGTGGTGGTGGGTCCGGTTTCGACGATGACGCCGGGGGTGCCCTGTTCGGCGAGGAAGAACGCGCTTTGCTGGGAGACTCGTTGGGCCTGCTGCATGTTGTGGGTGACAATCACGATGGTGACCTCGGACGCGAGCTCGGCGATGGTTTGTTCGATGCGCCGGGTGGAGGTGGGGTCCAGCGCGGAGCAGGGCTCATCCATCAGCAGCACCTGCGGGCGCACCGCCAGCGACCGGGCGATGCACAGCCGCTGCTGCTGGCCACCCGACAGCGCGCCACCCGGTTGGCGCAGCCGGTCGCGGACCTCGTTCCACAGCCCGGCCTTGGACAGGCACTCCTCGATCAGGTCGTCCTTTCCCTCGCGGGTGGCCTTGATGCCGGTGAGCTTCAACCCGGCTGTGACGTTGTCGGCTATGGACATCGCCGGGAACGGGTTGGGTTTCTGGAAGACCATCCCGATCGCGCGGCGGGCGTCGGTGAGCTTCCAGCGGGCGTCGTAGATGTCCGAGCCAGATAGCAGGACCTCGCCGGCCAGGGTGGCGCTGGGGATCAGTTCGTGCATCCGGTTGAGGATTCGCAGGAAGGTGGACTTGCCGCAGCCCGAGGGCCCGATCAGCGCGGTCACCGAACCGGCCGGCATGTATAACGACACCCGGTCGAGCACCTTGCGATCACCAAACCACGCCGAGATCGACCGCGCGTCAATGGCAGCCAGCTCAGCCGGTGGGGGAACGGCCTGCAGTGGCGGGCCAGGCAGCGGCGTCGCGGGCATGATCGTGGTCATGACGTCGGCACTCCTTAGTTCCAGGTCGTGGGGATCTGGCAGGCTCCCGGTCGGCCTGCGGTGTCCCGTTGCGCCGCGCGGGTACCCGACCATCCGCAGCTCGCCCGGAGCGACGCTGCCCTCCGAAGGTGAACGAAAGAGGACCAGCAACCGACGGCAGGATTACTACAAACCCCACAAGGGATAGCTACTTGTGGTGATTGATCGATCGCGTCACTGCTATCCTC
The DNA here is from genome assembly GCA_050699635.1 of Pseudonocardiaceae bacterium. Taxonomy (GTDB): domain Bacteria; phylum Actinomycetota; class Actinomycetes; order Mycobacteriales; family Pseudonocardiaceae. Next base: position 2,389 of record JBOHFK010000273.1, on the reverse strand, counting down.
CCGCCCATGGTGCTGCAGAGGACGAGCGCTTCTTCTATTCGAGCCGCTCACGTGTTAGAGTTGATGGCTCGAGGTGTGAGTGGTCGCTACCGCATAACCGGAGACACCGGCACGGCACAATGTGTGGTGGCTCTGGATTTCGGGTATCGCCTTGTTCAATCGGGGATCCTCGAACCGGGACCGTGTAACGAGTATCTTGCGTCGCTGGCATTGGCCACAAGCAATGATCGACCAATTGTTTCTCAAGCCAAAATCGATCAAGCAATTCGATCGGTCCGGGGCGGCATCGGCGCCGACCATGTAATACGATCGGCTCGAAACCCCGAACGATATCTCGATACCCGCGAATTTGCGGTTCAAGTCCACTCCATCATGGATGGCTACGGGTGGACCTCCGCAGCACTCATAGCGCATCCGCATCACCTGCCACGAGCCCAAGCAGTATTCTCTTCCCGCGGGATTGAGGTCGCGACCCCGGCTGGTGTGAGGTCGATCTGGGATCGTGAATCTAATCAGCCGTGGACGCGCAACCCCATTCGCTGGGCGGCCCGTGAACCTTGTGCAATCTGGCTATATGAACGACGAGGCTGGCTACGGCCGTCCCAAAATCTTCCGCTCTCCTAGCGCACCAACCAGACCTTGTAATAGAGGTCCGCCCCGGAGCGGTGACCCCAGTCGTCGTCCTTCGGCCTGGTGACCGTCGATATAAGGTCGGCGCCAAACACCGCCTCATCCGGCTTCGCGACGACCACCGACCCGGACGGGAGTGGCCTGTCCCCCACCGGCCCGACCACCGCGCCGGCCCCAGCGACCCCGTGAGCACGATACGCGTGGGGGTCCTCCCGAGAAAAGAACGCGAACATGATCGCGGTCTGGTCGATGCGGTCGGAGAGCTCGATCGGCCCCCGGTGGGGCGTCCGCTGCGCACTGGCGACTGCGGCTTCGAGGCCCGGGTCGAACCAGTACGCCTGCCGGGCCGGGTAGGCGGTGAAGTAGTCGGCCATGAACCCACCCATCTCGACCAGGATGGCGGCGCCCAGCGCAACGGCGATCCACCGCTGGCCGGGCAGCAGGCGGATCAGTTCCGCCGCTCCCAGCGCCATGATGATGACCACGAAGGGAACCACATCGATCGTTCGCCCGGCATGTCCCATGTGCACGGTGAGCGCCGCGGGAACCGCTCCGACAACGGCGCCGAGACCGATCAAGCGCCAGAAGGGCTCCCGCCAGTGCCGTCCGAGCGCGACAGCACCCACGGCCAGGACGGGGGCAAGTGTCACGAAGAGCATCCCGCCGTGGCCGGTGATGTGACGCCCGAGGGGGTCTCCCGAGTAGAAAAGGTAGGAGGGGCTCCAATCAGCCACGTACACCCGCACCAGGCGATCCGCCACCACCAGCGGAAAGAACCTCCCGTCGTCGGCGTTTCCGGTGATCCCGGGCAGGGCGTGACAGGTGGACACCGGACGGCAGAAGATCGAGACTACGCCGAAACGGGCCGTCAGCCTGCCAGGATGCTGGAGGCTCCACACGACCATCGGGAGGTAGCTGACCAAGGCCGTCCCACTGGTCGCGATCAGGGGTCGCCAGTGTCGCCGCCATTCACCGAGATAGGCCACGCACAGCACCGCGACCAGGATCAGCACCAGCAGGCGCGCGGTGGTGTAGGTATAGATCGCCACCCCCAGCGACAGACCCGCCAACACCGCCAGCAGGAGCTGCCTTCGCGGACGAAACCGCTCCTGGTCGGCTTTCCACCAAGCCAGCAGGAACAACGCCAGAGCGGGCGGGAGGGCGGTGGGCTCGAATGCGATCCGGCCGATGACGAACAGCCAGGGCAGGGTTCCCGCCACCACGAAGGTCGCCAATCCCAGCCAACGGTCGCGGAAGATCCGGTAGACCAGCCAGCCCAGCGCGATCGCCGTGATCAGGCTGACCAGGCTCGGCACCAGCCTGACGACGCCCACGCTGGGTCCGAACAGCCGGATCGCCCCGGCGATCAGGTAGATGAGCACGGGGCTCTTGTAGTCGCCAAAGGACTGGAAGAACAGCGGCCAGCTCTCGCCGTACTCATCCCGGCCGTCGATCGAAATGGCATAAGCGTTGTAACCATGCGCTGCCTCGTCCACGTAGAATCCGGGTGGCGAGCTGGTGAGTCCGACGAGGTGCAGCGTGAGGATCCCGAGCCCGACCGCCCCTAACGCCAGTGTGAAGAGTCGAGCGCGAAACGACCCCACCGTGTCCGCCATTATCCTGCGGGACGCACGCGATTGGATGGATCGTTGTGCGGCGAGCTCGGCGGGTCAGCGTTGTTCAGCAGTGCGAACACCAGGTAGTCCCCGTCCTGGTAGACCTGCATCGCGTGGATTCGCCAGTAGTCGACATTGGCGTG
>JBOHFK010000272.1:0-3411 GCA_050699635.1 Pseudonocardiaceae bacterium | reverse complement strand
CGGGTGCTGGCCGCGATCGAGGCCGGTCTCGACCGGGTCCGGGTCCTGGTCGAGGACGGGGCGCTCACCAACGAGCGCGCCCAGGTCATCGACCGGATCCTGGATCAGCTCGCCGAAAACGAGCACCGCAGCGGCCTGGGCGAGGCCGATGAGGCCCGCGCGACCCAGCAGCTGCTCGGTCTGGGCCTGAGCGCCCGGCAGATCGCGCGGCGCCGGCACCTCCCGACCAAACGAGTCCAGACCGCGGTCGCGGTCGCACAGCACCCGCTCGCGCTCGACGCCCTCGCTGCGGGCCAGCTGGATCTGGCCCAGGCCGCGGTCCTCGCAGAGTTCACCGACGACCAGGCCGCGGTGGCCACGCTGACCAGCGCGGCCAGGACGCGTCCCGAGCAGTTCGAGCACCTCGCGCAGCGGCTGCGCGATGACCGGGAGGAGACCCGGTTGCGTGAGCAGCTCACCGCCACCCTCACCGAACAGGGTGTGACGATCATCGAGCGGCCGAACACCCTGTTCGACGGCGCGGTCCGCCGGCTCGCGGATCTGCGGGCCACTCCGGACACGACGCCGGGCACCGAGCTGACCGCGCACGGGCACGCCGGCTGCGCCGGGCACGGGGCCTTCCTGGAGGACCGGGGTCGCTGGCGCCCGCTGGGCGAGCGGGTCGCCGCGGTGTGGGTGTGCACCGATTTCGTCGGCCACGGGCACGCTGAGCGGCACACCGCCCTGGGCGTGGCCACCACCGGCAAGGGCACTGGTGGTGGGATGACCGACCAGCAGAAGGCCGAGCGGCGCGAGGTCATCGCGAACAACAAGGCCTGGGACTCCGCGACCACGGTGCGCCGGGACTGGCTGCGCACGTTCCTCGCCCGGTCCGCCGCACCCAAAGACGCGCTGCGGTGGATCGCGGCGACCCTGGCCCAGGGCAGCCATGAGGTGCGTAAGGCGATGGAATCCGATCACCCGGTCGCGCTGGAGTTGCTGGGCCTCCAACGCACTGACCGCGGTTACGCCCGGACATCACCGCACGTCATCGCGGCCGCGGCCGCCACGGCCAGCCCCGGGCGGGCCACCGTGCTCACGGTGGCGATGCTGATCGCGGCCCTGGAGCAGGGCACCGATCGGCGCGCCTGGCGCTGCCCCACTGAGGACCAGCTCGGCTACTTCGGCCAGCTGCGAAGCTGGGGCTACCCACTGTCCGACGTGGAGATGCTGGTCCTGACCACCGCTGGCGCGCCGGAGCCGGCCGAGACCGGCACCGAGGAGCCGGACCCCGACCAGCAGGCCCAGGCCGCGGGCCTCGCCGTTCCCGACACCGACTCGGGCATGGCGGCCTGACCGGCTCACCCGAGGGGGCCACCCGGATCTCAGGGGTGGCCCCCTCGGCTTGCTGTTGTGACCCATGACCGCCGCTTCCCGGCCGGTGCGGCGCTCCCGGCAACACGGTCGATCAGCGCGTTCTGCGCATCACAGCGCGCGCACCCCATCTCGATTCCCGGAAGGGCGAATCGCCATGAATCCCCCACCGCTGCTGGCCGCCGCGCTGCGCGCCGCTGAGCGGGGTTGGCCGGTGTTCCCGTTCCACCCCTACAGCAAATACCCCGCAGTACGGGACTGGCCCCACCACGCCACCTGTGACCTCGACCAGATCACCCGCTGGTGGTCTCGGGCGCCCTACAACATCGCGATCGCGTGCCAGGCCGCTGGGCTGGTGGTCCTTGATCTCGATGCCGGCCGTGGCGAGCTCCCGCCACCGCAGTGGGCCGGCCTCGGCGTGAGCCACGGCCGTGACGTGCTGCGCATCCTGGCCCAGCGGTCCGGTCAGCCCGACCCGATCGACACCTACACCGTCTCGACCCCCCACGGTGAGCATCGGTATTTCCTCGCCCCGCCCGACCGCGAGCTGCGCAACACCATCGGCGACACCAGCACTGGTCTGGGCTGGTGCATTGACACCAGGGCGGCCGGTGGGGCGATCATCGCCGCTGGCTCCGTGCGCCGCATCCAGGGCCAGCTGCGCCGGTACCGGGTCGTGCGCGATGGCGATCCGGTTGCCCTGCCGCGGTGGCTGGTCACCGCGCTCACCCCAGCACCCGCGCTGGCGCGGGCACCGATCCCGCTACCCGGCCCCGGCCACCGGCTCGACGCCTACGTGGCCGCCGCGCTCGCTGGCGAGACCACCGCCGTCGCCCAGGCCGCCCCCGGCACCCGCGCCCACACCCTGTTCTGTTCTGCCGCCCGCCTCGGCGAGCTCATCGGCGCCGGCGTCCTGGAGGAGACCCTGGCAGTGCAGGCGCTGCTGGCTGCAGCCCCAACCTCGGACAGCGGCGCGGACCCCTTCACCCACCGAGAGGCCATCGGCCACATCACCAACGGAATCGCCCGAGGCCGGCGACATCCCCGCCAGCTTCAGGACCGCACGGTACGGGTCAGCGTGCCTTCGACTCATCGCCTCCTCGCCGCTCGTGGTGGGTGCACGCGCACGCCGGGGACACGCCTGGCGGCAGGTCGGCAGGGGCACGCCGAGGGGCTGTTCACCGCAGGTGTGATCACCGGGACCGGGTGCTGGTGCGCCGGTGGACCGCCCGAAGGGTCAGCACACCGGGCGGGGGCAGGCGCCGATGAACCCGGGGCGCATCCAGCCGGGTGAGACAAGCCGCGCCGACGGCGCGGTCACTGACGTGATCCCACCGACCCCGGAACCCCCGCCGTCCCTGCGGGACCCCTACCCGGCGCGCTGAGGCAGGGCCGCGTTCCACCGACACCCCAGCCCCAAGGAGGACCCGATGCCCACCCACACCCTCATCCAGCGCTGCCGCGCGACCCGCTACCCGACCCGCGTCCAGCTCGGCCCCCTGATCTGCCGCACTTGCCACCTGCAGCGCACCCGCCAGGAACGCCAGTGCGACGACCTGCTCGCCGGGCACTGCCGGGACTGCCACGACCCCAGCCTCTGACCAGAAGGACCATCATGAACAGCCCACAACGGGGTTCCCCCGACCCGCGCACCGGGCCCGCGCGGGAGCCCGGCGTGGTCTGGGTCTGCCAGAGCTGCGACCACACCTGGGAACCCAGCCCCGCCGACCTCGCCGGAGAACCCCCGCCCTGCCCCCACTGCGACGGATGGACGGCGATCGGTGAACTCGCCGAGCCCGACCCCCGGCCGCAGACCGCGGCTCGGGGCTCTTGCCCGAGCGGAGGGGATCAACCGCCGGCCTGTGCGTGCGGGCACAGCGGACGCTGCTGGTAGCTGCCGGGCACGTCGGCGCCGACCGCGTCCCAGAACGCCCGTGAGTCGCGGAAGTGGCCACCGAGGGTGTGCCAGCTCAAGCCAGGACACTCGCCGCACCGCTGGTAGGGAGGCAGGGTGTAGGGCTCCTCGACCCACCCGAGCCGACAGCGGTGACAGAGCTG
>JBOHFK010000271.1:0-3434 GCA_050699635.1 Pseudonocardiaceae bacterium | reverse complement strand
GTGGAGGGGTTGGTTCCGCCGAGCACCAATCCGTTGGTGGGCAGCGTCGCCGGGTCCGCGACGTTGCGCAGGTAACCTCCACCGCCCACCAAGGTTCCGGTCGGGCAGCTAGCCGTGCGGGTGACCCGGTGTGGGAAGTCAGGTTGGTCATCGGGGCAGTGGTCGAATGCACCGTCACATCCGGAAGCCCTGGGTCCGCGCTGGCCGTGGCCGGTACAACCGCCAGTGTCACCACCCCGGTGGCCAGCGCCATCAGCGCCGAGATCACCAGCGCGACCACCCGGCGAACCAGCGGCACCCGGTGCGAAGTCCGCGCCGCCCAGCTCCACCACCCAGCCCGCCACGCTGCACCCCAGCGCAGTTCACGACGCCGGAATAAGGGAAAGTGTCGGTCTGGCATGGTTTTTCCTCCTCAACGATCACGGACAGGTCGAGCCGAGCTCTGGCCGCTAGCAACGTGTGCCGAGCTAGCGCATGATCGAAGAAACAGGCACGGAATCGCCGCAGAAGCGGTATCTGAACCGGATTTTCTTCGCGTGCGCGGATGTCATGGCGGGGAATGCTGCGCCGCGAAAAGCAACACACCAGGTCCAGCAGGTGACCAAGGGACGGCCTGCACGCTAACGAGGGACGGCCAGCCAGGGGACCAGGCCCGTGGCAGTGGCCTCCACCTGCGGGCGGCGGGGGGGCGCTATCCGGTGGGGGAGGCTTCCAGGAGGGGGAAGGCCCGGTGGCGTCGCGGGGGGATGAGGAAGTTTTGGCGTCGGGTGGTGGTGATGAAACGCTCCAGGCCGTTGTGACTGGGGTCGACGTTATGGGTCTGCTCGAGATCGAGAGAGGCCTGGTGCAGGCGCATGATCCTGAAAAAGTCAGCGGTGGGCACGAAGATAGAGAAATGCAACTTGGGCTGGGTGGAGCCGTCAGGAACGTCGAGGCTGTCGAATCCGGGACCATCCGCACGGATGTGGATGGGGGTTCCGTCAGCTGCTCGGGAGGAGCGTTGCACGGCGCTGAGGTGACCGATGCGACGCTCACCCTGGTAGGTGTTGATGCCGGCCGCGCTGGCGGCGGCGTCTTGGGTCCCCTGGAACGTGTTGTCCAGGATGGCCGGGCCACCTCCGTCGGTGAACTGGTCCCGCTTGCCCACCGACGGGATGGGGTTGGAACGGAACATGTGCTGGACGCGTTCGGCGTAGGGCTCGGCGGGCTGGGCGTAGAACTGGGCAAGGTCATCGATCACGTGCGACAGGTGCATGATTGCGGCGTTGTCGAAGTAGTCACCGGGGCGCGCGGTGGTGAGCTGCGCGGAAGCGTTGCCCTGGAAGGTGGTGATCTCGGGTGGGCCGCTGCCGGCGGTCTGCTGGTCGGCGAACCCCATCCACATCGGTGATCGCGGATTGATCTGCCGCGCGTACGGGAGGCGGTGGAGCTCGGCGATCTGGCGGGGCAGCCCGCGCTGGACGAACATCAACCGGCTCGAGGTGGTAACCAGCAGCTCGTCAAGCCCGGATTTGCCCACGTTGCGGGCCGCAAGCCGGCTGCTGGTTCCGGCGAGGTAGTTGATCACGTCGGTGAGTACCCAGGTCGAGTCGCTGCGCAGCATCACCACCAGATCGTTGGACTCGATCCGGACCGGGACGTTGAAGGTCTGCTTGGTGGTTCCGGGGCGGCTGCCCCCGACATCGGTGGGGCCCGGGACGGCTTCCTCGAAGGCGAAGCGGGTGGGGGCGTTGACCAGTTGTGGCAGGTGGCTGGATACCAGCTCTCCGGTGCTGCCGCCGGGCAGCCGGGCGAAATAGGGCAGCCCGTAGCCGATCGTGGCGAACACCCCGTTGGGTCGAAACGGGTAGGTCTGTTCGACCACGTCGAGGGCGTGCGCGAGGGTCGCTTGATCGGCCGGCGTCGGGGTGTGGGTGAGAGTGAACGTGGTGAAGCTGGTGTAGACCGGCGGGAACCGCACAATGACGCCGTCGAGGTTGCGGGCAGGGGGAATGTAGTCGTTGATAGCGAACTGGATATCCGGCAATGGACGCTGCAGGGCAGTCGTGACGGGCCGATCCGGTGGGACCGCCAGGGCGTTGAGCGCGCGCAGGTTGGGGACTGCGATACCGAGCGCCGCGGCCGATTGGAGGAATGAACGCCGACTCACAGGGGCCATAGGAAGTAGTTCTCCTTGATGTTAGCGAATGGAATGAGGGCCTGATCTGGCGTTGTCGCGATGCGCAGAGCCGGTGACCGGAACCAGATGACCTCGGCGGGCAGCGACACATACGGCAGGCCAACCGAGGGGGCGACGCTGGCATAGGTGGGCAGCGCGTCGATCTCGCCGGTAGCGGTCGCGATGCCAGCGAGCGTCAGGGAGGTTGGCGTTGCTGTAAGGGTCTGTCTGGCGCTGGCGAACAGACCGCCTGACATCAGCATTGCGATGGCCAGTAACGTCCTGACCAGTATTTTCGCCGTCATGTGACCTCATCAGCCCCTTGCGCCTGCGACGACCTCCCGCAGTGCCAAGCAAGCGCGGCGAGACCCAAATCGTTTACCCGCAACCGAGGGTCTTTTTGGTCGAAAAACCCCAGATATACGGGTTCCGGTGAAGGGCAACGCTGCGTCCCGAAGATGAACCGAACAAGTCCAGCAGTCGAGCAGGGGATGACGACCTGCCCACAAGGGATCGCTGCGCTAAGTAGCCGCCTCGGAGGTCTGTGGGGGGCGCGGCCTACCTAGGTCGCCCGCCGCTGACTTCTCAACGAGGGTCGGGCCGTGCGGGCGCCGAGGACCAGGAGGTAGAGCGCGGCGACCCATGGCGTCGCCACCGGCAGCCGGCATCACCCAGGTCAATACCTCTGGCGCAGCCCCGGCGGTGGTGGCGTCGGCACCGATGAACGACCGCACCCACACCCTCGTCGCCGAGTACGACCCCCGAGCTCTGAACAAGGTCCTTCGCCGCTCTGGGGAACCGATCCGGGTGCTCGACTCTGGCCTGCGGACCATCCTGAGCACCGGCGGTTACGAGGCATTCACCGAGTTGACCGAACCGAGCCTGCGCGCCGCGGCCAGCGCTGCGCTGAACGACCGGCCGATCGTCGCGATTGACACCATCAACGACGCCGCCTCGACGGTGGTCGCGCAGCGGCTCGGCAACGACGGGGACATCGCCGCCGCCCTGGGCTGGGTTGTGCTGCACAACCAGGACCTCGCGGCCGCTGGCTTCGCTCGCAACTCCCTGACCCGCGCCGCCCTCGTGATCACGAGCTTGAGCTGGGGCGCTGCGCTGCTTGTGCTCGGGTGGTTCTACATCTCGGCGATCCGGCCGCTGCGTCGTCTCGGTGAACACGCCGAGGCAATCGCGGCGATCCGCGCCGGGCATCCCGCCCCGGAGCCGGTGGCTCCTCAGCGGCTCGACGAGGTCGGTGCCATCGCCGCAGGGCTCAACC
>JBOHFK010000270.1:0-3460 GCA_050699635.1 Pseudonocardiaceae bacterium | reverse complement strand
CCGGGATCCGCACCATCATGATCACCGGTGACCATCCGGGCACGGCCACCGCCATCGCCCGGGCAACGGGCGTCATCGCCGAGGACGACCCGCCACCGGACTCCACCCGCGCGCTGCGCAGCGTCTACGCCCGCACCGACCCCCGCGGCAAGCTCGACATCGTGGCCGACTGGCAGCGCGCCGGCCACGTCGTCGCGATGACCGGTGACGGGGTCAACGACGCGCCCGCGCTGCGGGCCGCCGACGTCGGAGTGGCGATGGGCCGCCGCGGCACCGAGGTCGCCAAGGAGGCCGCCGACCTGGTACTCACCGACGACAGCCTGGCAACTGTCGTTGCGGCGGTCGCCGAGGGCAGGCGGGTGTTCGACAACATCCGCCGCTTCGTGCGCTACGGGCTCTCCGGCGGTCTGGCCGAGATCCTGGTGATGCTCGCAGGTCCCTTCCTCGCCTTCCCACTGCCGCTGCTACCCGCGCAGATCCTCTGGGTCAATCTCGTCACCCACGGCCTGCCCGGGGTGGCCATCGGCGCTGAACAAGCCGAGCCCGATCTGCTGCGCCGGGCACCCCGCCCACCTCACGAGGGCATCCTCACCCGGCGGGCGGGCCTGGAAGTGCTCGTCCTGGGAACCACGGTCGCGGCTAGCTGCCTCGCACTCGCCCTGTGGGCGGCCACACAGGGCCGCCCGTGGCAGACCATGCTGTTCGCCACGCTGGCGCTGGCTCAGCTCGGGATCGCCATCACCACCCGCTCAGATCGCTGCGCGGTGTGGCGGATGTCGCCGGCAGGCAACCCGTTCCTCTACACGGCGGTGGGGTTGAGCGCGGCTGGGCTGCTGGCCGCGATCTACCTCCCCGGCCTGCACGATCTGCTCGGCACCACACCGCTGCGCCCGAGCGAACTGGCCCTGTCCATCGCTGCTGGTGCGCTGCCCGCCGTGCTGATCGAGACAGGCAAGGCGATCAAGCGGGCACGTCTCCTGGCCCCCGGTCCCGGGACGAGCCCGGGACGGATGGGGTCGACCGACCCTGTCTGGCCCTCAGGTGGCGCAAGAACATAGAAATACCGGAACCAGGGAGGCAGCCATGGTGGATAAGCACCAGACCACCGGCGCGGCGCACGTGGTAGTTGGCACCGATGGCACCGAAATCGCCTCGCGGGCAGTCGCTTGGGCTGCGAGCGAGGCACGGCTGCGCGGCGTGCCATTGCGGATCGTCCACGCGGCCCCGTATGTGATGGACGCGGCCGGACGCCGCCGGGCCACCGCGATCCTCGGACGCGCTTACACCGTCGCGCATCAGCACGAACCACACGTCCCGGCGCACACCCAGCGGATCGACGGGCAACCGGTGCGCGCCCTCGTGGACGCCTCCCACAATGCTCAGCTGCTGGTCGTCGGGATGCGCGGCGAAGGGCCTGGTGGAATGGTCATCGGGTCTACCGCGCTTGCGGTCAGCGGCGCCGCGAGTTGCCCCGTCACGGTGGTCCGCGGCCAGCGTCACGCGGCTGACACAGCTGCTCCGGTGCTGCTAGGGCTCGAGGATATCGCGATCGATGCACCCGCGGTCACCGCCGCGTTCGCAGCCGCGCAGCGGCGCCGGGCCCCGCTGGTTGTGCTGCACGCCCAGCACGACTCCCTGCGGGACCGGGTCACCGGCCGCAACGCCGCAGAGGATGAGCTTGCCGAGCAACTAGCGCCCTGGCGCTCGCAGTACCCGCAGCTGCCGGTCGAGGTGCGGTTGGTGCCCGGCGGACCGGTCGACGAACTGTTGCGGGCGGCTGCCACGGCGCGCCTCGTCGTGGTCGGGACCCATGGCCGTGGCGCACCGGCCCGTCTGCTGCTCGGCTCCACCAGCCGCGCGATCGTGCGGTACAGCCCGTGCCCGGTCACGGTGGTGCGATGGGATGCCGTCGTCGGCGACGTTGCTCCTGAGCCATCCGAGGGTGCCGCCCAGGCTGGGATTGGTGGCCCGCCGCGGGTTGCGCCCCTGCCCGACCGCGCCTGGTGAGCCCGCGCTGGGGGATCGCGTCAGTCCGGCGGGCTCCGGCACGAAAGACCGCGGGATGGGTCGGACTGCCGGTGCAGGAGGCGGCGGCGCTGAGCCTGGTGCAGGTGCTGGAGACGCTGGCTACCGGCGTGGAGGGCCTGCCCGCGGCGGAGGTCGTGACGCGCCGAGCCGCGGTAGGCCCGAACGCCGTGCGCAGCCATCACGCCCGCGCGCTGGCCGTGTTGGCCCGGCAGCTGCGCAGCGCGCTGCTGATACTGCTGCTCGTCACCGCCGTCGCCTCGTTTTTTCTCGGCGAGCGCACCGACTCGGTGATCATCGGGCTGATCCTGGCGGTGAGCGTGGGTTTGGGATTCGCCAATGAGTACCGCGCCGAGCGAGCTGCTGAAGCGCTGCACTCCGCGGTCCGGCACACGGTGGTGGCGGTGCGCGACGGCCAGCCCGTGGAACTGGACGTCACCGGGCTGGTCCCCGGCGACGTGGTGCACCTGCAGCTCGGTGCCGTGGTGCCGGCCGATCTGCGGTTGATCGAGGCCACCGGCCTGGAGTGCAACGAGAGCGTGCTGACCGGCGAGACGGTGCCGGCGGAAAAGGGCACCGCCGCAGTCAGTCAGGGCACGGTGCTGGCCGAGCTCAGTTCCTGCGCGTTCATGGGCACGGTTGTCGTGAGCGGCAGCGGGATCGGTGTCGTGGTGGCGACCGGTGGGCGCGCCGAGTTCGGTCGGATCGCGCTGGGCCTGGGTGAGCGGCAGCCCGAGACCGAATTCCAGGCCGGGCTGCGCCGATTTTCGGTGTTGCTGCTGCAGGTGGCACTGGTGCTCACCACCTTCATTCTCGTGATCAACCTATTGCTGGCGCGCCCGCTGCTCGATTCGCTGCTGTTCTCCCTCGCGATTGCTGTCGGCATCACCCCGCAGCTGCTGCCTGCCGTGGTGAGCACCAGCCTGGCCACCGGGTCGCGGCGGCTGGCCCAGCGGAAGGTCCTGGTCAAGCGCCTGGTGTGCATCGAGGACCTCGGGGACTTGGATGTGCTGGTCACGGACAAGACCGGCACGCTGACCGATGGGCGGATCAGTCTGCGCGCCGCACTCGACCCGGCGGGGCATCAGTCCAGTGACGTGTTAAGGCTGGGGCTGCTGGCGACCGAGACCGGCCAGGTCGGTGGCAACCCGATGGACGCCGCGCTGTGGCAGGCCGCTAACCCGCCGCCCGGTTACGCCCGGTTGGCTTTGGTTCCTTTCGACCACGAGCGCCGGATGACCTCGGCGCTCGTGCAGGCTCCGGACGGTGAACGGCTGATTGTCACCAAGGGCGCCCCGGAGTCCGTGCTGGCCCGGTGCCGCCCGGTACCGCCGGCAACGGAGGCGACCCTGCAGGCGCAGTTCGCTGCCGGTGGGCGGGTAGTCGCGGTGGCCAGCCGCCCGGCAGCCGGCTCCACCGCGATCGGCGCATCCGA
>JBOHFK010000269.1:0-3472 GCA_050699635.1 Pseudonocardiaceae bacterium | reverse complement strand
GCATATGACCGAGCGCCAACGCGATCGGTGTCACCGAAAGCGTCTCGGATGCTGGCGAGCGCAGGAGCGACTGTTGAGCGCCACCCGCTTTGAGGATGGTAGGGACCGGCGGCGACACGCTGGGTGAGCGTGCTGGGTTCCATGGCGGCAGTGAGGCGGCGTGAACTGTCGTTGTTGCGTTCGACAGAGCGATACCTCTGGTATCGCTCTCATGGGAGCCCACCGCCACACCCGGAGCTGGGGTCAAGGGTGGGGCCGGAGGCCCCAGCGAGGACACGGAGGGAGCGCAGCGAACGGAGTCCCGCAGCGACCCTTGACGCCAGTGGGAGGGTGTGGCACGCCACCGAGGGTGCCGGCATCGACGACGGGGCGCGCACCGGGGTCGGTTTTGGCGGGTGTGGGCGCGGCGGTTTCGTGGCGTCGTGACCCGCGGGGCTGCCCACCGTGCGCCGAGGTGGTGACGGCCCGGTTGTGGCGCCGGGCGTGGGGGGCGACAGTGGTTGGTCCTTAGACGCGCAGGGACCCCTCCGGCCGATTCTTGTCGGAAGCTCCGGGAGGGGCCCTTGCTGGTAGATGCTTGGAGGCATCCGATGCTCATGGTAGGGACCGACGAAGCTGTTGTCGAAGCCGATCTTGTTGCCGGGTTGTTGATCTGCCCTCCTTGTCGTGGGGTGCTCGGCCCGTGGGGGCACGGGCGGCGCCGGGTGTTGCGCCGGGGCGGCGTCGACGAGCGGGGTCGGCCTCGTCGCTCCAGGTGCCGCGGGTGTGAGCGGACGCACATTTTGCTGGCCGAGTGCTGGCTGGTGCGCCGCCGTGACGACGCCGAGACCATCGGCGGCGCTATCGCCGCCAACGCGGCGGGGATCGGGCATCGCGGTATCGCGAGGGGGTTGGGGCGCTGGCCGGACACGGTGCGGGCCTGGCTGCGGGCGTTCAGGGCCCGGGCGGAGGCCATCCGGGCCCATTTCACCCGGTGGGCGTATGCCCTCGACGCCGATCTGGGGCCGATCGCGGCGGCCGGGGGCGCGGTGGGCGACGCGGTCGAGGCGATCGCTGTGGCGGCACGCGCCGCGGTGCAGCGGTGGGGGCCGGCGAGCCCGTGGGCGGTGGCCTCCCGGCTGTCGGGCGGGGCGCTGCTGGCCAACACCAGTGCGCCCCTATCGCCGCTGCCGGGGGGCTGAGATCGTCTCTCCTGCCACCAGGCACCAAAAGGGGAGACGATGGAAGACGAGCGGCGAAGAGATGTCGGGTTGTTCAGGTATTCGCTGGTGCGAGAACCGGGGGACCCGGGCCTGTCGGGGGCGCAGCGCGGTGAGCTGGTCCGCGAGTTGGCGGCGGTCGACCATGCCGGGCCCGACGGGGCCCGGCTGCGGGTGGGGCGTTCCACATTGGACCGTTGGATCCGGTTGTGGCGCGCCGGGGGGTTCGAGGCGTTGGTCCCCGCGGCCCGGGTGGTCGCCTGCCGCACCCCGGCGGAGGTTCTGGCGGTGGGTGAGGCGTTGAAACGGGAGGCGCCGGCCCGCACCGCCGCCCAGGTGGCGCAGATCATGGCCGTGTCGGGCCGGGGGACCTGTTCGAAACGCACCTTGCAACGCCATTTCGCCCGTCTGGGGTTGAACACCGGTCCCGATGGGAGCCCGCCGAGGGCGTTCGGGCGTTTCGAGGCCTCGGCCCGCAACGAGTTGTGGACCGGCGACGCCCTGCACGGCCCGGTGGTGGCGGGCCGCAAGACGTACCTGCTGGCGTTCATCGACGATTTCAGTCGCATGTTGCCCGCTTATCGTTGGACCTGGGCGGAAGACACGGTTCGCCTGTCGGGCGCGTTGCGGGGCGGGGTGGCCGCCCGGGGGGTGCCCAAGGCGGTCCTGGTCGACCGGGGCTCGGCGTTTGTCGACGTGCAGTTCCACCGGGCCTGCGCGGTGCTCGGCGTGAGACTGATCCACGCGAAGCCTCGCTCCCCGGCCACCAAAGGGAAAATTGAGCGGTTCTTCCGGACCGCGAGATCGCAGTTCCTGGTCGAGGTCGAAGTCCGGGGCGTGGATGGCCTGGCCGAGCTGAACACCTTGTTCAGCGCCTGGGTGGAAGTCGTCTATCACCGCCGGGCCCACACCGAGACCGGGGCCACCCCGCTGGAACGCTTCACGTCGGCGGCCCCGCCGGTGTTGCCGTCACCGGCTTTGCTGCGGGAGGCGTTCTTGTGGTCCGAGACCCGCATGGTGACCAAGACCGCAATGGTCAGTCTCTTCGGCAACTCTTTCGAGGTCGACGCCGCGTTGATCGGCCGGCGGGCCGAGCTGGTTTTCGACGCTTTCGACTTGACCGATATCGAGGTCCGCTTCGAGGGCCGGGCCATGGGCAAGGCGGTCCCGGTGCGCATCTCCCGCCACACCCATCCCAAGGCCCGCCCCGACGCGGCGCCCGCCCCGGTGCCCACCGGGATCGATTACCTGAGCCTTTTGGCGGCGCGCCGTGACGCCGAGTTGACCGGCCGGCGCATCGACTACGCCGACATCGACGCCGCCGCCGAGGCCGGCGGTGCCGCCGGCGGGCCGGTGGCAACGTGAGCGGCATCGAGGGGCTGCGCTCGCATTGGGGGTTCTCCAAGATGCCCTTCGGCAAGAACCTGGCCCCGTCCATGCTCTTCGCCGGCCGTTCCCACGGCGAAGCGGTCGCACGTATCGGCTGGTGCGTCGCCGAGTCGGCCATCGCGGTGGTCACCGGCGAGTGCGGCTCGGGCAAAACCGTGGCGGCTCGCGCCGCGGTGGCCGGCCTGGAGCCCTCACGGCACACCGTGGTCTATCTGGGCACCCCCGGTGTCGGCCTGCGGGGCACCTACGCGGCGATCACCTCGGCGCTGGGCGGGACGCCCCGCTTCCATTCCGCGTCCCTGATCCCCCAAACCCAGGATCTCCTCGGCGCCGAGAGCGCCGAGAGGGGCAAGACGGTGACCGTCGTGGCCGACGAGGCGCACCTGCTCGATGCCGACACTCTCGAAGGTTTGCGCTGCCTGTCCAACGCTGGGATGGACGCGGCCAGCCCGTTCTGCCTGCTGCTGTTGGGCCAGCCGGCGCTGAGGCGACGCCTGCGCCTGGGGACTTTCACCGCCTTGGACCAAAGAGTCGGGCTGCGCTACGCCATGGCCGGCCTCGACGCCGGCGAGTGCGGTCGTTACATCGCCCATCACGTAGCGCTGGCCGGGCGCCCCGACACCATCTTCTCCGACGACGCTGTGGCGCTGATCCACCAGGTGTCGAGAGGACTGCCGCGGATGGTCAACAACCTGGCCGTGCAGTCCCTCGTCGCCGCCTTCGCGGCCGGCAAGGCCATCGTCGACGAGTCCGCCGGGCGCGTCGCGGTCGCCGAAGTGACCGCCGAGTGAACGACCAGCCCGAGCTGTTCGCCGTGGCCGCCCCCGCCGACAGCGAACCGCTCTGCCCGCCCGCGCCGCCCGCCCCGGCCGGCTGGCCCGCCC
>JBOHFK010000268.1:0-3581 GCA_050699635.1 Pseudonocardiaceae bacterium | reverse complement strand
CGAGGCCAGGGAGGTGAGCAGTCGTGGGCGCGCAACCGCTCGATGAGCTCTTCGCCGGACACGCCGGTCCCTGGACCGAGCAGGAGTGGGCCGCGCTGCCGGAGAGCATGGGCCGGGTTGAGCTGCTCGACGGTGCGCTGGTCGTGAGCCCGTTCCCGGGGGTCGGCTCATGTTGGAGTGGCCTTTCCCCGCGGACCTGAACCTTGCTGCGCTGGCCACTGCCACCCGGTCCCCCGCACCGCCGCCGCCTTGATGTACCTACACCGGGTAGGTACATTGGTGGTATGGAAACGATCGGTCTGCGAGAGCTCAATCAGAACCCGTCCAAGGCGGTCGCCCGCGTGCGTGCCGGGGTCTCGCTCATCGTCACCGATCGAGGCAAGCCGGTGCTACGCATGGTCCCCGAGACCGACCAGCCCAACACCCTTCAGCAGATGATCGCAGCCGGGGTGGTCACACCGCCCGCCGAGCACGGCATGCCGGAGCTCGTCCCCGACCTCGCACCAGGGATCGACAGCCTGGCCGATCTCCTCGTCGCTGACCGGGACAAAGAACGTAACCGTTGATCTATCTCGACGCGTGCGCCCTGCTGAAGTTCATCAGGTCTGAGCCGGAGACCGAAGCACTACGTGCTTGGCGCCAAGCGCTCCCGGCGGATACGGAGCTCGTCACCAGCGAACTGGCCCGATTGGAGATCACTCGTACCCTGCTGCGCGCTGGTATCGATCACCAGCGGGTGCCCTACCTTACCGGGCAAGCGCTGCGGGGGGTTTATCTGGTGGATCTCACAAGTACGGTCCTGAACCGGGCCATGGCCTATCGCGTACCTCCGCTCGGTTCCCTCGATGCGATTCATCTGGCCAGCGCCGAGCCCTTCCGCACGGAGCTGACCGAGTTCGTCACCTACGATCAGGAGCTGACCAAGGCGGCAGCAGACCTCGGATTCCCGATGGCAGCGTCGTCATGAACTCTCGAGGAGCGCCCGACGTGCCTGCCGCCGACGCCCCGGTTGTTGATGCACCTGCCGCCGATGCACCTGCCGCCGATGCACCAGTCGTGCTGCTCAGCGAGGATCGGCACCCGATCGGGCAGCTGCCCAAGTCGCAGGTCCATCACACCGCGACGCCGCTGCACCTGGCGTTTTCCTGCTATGTCTTCGACGGTTCCGGGCAGCTGCTGATGACCCGCCGGGCCACCAGCAAACGGACCTGGCCCGGCGTGTGGACCAACACCTGCTGCGGGCACCCCCTACCGGATGAGCCGCTCGAGGTAGCGGCGGCCCGACGGCTGCAGGAGGAACTCGGACTGACCCTGACCCGCGCTGAACTAGTGCTACCCGACTTCAGCTACCGGGCGGTGGCCCCCGACGGCATCGTGGAGAACGAGTTCTGCCCCGTCCTGATCGCCCGCGCCGACGGCACTCCCCACCCCGACCCCACCGAAGTCCTGGACCACCACTGGACCCCCTGGCAAGACGCGATCACCGTCGCCACCCGAACCCCGCACCTCATCTCCCCCTGGGCCGCCCTCCAAATCCCTCTCCTCGCCGCGGTACTCCCCCGACATGGAGACATATCGGGGTGAAACGACCCCCCATCACCCCGATATGTCTCCATGTCGGGGCGGGGGGTCAGGTCGGGAGGCGGGATCGATGAGGGTGTAGAGGGGGGCGGCGACGAGGTAGAGGGCGGCGGCGATGAGGAGCAGGTCCGGGGCGCGGCCGCTGAGGGGCACCGTGGTCGCGGCCAGGGCGATGGCGAGCACGTAGCAGGTGTTGAAGACGGTGTCGTAGAGGGAGAAGACCCGGCCCCGCGCGTCATCTGAGACGTCGGCCTGCACGGTGGCATCCAGGCTCAGTTTCACGACCTGACCCGCGGTGGTCACCACGAACACCGCCGCCAGGATCGTCGCCATGAGCATCGGCAGCCCGAGCACGAGGATCGCCACGCCGGCGGTGCACAGTGCCCCGCGCACGGTGCGCCGCCGTCCGAAGCGGGCTACCAGCAGCGGGCTGAGCAGGCCCGCGAGCACCAATCCGGTAGCTCCGGCGGCGAGCAGCTCACAGACCCCGGTGAGCCCGGCCCGGAATATCCCGTGGGACGTGAAGGAGTTGCGGTACAGCAGCAACGTCACCAAGGTCGCAATGCCGAACGACAGCCGGTGGGCGACCAGCGCCGTCAATCCGGCGGCGACGCTGGGTACCCGCCCGGCGGCGACCAGGCTGTCCCGAAGCCCACCGGCCAGCGCCCGGGTGGTCTTGGGGAGTTCGGACGCGCCGGCGAGGGCCGGGCCCAGCTGACCGCGCGCAAAGCCGATCGCCAGCACCGCCGCGACCACCGAACCCAGTACCGCGCCCGAGGTCACCCACGCTGACCCCACGTTGCCCGGCCCGATCAGACCGCGCAGCCCGATCGCGCAGACCCCGCCGATGACCGTGAACGCCGAGCCCACGGTGGCGGCCAGCGAGTTGGCCTGCACCAGGCGCCCTGGTGCCGCGACGTGCGGCAACCCCGCGGACAGGCCGGCCAGCACGAACCGGCTCAACCCGGTCACCAGCAGCGCACCGAGGTACAGCGGGGGCCCAGCCACCCCGAAGCCGACGGCCAGGGCCACCAGCAGGATCGGCACGATGCGCAGCAGATTGGCCACAACGAGGATCCGGCGACGATCCCACCGGTCCAGCAGTGCCCCGGCGAACGGTCCCACCAGCGAATACGGCAAGAACAGCACCGCGAGTCCGGCCGCGACGGCCATCGGGGCGGCCTGGCGTTCCGGATTGAACAGCACCGCGCCGCCCAGCCCGGCCTGGAAGAACCCGTCTCCCCACTGCGTGGCGAAGCGGGAGGCCAGCAACCGGCCGAACCCGGGCGTGTGCAGGAGTCGCCACAAGCCGGACCGGTTGGTCACACTGGCGGGGGCAAGGGTCTGCGACGACGTCACGATGATGCAGGCTAACGGTCTTGGGTGCCCTTTTGTGATCCATGTGGCATGCGAGACGATGAACCGCTCACGAGCAACCGGGTGAGGTGGGTGCAGTGGACGTGGTGGAATCGGGATCGGCGCTGGTCGCCGCCCCTGGGCTACGGGATCCCAACTTTCACCGCACCGTGGTGCTGATCGTCGAACATCAGCCCGCGGGGACGGTCGGTGTCGTGCTCAACCGGCCCAGCGACGTGGCGGTGCGCGATGTGCTGCCCTTGTGGAGTCCGCTTGCCACGGTGCCGCGAGCGCTCTATGTCGGCGGCCCGGTGCAACAGCGCGCGGCGCTGTGCGTGGCCGCACTGCCCGCCGGAGTGGACGCCGAGCTGACCGAGGGCATGATCAAGGTGCGCGGATCCCTGGCTCTGGTCGATCTGGATGCCGACCCGGAACTGATGGCACCCCGGCTGCGGGGGCTGCGGGTGTTCGCCGGGTACGCCGGTTGGGGTCAGGGTCAGCTGGCCGCTGAGGTCAACCGGGGTGACTGGCTGGTGGTCCCCGCACTGGCCGATGACGTGCTGGCCCCGCCCGACACCGACCTGTGGAGCCGGATACTGCGCCGCCAGGGCATGCCGCTGGCGCTACTGGCCACCTATCCCACC
>JBOHFK010000267.1:0-3624 GCA_050699635.1 Pseudonocardiaceae bacterium | reverse complement strand
GGGTACGCGGCACCCAAGCACAGATCGCCCTCTACGCCGGAGACCCACGCGACGCCGTGGCCTTCGCCCAAGCAGGCCGGCAAGTAGCGCCCGCCGGATCAGCCGCACTGGTCCGTTCCTGTGCACTCGAAGCGCGAACTCACGCGCGGTGCGGTGATCTCGTCGCAGCGGAACACGCGTTGTCCCGCGCTGAGCACGCTCTCGACATGCGCACGGAACCTGAGACAAGCAGTTTTTTCTCATTCGACGCGCCTTACGTGCCGTACTACGCGGGTACCGCCTATGTCTGGCTCGGCAAAACTGCCCGTGCACGCATGTGGGCAACTCAGGCCATTGAAATGTGCGACGCGAACCCAGTCTCATGGCCGGTTGCCCGGACCAGCGCCAGGGTCGACCTGGCTATCGCGTTGGCACAAGGTGGCGAGCAGAATGGTGCAGTAGCCGTGGGTAATGAAGCGGTGGATATCTGGACCGAGCGACCGACGCACCCGGCCAGAAAAAGAATCAAAGAACTTCTAACGGTGCTGCGCCCCTTCACTGAGCCGTGCGTGGCCGAATTGAGTGAACGGTGGCAGTTCATCTCCAGGTAGCGGGCCCAATAGCGCACCACGCGGCTCGCGACCTCCCTTGCCACGGCCGTGCGGTCCCATTCTGCCCGTACCGCAGGGCCGCTGAGCGCCTGAGCCTTTGCCTCATCAGCGCTGGTCTGGTCAGAGAGCTTCACGTCTGGTCCACCTCGGGTCGCGTCATTTGCCAGCTCTCGGGCGAAGGGTCGCTCAGTACGGTGCGCAACGCACCGAAGAGGTCGATTTCCCGGCACGCCGACAGGGAGTCCGCCCGCGCAGGGTGGGCCCAGGTGATCGGGCCGCGCGGGGTGATCGTCGGAGGCAGTATCAGAATCCCGGTGACCTTATGCACCTGAGCGGGCCAGGGCAGCGCCATCCCGTATCTCTCCCCCACGATCACGATGCGGTGCTCAGGGGCGTAGGGATGGAGCAATACCGCCGGGGCACACCGTCGCCGGATGAGGATCTGAGTCACCTCGACGCACAGTGGGGCGGGAATCGCCAGCGCTGACACGTCGGGATCCAGCTTCAGCCCTACCCGGTCGCCGTGGCAGATCACCGGCCAGCCCCACCTCCTGGTAGGCGACCCCGCCCTCGGCAAGTCCCGCATTGTCAGGGACGGATCCGATCGGCTCTGGGGCCGATGTTGTGCGCCTCGCATGGTGGAGAACACACCCGACGCAGGGCATGCCCGCACCAGGACTGACCACCTCAACGCCGTCAACCCTCAGGACAGCGCCGCACATCGCCGCAACCATGTCCGCCGGTAGGCCGGTGGGCAGCGCAGCGATATGCACAGTTCGTGCGGTCTCCCCGACCACACCAGCGCGGTAGCGGACCAGCACCACCGGTCGGTCCGCCGTCACCACTGCGTGACCTTCGCTGCTGCGGCCGTTCATGTCGATCATTACCGGCTCCCGCCGTCACGTGGTCCGACCACGGCGAGACCGGAGGCCGTCGGGGGCGCGCGCCCCGGCCTCGCCGTGATCAGGGTCCGGCCGTCCGATCCTGGGAACCTGCGGGGAGGAAGCGGGGATGGGACGGCCGGGGGCTGCGATGGCTTGGTTCGCCGCTCCTGTGCCCAGCAAACCCGCTCGGTGCTGGCAACCGCGATCACGTCCTGGTGGCAATCGCATGGCAGTTTAGGCTCGGTGCCGTGACGGATGCCAGCTCGGCAAGCGCGGAAACCCCTCCTGAAACGCTGGCGAGTTTTACTGACTCGCTTCCCCGTAAACGGATGGCCGCTGGGCTGTTGTTATTCAACGTCGAGGGCAAGGTGTTGCTGGTCGAACCAACCTACAAACCGCACTGGGAACTGCCCGGTGGGATTGTCGAGGCTGACGAGTCCCCTCGGGATGCGGCTCAACGTGAGACATCCGAAGAGTTGGGGCTCGACTGCGCCGCTGGTCGGCTGCTTGTGCTGGACTGGGTGTCGCCGACTGCAGACCGACCGGAGGGTGTGGTCACCGTGTTCGACGGAAAGGTGCTGTCAGACACGGAGGTAGCTCGCATCGTGGTCCCACCAGAGGAACTCCACGGCTTCGGGTTCTTCGATCTCGCAGAGATCGATTCAGTGCTACCTCCGGTGCTGACGCGACGAATGATCGCGGCAGTGCAAGCATGGCGTGGCAACACCACGGTATATCTCGAAAATGGCTACTTGATCACATGAACCAGTACGTCGTAGCGATCGACCAGGGCACCACGTCCACCCGCTGCATGGTGTTCGACCGCGACGGTCGGGTGGTCTCCACCGACCAGCGTGAACACCAGCAATACCTCCCCAGAGCAGGCTGGGTGGAGCACGACCCGCTGGAGATCTGGGCGAACACCGGGGAAGTTGTGGCCGCAGCGTTAGCCAGGGCCGACCTGACAGCGCGCGACATCGCCGCAGTGGGGATCGCGAACCAGCGGGAGACCACGGTGGTGTGGGATCGGCGAACCGGCAAGCCAGTGCACAACGCGATCGTCTGGCAGGACACCCGGACCGACCAGCTGTGCACCGAACTCGGTGGGTCCACCGGCGCCAACCGGTACCAGGCTCGCACCGGGCTGCCGCTGTCCACCTACTTCTCCGGCCCCAAGATCCGCTGGATCCTGGACCACGCGGACGGCGCCCGGCAGGGGGCACACAACGGCGAACTGTGCTTCGGGACCATCGACACCTGGTTGCTGTGGAACATGACCGGCGGCCTGCACCTCACCGACGTCACCAATGCCTCCAGGACCCTGCTGATGGATCTGGACACGCTGAACTGGGACGAGTCCATCGCCGAGGAGATCGGCGTCCCGGTGTCGATGCTGCCGCAGATCCGCTCGTCGTCGCAGGTGTACGGCACGATCCAGGAGCCGGCCGCGCTGGCCGGGGTGCCGATCGCCGGCATCCTCGGTGACCAGCAGGCGGCCACGTTCGGGCAGGCCTGCCTGTCGGTCGGGGAGGCCAAGAACACCTACGGCACCGGCAACTTCATGCTGCTCAACACCGGCACCGAGCGGGTGCCCAGCCGCCATGGCCTGCTCACCACGGTCTGCTACCAGCTCGGCTCGCAGGATCCGGTGTACGCGCTGGAGGGCTCGATCGCGGTCACCGGGTCGCTGGTGCAGTGGCTGCGGGACAACCTGGGCATGATCTCCGCAGCGTCCGAGATCGAGCAGCTGGCCGGGACCGTCGAGGATAACGGCGGTGCTTATTTCGTCCCCGCGTTCTCCGGGCTGTTCGCCCCGCATTGGCGCTCCGACGCGCGGGGCGCCATCGTCGGTCTGACCCGCTATGTCAACCGGGGGCACCTGGCCAGAGCAGTACTGGAAGCCACCGCCTTCCAGACCCGTGAGGTGCTCGACGCGATGAACGCGGACTGCCGCTGGATTGCCGGCTCAGCCGGCGGTGGCGCCGAGCTGGCCTCGCTCAAGGTGGATGGCGGGATGGTGGGCAACGAGCTGCTCATGCAGTTCCAGGCGGACATTCTGGGCGTCCCGGTGATCCGCCCGGTGATCAGCGAGACCACTGCGGTGGGCGCGGCCTACGCCGCTGGCCTGGCGGTCGGCTTTTGGTCCAGCC
>JBOHFK010000266.1:0-3663 GCA_050699635.1 Pseudonocardiaceae bacterium | reverse complement strand
CACGCCGTCCCCATCATGATCGTTTCCAGCTCTGGTAGGCCGGAAACACTAGACAGGGCACGGCGTGCGCCCTCATTTGATCATGAACAGGTACCCACAGGAACGTCAGTAGCGCCCCAAGCAGAGGCGCGACTACGACGAGTTCTACCTCGACTGGTTTTCTGGCTATATCTAGCGAGCATCGAGCTGACTAACCGAGTGATCGACAAACAGGCCAAATGATGATTCGTAGTGGAGTTCATCAAGAACCACCCGCCACCAGACGACGAGTACCGACCGGACGGATCATGAGCTCAGGCCCCTCGACCAGCACAGTATGGGTTCGTATGCTGACACGTTAGGTCCACCATGGCCTTCTTGCTCGTACTCTGACCCACAAGGGCGAGGAGGCCGCCGAGGCGTGGCTGTGTCGTCCTTACGGGCCTGCGTGGGCTTCTGAAGCAGGAACACCAGGTTGGACTGAGAGGGGCTGGTTGTGGCGCGCATCGACTACTACGACGATCCGCAGGCTCCGGTTGCGAACAGTGTCGTCCCTTCCGCGAATGTGGTCGTGGTCAACGACGAGGGCGCGTTGCTGGTCATCCGTCGCGCCGACAACGACAATTGGGCTTTCCCCGGCGGTGCGATGGATCTGGGTGAGTCCCTCGTCGCCACGGCGGTGCGCGAGGTCAGGGAAGAGACCGGAATCGACTGCGAGGTAACGGGTTTGGTCGGGATCTACACCGACCCCTTGCACATCATCTTCTACACCAGCGACGGCGAGGCCCGGCAGGAGTTCTCTGTCCTGTTCACCGCCCGTCCGACTGGCGGCACGCCGACCCCGAGCAGCGAGTCCCGTGAGGTGCTTTGGGTGCCCCGCGACCAGATCCTCGGTCTGGATATGGACCGCTCGATGCGGATGCGGGTGCAGCACTACCTCGACGCCCGCCCTGAGCCCTATCTCGGGTGACCGTGCTGTCCTCCCCGTGGCTCGACGTCGAAGCCAGCCCTATTCGCCGTCGGTACCCTTTGAGCCCGTAGCCAGCAGTTGGAGTGCGTGCAGAGCCTCAGGCTCCTCTACTGATCGTCAGCGCGGCGGTGACCCCGCGGCACTGGTTGAGCAGTTGGGGTGCCGACGCCTGCACGGCGCGGTGTACGGGACTGCCAGCCTCGTACCGGGAGAGTATCTCGTCGATCCGCTGCTCAGGGGACATTCGCTCGCCGCGTGGGCCGGTGGTGAGGTCGCAATATGTGAGGGCGATGACCTGCTGGCCAAAGCGGGCGCTAAGTGGGAACTCCGCGAGCAGAGGCTCACTCAGGCCCCGTTCGGTGGCCTCGGCCATGGCGCCGGAGTGGTGTGCTACGAGCGCATACACCGCTGGGGCGGCGTGCGCTTGGTCGCGCAGATACCGGGCGCCGTCGAGCGGATGGAACCCCGTGACGGCTAGCGCGGGCGCGTACCCGATGTCGTGCAACCACGCGGCGGCCTCGATCAGGTCTGTGTCCCAGCCCAGCACCGGCCCGACCGCCCGGGCCTGCGCGGCGACACCGAGCGTGTGCGCCCACCGACCCGGTAGCGCGTCGGCCAAAACATGCCTGGCGATCTCCTGAGCCCAGGCAGACGACCCGTCTCCCACGTAATTGACCCTAACCGGCGTTGAGGACGTGGTGGCTTAGACCAGCCGGCCCTTGCCGGGCGCGGCCTGGACCAGACCAAGGGTCGCCAGCACAAACCACCGGGGGACGTTTAGGGGACGTCTTATGCTAGCGTCGCCGCACGACCATCACGAGAGGAGCCCATGCCTGCGAAGGTGACACCGCCGGTCAGCCCACTTCGGAGGGCTCTCGCCGAGTCGCGGCTACGAGAGGTCGACGTTGCCGAGGCCCTCAAGGTCGACCCGAAGACGGTGCAACGCTGGCTGGTCGGTCGTCTGCCTCAGCCCCGGCACCGCTGGGGGCTGGCGGATCTCGTTCAACGACACGAGCACGACCTCTGGCCGCAACTGGCCGGGAGGCTGGCGCCGACGATCAACCGGGAGATCCTCGCGACCTACACCCACCGGGGCGCGGTGCCCCGGGAACTGTGGCGGCGGTTGTTCGCCAACGGCGAGAGTGAGATCGGCATCCTCGTCTACGCGGGACTGTTCCTCGCCGAGGACATCGATCTCGTCCGGATCATGCGCCATAAGGCCGAGGACGGCGTGACCATCCGCATCCTGCTCGGCGATCCCGACAGCGAGCAGGTGGCCCTACGTGGAGCCGAAGAAGGCATCGCCGAGGCCATGGCGGCGAAGATCCGCAACGTCATCGTGCTCTACCGGCTGCTGCTGGATGTCCCCACGGTAGAGATCCGCCTGCACACCACCGTGCTGTACAACTCGATCTACCGCGCCGACGATGAGATGCTGGTCAACCCGCATGTCTACGGCAGCGCGGCAGCACAGGCCCCCGTCCTCCACCTACAACGCCACGGCGACGGCGACCTGTTCGGCACCTATGCCGACAGCTTCGAGCGTGTCTGGACGGCCGCCAAGCCCCTGCCCGCCTGACCGGACTTCGGGCGTTCAACCCGTTACCTCACGGATGGGCCATCCGCACTCCGGTGAGGTCGATGTGGTCACCACCAGCGTTCGTCTGGTTCGTGGGGGAGCCGACGCAGGAGTTCGGGTGGCACGCTAATCAACTGACCCTCACCCGCGAAACGCACATACAGTACGTCAGGACCGCCGCCGAGGATCTGGCCTTTCTGGTGCAGCCGGCGAGGGCAACACTCGGGGTTCCGGGCTGTCGGTGACCTGCTCGACCCAGCAAAACAGGGAAATGTGGACGCCTTCGACATCGTGCCACCGGTCCCGGGCCGCGTGGGTGCGTCAGCGGTCATGGTGCACCTGCCCTTCTGGGCGACTGTTGGTGGCCGGCTGGTCGCCGGGAGCCGAGCGTCGGGGGCCGCGCACTCAACCGGCGACCAGCCGGGGACTTGGCGTCCCGACCGCGACGACGACGCTCCCGCCACGATCACCACGCATCGCGGTCACGAGCCGGTCCGCCCGCACGATGGCCCGGCCTGGCGCGGGCGGCCGGATCGTCATCGGACGTTGCTGGGTGCGGGGAACGTGCAGGCCTGCTGGCGCCCGATACTCCGCAGTGGGGGCGTCGGGATGCGCCGGGTGCACCAGCTCCAGCAAGGCCCGCAGCGCCAGCTGCGGCGCACCCTGGTAGGCCCACACCACCACCTCGGGCGCGAAGATGTCCACCCCGTCCCGTTTCGGCACTCTCGCCGTGGTGACCCGATCGAAATCCCGGACAGTGAGCAGATCGACATACTGCTCCCACTCATAAGCGGCGACCAACGCATTCGGTGCCGCCTTGGGTCCGCAGCAATACACCGTGAAACCATCAGCGACCACACCAACGAGCAGCTCCTCCACAGCGGCGGCCAAACCCACCTGCGCACCGTAATGAGGAGGAGCTGACGGGAGCCGCCTCATGCGCTGCTCCCTGCTCGACCGGAGAAGGCATCCCACGACGAGCGTCGGAGCTGGGGGCGCAGGCGCTGGCTAGCGACCCTTGGGCGCTAGAAGGTTGACACTTGAGCCAAGTTTTCAGGCGGTCATTCGGGCCTCGCGGACGTAGTCGTTGACGTGGTGGTTGATCACTTGTAGGGCTTGGCGTAGGGGTAGTGGT
>JBOHFK010000265.1:0-3694 GCA_050699635.1 Pseudonocardiaceae bacterium | reverse complement strand
GCGAGCAGGGCCGCGAGCTGCCGTTCCTCGATGATGCGCAGGGTCTCGCGTTCGTCCTCGACCCATTCTCGATACCCGCCGTGGCAGACGATCTCACCGGGATGCTGGCCTCCTGGCTGGAGGCGGCCCAGCCGGCCAAGATGCACCCCGAGCAGTCCTACCCGATCACCACCCAGATGCTCCGCGACCAGGGCGTGAATCTGGCGAGCAAACCGCTCGCCGTTGCCGTGGTGAAGGCCGACCTGCTCCTCGGTCTACCCCCGGCTGCGGGACTTCGGCCGGGAGCGCCATCAACGGAGGTGGAGAGCTGGCTGCGGGACAAAGGCCTGGACAACCTGGTCGAAGGCGCTGGGCGTGACTTCGGTGTGGTCCGTTACTTCCTGGTGTCGTCGCTGACCGCAGCGACCGACGCGCACGGCGCGACCCTGCCGACCTCACCCGCGCAGCCGCTGCTGTGGCTGCTGGGCCGCGCCGGGGTCTCCCTCCCGGCGCAGCAGCCGTCGTGAGCGCGCCCCCGCCCCCGCACTACCGATCGTTCCGGATCGTGCTGGTCCTGATCCTGGCAGCCGCCCTCGCCGCCGCGACGTGGTGGATTGCCCAACCCGGCGTGGTGCACGAGATCCTCCGGTTACTCCAGGTCGGTAGTTGATCTCCTCCTTGCTGGTCGGCCGGCTCCGATGGCCGCCCAAGTGGAACCTATTCGCAGCTCTGGCGTTCCCGCTGGCCGCCAAGTGGAACCTATTCGCAGCTCTGGTGTTCCCGGCATGCGAGGGTGGTGGGGTGCTTGGGGTTCCGACGGCTGTGCGCAACAAAGCTGTCGCACTTGGCGCGGGGTCCTGGCTGGACGCTTTACCGGCGCTGGTGGCCGGTGTGTCGGCGGAGTGGTCGCTGATGGTCGGAGAGGTCTTCGAGAATGCGACCGAGGCGTTCGTGGCGGAGGTCACTCTCGGGGACGGCACGGCCGCAGTTCTGAAGATCCTTCTTCCTGGCCGCGAGGACGCCGCCCGCAATGAGATCATCGCCCTGCGCCTCGCCGGTGGCGTGGGCTGCGCTCGGCTGCTGCGCAGCGACGAGTCCCGCAACGTGCTGGTCCTCGAACGCCTCGGCCGTTGCCTCCACGACCTCACCGTGCCGATCGGGCGGCGTCACGAGATCCTCTGCGCCACCGCCCGGCGGGTGTGGCGCCCGGCTGCTGGCTGCGGGCTGCCGACCGGTGCTGACAAGGGCCGCTGGCTGGCCGAGTGGATCCCGGTCGCCTGGGAGGAGACCGGCCGGCCATGTTCCGCCCGCGCCGTCGACCACGCCTTGGCTTGCGCCGCCCGGCGGGTCGCTGCCCACGACGACGAGCGCGCCGTGCTGGTCCACGGCGACGTGCACGAGTGGAACGCACTCGAGGCGCCGGAGGGCTTCAAGCTCGTCGACCCCGATGGGCTACTCGCCGAGGCCGAGTACGACCTCGGGATCGTGATGCGGGAAGACCCCGTTGAGCTGCTCGACGGCGACCCGTACGCGCGTGCCCGATCGCTGGCGGCCCGCACCGGCCTCGACGCCACCGCGATCTGGGAATGGGGTGTCCTCGAGCGGGTCTCCACCGGGCTGCTCGCTACCCGCATCGACCTGCAGCCCGTCGGGCGTCAGATGCTCGCCGCCGCTGACCACGTCGCTCAGATCAGCTGCCATCAGCCGCCCGGCACTGGTGAGTAACAGGGGACGCGGCTGTCAGCGTGGGGTTAGGGCCAGCCGGGCTCCGAGCGTGACGAAGGAGCTGGCGAAGACCCGACGCACCCAGCTCATCACGCGAGGCCGCGAGACGACGTGATGGCGCACTGCGGCGGCGAACAGCCCGTAGACGCCGAACACGACGAGGGTGACGAGCATGAACACCGCGCTCAGTTGCAGCATCCGCCCGATCGCGTGAGGTTCGCTGGTGCTGACGAACTGCGGCAGGAAGGCGAAGAAGAAGATCGTCAGTTTCGGGTTGAGGATGTTGATCAGTATGCCGGAGATGATGACCTTCGATGCTGACTTGGGGGCGGTGTCCTGCTCCACGGTCAGCGCGCCCTTTTGCCGCAGTGTCGCCCACGCCAGGTAGAACAGGTAGAGCACGCCCAGGTACTTCAGGGTCTGGAACGTCACGGCGCTGGCGTGCAGCAGCGCCGCGAGGCCGGTGATGGCCGCCATCATGTGCGGCACGACCCCGAGCGTGCACCCGAGCGCGGCGACCATGCTTGCCCGCCGTCCCCGCGACAAGCCCGCCGTCACGGTATAGATCACTCCGGCTCCCGGTGTGGCGACCACGACCAGAGTCGTCACCAGGAACGCTACGGTCATCTCGGTCCTCCTGCCGGTGCCGCTGCACCATGACGATAAGCATCCATATCGCCGTTCGAGAGGGCCTCCCGACGACGATAAGCATCCATGTCGCTGGCCAGGCCTGCCTTCGCCCGAGCAAACCGCTCGCCGTGCCCTCGCCACCGCGGCATGGTGGATTGCCCAACCCGGCGTGGTGGCCGAAATCCTCCGGGCACTCCATCCCAGCGGTTGAGTCTATCCGCCCAGCGAGTATGACGCGCTAGATACGTTTCTCGCAGTCGGGCGCGACTATGTCTTCGGGACCGGCCTGCACGACATCGTAACCGGCACCGCACGCAACGAAGTCAACACCGTCACCCGTGACGATGATGGTGTCATTGCCATTACCACCCTGGATGCGATCGTTGCCGGGACCTCCCGTGATGGTGTCGTTTCCGTCATCTCCCTGGATGAGGTCGTCACCCGGACCCCCATTGATGGTGTCATCGCCACCGAAACCGTTCACCCAGTCGTTCCCGCCAAGTGCATTGATGGTGTCGGCGGCGGGTGTGCCAGCGAGGGAGTCGTTACCTGCTGTGCCGGTGATGTTCGCAGCGAAAGCGGTGCCACCAAAGGTGAGCATCAGCGACGTGGCCGCCCCGACGATGGCCAGAACCTTGAATTTACGCATGTTGAGGTCTCCATTCGCGCAAGCCCCGACCTCACCAACATCGGAAAATACATCGATTTGTTACGACCATCAGGCGGCCCGGAAACACGGAATCTTTATGTTGCGAAGCAGTGACGACCCGTGACCAATGTCAGGTGATCCAGTCGGACAGCACCGTGTGCAGGACGGTCAGGGCATCCCCGCTCAACCGCTCGGCCACCGGAAGGCCACCGGGCACGACCAGCGACGAGCGCCGCCGCCGGGTCGCGCCGCAGGAGTCCGGCTCCCAGAACCCGCCCAGGTAGATCTCGTCGACCCACTCGGGGGTCTCCCGTACCCCCCACAGCGGGCCGTCCGGTCCCGGCGCGATCCGCTCGAAGCGGAACCCGTTGTTCTTCGCAACGTCCAGCAGCCGCTTGGCGGCCACCAGCTCCGGGCTATCGGCCATGGCACACCGGGCAGTGCCCCCGCCCAGGTGCGACCAGACTCGCCGCGAGCACCTGCGTTCCGCATAGCGCGAGGTAGCTCCCCAGCCGGCGACGCTGCGCGGCGACCTCGTCGGACATCAGGTGCTCGATGCCGGTGTTCGCGTCGGTGATCCCGATGGGCCTTGGTCGGCGTTGCGCCGGCACGGGGATGTGCGCGGGGCGGCGCCGGTGCTTGCCTGCCATCGATACCTCCGCGCGCCGTAGTGGGGGCCGCCCGGTCCGGGTCCATCGGGGTGGCGCGGAC
>JBOHFK010000264.1:0-3718 GCA_050699635.1 Pseudonocardiaceae bacterium | reverse complement strand
CTCAGATAGCTGAATACGGATCACTCTTAGGGAATTATTATATACGGACTGTCATAGAACCACTCGAATGGTCACCGCTGGTAAACGCTTGACCGAGTGATGACGAGCCGCACGCCCCAGGCGACCCTGCGTGCCGGCAATGCGGAAGCTGCGTTACGTAATGTTCGCCGACTCTTCACCAGAATTAGTCTTGACGGGCTGCGACACGCTCAGCGGAGTCGGCTGGCGGTACTTACCGCATTGACCTCGCATAGCTCCCCGGTGACCCGGTAGCAAACTCCGCGTGCAATGGCGACGGCGTGGTCGCCGAAACGCTCGTAATAACGGCCGACCAGGACGGCGTCCACCGCCCGCTCCACGCCGTGGGACCAGTCCGCAGCGAACAGGATGCCGAACAGGTGCCGAAGCAACCCGTCCACCTCGTCGTCGGCGACGGCCAGGCGGCAGCCCGACAGCGGATCCTGGTGCTCGATCGCCATCGCGGCGTCCGCGGCGAGCTGGCTGGCGAGCAAGCTCATCCTGGCCAGCACCGGGCGCACCTCGCCCAAGGTCATCGGGTTGGGGCGCTTGGTCCGGGCAATGACGGCGACGTGCTGAGCGAGGCGTCCCATCCGCTGCACGTGACCCAACGAGTGCAAGGTCGCAACTACCACCCGCAGGTCACCGGCGACCGGAGCCTGCAATGCCAGCAAGCTGATGCAACGGCGCTCCATCACGTCGTACATCGCCTTGATCCGACCACGCTCAGCGATGACCAGCTCAGCGAGCGCAAGATCATTCTGATGCAGCGCGATGGACGCATCGCTCATCATCTGGCCGGCCCGCCGGACCATCCTCGCAAGCTCACCCACGAGCTCATCCAGTCCGGCCTGAAACGTGGCCCGCATGCGCACTCACCTTCTCCGTCGCACACATGGTCACACCTGCCACACGGGTACCGCAACTATTCTCTCGTATCTGCGGTTTTTTTGGCGTCGGCGACCAGCATGCGCGGAGTTCCGGTGGGCAATACCCCCTTACTAGAGGATCCGGATGAGGCCAGTGTCAGTGGGCTGTCAGTCGCCGCGGATGATCGTACCCACGTGCTCGCCGGTCAACCCCTTGGTGATGTTCCCCGGGGTGAGGCCGTTCACGATCTGGATCTCCTTCTGATGCTTGGCGTGGGCCATGAGCTCAAGCACCAGCGGGTCGATCGGGAGGGTGCCGGGATTGCGGGCCAGCAACTCGGCAGCTCCCACGTGCGGGATCAGCTCGGTCCTGGCTCCATTGGCAGCCGCCGGGTCGCTGGTGAACACCCCATCGACGTCCTTGACGTACAGGATCCGGGCGGCGCCGTAGGCGTCGGCGAGCAGGAATGCGCCGATGTCCGTGCGATGCGGTGGGATCTTGCCCACCTCGGGAGGGAACTCGTAGAGCCCATAGGGCGGGTATCCGTTGGACACCACGGCACGGCTGGCGGTCAGGTGCACGGCGAGCTGGTGGGCGATCGCCCCGTGCGGCAGGTAGGACACCCCCTGCTCGGCGAGCAAGGCCGCAACGAGATGCCCGTTCTGCTCAGCCTCGGACGCGATCAACGCGGCCAGCACCCCGGTCGGGAGACCGAGGTCGAGGCCGACGCCCAGCACGTGACGGGCCCGGATGCCGGGCCCGGTCAGGATCAGCAACCGATGCTCCGGCAACGCCGCACGCAGCTCGTCCACCACTGGAACCACCGCGTCACGGCCCCGGTCCATGATCGAGCGGCCGCCGATCACGACCACGCTCAGCCAGGGCAGCAGCGCGATCACCGGGCGATCCAGTGGCCGGACGAGTTCGCGGTCGAGCAAGGTCTGGCGCATCAACGCCGAGGGCACGTCCTTGGCCGCGAAGCAGGGCTCGGTGGGCGAAAGGGTGTCTGTCATCGTCTTCTCCTCGATCGCAGCGGCGCTCACGCCGCAGAGATGATCGTGCCGACGTGCTCGCCGGCGAGCGCTCGCCTGATCAGTCCTGGCCGTAACCCATTGATGACCTGGATCGACTTCACCTGCCGGGCCCGCCGCATGAGCTCCAGAACCGGCCGCTCGATGACGAGATCCGGCAGGTCGGCGGCGATCAACTCGTCGACAGTGATCTTCGGGATCAGTGTGGCACTCGAGTCGGTCTTGGGATTGGCCGTATAGAGCCCGTCCTCGTCCTTGACGTAAATCATATTGGCGCAACCATAAACTTCCGCGACGAGATAACACCCCGCGTCCGTGCGGTAGGGTGGTATCACGCCCTCACTGGGAACGTGCTGCCACATGTCATACGGCGGCATCCCCGAGAAGATCGCGGCGCCGCATTCGGCGAGATACAGCGGAATAGCGCCGAACGCCGAACCACCGACCACCGGCACCCCATAACGCGCCATCAAATACCCCAATATCTGGGCGTTCTGATCTGCAACCGCGGCTCCGACATCGGTCAGCACACCCGTCGGCAACCCCAGCTCGGCGGCCAGGGAATACACATGCCGAGCCCTCGTTCCAGCCCCCGTGCCGATGAGGATCTGATGACTGCGCTTGACCGCCGCCAATTCCTCAACGACCGGATAGACTGCCACCCGACCTCGGTCGATCAAGCTCTGACCACCAATTTTGATCACGCTCACGTCGGGCAGAATGGCGTAGTCGGGCGCCATTCCGCTCGCCTGCATCAGTTCTGGATCGCTTAACGGCCGACTCATCAACAGCGATTCCAACGAGGCCCTACTCGCGACATCCGTCATGTGATCATCCCCACCCCACACTGCCGAATACTGCCTACTGAAGATCGACCATAGCTCCTTGAGGACGTTACCGCGAGGCCCCATGGGCATCAACCACCGGCGAAGGTGCGGAGACCCAACGCGCGCATTCACCGCACCGGCGATAGACGGAACACCAGATGACCCGCCACAGCGGCCCGATAAGCCATAAGGGTGGTCTTAGCCACGTTCGTGTACACCCCTGGAAATTGACCGTCGTGCACCGCTGCGGGTATCCCGAACTCAACAGCAGCGTTATTTGATCAAGCTCTGACAGCGCCGCTGTTGAGTTCGGGAGACTCAGAGCTGGATGGCGTCCAAACTGTCTGGTGCAGGGTTGGTGGGAGGTACCAACGGTGATCGAGCAGCGGCCGGGAATGGTGTGGTACATCAGTTATGGGTCGAATATGTGCGCCGCCCGATTGGGCTGCTATATCTCGTGCGGCGCACCGGTGGGCGCGCGGCGCGCCTATCCAGGCTGCCGCGATCGCCGAGCGCCGATGCGCTCAACCGGATGCGAACTTGCCGGGGGCGTCTACTTCGCCACCGAGTCTGCGGTCTGGGGTGGCGGCCGCGCCTTCTACGACCCTGAACTGCCCGGGACAGCGGCGACCCGGGCGTACTTGATCACATCCGGGCAATTCTCCGATATCGCCGCGCAGGAGATGTACCGCACCCCGGGCGAAGACCTCGATCTCACGGCGGTCCTGGCCAAGCACCGGGTCGAGCTAGGTCCCGGCCGCTACGAGACCCTACTGCACCTCGATGACCTCGATGGATACCCGCTGCTGACGTTCACCGCTCCCTGGCGCGCAGCAGATGTGCCCTGCACAGCGCCGTCCGCGCCCTACTTGCGGGTGATCATGGCGGGCCTGCGGGAAACCAACGGATGGGACACCCACCGCATTGCCGGCTATCTATCCCGGTTACCGGGTGCGCGTGGGCACTGGACCC
>JBOHFK010000263.1:0-3789 GCA_050699635.1 Pseudonocardiaceae bacterium | reverse complement strand
ACGCTTCGACGGTGCACCGGTGCGTGATCCGCACGTGGTGTTGTGCCTGGCCGATGAGGATGCGGTACCCGCCCGAGGCTGGATCGCCGGCGGCGAACCAGTTCCCCCGGCAGCAGGCTGGGCGCTGGACGAGGCTGGGTTCCTGCATCGCGACGGGATGATCACCAAGTCGGAGATCCGGGCCCTGGCCCTGGCCCGGCTGGCCCCCGGACGGGGGCGGCTGGTGTGGGACGTCGGCGCCGGTTCGGGCTCGGTCGGGGTGGAATGCGCCCGGCTCGGGGCCGCCGTGGTCGCCGTCGAGCGGGATCCCGGGCAGTGCGCCCGGCTGGTGGCCAACGCGCATGCGCACGGTGTGGACGTCCGGCTGGTCGAAGGGCAGGCCCCGGCCGTGCTCGATCGCCTCCCCGAACCCGACGCGGTGTTCGTCGGCGGGGGAGGGCTGGGGGTGGTGCGGGCCGCGGCGAAGGTCGCGCCTCGCGTGGTGGTCGCGCTGGCCGCGCTGGACCGGGTTGGGCCCTGCCGTGCCGCGTTGCGGGAGGCGGGCCACCGGGTCGACGGGGTCCAGCTTGCGGCGTCCCGGTTCGCGGAGCTGCCGGACGGGTCGGTGCGGCTGGCTGCGACCAACCCGGTGCTGCTGCTGTGGGGCAGCCGATGAACCTGGTGGTGGGGCTCGGATCGTCCCGCGGGGTGCGGGCACCGGCGGTGTGGTCCGCGCTTCGATCGGCCGTGGCCGACCTCGGTGACATCGCCGCGTTCGCCACCATCGACCGGCGCCGCGACGAGCCCGGGCTGCTCGCCGTGATCCAGGAACACGGTGCGCCGCTGCGCAGCTACCCGGCAGCCGAGCTCGACGCAGTCGACGTGCCGCATCCCAGCGAAGGCGTTCGTGGTCATGTCGGCACCCGCAGCGTCGCCGAGGCGGCCGCCCTGCTCGCCGCTCGCGACCTCGGCGGGGGTTCGTTGATCGTGCCCAAGCAGCGCGGCGAGCACGTCACCGTCGCGGTCGCCGCGGTGCATCCGCTCTCGATCAGCTCGGCCTGCACCGCCTGCGGAGCCTGCCTGCGCACCTGCCCGGAACACGCGCTGCGCCCCGCGCCGAAGCGTCCAGTCGTCATCGCGGCGCGCTGCACTTCCTGTGGCGAGTGCGTGGAGATCTGCCCCACCGACGCGATCACCCTGCGCGATGCGACTGGCAAGGCGTAGTTCGGGCACGGTGAATCTCGGCGACGGAACCGCGCGGGAAGGACCGGCGAGCACCGCAACGGTGTGCGACCCCATGAACGGATCATGATCCGGCAATTTCAGGAAATTTCAGGTGACGACAAGCAGGTCGACGAATAGACTGCTGAACATCTTCTTGTCCCTGGGTTGATCGTGCGTGGAGGAGTATAGGGGATTGCGGTGAACGTAGCTATCGTCTACTTCGCGACTTGTTCCCTGGTCGTCCTAGCTGCTCGATGGCTTATACTGGGAGTATTGTGGATAGCGGTTGGTGGCACTCGCGACCCAAGGAACAAATTCCCATGGAGAATACCAGGCTGGGTCTGGCTAGTCGGCGCGCTGGGGGCTGCACTTCTCGCCATGTCCGCAGACCATGAGCTGCATGCAAATAGCTACCTCGGCTACCCGATCGATCGCATTTCGGAGTACCAGCGGGCTTATAATATCTTGTTCTCAGTTTCTGTAGCGATAGCTCTCATACTGCTGGGGACAATGATCCATCGCTATGTTCAACGAGGTCGAAAAGTTTGATGGATCGACGTCACGCGGGCTTCCGGTGGGCGAGAACCTGCTGCTTCAACGCGAGGTAGTCGAGATCGCCAGGTATGGGCGAAACAGCGCCCAGATCGGGCCGCTCCGCTCGCAGGTCGAACCAGTTCCAGTCTTGGGCAGCCAGTCTGAGGCTGCCACTCGTCGGGGCCACCGCGGCTGTCATCGTCGATTGGAGACATGCATCTGAGGGGCGCGGGCAAAGCACTGGGCGCCCTGCTTGGACCAGCCCTACGGCGTCCGCGCTGCCACCACCGACTACGCGCCCGGCGGTGGTCGGCGCTTCGATCGGCCGCCCTTGAGCTCGGTGACATCGCCGCGTTCGGCACCATCGACGTCGCGGGCGACGAGCCCGGGCTGCTCGTCGCCCGCGACCTCGGCGGCGCCTGCCTGCGAACCTGCCCCGGAGCACGCCCCGCGTCCCAGCGTCCGGTCGTTGATCGCGGCACGCTGCACGTCCTGTGGTGACTGCGTGGAGATCTCTCCACAGACGCGATCACTCTCCTGGACATGCGTGGCGGCTGAGGTCCGCGGGATTCCGGGTTTCGTGTATTCTCGGGTTTATGGATCGTCATCTCGGATTCGTTTCTGTCCAGCAGCGCAACGGCACTGTGACGATTCCGGTGCAGGCACGTCGAGCGTTGGGGCTGGATCGGCCGGGCGCGCAGGTCGAGGTGGTGCTTCGGGACGGCGAGTTGGTGCTCGTTCCCTACGTGGCGGTGCCTGCCGAGACGGCGTGGTTCTGGACTGAGGGTCACCAGAGCGCGGAGCGTGCTGCGGACGCAGACTTGGCCGCTGGCCGATACACGGACTCTGATGATGCCGAGAGCCTCCTCGCCGACTTGGAGCGCCTCTCCGAACGGATCCCGCCCGCCGCGCACGAATGAAGTTCCGGCGAGCGGCTTCATTCGACCGAGATTTCTCCCGACTCGCCGATGATCATCGGCAGATCTTCCTGAGCGTGCTCCGCGAACACTTTCTGCCCGCGATCGCTGCGGGAGCGTTCACCGGCTCGCCCCCCCTGGCCGCGACGGCTTCGGATCCACCGTCTCACGGGCAGCGCGATCTACTCTTTGACGTGGCACTTCTCATCACCAGACGGACGGGCGACCTTTCATCTGGAGCGCACCGTGGACGACGAACCCCTACTCGTCTGGCGTCGGATCGGCGACCACAGCATCTACCAGCATCCGTGAGGACCGTGGGGGCTCTCAGGCACGCGGCCCCGGGGTGGTGATCACGGGTTCGACACCGATCACCCGCAGCAGCGCCAGGGCGCTGGCGTCTGGGCTGCCCGGAGCGGCGGAGTACACGATGAGCACCTGGTCGTCGCCGGGCACCGCCAACGTGTCGCAGTCGAGCTCGAGCATGCCGACTTGCGGGTGGGCGAAGCGTTTGCGGTCGGAGTGCCGGGCGTGCACCTGTCGCTGCTCCCACAGCCGCGCGAACTCGAGGCTAGCGGTGCGCAGCTGCGCGATCATCTGATGCAGCCGCCGGTCAGCGGGAAAGCGGGCGGCGGCGGCCCGCAGGTCGGCCACGGCCGCACCGTTGAGGCGTTCGCGCTCGTCGGTGTCCGCGATGAACCGGCCCGCGCCGCCGCCGGCGAACTTGAGCCACGCGATATTGCGCCGGGCGATCGGCAGCGCGGAGAAGTCACCGAGCAGCGCGGCCGCCATCGGGTTCCACGCCAGCACGTCCGCACGGGCGTTGAGCAGTATGGCGGGCAGGTCGGTGAAGCGGTCCATCAGTCGCAGCACGCTGGGGCGCACGGTGTCGGAGATCTGCCCAGGTGGTGGCGGTGCGCCTCCCGCGAGGAGAAACAGGTGGTCGCGCTCGGCGCCGGAGAGCCGCAGTGCCCGGGCGAGCGCAGCCAGCACCGACGCTGACGGCCGCGGACCCCGGCCCTGCTCGAGACGGGTGACGTAGTCGACCGATATGCCGGCAAGTTGCGCGACCTCTTCGCGGCGCAGCCCTGGCGTGCGACGCCGGGTGCCCGCGGGAAGCCCGGCGTCGCCGGGC
>JBOHFK010000262.1:0-3883 GCA_050699635.1 Pseudonocardiaceae bacterium | reverse complement strand
GCGCGCTGTGCCCGCCGCGCACATCCCGCAACGACCTCAGCCGCAGTCCCGGAACCCACTCGCACCTGCACGATCCCAACCCTACTTGCCCGCGTGTCGCGCTCCAGTGCCCAGTGTGTCGTGCTCCCGTGCCGGGTGTGTCAGTCAGACGGGTACCAGATCGTCAGCGTGGACGACCTCCCGGCGCAGCTCAGGGGGCAGGTCACGGGTGGAGCGGCCGATCAGCTCGCGGAGCTCCGCCGCTTCGAATCCAACGATCCCGCGGGCCACCACGGCGCCTCGTGTGTCGATCAACTCCACCACGTCACCGGTCTCGAAGTCACCCTCGACGCCGGTGATGCCAGCGGCGAGCAGCGAACGTCGACGGTGCACCACCGCGTTCACCGCCCCGTCGTCGAGCTGGAGCCGGCCTGCTGCACCCGCGGCGTGACGTAGCCAGAACCGGCGGGACGACAGCCGCGGGTCGGTGGGAGCGAACGCGGTACCGACGTCAGCCGGCCCCAAGGCTCGCTCGACCTGCGCCGCAGCGGCCAGCAGTACCGGCACCCCGGCCTCGGACGCCACTGTCGCGGCGTCGAGCTTGGACACCATCCCCCCGGTACCCAGTGCACTACCGGTGCCGAGCCGCACACCCCGGATATCAGCTGGTCCCGCCACCTCCGGGATCAAACGGGCTCCACCGAGCCGAGGGTCATAGTTATAGAGCCCCTCGACGTCGGACAGCAACACCAGGGCCTCGGCACCGACCAAATGCGCGACCAGGGCCGCCAGCCGATCGTTGTCACCGAAGCGGATCTCGTCGGTGGCGACCGTGTCATTCTCGTTGACCACCGGCACCACGCCCAGACCCCGCAACCGAGCAAATGTGCGCTGAGCGTTGCGATAATGCGCCCGTCGGACCATGTCGTCGGAGGTGAGCAGCACCTGCCCGACGGTGCGGCCATACCGAGCCCAGGATTCAGTGTAGGCATGACCCAGCACCAGTTGCCCAACACTGGCGGCGGCTTGCTGAGTGGCTAGATCCTTGGGGCGGCGGCGCAGCCCCAATGGCACGAGCCCGGCAGCGATAGCGCCCGAAGACACCAGCACCAGGTAGGTCCCGGCCGCCACGCGGGCCGCGAACGCATCCACCAAGGCGTCCAACCGGGTCCGGTCGAGTTCACCAGCTGCGCTGGTGAGCGCCGAAGAGCCGATCTTGACCACCAGATACCGCGCCCGTACCACGACTTCCCGGGTGGGACTCACATCTGATCGACCTCATCCTCTTCGGCCGGCTCGCGCCTCGCCTGTCGGGCGGCCTTGCGCTGCGCCGCGTTGATGCGCTCGTCCTCGTCCAACCGCCAGTCCGTCCCCCGTTCACTCAAGCGGATGGCAGCCGCTCCGGCCGGTGTGGCGGGTTCCCAGTCGAAGGTGACATCGCCGATGGTGACCGGACACCCGGCCTGGGCACCCGCACCGGCCAGTGCCTCCTCGACACCGAGGCGGGCCAGCCGGTCGGCCAGGTATCCGACGGCCTCGGCATTGTCGAAGTTCGTCTGCCGCACCCACCGCTGCGGTCGGGCGCCCCGGACAATGAACCCGTCGGGCTGATCGGGATCGGGGGTGACCTCGAAACCGGACTCATCGACGGCGGTGGGCCGTAGCACCACCCGGGTCGGTTCGGCGCGGGGTAGCGACGCCCGGTGCGCTGCCACGGCCGCACCCAGCGCGAAACGCAGGTCCCGCAGCCCCTCGGTGGTCACCGTGGACACACAGTGCACGGGCAGCCCGCGGGCCATGAGATCGGGGCGCACCATCTCAGCCAGCTCGCGGCCATCCGGAACGTCAATCTTGTTCAGCACAACCAATCGCGGACGGGTCGCCAGGTCATCACCCAGCGTCGGGGTGTAGGCGGCAAGCTCGCGCTCCAGAGCATCCACATCGGAGAGTGGATCGCGACCAGGATCAACGGTGGCGCAATCGACCACATGCACGAGCATGGCGCACCGCTCGATGTGCCGCAGGAATTCCAGGCCGAGTCCCTTGCCCTGACTGGCCCCGGGGATCAGACCTGGTACATCGGCGATGGTGAACACGGTCTCCCCGGCGGTCACCACGCCGAGGTTGGGAACCAGAGTGGTGAACGGGTAGTCGGCGATCTTGGGGCGAGCCGCTGAGAGCACGGACACCAGGGACGACTTGCCCGCCGAGGGGAAGCCGACGAGTCCGACATCAGCCACTGACTTCAATTCCAGTACCAGCTCACGGCTCTCGCCCGGCTCACCCAGCAGTGCGAAGCCCGGCGCCTTGCGGGCCCTGGAGGCCAGCGCCGCGTTGCCCAGGCCCCCCTTGCCCCCCGCGGCCGCGACGAACCGGGTGCCCTCGCCCACCAGGTCAGCCAGCATCTCGCCGTCGGAGGTGAGCACCACGGTGCCATCCGGCACCCGAAGTTCCCGATCCTCACCCACGGCGCCGTTGCGGTTGCCACCCTGACCCGGCCTGCCGCTGGAGGCACGTGCCTCGGAGCGGTAATGAAAGTCGAGCAGGGTGTGCACACCGGGATCCACCACCAGCACCACATCGCCGCCGCGCCCGCCGTTGCCACCGTCGGGGCCGCCCAGCGGCATGAACTTCTCCCGGTGCACCGACGTGCAACCGTGCCCGCCGTCGCCCGCGGCGACGTGCATCACCACTCGATCCACAAAGCGGGACACGTCAGCGTTGCCTCAATTCGATCTCGACGGCCTGCTGCAATCTCGATGGCCTGCCGCAACGCCGACGAGGGGCGGGCCGGTCCGCACCGGTCCCGCCCCTCGTGGGCTACGTCGTGTGGGGCGGGGCTCAGGCCTCGGCCGGGACAATGTTGACGGTCTTGCGGCCGCGTTTGGTGCCGAACTGCACCAAACCCGCCTCGAGGGCGAACAGGGTGTCGTCACGACCACGACCGACATGGACGCCAGGGTGGAATTTGGTGCCACGCTGCCGGATGAGGATCTCCCCAGCATTGACCTCCTGGCCGCCGAATCGCTTGACCCCGAGCCGCTGGGCGTTGGAGTCGCGACCATTCCTCGAGCTGGACGCGCCCTTCTTATGTGCCATCAGTGCTCACACCGTTCCACCGAATGTGTCGTTTCGTGCGCACGTCCGATCGAGGCCGACATCGCTGCCGACCGTTGGCTCCCCTGTTCGGGAGTCTTCTCGTGGCGATACGACCGCCTGGCCAGCCAGGTCTTACACCGTTTCCAGCGAGCTTCTTTACCGTCAGGCCGCAACTCTGCCCAAGACGTCGTGCTCGCTCCGGTCGGCACTGTGGAAAACCTGGCGGAGCGTCGTGCGGGTATTCCAAGTGGTGCAGGCCGGGCTTGGTTCTCGCTGACGGCCTCACCGACATTATCGCACACCACAGGGCAGAATTCGCCACTCCGACCCGAAACGACACGTTCCGTGGAACAGTTTGAAATCCTCGTCAGAAGTTTTCGCACGCTAACCCCTCAGCGGCCGATGCCGGTGATCTCAACGCGGGTCAGCTGCTGCCGGTGACCCTGGCGCTTGTGGTAACCGGTCTTGTTCTTGAACTTATGGATCCGGATCTTGGGTCCCTTGACCTGCGCAACGACCTTCCCATGGACCGAAGTCGCGCCGAGACCAGCCGCGTCGGCCGTCACGGTAGGACCGTCGACGAGTAGTACTGCGGGCAGACTCACCTCGGTTCCAGGCTCGCCGGTGAGCTTCTCCACCTCGACGACGTCCCCAACGGCCACTTTGTACTGCTTGCCGCCGGTCTTCACGATCGCGTACATCGGGTGGTACTCCTGGCTCTTCGACTGACATGGACTGAACTGGGTGACTGCTACCGCCATGCGCGTGCAGCCAACAGACCTCGGCCCGCCGAACCGGCGGGCCG
>JBOHFK010000261.1:0-3942 GCA_050699635.1 Pseudonocardiaceae bacterium | reverse complement strand
CCGGATCGCTGCTGCTGGCCGTGCCGATCGCGTTGGTGGCCGGGTTGTTGTCGTTCCTGTCCCCGTGCGTGCTGCCGCTGGTGCCCGGGTACCTGTCCTACATCACCGGGCTGAGCGCCGCGGAGCTGCTCGCCGACCAACGCCGGGACGGCCCGCCCGCAGCGGTGACCACCAAGGTCCGCACCGCGCGGGTGCTGGCCGGAAGCGGGCTGTTCGTCCTGGGTCTTGCGGTCGTTTTCGTCTCCCTCGGGGCCGCCTTCGGCAGCCTCGGCGACCTGCTACGCCAGCACCAGGATCTGCTGACCCGGGTCTTCGGGGTGCTGACGATCCTGCTCGGGCTGGCCTTCGCCGGCACGTTCGGGCGGCTGCGGATCGCCAACGCCGAATACCGCTTCCACCGCGCCCCCGCCCTGGGGCTGGCCGGGGCGCCGATGCTGGGGGTGATGTTCGGCCTGGGCTGGACGCCCTGCATCGGCCCCACCCTGTCCGCCGTGCTCGGCCTGGCCGCCTCCACGCACGGCGCGACTGCCTACCGGGGCGCCGGCCTGGCATTCGTCTACTGCCTGGGCCTGGGCATCCCGTTCGTCGTGGCGGGGCTGGCCTTCCACCGCTCCATGGCCGCCTTCGCCGTGGTCAAGCGCCACTACCGGGCCGTGACGATCGTCGGTGGCGGATTGCTCGTGGCCACCGGTGTCCTGGAGATCACCGGCCTGTGGAACTCCGCGGTCCACTATCTCCAGACCCTGCTGCCCGGCACCAGCATCCTCTGACCACGCTTGCTGCCGGGGGTCCCAGTGGCGAGCGGGTGGGTG
Organism: Pseudonocardiaceae bacterium; assembly: GCA_050699635.1. Lineage (GTDB taxonomy): Bacteria > Actinomycetota > Actinomycetes > Mycobacteriales > Pseudonocardiaceae. The sequence continues at coordinate 3,130 of JBOHFK010000261.1, read as the reverse complement.
TCCCGGTTTCGGCGAGTCCGGTCAGGGCCTGCGGCAGTGGGCCCTGGTGCAGCACGCCGAGGCGTTGGGTGGCGCGGGTGAGGGCGACGTAGAGCTCGGCCGCGCCGCGTGGGCCGTCGGCGAGGATCCGTTCTGGTTCCACGACCAGGACGGCGTCGAACTCCAGGCCCTTGGTCTCCGAAGCCGGCACAGCCACCACCGCGCCCGGCACTCCCGGTGGCCCGATCACGACGCTGGTGCCTTCGCGGCCGGCCTCGTCCCGGACGAATTCCTCGATGGCAGCGGGCAGTTCGTCCTCGGTGACCCGCCTGGACCAGGGCGCGACGCCGCAGGCGCGGACCGACTCCGGTGGCTGGACCCCTGGTGCGAACTCGGCGAGCAGCGCGGCGGCGACGGTCATGATCTCCGCCGGGGTGCGGTAGTTCACCGACAGCGACCGGTAGACCCAGCGGCCGGGCACGTAGGGCTCCAGCATCGTGTCCCACGATGTCGCTCCGGCCACCGACCGGCGTTGGGCAAGATCACCGACCACGGTGAAGGATCGGCCCGGGCAGCGCCGCATCAGCACCCGCCAGTCCATTTCGGATAGTTCTTGGGCCTCGTCGACCACGATGTGCCGGTAGGTCCAGTCCCGGTCCGCGGCGGCGCGTTCGGCGAGTTCACGGGTGTCGCGCTCGACGAATCGATCCGCCAGGTCCTCGGCGTAGAGCAGGTCCGTGGCGAACAGATGGTCCTCGTCGTCCATCGAGTCCTGGCGGCCGACGAGGAGGTCCAGCGCGCCGGCGGCGTACTCGGCCTCGGCCTTTCGTTCCCGCTCGGTGGCCTGGTCGGCCGCCTTGTCAGCCGCCTTGTCGCGGCCCAGCAGGTCGACCAGTTCGTCGAGCAGCGGCACGTCCGACACCGTCCAGGCGACGCCATCGGCCCGCAACAGCGCCTGGTCGGCGCCGGCCGCTCGCAGCCGTTCGGGGGACGCGTACAGCGGCACCAACAGGGTTTCCGGCGTCAGTATCGGCCAGAGTTCGTCGAGCGCGGCGGTGAACGTGTCGTCGTCCGCGAGCTCCTTTAGCAGGTCCGCCCGCAGCTGCTCCCATGCTTCGCGGTCGGCCCGGGTCAGCCAGCCCCGGCCGATCCGGGCCATCGCCCGTTCGGTGAGCACCCACGTAACGATCTCACTGAACACCGCGCGGGCCTCGTTGTGCGGCAGCCCGCTCGCACGCGCCTCCTCCCTGGCCCACTGCGCGGTCTCGGCGTCGATCCGCACCGTGACGTCGGCCAGTTCGATCGGCAGCGGATGCTCCGGCAGCCGCTGCCGATCGGCGACCGCCGCCGCGAGCACGTCGAGGATCTTCAGTGAGCCCTTGAACCGCGCGGCTTCCGGGGTGTCCTCGGCGGTGACGCGCAGACCGGGCACGAGGTCGCCGGTGGTCATGAACACCACGGCAGACTCGCCCAGCGACGGCAGAACCCGGCCGATATGGTTCAGGAACGCTGGGCTGGGCCCGACCACGAGCACGCCATGACGTTCGATCCGCTCCCGCTGGGTGTAGAGCAGGTACGCCACGCGGTGCAGCGCCACCACGGTCTTCCCGGTGCCCGGGCCACCCTCGATCACCAGCACCCCCGGGTGATCGAGCCGGATGATCTCGTCCTGCTCGGCCTGGATCGTCGCCACGATGTCACGCATCCCGTCACCGCGCGGTGCGTTGACCGCCGCGAGCAGCGCTGAGTCTCCTCGGCCACCTCGCTCCGCACCGCCGGGGCGGCCGAGCACCTCGTCGGTGAAATCGACCACCTGGCGCCCGCGGGTGTGGAACTGGCGGCGCCGACGCATGTTCTCCGGGGTCGCGGCGGTGGCGACGTAGAACGCGCGCGACGCCGGCGCCCGCCAATCCAGCAACACCGGTTCGTAGTCGTTCTCCTGGTCGAAAAGGCCGATCCGGCCGATGTAGGAATGGTCGCCCGAAAGGGTGTCCAACCGGCCGAAACACAGCCCGTTGTCCGCCACGTCCAGCCGCTTCACCTCTTTGGCCAGCGCGCGCACCTCGACATCCCGTTCCACCGGTGTCCCGCCGTTTCCCCGCAACGCCGCGTTGTACTCACCCCTCACTCGCGCGCGCTCGGCGTCGAGCCGCGTGTAGAGCCCGGCCACGTAGCTCCGCTCGGACCGCAATTCGTCTTCGTACCCCTGAGTTGACACATGCCCCTCACAGCGGCTAACTGACATTAGGTTCGGCGGGCTCTCCATTGGGTTATGGAGGGCACGCCATGGTTCCCGCGGACACTGGCGGCCTTTCTCGGCTGATCGCGTCGAGCAGCAGCGTCGCGGCCACCGTCGCCCCGTCGGTGCGGATCGTGCCGGCCACGGCGGTCGCTCGTGCGCGGGTCTCGGGGGTCAGGGTCGCGCTGAGCGCGGCTGACAGGGACTCGGTGATCGGAGTCGGACCGTCATGTGCCGTGCCGATGCCCAGCTCGGCCACCCGGCCGGCCCAGTATGGCTGGTCCACCATCTGGGGCACCACCACCTGAGGCGCGCCGGCCCGGGTGGCCGTCGTCGTCGTGCCCGCGCCGCCGCGCGCAGTGCCGGGGTCTGCATTGCCATGCTGCCAAAGCCCACGTACACCGGTGGTGTGCCGGCGTCCAGGAACGCCTCCAACTCGGCCGGGAGCCGGCGTTCGTCGGGCAGGATCCACGCGCCGGTCTGCACGACGTCGAGGTCCGTCGGCTCCTGCCACGGGCCCAGGGTCGGGTCCGCCGCCAGCCACGGGTGGTCGGTGACGATGTGGTCGCGGACGTTGTCCACCGGTGTCAGGTCGATCGAGGCCCGGTGGGTGTTGAGCGCCGCGCCGAACAGCGCGTTGTAGCTCTGGGCGGCCAGGTCATTCAGCACCCGGTTGTCGGTCACCTCCGGTGGGAACGACCGGCCCGGCAGCGGGTGCGGCGGGTGGTGCGGCGACGGCAGGGTGGTCGGCTGGTAGCTCGCGTACACGTAGCGGATGCCCAGTTTCTCGGTCACCGACCGCGCGGCGAACTGCATCATGCCGGTCGCCACCAGCGCAGCACATCCCTCGGCTGCCGCGGCGACCGTGTCGAACTGCGCGGCGATCAACTCGGCCGCGCGCCGGGGCACGCC
>JBOHFK010000260.1:0-3980 GCA_050699635.1 Pseudonocardiaceae bacterium | reverse complement strand
GGGCGGCCACCCCGGGCGGGGAACTCGGGGCGAGCGATCCGCCCGGGGTGGTGTCGATGTCGCGACGCCGAAGCGGCACGATGTCGACTTGACGAAAGTAGCTGACGAAATGTCGCGAGAGAATGTCTCAATCGAGTGAATCACGGCGACTAACCCAGAACGAAGGGGCACAATGCGCTGTCATGAGCGCTACGCGTGGGCCGACCGTTCGTCGCCGTCAACTGGGTCTTGAGCTGCGGCGGCTACGCGAGGTCGCCGGCAAGACACCTCGCGAGGCCGCCGAGTGGCTGGAGGTCTCGCCCTCGACCCTGTCGAAGATCGAGCTGGGCCGCCAGGCCATCAAGGGCACGCACGTGCGGCTGCTGACCCAGCTCTACGGCGTGGGAGCACCCAACTCGGACACCCTGCTCCGACTGGCCCGCGATGCGAACCAACGGGGCTGGTGGGTCGCCTACGGCGACACCGTGCCCGACTGGGTGCGCACCTACATCGGCCTGGAAGAGGACGCCTCGGAACTGTGGGCCTACGAAAGTGGGCTCATGCTCGGCCTGTTCCAGACCCCGGCCTACGCCGAGGCTCTCACGACCGCCGCTCATCCCGAGACCGGCCCCGACGAGCTGGCCAGATTGGTGGATTTCCGCACCGCCCGACAGCAGCGGCTCTTCGGTGACCACGCCCCCAGCCTGCGGGTCGTCCTGGACGAGGCGGTGCTCCGCCGCCTGGTCGGCGGCCCGGCGGTCATGCGCGAGCAGTTGGAGCACCTCACCGAGGTAGCGCGGCTGCCGCATGTCAACCTCGCGGTGCACCCGTTCGGTGCTGGGGCGCACCCCTCGATCGGGGCAGCCTTCACGTTGCTCCGCTTCGCCGACACCCTGGGCATGAACTGCGTCTACCTGGAGAACGATCGGGGCGCGCTCTACCTGGAGCGACCCGCCGACCTGGACCGCTACGCGGCGATGTTCGAGCAACTCAGCAAGACCGCGCTCTCCGCTGAGGAGTCCCTGCACCTGGTGGCTAGACTGGCCGCAGCGTTATAGGGCGAGCAAGCAACAGGAAGTGCACCATGGACATCGACCGCGCCGCATGGCGCACGAGCAGCTACAGCAACGGCAGCGGCGGCGCCTGCGTGGAGGTCGCCGACCTGGCCGGCGGGTGCCACGCCGTCCGGGACAGCAAGGACCGATCCGGACCCGCGCTGACGTTCTCCACGGCCGAGTGGGCCGCGTTCACCGCCGGCGTCCGCGCCGACGAGTTCGCCTGACCTGTCTCGGCGACTTCGCCGGAAATCATCGAGCGACGGGTAGCGCCACACGGTCCTGCTTCCGCTGCGACAACCGTGCGGCCTTGTGCCGGGCGGTGTTTCCGGGGTCGGACGCTCATCGTGCCCACGAGTTGCTGCTCCGGATCCCCCGTGTCATCGACCACCAGGTCGACACGGCTATCGCCCACGGCACGGAGGATGGCCGCCTCCTCAGCCTCGAAGGCAAGCTCGTGCTGCCCCTGCGGCGACGACGCCATGAACGCCAGACCCAGCCGGAACCCGTCCAGCCCCGGCCGCTGCCCAGCCGGGTCCAAGCGCCGCACCACACAGAAACGAAGCAGCTCATCGGCCGCCAGGAACCCCCCACCCGGCCGGGCCAACAGCTCGAACGGCGCCCTCAGCACCGCCCACGCCCGATCCGATGGCGAACGCGGCCCACGGACCTCGAACACCAGCGGCGAGGCGGCCCGCTCCAGCAACAAGCTCAGCTGGCCCTGATCCCCCTCCAGCCAGCCATACAACTCCCGGCCCAATTCAACGAACACGCCAGCATCGGAGCGAGTCTGCACCGCCCGCACATACCGGGCGGCCAACACCTCCAGCAGCCTGACATCGGCCGGTTCAAGAACCCGACGCGGCCCGATCCGCTCATCACCTACCAGCACCTCGAAACCGGTGCCATCGACAACCAGACCGGCCACCAATACCTCCTTCGGTCACACCCTCAACGCTACGTAACCTGGCGGCACGATCCACACGCAGCCACCACTCACCCGCGGATATCTCACCCCTGCCGCTGTACTTGCCCACCCTGGCAGGCTGCGCCGTGTGGACCCCGATGTTGAGCTCGACCTGCTGTGAGGGAGCCATGCCGACAAACGGTCACACCGGTACCGCTGCTAACCTCTGACCCCGCCATGGCGGCACCCAGCGAGCCCGGTTTGGAGCCAACCCTGTTCTGACCGGGGGCGTTTGTGCTGGCCGCCACCCCTGACCTGCACCAGCGTATGGGGAACGTCTGAGCTTGCCCTCATGCTTCGCCGCCAGCGGGCGGTGTCTTATCCCCGGACTTCATGGTGAAGGACACCAGTTCCTGCAAGACCTTGACGGCCGAGCCGGGATCGCGGGCATCGCAGGTCAGCAGGGGCACGCGCGGGATCAGCGCGAGCGCTTCGCGAACCTCGTCGAGGTCGTGCGGAAGCTCCCCGTCGAAGGTGTTGACGGCCACGACGAATGGGACCTCGGAGTTGTTCTCGAAGTAGCTGATCATCGTGAACGCATCCTCGACACGCCGGGGGTCCACCAGGACCACCGCCCCCAGCGCACCGGCGAAGCCGGGGTGTCCCGGTTCCGACGTGCCGAACAGGTAGAGCAACAGATCAGGCAGGGTGATCCGGCCGAAGTCCGTGGCACCCTCGACGATGATCGGGTGCGTATCCGAGACCGAGCCCACGAAGGTGGTCTTGCCGGCCCCGGGACCTCCGGTAATGATGATCTTCGTCGGTGGTCTGGCCGCCCCGGGCGAACCCTGCCCGGCCCGGGTGTGCGGTCCGGCTCCGGCTGGCGGGGCGTCGAATAGGCCCCGTAGCTCGTCGAAGATCGGTGTTCCGACCACGCTGCCCCCACTACCCCCGGCTGGCTTGATCGACTCCCGACTGTGACTATCAGGCGCCCTGCGGCGAGATCACTGGGGCGAGGTCACCGAAGCCAGATACTGCGCGGCCTTGTCCGGGTCGAGGAACCAGTGCTGGTATTCGGCGGGATCGGCGAAACCGTTGACAAACCGGCGGGCGATCTCTGGGTAGGCACCCGCCGCCCCGAGCAGGTTCATCACGTGCTCAGGCGGTGGCGCGAGCATGGCGTTGGTCCACATGGTGGTGTGCTGAGCGTCGGACCAGTACCGTTCGAAGGCTTGCTGCATCCACTCCCCGTCAAAGGGCTTTTCTCCCCGATCCAGGATGCTGGCCAGGTACGAGGCGGCGCACTTGCTCGCGCTGTTCGAGCCCTGCCCGGTGATGGGATCGTTGGCGACGACGACGTCGGCCATCCCCAGTACCCGCCCCCCGGAGGGCAGCTCACCGACCGGTTGCCGGACCACCGGCGGGTAACCGCCGGTCAACGTGGCCCTGCCATCGGTCAACTCGACGTGGTGGCACCGCTCGTACTCCCATGGCATGAACTCGCGCATGAGATCGAGGGTGCGCTGCAGGTGCTCGTCCGGTGCTGGGCGATCATCCCAGCAATCCAGCGGACCACCGGGGATACCCTCGAAGAACAGGATGTCGCAGGGACCGCTGAGGGTAAGGCACGGCATGATGAACAGCTCGCCCACCCCGGGAGCAACGTTGAAACGCACCGCGTGTGTGGCGGGATGTTCCGGTCGTGGCGTCATGCCGTGCACATACACCACGGCCAGAATGCGTTGCGTGCTGGTGTAGGGCGAACGGCTCGGGTCCCGGTCGAACAGTTGAACAAGTTCTCCTTTGCCAGCGGCGATGATGACGAGGTCGTAATACGTGGTCAATGCATCGACATCGGACGTCGTGACGCCGTGGTAGACGACCCTGCCGCCCCGATCCTCGAACAGCTCCAGCCACCCGGACATCTTCACCCGCTGGTCCACCGACTGCGCGTAGTCGTCGAGCTCACCGAGCCAATCCAGGACCCGCTCGTGATCGGGACCCGCGATGGAAAGGCCAAGTCCATCGATATTGGGCGT
>JBOHFK010000259.1:0-4019 GCA_050699635.1 Pseudonocardiaceae bacterium | reverse complement strand
GCCTCGCCATCGCCTGGACGCCCGACCTCGAAACCACCTGCCGCCAGCGAATCGCCAGCTCAGGCCACCTCAACCCGAAATCCCAACCCTCCACCACAGAAGAGGCAGTATGAAACCGCCGTCCCCACGGTGGCCGACCGGGTGGCCCAGACGGTGGTGCGGCTGTATCTGGAGCCGCTGGTGGAGCCGGTGTTTCACCCGGACTCCTATGGCTACCGTCCGGGTCGCAACGCGCTGGACGCGGTGGCGGTCACTCGGGTGCGCTGCTGGGAGACCGACTGGGTCCTAGACCTGGACATCTCCGCGTTTTTCGACAGCGTCCCGCATCAGCAGATCCTGGCGGCGGTAGAACATCACACCGACCTGCGCTGGATACGGCTGTCTGTGGCCCGGTGGCTGTGTGCACCGATCCGGCAACCCGACGGGACCCTGCAAGCACGAGATCGCGGTACCCCACAGGGATCGGCGATCTCCCCGTTGTTGGCTAATCTGTTCATGCATTACGCGTGTGACGCCTGGCTGGCGCGGAATCATCCGCAGGTCGGGTTCGAACGGTACTGCGATGACGCCGTGGTGCATTGTTCCAGTTACGAACAGGCCGTGATGCTGCGCGACGCCATCGCGCAGCGCCTGGCGACCTTCGGGCTGGAGCTGCACCCGGACAAGACCCGCATCGTCTACTGCAAAGACAGCAAACGACGTGACTCCTATCCGATCACGTCGTTCACGTTTTTGGGGTACGAATTCCGGCCCCGGCGGGCCAAAGGCAGAACCGGGAAACTGTTCACCGGGTATCTGCCCGCGGTCAGCAAGGCCGCCAAGAAGAAGATCGGTAATCAGATCCGAACCTGGCGGTTATGCCGGAAAAGTGGGTCCACCCTCCAACAGCTGGCCCGACTGATCAACCCGGTCGTGACCGGCTGGATCAACTTCTACGGGCGCTTCTACCGCTCCGAGCTGATCAACCTCCTCGCCCGCCTCAACCGCCACCTACTGGCCTGGGCGGGCAAGAAACACAAAGGGCTGGGCCGCCGCAAAGCCAGACGACGACTCGCCGAGGTCGCCACCGCGTACCCCGGCCTGTTCGCCCACTGGCGCATCGGTGCCCACCCCGACGGCTGGACGACGGGAGCCGTGTGACGCGAGAGTGTCACGCACGGTTCAACGAGCGCCGGGGGGTGCAACTCCCCCCGGCGACTCACCTGCCGCCCGTGACATATTGTGTCGCTTACGGCACCCAAACCGTGATCTTACGCGGGTTCCCCTCAGTCAGAGTGCCGCCCGGACCGTGCCGCAGGCAGGTCCCCGGTTCAGGATTTGGCGAAACCCGCTCTCGGGCAGCGTGCGGGACTCGTCGGCCGCCTAGGACTGCTCGGCCCTGCTGGGGTACTGGGCTTACAGCGGCGTATCGGCAACGTTGCGGTAGCCCGGCTCCTGGCGTCAGGCCAGATCACAGAGTCTCCTCCGCCGGTCACCCGGGTCATTGGTGAGACAAGAGGGCATGCCTCCCGGCGGGACAGCCCGCGCTACGGCGGAGGAGGTGCCGGTCCAGCGCCGGGCCTACATCGGGAACAGCTACTCACCACCCCGCAGCGACCTTCCCCACCAAGCGCGCGCTCGTAGCGGATGACTGGACTCGCCGGTTCAAAGATGAGCAGGAGCTCATCGACTTCTCGCGGGGCCTGCTGGATTACCCGGGCAACGGGGCAAACACCACGCCGTGGATCCGACTCGATGGCCTAACGATTCTTGGCGAGACGCATTCAGATCCGGTGGCTCCCGACATCATCCGAGCCACCGGCACCAGCCGGTTTCGTTATGAAGGTATCGCCAAACAATCGCACCACGCCATGCGCGCCGACGCGACGCCGAGATCCGCAAACTCGCCCGCGCCGACGTCCTGATACTCGACGACTTCGCCCTCAGACCGCTCGGCGCGACCGAGACCAACGACTTCTACGAGATCGTCGTCGAGAGGCACCGCAAGAAGGCGACCATCCTGACCTCGAACCGCGAGCCGGCCGAGTGGCTGACCATGATGAGCGACGCCTACTCGCCCAGTCCGCCGTCGACCGGCTCACCTTAGGCGCACACACCCTCCTCATCGAGGGCCCGTCAACCGACAACGACGCCCCCACCGGCGCGCCGCCGTTTACGTCGAGGGCCAAGCCCAGTGATGCTCACCCACACCTCCAGGTGGTCCATGCTCGTGGCAACGAGGCGGTCCCATCACCCTGGCAAGCGACAGTCAGGGCTTCCATCGGGGTCAGATCACACGAGCAGAACCAAGTTCACTCTATTGGGGTTGAGGGATCGCGTATCTACTCTGCAACGTTCCACCTCCGATATGCAGGTGCATCGCGAGATTTGGGTCGGTGGACGGGGGAGATCGGTGTCTGGTGCAATCGGATCCACCGAGGCAGTAAGCACCCGAGGGGAAAGGGAACGGGCCATCAAGGTCCGCAGTGGAATAAGGGCCTGTCGCTATGACCAGTTGAGCCCAAGAGGGGAAGGACTTCAAGATGGCTGGAATGAATGTGGGACGAATCATCTGTCAATGGCGCCACCGGGGCAGATTGTGTGCGGGATGGAATAGACCACAAAAGCCCAGGTTGGCGGGCCGGTCAATGGATCCTATGAGGAATCATTCCGTGATCATGAGAACCGCCAAATTAGCCACCCTTAGAGTCATTGGTATTGTTGTGGCCAGTGCTGCCGCAGTAACCGTTGCGGCTTTTCCGTCGAGCGCCGCAGAGTCACCGTGTGCTTTTCCGGATTCAGGGCCGTCGTCATGTGACTTCCGAGTGTCCGGGGTGAGAATCTGGCGCTATGCGTCCTCTTCGGACGTTCTTGGTCTGGGTTATCCAGGCCAAGGCTTCTTTGTCGATTCCTACCAAGGTACCGAGGAGTATATGTGCGACAACGGCCAATACAACGCAGGGCATTGGTTTCATGGCCGTGATGGAGCTACGGGTCTAACCGGTTACGTTCCCATGTGCAACCTTGTGCAAGGGCGATGAAAGGCTCTTCGCTGTTTTCAGTGGGTTACTCAGGGTGATGTCATGTAGGGCGCATGAGCCGGTGGAGCTCGCCCTGCTGCTTGTCCGAGAGGGTGGCGTGGTTTTTCAGCCATAGCCAGCGGGTGTGCTTGAGTTCGGGGCGGGTGGTGACCTCGGTTGCGGCGGACGGTGTCGATGGCCTCGCTGAGCTTGGCGGTCAGGTGGAAGCGGTCGAAGGTCATTGTCGCGTTGGGTAGGTGTGTCTTGATGCCGGAGATGAACGCGGTGTTCATGTCGGAGCTGGTGTCGGTGATCTTGTCCGGGTCGCCGTGGTGGGCGGCCAGGTCCGCGGCGAAGGCTGATGGACGGCGAAGCCGCGCACACGATCGGCCGGCGGGTGCGGCAGATCCGCTATGCCCGGGAAAAGTCGCTGCGTATGGTGGCCGGGCTGGCTGGGCTTAGCACCACCAAACTGCGCCGGATCGAGACTGGCCAGCGCGCGCTGGATAGCCGCTCGGAGATCGTGGCACTGGCGAACGCGTTGCAAGTCGCCCCGTCCGAGCTCACCACGATGGATGTGCCAGCGCCCGGTAACGGCACAACCGACCTTGCGGTCGAGGCGGTGCGGGTGTCGTTAATGGCCGTCAACCACGGCTATCCCGGTGGTGAGGTGTTGCTGGTGGACGTGCTGCGGGAACGGGTGGGCGCGGTGATCAGCGCGGGCTGCACCGGTGACCAGGAGCTGACTGGGCGTGAGCTGCCCGCTCTCATCCGGGACCTGCATACCAGCATCGCCGCCGGCCGGGACGTCGCCGAACTGCTGGGCCTCGGGGCGGTGCGGGCAATGCTATCCACCGGGGCTTTCGGCCTAGCGCAGGCCGAGTTGGACTCGGTGACGGTGCCAACGACCACCCCGGAAACCATGCAGCTTGACGGGATGCTCGCCTTATACCGAGCTGAGGTTGCCGCAGCGGACAGCCGACCAGGCGACGTGAAACCCGCCTTAGCGCACGCCGATGA
>JBOHFK010000258.1:0-4025 GCA_050699635.1 Pseudonocardiaceae bacterium | reverse complement strand
TGGGTCCTGGCCGGTGGCCGCTTGGGGTGTCCCGGATCCACCGCTGGGCGTACCCCCACCCGTCGTCGTGTCGCCACCAGGCGACGTACCCCCACCCGTCGTCGTGCCACCACCGGGAGCACCACCACCGGAGGCGGCGGTGCCAGCACCTACTGGTGTCGACGAAACTGGCGGGACCGGGGGGGTGACGCGCCCGTCCTGGGGGACTGAACCCGGTGCAGGCGATTTCGCGACTGGGGCTGTTCCTTGCGGGGGTGTGATGGTGTGGACCGCAGTGGTTGCTCTCCGGCTGGGTGCGGAATAAGAGGACCCCGCGTTGCTCGCCTTGGCGGTGCCGCCGTGGCCACTGGCCGCGACCGCACTACTCGGTGGGTCAGCGCTGACCGGTGGGTTCTCGGCCGACCCGTCGGTGAAACCGGGAAGACCACCGCCTGCCGCCGCGACGCCCAGAGAGACCAGGAGCGCACCAGCGAGCACTCCAACCCCGACGATGTTGCGCAGCCGCCCGGTAACCATCCATCGCCGCCATGATGCAGCATCCTCAGCCGACTCATCGTCTTCGATAGCCTGGCGCTGAGTGGGGATGATCAACGGTCGGTCCGGCGCCGGATTCGAGAGCTGTTCACGGCTCGTGGGGAGCTTCAGTTCGGCAGCCGGCGCGGCGACCGGCGCAGGGACAGCGGGAACTGGTGGGGTCTGCGGAGCCATCGACAGCGCCGCGCCCAGCGCAATCGTGGTCTTGGGGTCGGCGTCGACCACCACAGGGCAGCCGAGCCGGGCGGACACCAGCTGAGACACCAGCGGCACCCGGGAAGATCCACCGACCAGCAGCACAGCCCCCAGATCCGCACTACTCAAGCCAGCCGAGTTGATAGCGCGGGACAGCGAGTCGACGGTGTCCTCAAGCGCCGGACGGATCATCTCCTCGAACTCACTACGCACCAGGCGGACGTGCGCGCTGACTCCGGGGAGCAGAACCGGGATGGACACCTCGGTATCCGAGGACAGCGCCTCCTTGGCCTCGATGCACTCCCGCCGCAGCCGCGCCAGGCCGCCGAGCACGTTCGGGTCCTCGACATCGAGCCCGTCCCATTGGGCACCGTCGTGCTGGGCGCTGAGCACCGACTGCACGTGGGTGAACACAGCCTCGTCGAAATCTGCGCCACCGAGCTGCTCAAGACCGTCGGCCGAGCCCAGCAGGGCGAACGAGCCCGTGCCGGTCTTGCGGACCACGGCCGCATCGAAGGTACCGCCACCCAGGTCGTACACCGCGATCGTGCTGTCCGCCTCGACCCGCTCCTGCGTGGCGTAACTGACAGCCGCGGCCTCAGGCTCCGCCATGAAGGTCAGATCGGGCAGACCGACGGCCGCCAGCGCCCCAGCCAACAGGTCCTTCTTGTACCGACCCCACCCCGCCGGGTGGGTGATCACGATCCGGTCCGGGGGCCCGCCCTCACGCTCGGTGACCCGGTCGACCACCCACCGGACCATCATCGCCGCCAGGTCGTGCGCGGCATAAGGCTGCCCACCCACGAGCAAGGGCGTGTCGTCGCCGATCCGGCGCTTGAACTCCCGGACCACCCGGTCGGGATCGGTCAGCGCGCGCCGCTCGGCGGCCTCCCCGACGACGACGGAACCGTCCTCAGCCAGGAAGAACACCGAGGATACCGAAGGCATCCGGCCACTCAGCGCAACTACTTCGGCCTTGTGCTGGTGATCATCCAGCTTCCAGATGGCGGCGGCCGTAAAGCTCGTCCCGACATCGACCCCCAGTGCGTACCTCACCAGTCCACGACCCTTCGACGCGGTTCAGGTTCCACCGGATGGCGGTGCCTTCGGCTGCTCCATCGCTCTGCGACAACTGGCCGTTAGCCCGATCGCGGCTCGAGAAGTCTCTTTGCTACAAAGACGCCGCTCGGTGGCAAGGGTTCCGCCGGGCCTGGTAGCCGAGATGGCTGCTCGCGATGATCGGCGACGTAACAAGACACGACCCGGTATCGATCGATGCGTTGCAATAGGTACGCGAACAGTTTCAGGAAAGGCCAGGATGGTCCGCCCGAGCTCCGCCCACTCGAGCACTGGGGCATCGCCTGATCCTGCGGTCGCCGGCACGCCGCCAGCGGCAGGCTGGATTTTTCGCCAGATCGCAACCGGTGCGTCGACCCCGCTCACCGCCGCAGTCGTGGGTCCCGGAAGCACCGGCAAGTCGGTGCTGCTCGACGCGGTGGCACGGGAGTACCAGAAGGCCGGCGCTGCGGTGATCCGGGTCAGCTCCGCGGCGCACCTCAGCATCGACACACTGGACCCCGGCGAGCCTGTTCTGATCGACGACGCGCACCGGCTGGACTCCGCAGCGCTCGAGAGCCTGCGTGCACTCGCCGAGGGCGACACCGCCCGGGTCATCGTCGCCTACCGACCATGGCCCCGGTCCCGCGAGCTCTCGGCGCTCGGCGCGTGCCTGGCCCGCCGCCGATCACCGGTGATCCTTGGACACCTGGATCACCGGGCCGTCGGCGCCCGGATTGCCGCGCGGGTGGGGTGCACTCCACCCGATTCACTGATCGACCTCGTCCACGAGCAGAGCGGCGGGTTGCCCTCGCTCGTCGGGCTCGTCACCCAGGCCCTTCAGGATACCGGCAGGTTCGATCCCCGGCGCCCCACCGAGTTCCGGCGCCCTGAGCGGGTCAACGTCTCCCCTGGTCTGGCTGAACGGTTGCGCTACCAGTTGGAGGCCCTTGAACCCGCGATTTACCGGTTGATGCAGGCGATGGCTGTCGGTGCGGCCCTGGACCCCGAAGTACTGGCTCAGTTACTCGACGGCGACCCGGCCGGCCTGAACGACACGGTGCAAGCGACGCTGGCGACCGGTCTGCTCACCGAGGCGGGTGAGCTGATCGCCTTTGTGCGCAACATCGTGCTGCGCTTGATGCCGATGCTGCAATGCCGGGAGATGCAGCAGCGGCTGGCCACTATCCAGCTCGATCGGGGCGGGTCCGTCCTCGCGGCCGGGCGGCAGCTATTGGGCACCGGCGCCAGCGGCAGCCGGGTCGCCGCCGTGTTGGAGCGAGCCGGAGACGAGGCGCTGCGCCAGTCTCCGGCGCTCGCCGCGCTGCTGTATGCCGGAACCGTCGATGCCGGGGCCTCGTCGAAGGCACTGGCGGCCCGCCACGCCCAGGCGGTCGCGCTGTCCGGCGATCTCGACCAGGCGCTTCGACTCGCGGACCAGGTCGTCGCGGACCCCACCGCACCCGACCGGGAACGGGGAGTCCGCGTGGCCGGCGCCGTCCTTGCCCACCGTGGGCTGGCCGCTCGCAGCGCAGAGCTGTATTGCAGCCTGCCTGCCGATGCTGCGGGCGGTGCGCTGCTTGCGGTGCCCGCGCTGATCGGGACTGGGGAGCTGGCCCAAGCCCACGCGGTGATCGACGCGGCGGATGCCGGTGCCGGCCGGAGTGCCACCCTGCTGGCCGGCGCGGAAATCCTGATGGCGCGCGGGATGCTCGCGACCATCACCGGGACATCCACCTCGGCGCTTTCCCAGCTGGCCAGGGCCGCTGCGCTGCTCGAACCGGCCGGCGAGACCGTGCTGCTGCCGGACACGCCTGCGGCCCTGACGGCAGTGGTAGCGATGCAGTCCGGCGAGCTGACGATCGCCGACGCCACATTGCGCCGCGCCGTTGCCGCCAAGCTCGGCGGCCGTCTGGCGCATTCCCGGCACATGCTGTTGCACGGCTGGGTGGCAATGGCTCACGGCACGTTGGACGTTGCGCACCGTGCGTTGGACTGGTCGGCCCGGCAGAGCAACCCGCTAGAACCCCGCGACGAGGTAGTCGCTGCGGCCCTGGCCGTCGGCTTGGCGCGCCGGGAGAATGATCCGACCGCGCTGAATTCAGCGTGGCGACGGGCCCGCTGCGCGCTCGTCCGGCACCCGATCGATCTCTACGTACTGCAGCCGCTGGGCGAGCTGGCGATCGCCGCCGGTCGGCTCGGCGAACAGGAGTGGCTCACCCCCCACCTGAAAGAGGCCC
>JBOHFK010000257.1:0-4100 GCA_050699635.1 Pseudonocardiaceae bacterium | reverse complement strand
GAATTGATCTGTGGTGAGGCTGATCGCAAAGCCGGATCTCGCTGGGCTACTGTTGGGTGGTACGGGGTGGGGTGGCCCGGACCAAGAGCGACTCGCTGCTCGGAGGGTGCGACGTGGAGATAGGTCGTAAGCCAGAGGAGCTCTCGAAGGAGCAACGCCAGCAGCTGCACCGAGCCCATCAGCATCTCCGCAATGCCTCGCACGCGCTGGAAGCGCTCACGGTGGTCGAACCGGTCCGCGGCCGTTGGGTCCCCACGCCCGCGCCGGCCGAGGCACTCGAGGCGGCCCAGAGCGACCTTCATCAAGCGTGCCTGGAGTTCTGGCGGGTGCACCAGGAACTGCTGTGCTGCGATCCTCCGGCGACCGCGTCCGGTGCGGACTCCAGCAGCAGGTAGCGACGCCGGATCGAGCATCCCTGCGCTTCCTGCCGATCGGGGTTATGCTGAGCTGATGATCGACGAAGACAGCGTTGACGAAGGCAGTGCGGCTCCGCCGCATCAGAAAGCGGCCACGAGCGCCACGCCGAAGGATCTGGCTGAAGCACTCGATGCGATCCGTGCCTCAGCACCGTCATTGGGTACGGCAATCGACGCCGCGAAGGTGACGCCTGCAACGCTGGCGGATGCCCACGACAGAGCCACCTCCGAGGAACCCGACACCGGGCACCCTCAGACATAACGGCGGCCCAGCGGATCACTAATCGGGCGACGAGTCGCCGCGGCGGGTATGCCATGCGGGTCTCGAAACGACTCCACGCCTTGCATAGTGCGGCAACCCTTTGTTTACCGAGGTGCCGAAAATAAACCCCTTGTTCACTCTGGGGCTGCTTTTATGGTCTGCTAGAGATCGCCAGATTTTAGTGACGTGCAATGAGTTACGATTCGATTTCCGGTTCTGCGAGGAGGAGAATTGATGATCGAAACACAGCACGTCTCGTCCGACCTGCCGGCGTTGGACCGGACGGACGATCCGCGGGGTGGAGCCGCCGCCTGGGCACTGATCACGGTGAGCGCACCGTTGCTCGTCACCACCATCCTCGCGGTGTTCTGGCTCTGGTAGCAGGCGCGATCTGCGGTCACCCGCGCACCCGACCCCTACCCGGCCCTGGTTGCCCACATCGCGGTCAGGACGATGCATGCCACGAGAACCAGGCCCACCACGATTAGCGCCCAGGCGACTGCACCACCCCGTGGATCGTCCGCCCGGTCCAGTTCCGGCAATTCGGACGAGACGCACCCCGACTCAATCATGACGTCTCCCTCGCCAGTCTCTCCCCAGAAACCGGGGAGCACCGCGCTTGTGGCCGAACGCTATACCCGCCGCCAACCTGGTCGTCCTTCCGGGTCCCATCTCCAAACGTCGCGGCGAGGCCCAGTCAGCCTCCGAAGGTCTCGGTCCAGTAGAGCCTGCCGGAGTTGCTGCGAATCACTGCGAGGCCAGTACCATTGAACATGCAATTCAGCATGCTGGAGCGGTGGGCGGGGCTGGTCGACCAAAATCTCACCGCTGCTTGCGCGCTCTGGAACTGGGCGATGTTCTCAGCCCACCGCAGGATGTGGAGCCGGTTGAGGTCGGGTTGGCTGAGGTGGCTACGGAACCGGTCTCGCCGGCCGGGCCGGCGGCCCCACATGACCAGAGTCCGGGCCGCCGGGTCGAGTTCGACGTTCCAGGCCTGACCCGGCCCAGGCCAGGCCGGGCATCTGCTGGCCGGCAGCGGCCTGATGAGCAGGCCAGACCGTTTCCGGCGGACTTTTTACCGACCGCTAACCGAGCTCGGGCCGGGCGGTAACCCGCTGATCCGTAGCGTCTGTGTTATGACGGCGCAACTCCCCCCCGCGTCTGGCCACCACGGTGATTTCCCTCGGCCGCGGGCTGGCAGCCACAGCATGCTGACCTCGGCCGTCGGCAGCGGTGCAGGTGTGCGCGCAGGTGAGTCGGACCCGGCACGAATGTTGTCTGGGGTGCTGGTGCTCGTGGTCGCGACCATCATCATGGCGTTGATGTTGGTGTGGTGGCTGACCTGACCCTGGCGGCCAGCGGCTCAGCGATGTCCTCCAGGGACCGGCCCTCGGCAGCAACGCCGTAGACCGCCGCGACCAGCCCGCCGGCGATCATCACGACTGCCCCGAGCAAATATCCGAGGAACAGCTTGAATGGCTGCGTGCCGTCACCGATGAGCGCGCCATAGATCACCGGGCCGAGCGCGCCGAAGCACTGCGCGATGGCGAAGAACACCGCGATGGCCTTCGCCCGCACCTCGAGCGGGAAGATTTCGCTGACCGTGAGATACGCTGAACTGGCGCCCGCCGAAGCGAAGAAGAAAATGACGCACCAGCAGATCGTCTGCGTCATCGCGGTGAGCAGCCCGGCGTTGAACAGGAAAGCGCTGACGCCGAGCAGGACACCTGAAGTAATGTACGTGCCGGAAATCATGGTCTTCCGGCCGATGGTGTCGAAGAGGTGCCCGATCGCCAGTGGCCCGATCAGGTTGCCGGCGGCGAAGGCGATGAGAAATAGCGGCGCCGATGTCGACGCCACGCCATAGAATTTCCCGAGCACCAGGGTGTAGGTGAAAAAGATCGCATTGTACAGGAAGGACTGGCTAATCATCAGCGATGCGCCGAGAACGGCCCTGCTCGGGTACTCACGGAACAGCACTCTGGTCAGCGCGAGATAACCGATCTGGTCGGTGGGCCGCAGTTCGATAGCGTTGCTGTCGTCGACGGGAGGCATCGCTTTGCCAGACTTTCCCACCTCATCTTCGATGTAGGAAATGGATTCCTCAGCCGCCTGCTGCCGGCCGTTCATGATCTGCCATCGGGGACTCTCCGGCAGGTTGCGCCGTACGAGCAGAATCACCAGCCCGAGCACCGGGCCGAGGAGAAAGCCAATCCGCCAGCCGATACTGGGGCTCAGCACGTTGAGCAGGATGAAGGTACCGAGAGTGCCGAGAATCGCCCCCGCCCAGTACGTGCCGTTGACCGCGATGTCGACCCGTCCGCGATAGCGGGCCGGGATCATCTCATCGATCGCGGAATTGATGGCCGCGTACTCTCCGCCGATACCCATGCCGGCGATGAAGCGAGTAAGGTACAAGAACACGATCCAGCCGGTGCTGTTTCCCAGAGTGAAAGCGGTGAGACCGCTTCCTATCAGGTAGACACCGAGTGTGATCATGAACAGGTTACGTCTGCCCAAGCTGTCGGACATCCGGCCGAAGACCACCGCGCCGACGACTTCGCCGATGAGGTACACCGTGGCGATCAATCCGACCGCCGTAGCGGACAGGTTGAGCGTCTCCGGCTCGCTGAGCACGTCGCCGACGGCGCTGGCGACCGTGATCTCGAGACCATCCAGGATCCACGCCACCCCGAGAGCGACCACCAGCCGGGTGTGAAACGGCGACCAGGGCAGCCGATCGATCCGCGCGGGGATCAGACTGCGCACCGGATCAGTCGCCGTGGATGCTGCGTTGGCCATCGATGCCTCCCGTCGGTGGGCGGCGGGGCCGGGACGGTATCACCAGTGCCGTCAGCGCCCTCTTCTGGTACATCAGCGTGCCATCTCATGGGAGGACCGCACATGCCCCGCCTACCCCACGGACAGATCACCACCGTAGACATGGTGCGGCAGGCGCGGGAGGGCCTGGCCTCGCGCGTGGCCGAACTCGGCCTCGCGTTCGCGGCGGCCGCCCCGGTGGATCTGCAGGACTTCGATTTCCTGTTCCCGACCCTGCAGACCGATCCCGCCAACCTGCTGCCCGAGTCGAAGCAAACCGTGGTGGACCTGAAGACTCTCGCCGGGACGATGGAGGATCCCGACCAGCCGGGGGGTGACAACGACTCGCCGATCCCGGCGGCCTACACCTACTTCGGCCAGTTCGTCGACCACGACACCACGTTGGAGGTCCAGCCGGGCGACCTGCCGCCGTCATCCTCGGGAGATCTGCCGCATCTACTGGCTGACGACATGGCCCGCTGCCGCTCGCGGAGATCCGCAACGCGATCCGGAACTTCCGGACCGGGACACTCGACCTGGACAGCGTCTATGGCCTGCCGGCGCCACGGGACCCGGCCAACGGGGCCAAGATGCGCCTCGGC
>JBOHFK010000256.1:0-4112 GCA_050699635.1 Pseudonocardiaceae bacterium | reverse complement strand
GGCCACCCCGACCCGGCGGTCTGGGCTGCGGCCAACGCGGTCCCCGCGGGCCCCGGGCGCGCCGAGTGCGGGTTGCCGTTCTGCACGCTGTGGCCAGAGAACGACAAGCACCAGTTCTGCAAGTCCCACGAGACCCGATGGCGCCAACTCGGAAGCCCCACGGTGGCCGACTACATCGCGCACTGCCTGCTACGCGGCAAGGCCCGCATCGACTTCCGCGGGCTCGCCCCGCAGCCGATGTTGGAGCTGCAGTACGCGGTCCAGTGCCGCCACGACCAGCAGGCGATCACCGCGCCACCGACGGTGGTGAACTGGGCGATCGGCCAGGTCAAGGCCGCGGGCGTGGGCTCGCTGCTCGATCATCCCCACGAGCAGTGGCGGGCGCTGACCGCGGCGAAGGCCGGCGGCTGGTATCAGGGGTTCGTGCTGCACGCCCACGACGTCGTGACGATGCTGCGCGAGGGCACCGGCTGGGAGATCGAGTACCCCCGCGACGTCTGGCGGCTGCATACCCTGGCCGGACTGACGCGCAACACCGGCAAGGCGCCCGAGGCCCGCAACCACCTGCGGTTCGACCGGATCACCCAGCCCTGGCTGCGCGAGCTGGCCAAGCGCTGGGCCCGGCTGCGCCTATCCGGTGGGCTCGCCGTGGGCACCGTAGTCAACGACGTCAGCGCCCTCACCCGGTTCAGCACGTTCCTCGGCGAGTCGGTGCCCACTGTGGACACTCTGGCCGGGTGGACCGGCCGCTGCTGGAGCGGTACCTGGCCTGGTTGAGCACCCAGGCCGGTGGGCCCGGCGGCGCGAAGGAAGACGCCGTCACCGGGCTGCACCTGTTCTTCTCCGCGATCCGACAGCACGGCTGGGATGACACCCTGCCGACCACCGCGGTGTTCTTCACCGGTGACACCCCGCGGCGTCCACCGCGGCGGTCGCGGCGACTCAGCGAGCACGTCATGGCCCAGATCGAAGCGCCGACCAACCTCGACCGCTGGCCCCACCCCGACGGCCGGCTGGTCACCATGATCCTGATCAGGTGCGGGCTACGCGCCTCCGACGCGTGCACCCTGGCCTTCGACTGCCTGGTCCACGACGGACAGGGCGCGCCTTACCTGCGCTATCTCAACCACAAGATGCGCCGCGAGGCCGCGGTCCCCATCGACGACGAACTCGAGGCCGAGATCCGCGCCCAACAAGACCGGGTCGCCACCCGCTGGCCCCAGACCCACCCGCAACTGTTCCCCCGCCACCGAGCCAGCGCCAGCGGACAGCATGCGCTGACCTACTACGGCTACCGCACCATGCTCAACCGATGGCTCGCCGACTGCGACATCCACGACGAGCACGGCCAACCCGTCCGCCCGACCCCGCACCAGTGGCGCCACACCTTCGCCAGCCGGTTGATCAACCGCGACGTCCCGCAAGAGGTCGTGCGGGTACTACTTGACCACGACTCGACCCAGATGACCGCGCACTACGCCCGGATCACCGACCAGACCGTGCGCCGCCACTGGGAACAAGCCACCAAGGTCAACGTCCAAGGCGAACGGGTGAGCATCGACCCCGACGGGCCGCTGGCCCAGGCGCAGTGGGCCAAGACCCGCTACGGCCTGGCCACCCAAACCCTGCCGCACGGCTACTGCGGGCTGCCGGTGCAAAAAAGCTGCCCGCACGCCAACGCCTGCCTGACCTGCCCGGTATTCCTCACCGGGCCGGAGTTCCTCCCCGAACTGCGCGAGCACCGCGGGCGCACCCTGACCCTGATCCAAGACGCACAACAGACCGGCCGTTCCCGCCAGGTCGAGATGAACACCCACGTCCTGAACAACCTCGACCGCATGATCGGCGAGATCGAGCACGACCAGAAGGGCGCATCCGATGCCGGCTGACAACATCCGACACCTGCGCGCCGCCGCGCAGCGCCGCACCGAGCAGACCCGGCGCCGGGCCGTGGCCGCGTTGCGGCGCATGGACACCGCCGGCGCACCCATCACCCTCGACGGCCTCGCCCGTGAGGCCGGTGTCTCCCGGTCCTGGCTCTACACCCAGCACGACCTGCGCGCCGACGTCGAACGGCTCCGCCGCCGTCACCGACCCGCGGCCAGGACAACCGTCCCACCCGAGCGTCAGCGCGCCACCGAAGCCTCCTTGCTGCAGCGCCTCCAAGCCGCCACCGAGCGCATCCGCCGCCTCGAACACGACAACCAGCAGCTCCGCGACGCCCTCGCCCGCGCACTCGGTGAACACCGCGCCACCGACATCCTCGGCCGGACCAACGGCCGCGACACGCCCAACAGCAACAGCCCGAAACTTGTCGGATCCTGCTGAGCTCAGATGCCACCGACCAACGTCACCGACACCGTCCACAACACATCTGCCCAGCATAAAGACATGATCATCCTGCGAGCTCAAGATAATCGAGGGCAGATGCGCGAGGCCGGTGTTCTTGCCGCAGCGGATGCGGTCTTCGACCCGGGCTTGGGTGCGGTGAGCGGCTTCGCGGAACTGGATGTCGGTGCCGGGGGTGTTGGTGGCGATGACCTGGTAGCGCTTGCCCGCGTGCTGTTCGAACAACGATAGTTGCGCGCCGGGGTGGGGGTTCTCCCGGCGGATGATGATCCGCATGTCGGGTGGCCAGCCGGCGAGGCGGTCACCGCTGGCGCTGTGGCGTAGTAGCCCGGTGAGCTCGGCGACCTGGGCGTCGTCACGGGCCTCGCCGGCCGCGTCGAGCGCGGGTGCCCAGCCGGTGGTGGGCATCTTGTGGAGCACGGCGCGGATGCGGTCATCGAAGTCGAACCCGACCGAGTAGTGCACCTGGACACCGGGTGCGGTGTCCAGCGCGCTGATGTGGTCCACCAGGGCGTGGGTGGACCCGGCGCCGTCGCAGGTGATCAGCATCGCCCGTCGGTGCGGTGCGGGGATCTGCGCGATCGCCTCGGTCAGCACCTCGATGTGGTCGGCTGCGGTGTTGGACCCGGCCCGCCCCGGTCGTAGCCTGATCACCAGCGACTCGTCGGTGTTGTCACACCAGGCGGTCAGGGGATGAAACCCGAACGTCTTCTTGAAGGTGGGCCCGGCCTGCTGCTTGTCACTGTGCGCGGGCACGATCGAGGCGTCGAGCCGGATCACCGTGACCTCACCCAGGTCCCGCCCGGCCACCCGAGCGGGCGGGATCCGCCCGTGCCGGGCCACGATCTGTTCCCACACGTGGGTTCGGACCCGCGCCCGCGCCGCTGCGATCGTGCCCAGCGCGTCCGGGGCGATCTCCTCCAACGCCCGCCACGCCGTGGTGTCCGAGGCCACCGGCCCCAACAGTTCCCCTTGATGGCGCAGCGTGTCGATCTGGCTGATCGTGGTGCCGCCATCGGCGAGCATCACCGCCAGATCGGTCAGCACCCGACCCCGATCATGCACCGGCCAGAAACCGGGTCGAGCCAACGCCCCGGACAACGCACTGGTCAGTCCCACCCGATCGGCCATCAGCCGCAGCAGTCCCGACCCGACATGCGACACGACACCATGCCCGCCCACGTCCACGGACAGATCCTTTGACCACGCGGTAACATCCACCTGAAAAGTGCCTCTCCAGCCTGCCGGAACAAGGACCTCGAAGACCCTTATCCTCGCAGCTCAGAGGCACTTTTCTCGCATAAAAACGCCGAACCACCCAAGATCATACTAATCTCGATGAATGACCGAGGCTAGTGTCGGGTAAGGAAGCGGTCTTTAGTGCTGTAGTGGCAACGATGGGCTTCCGGCGCCAACACACTGATCTAAGAGCCCCCTGCGCAGACCACCCGGGACGGTGCGGCACTACGTCGAGCTGCAGCACCGGCCGCAAGCCATCACCCTGGGATCGGTGGAGTCGCGTGACTTCATGTTGGAACTGGCCGGCCAGTTCGTTGCGAAACCAGACTGAGAAGGGGCTAGCCCGCGGCTAGCCCCATGACAACCACCGGATTCCAGGACGGGGCCTGGTCCAAGTCCAGCTACAGCAACGGCGGGCAGAACGACTGCGTCGAGGTTAATTGCTCGCTAGCGGGTCACGTAGGGGTGCGTGACTCCAAACTCGGCACCGCCAGCCCCGTGCCGGCGATGAGGCGGCCCAGTGG
>JBOHFK010000255.1:0-4188 GCA_050699635.1 Pseudonocardiaceae bacterium | reverse complement strand
AGGCCATCGTGTCGGGACCCAATGGTGAACGTGTCGTGTGGGGCCGCTATCTGGTGGCCTGTGACGGTGCGCACAGCACGATTCGGAAGTTGACGGGTGTCGCCTTTCCCGGGCGAGCCGGGACACTTGCCGCGATCAGTGCCGATGTCGAGCTGGGAACCATGTCGACGACGGTGCCGCGGTCGATAGCGCACATCAGCACGCTCACCCGCATCGCCGGCGGCTACTGGATGCTGATGCATCCGCTGGAGGCGACCACCGATTGCACCGGTCTGTACCGGGTGGTGTTCGGCGGACCGGAACAGAAAACGTTGCCTCGGCAGGCACCGGTCACCGCAGACGAGGTGGCCCGCGCGCTGACTGCGGTCCACGGCCCGGAGACGCAACTGGCTCGGCTGCGGTGGGGTAGCCGGTTCAGCGATGCCTCCCGGCAGGTCACCGACTACCGGTGTGGCCGCGTTCTGTTCGCCGGTGACGCGGCGCACATCCATTCACCCATCGGCGGTCAGGGCCTCAACCTCGGGGTGCAGGATGCGATGAATCTCGGCTGGAAGCTTGCCGCGCAGGTGCAGGGTCGGGCGCCGGACGGACTACTCGACAGCTACCACACCGAACGGCACCCGGTGGCCGCTCGGGTACTCGCCATCACCCGCGCGCAGGGCGTCCTGATGAGCCCGCCGCCGGATGCCGACGACGTGCGAGCGCTCCGCGATATTGTGATCGACCTCGCCCGGCTACCGGACGCCAACCGTTACCTCGCCGGTCTGATGTCCGGATTGGATCTGCGCTACGACCTCGGCGACTCCGACCCACTTGTGGGGGCCCGGATGGTCGACCTGTCTTTGCAGACTGCGGAAGGTGACACCACCGTCAGCGCGCTGCTGCGGTCCGGGCACGGCCTTCTTCTGGAACTCGGCGGTCACCCGTCGGCTTCGACGCCTGTTCCCGACAGCGTGAACCGGGTCGTCGCGCACGTCATCGACTCGCCCGTGGGCACCGCGCTGGGCGCATCTCCAGGTGTCGACCGTGTCCTGATCCGACCCGACGGCCACGTCTGCTGGGTAGGCGCCGGCCCTGACTCATCGCCTGACTCTGCGCTGCGCAGATGGTTGCCCCGAGGCTCCCCGAGGGGGGCCGAACGACAGTGACACCGGCTTCCGCGATCAACCAGAACGTGGCCACTCCCACCGGGCTGGCAGCGAACACTCCACCAGGGAAAAAGCTGCTGATAGGCGACACGCTGATCTCACTGGTGCAGTGAGACTGCGCGACCGGGCAGGCGGCGCAGGGGCCAATTTGTCATAATGTGCATTATCGGATCGCGCTGCCAGATCGCTTCCCATTGTGACCACTGACCGTGATCGGGCGGAGTCCGCGGAGTCCTGTGGCGGTGGGGTGGGACTTCCTCGGTAAAGGACAGGCTGACCAGTTCGCTAAGTTCGTCGGCAGTGAAAAAGTGGATATTCAGACCGGTCTTGGGGCCGGAGAGGTAGCGCAGGGTGAAGCTACCGTCGGTGCTGTCCTCGAATCGGTGGTGGTTGTGGTTGATATCGGAGTCGGTCGAGTTGACTCGGACGCAGAGCAGCCCCGCGGGCGCGACGCGCGCAGCAGCGGCGGAAAGGTGCTGGTGGGCTTGGTAACGGGTTCCGTGCTGGAAGACCTGAATTCCGATGACCAGCTCGTAGCGTGCCGCGGCAGGTAGGACGCTCAAGTCACCGACGATCAGCTGGTCTGCGCGGTCGGGTCGTCGCCCGCGCAGCTGGGCGATCGCTTTGCTGGAGACGTCGAGCCCAAGCAGGTCGAGTCCACCAGCAAGCAGTGGGATGAGGTTACGCCCGTTGCCGCAGCCGATGTAGAGGCCTCGGGTCAACCCGTGTCGCCAGGCCGCCGCCAGGATGTCCTGGACGAACTGCACGGGCGGTTCGTCTTGGTAACGCCCGGCGGCGTACTCGATGTTCCAGGACGCCGCGACCTTCTCGTCCACACCCGCCGAGCCTAGGGCTCCGGAGAAAGTGTGAAACGTCGAACCGTCACCGAGTGGCCCTGGCGAGGGTCAGGGGTTGCGAATTCCGCTCTGACCTTCAGCCCCGTACTCGCCGCGTTCGAAGCGTTCAACGATCGTGTCGAGTCGTTGAAGGATCTGCCGGAGCAGATCGATGATCACCTGGCTGTTGCCCCCCAGTCATCAGCGCAGCGCTTGCCGGATGGGCTGCCTTCTCGGGCGCCGAGGCGCGGCCAAACATCGGGGCAAACAGCCCAGGTTGCCCCCCGTCGCCCGACCGTTGCGCAGCGACGGGCAGACGCCCGAGAGGACTCATGTCCGTTGACTTGATGTGGGCGGCGACTTCGACCAGCAGGGTAATAGGTCCAGTCTTCGAGTCGGCTAATAGGGTTCCCGGTGAAAGGGGGCGCGATGAGTTACTCCGTTCCTGGCCCAGGACGCGAGGATGGCTTCTTCCGAAGGAAGCGGAAGGAGGATGAGATCTCGGTCGTCGCGCAGGCTCGGCAGCTGGCCGAGCAGCTCTCGGCGCAACCGCCGCGTAAGGACACGGAGATCGTCAACCCTCGTCCGGCACGGCACGAGGAGCCGAGTGCCGCAATCGGACCGCCGGTGCTGGACCGTCTGCTCAAGCACGAGCAGACCCGATCGGCCGCGCGTGCCGCGGGCGATACCCAGCTCGCCGACCGTGCACTTGCGCAGGTCGTCGGAGAGCTGGACGAGTTGCTCGACAGCGCTGCGAGTTACCTGCGGCAGACTGGGCGAGGCAGGTCGCGGCAGCGGGTGCAAGAGGCGTTGCCGCAGCTCGTGGCGATGTCCGGAGTGGCCGCGCTGCCGCTCGGTGAGGTGGCTGAGTTCCTCAACCTGCCGCGCGTGCAGGTCGAGCACGTGTTGAGCACGCTGGCGCGGTCCGGGGGCATCAGTCCGGCTGAACGCCATCAGGCGCTGCAGCAGGTGGAGTGGTTACGCGGACAGCTGCAGCAGGTGGGGGCCACCAAGAACCACTCGCTGCTGGACCGGCTACTTGAGTTCATCGCAAAGTTCGCGGTGTTGGGGGTTATTGCACTCGCCTCGGCTGCGTCGGGCGCATTCGCGGTGGGCGACTCGGTGCTCAAAGAGGTCATCAAGACCGCTGTGGTCGCGCTGGTCGCCGCAGCCCTCCAACTGGCCGTGAACCACGCGTTGGACCAACGCACGAAACGTGACCCGTGCGCGGTTGCCTGCACGGCGCACGCCGCGCTGCTCGCGGACCTGCCGCAGGCGCATGCGCTATGGGGAAAGCCCGTCTACGAGGGTGAGCACGTCGTCATTCGAATCAGGCTGGCCATCCGCTGCTGCGCCGCGCGAATCGCGTCGATCCCGTTGGACTGGCCGGACAAGCGGCGATACTGGGATCTATTGGACGCGATCACCAACGCACTGAACGAGGACTCGCCGGCCGAGTTGGACTCGCTGTTGCGCAAGATCACAGCGCTAAGCCCGCCCGCCGCATAGTGAACTATTCACCCGAGTCGACCATCCCACTGTTCCGGCTCGCGGCCGCTCTGACCCGGCCCAGCGAGTGCAGACAACTCCCCCACACCGGCCGCGTACGCCACGTGCCGGATTGCTGGCGCCCGCTGCTTGGCTCCCATGCTCAAGAACGTGCCTCGAGATCGGTTTCGATCTCGTCCAGGATGCCGCGTCGCCGACGTGAGGCGATGAACAGCCAGGCGCCTCCCACCGCCATGTAGGCCAGGAAGATGTACGGGAAGAGGCTTACCGGGTAGGCAGGCAGGGGATAGAAGCTGCCGACGGTCGGGACCAGCAGGAACACGAAGGCGAGCACCGCAACGGCCACGTTGCCGGGCTTGAGTTCGCCGAGTTTGCGCAGGTGGATCGGGGCGGCCACGGATACCATGAAATAGGCCAGCAGGAATCCGAACGCGGCCAGCGTGCCAGCGTTATTGAAAACGGTCAGCACATCAGTCTGTGTGGACCAGATGGCCGGGACCGCGAACATCAGCAGGATGTACGCGCTGAGGGCGGCGGCCGGGGTTGCGGCCTGTCGGTAAGGCTCGTGCTAGAGGGCTGTGGCCGACGAAGTCGGCTTGATCGAGTCAAGTTTGGGTTATGCGGCGAATCCGGTTTGTTGGGTGAGTTGGTTGAGGGCGCGTTGGTAGTTGTGTGCGGCGGTGCGTAGTGGGGTG
>JBOHFK010000254.1:0-4193 GCA_050699635.1 Pseudonocardiaceae bacterium | reverse complement strand
CGTCCCCATCATGATCGTTTCCAGCTCTGGTAGGCCGGAAACACTAGACAGGGCACGGCGTGCGCCCTCATTTGATCATGAACAGGTACCCACAGGAACGTCAGTAGCGCCACAAGAGATAACACATCTCACAGCGAGCCACACGAAGGAGATCGAGATGAATCAGACGGCGAAACAACGACCGCCGATGGCCGGATTCCACCACTTTGGTGTTACAGTAACCAATGTAGAGGCTAGCGCAGACTGGTACCAGCGGGTATTAGGACTGGAACGTATCCCTGCGAAATTTCCGCATTACGGCAACGAAGAAACCGGATACACCGCGCTCCTCACTGACTTCAGCTGCGGAATCATCATAGGAGTTAATCACAATACAAGGAATGACGGCCAGCCATTCGATGAAACCCGGACCGGTCTCGATCACATCAGCATTTCTGTGCCGAGTCGATCAGATTTGGAATCTTGGGCAGAATGGCTCGACAGTTCCGCAGTTCCCCACTCGGGGGTGACCGATATTGATAACCCGACAAAGTACTCGGCCTTGGTGTTCCGTGATCCGGACAATATTCAGCTAGAGCTCATCTTCATGCACGGTTAAAGACACCTAGCGCCCAAGGGTCGCTAGGAAACCTGATGGGATCTACTATGGAGGGGCGAGACCGAAGGGAGAAGGTGTGAGACTCGCCGAGGTCCATGCCGGCATGGACATCAGCGAGCAGGAGTTCATGGCCGTTCTCGACGACATCATCGAGGCCATGGTCGCCGATCGAGGGACTGGCCGCCGGCCCCGCGATCTTCGTCGGGCGGGAACTCGAACTCGCCCGGGGGACGTCGATCGTGCGGGACGCCTCGGCCCAAGGTTTCGGCGCCCTGGTGGGCCGCGGATTCTCGGGGATAGGAAAGACCGCGTTCTGCCGCGAGGTCGCGCGCATCGCGCAGGCAGGCAACTGCACCAGCTCGCGCCACGACGTCGAACATATCCGGCTGGATATGCAGCTGGTCGGTGATCCGGTAGGTCGGCAGGATCCACACCGGAACCGCGGACCGGCAGCGGCCCATGGCTTGGCGAATCTCGGCCTTCCGTTGCACCTGGTACTTCCCGGTGCCCTTGCCCAGCCGACGCACGAGGTAGGCATAGTGCTCCAGGCTCGCACGCCGCTTGTTTAACCTGCTTGCTGGCGAGGACGCCGACCTTCGGACGGTGGTCCGGACCCATCTTGATCGTTCGTCCGCCGGCGAGATGTTCTCGCAGGTTCCGGGCCAGCGGCACCAGGGCTGCGATGTCGGGGCCGCGCAGCTCCACCTCGGTGACCGAGCCGAGCTCCTGCACGAGCTGCGCCGCATGA
Organism: Pseudonocardiaceae bacterium; assembly: GCA_050699635.1. Classification (GTDB taxonomy): domain Bacteria; phylum Actinomycetota; class Actinomycetes; order Mycobacteriales; family Pseudonocardiaceae. The sequence continues at coordinate 2,847 of JBOHFK010000254.1, read as the reverse complement.
TCGATCAGCTGGATGACTTGGTCGTGCCGAGCGCGCCACTGGTCGGCGCGGCCACTGCGCGCGTCGTCGAGCGCCGCTGCCATCCAGTGCTCGCGACGGCTCGATAGGTAGTCGAGCTCGGTGACGAGCGCGTGCAGGCGCGCTTGAAGCGCGTCTCGGGCGTCGACAGGGAGCCGGTGCAGGGCGGCGGCCGCGGGATGGGTCCGCTGGTGCCGCAGACGGCTGTCCGCCACGGCAGCGGCGGTCTCGCGAGCCACCAGGTCGGCGAACCGGTGCGGATCGGGCAGCCCTGCAGGTTCGAACACCCGGCATCGCGCGTCGATCTCATCTGCCGCCAGGACCGGGTCAGTCAGCAGCGCGTGCCACTCGACGATTTCCTGCGAATGCAGCGGGGCGGCGGCGAGGACGTCGTCGACGTAGTCGCTCAGACCTCCTTCAGCGCCCGGTCGGTGTGCGCCGTCACGAGCACCCGCTTGCCTTGAGCCAGCAGATGCGAGATCAGGGCCGCGGCGGTGTGCGTCTTGCCCGTGCCGGGTGGACCTTGGACGAGGGTCTGCGCGTGGGTGTCGACTCGCCGCAGGATCTGCAACTGGCGGTCGTTAACGGGCATAGGCAGGAAGGGATCCTCGTCGACCATCACGACGGCACCGTCGCCAGGCTCGCTGTCGACGACCGGGACGTGCTCCGGGTCGACAAGGGGAAGGACACCGGCCGGCACCGGTTGCCCGCTACTCAGCTGGTCAATGATGGTGCGGAAGATCTCGACGAACCCCTTCCGGGCACGCTTGCGCAAAATCAGCGCGGGAGCAAAGGCGGCGACAGGGTGCTCGAGGACCGTCGGTCGTACGTCGGTGTCCTGGTACTCAGCGTCGGGGGAAAGAGCGTGCACGATTCGCCGGACGATTGCGCCCGCTTCTGTCCGGTCCAGCAGGTTGCCCTCGAAGTCGCGGGCGCGCGCTCGCGACTCGTTGAGCTGCTGTGGTTGGGTGATCAGGCGGGCGTCGAGCATCTCCACCTCGACGTCGGCAGCGTCCACCGATTCGGTGGGGACGACGGCGAGACGGCCGGTGTCGTCGTCGAACTCGATGGTGACGGATGCGGTCAGCAGGTGCCGCAGTACGGTCGGGTGGTCCGCTGGCGTCCATGCCAGGCAGCCGACTCCGATGACCAGCTCCTCGGCGTGCCCCAGCGCGTTCACGTACATCGCGAAGAGTTCGCCGTATAGCGTCCGGATTGGCTTGTCGCGGAACTCCTGGTCTGCCCATGCCTGCCAGTCCCGGAGCCACTCGCGGAACGACTCGCTGATCTCCGGCCGCTCGTCCAGGTGCTCAACGCGCCCGATCGGCAGGCCGTCGTCCCCGACACCGTCCGTCGGTCGGATGATCGAGTCACGCAGGCGTGGTTCAGGGTCTGGGTCCTCGCAGGCCCCGTCGAGCCACTCTGCGAGCTGGCTGTCCGGGGCCGACGGGGCGAGCCGGGGCACGCGGTCCACAGTCAGGAACGGGGCCGCGGGTTCCGGCTCGACCGCGTCCAGCGCGCTGCGGACCGCGGGGTGGTGCGGCAGGTCGCCATACCAGAGTACGGCTCCGTCACGGCGCGCCAGGCAGCGCGGCGAGCAGTTGAGGCAGGTCGGTCGTTACGGTCTGCCATAGCAGGTCGAGGTTGATGTCGAAGTAGTGGTGGATGAGGCGGTCCCGCATCCGGGCGGCGGCGGCCACGGAACTTCAGGATGGGCGGTGCGGACTTCCGGGCTGACCTGCTTAGTGGCCTCTCCGACAATCTCGACGAGCATGGTCAACGCGAGCCGGAGCAACTTGTCACTGTCGAGGTCAGCCCGGGTCCGGTCGGTGCTGTAGCCGATGGCCTTGGTCGCGGCCTCGGTGAGGTGCCGAAGGCGGACCGTGTCCTCAGGCCGCATAAAGCGGACGCGCTGTCGCGGCGACCTTGTCGCGGAAATAGCGGCTGAGGTCCTCGTAGGTTCGCAGCTCGACCGGGCGACCTAGGGTGGCCTCGAGCTCCAGCTCCATCTGGGCGAGGTGGATGAGGCCAGGAATGCGGCCCGCGTGGAACTCGACGAGGATGTCGACATCGCTGGCGGGGCTGAAGTCATCGCGCAACACCGAGCCGTACAGTTCGAGTCGGCGGATGCCATGGCGGGTGGCGAAGTCGGCGATCATGGCATCATCTACGGGAGTCCTGGCCGCAGCTCCATGTAGTCATGATGCCTTAGGTGGATGGCGACCAGTTAAAGCACACCACAGGTGGTTGTTGATCGGGCGGGTTGTGGGGGAACGAGCGTGCTGAGCTGATCACGGCCGCAGTCCGGCGAGGTAGTTGTTGACCCGTATCGGCGATTGCCTGCGTCGCCAGAGAGCCAACAGCTGAGACCTGCGGATGAAGATCCATTGGGCAGCGTCATGGTTGGTAGTAGCCGCGGATCTCGTCACTACGGCAAGCCGACGCGATCCGTGGCCGGTGGCAACATTTGCGCGCGGCGGCCTGCCCACGCCACAGCGCTGGTGTGCTGGCCTCGGCCGGGAATGAGGACGCATCCTGTAACAAGTCGATCTTGTTAGGTTTCACAGTCCGTGCGTCACCTTCGACTCTTGGGTGCTTTAGTTCGAGTCTCGCACCACTAGCCCTAGTTTCCGGGCTAGTTCGATCTTGAGCCTGTGAGGAGTCCGCTTCGAGTGGGCTGATCTGCTGTTTCTCGGTGTGTCGCCTGGTGTTCGATCTTGTTCTAGTCTATGACCTAAAGGTGTGGCGAGCCTGTACAAGAAGACGGTCAACGGGAAGCCGTACTACTACCTGCGGGAGATGGGCTGGGTGGACGGCAAGCCCAAGATG
>JBOHFK010000253.1:0-4222 GCA_050699635.1 Pseudonocardiaceae bacterium | reverse complement strand
TTTCTACCTCCCGCTCGCCGCCCTTCAGCTCCGGCAAGCTGTCGGGCGGCTCATCCGCTCCGAACGTCACCGCGGCGTCATCATCATCAGCGATCGCAAACTCGCCGGGCAGACCTCGCTTCGCCGCTCCTACCGGCGGACCTTCCTTGGCAGCCTCGACCAGGACCTGCTGCGCGACGACCCCGACACCGGCGAGGTCGCCGGCGGCAACGTCGTCCCAATGGCCGAAGGGTGGGCGCGTATCTGGCAGTTCTTCGCCCGGCACGGCCTGCTCGACCAGGTCCGTGCTGACGAGCTGTGTACGCCCGATGCCCTCGACGAGCACACCCTGCTTCGGCAGACCCGCCGCATCCGCAAACTTGCCCTGACCCCTGCCGACGTCGCGAAGCACACTGCGGCGGGGACCCTCGAGAGTGAGGTAATCGAGCGGGCCGCCGAGATCGGCGGTCTGCTGCGACTGTCCGACAGCCCGGTCACCTTGAAGGAGAGCCAGAAGCGCGTTATTGGGGCGGTCGCAAGTGGCCAGGACGTCCTCGGACTTTTGCCGACTGGGTTCGGCAAGAGCTTCTGTTTCCAGCTGCCCGCTCTGGTCCTGCCCGGCGTCACCCTCATCATCAGCCCGCTTGTGGCACTCATGACCGACCAGGCCCTCGAGCTGAACCGCAGCATCGGCGGCGCCGTCCGCGCGCTCGTCGCCCCGTTGCGCGAGTCGAGTTCGCGCGCCGGCAAGACGGAAGTTGCTGACCAGCTGCTGGGCCGCGCCGACCATGGCATCCGCATGATCTACGTCAGTCCGGAACGGCTGTGCCAGCGCCGCTTCCAGCAAGTAGTCCGTGACGCCGTCGCCGCCGGACGCATCAGCCGCATTGTGCTCGACGAGGCGCACACGTTCGTGCAGTGGACTGACTTCCGGCCCTCGTTCAGCCGTGTCGAACGCTTCCTCGGGGAGGTCCGCCGCGACCACGGGTCCAAGGTGACTGCGCTGACCGCGACGGCGAACCATACGGTTCACGCCGGTCTGCGTGGAGACGTCTTCGGGCTGCCAGGTGCTTGGCCAGTCGCCGGCAGCCCCGAAGCCGCAGCAGAGCCGCTCGTGACGGTCCTGGAGAACCCGATACGGCCCGAGCTTGCCGTTTTCCGCCGCAGCATCAGCGCTGCCACCCCCGCCCTTGTCGCTGGCCTCGCCGAGGAAGTCCTCGACGGTGTCACCGACCATGCGATTTTCTACTGCCTGACGGTGAAGGAGGTCGTGGCGCTGCACGCGCAATTGGTCGACTACCTCGGTGACGGCGGTCGCGTCCGGGTCCGTCGCTTCCACGGCCGGCTCACTGAAGCGGAGAAGTCCGCCGTCCTCACTGAGTTCCGCGAAGCTCCCAAGCGCGGCGAGGAGGACTACGTCCCGCTGATCGTCGTCGCCACCTCCGCCTTCGGGCTCGGCATCAACCGTGCCGACATCCGCACCGTGTTCACGGTGAGCGCCCCGACCGACCTGTCCGCGCTCTACCAGCAGCTAGGTCGTGCCGGCCGTGACGTCGCCGGTTCTTCCACCACTGGCGCAGATCTCGACGCACCGGAGCCACCGAATAAGTCACCAGGCAAACCCCCCGCCACAGAGACAGTTTCGAACGTCGGTCTGGCCCTGCTGACGAATCGCGGACTGCGGACCGTGCAATTCATGACGAGCAACGATCTGAACCCTGGGCTGCTTATCCGCATGGCGCAGCACGTCCTGGCAGCCCGCACGGTCCTGGACGCCGGCACGGTCGCAGACGATCTCATCGGCGAGGACCTCAGCGCCGGACGCCTCACCCCTGACGAGGCTCGCAAAACCCGCACGGCCGAGGAGTACACCGCAGGCGTTGCCCGCGCCTTCAGCGCCCTCGCCGACCTGGGTGCGGTCGATGACCTCGGTGACTTCCCACCGCTGGCTGCGGTGAAGGCCAGCGAGATGCCACCCCCTGTCGAACGACCCGAGCCCGGCAGCGCCGACGACATCCTCGAACGCGTCGTCGCAGCCGTCCTTGCGCTGCCTGCACACCCGGCACGAGGGCAGCTCGGCCGGTCCCGCCTGGACGTTGTGGCCTTCGACGATCGCTTGGCCCGCAGCATCCAGGGTTACCGCATGGTGTCTTCTGACCCGGCTGGAACATGGCAGGTGCTGGCCGATCTGCATGATCTTGGCCGCCTCGACGTCAGCGCCGCCCCTAGCCCGAGTTTCCGGGCTAGTTTGATCTTGATGGTCTAGCGGGTCTGTGTGGCGGGTTGTGACCTGGGGTTCTTGAGCGTGTCGCGATGTCCTCGATCTTGAAATGGTGTATGACCTAATGTGTGGCGAGCTTGTACAAGAAGGTGGTCAACGGGAAGCCGTACTGGTACCTGCGGGAGATGGCCCGGGTGGAGGGCAAGCCGAGGATGGTCTCGGAGCGCTACCTGGGGTCGGCGGCCGACATCGCCGCGCTGCTCGACGCCCGGGAGGCCGCGGTGATGCCCGAGCGGACCCGGCACCTGGGGTTCGGCGACGTCGCCGCGGTGTGGGGGATGCTCGAGCGTCTCGACGTGATCGCCACGATCGACGAGGTGGTCGGAGCGCGCCGATCCGACGCGGGTGCGAGCGTGGGCACCTACCTGGCGCTGGCCGCGCTGAACCGGCTGGTGGACCCGTGCTCCAAGCTCGGGTTCGCGGACTGGTGGCGCACCACCGCGGCCGACCGGTTCACCAAGATCCCGGCCGTGGTGCTGGACCACCGCAGGTTCTGGGACGCGATGCACGCGGTCACCGAAGCGGAGCTGGCCGCCATCGAGCACCGGCTGGCGCTGCGCATGATCGAGACCTTCGGCCTGGACATCTCGGCGCTGGCGCTGGACATGACCAACTTCGCCACCTACATCGACTCCACCAACGACCGCGCGCCGATCGCGCAGCGGGGCAAGGCCAAGCAGAAGCGTGCCGACCTGCGCCTGGTCGGACTGGGCCTGGTCGTCACCCGCGACGGCGGTGTCCCGCTGGTGTCCCATGCCTACCCGGGTAACCGGCCCGACGTCACCCAGTTCGCCACCATGATCGACCTGCTGATGAGCCGCTACACCGCAGTCGCCGCCTCCTCTGGTGCCACCGTGGACCGGGCGGTGCCACCGGCGGCGGAGATGACCGTGGTGTTCGACGCCGGCCAGAACTCGGTCGCCAACTTCGCCCACCTGAGCGCCACCGGTCTGCGCTTCGTCGGCTCGGTGCCCCCCTCGGACTGCCCCGACCTGCTCGCCCTGCCCGCCACCGACCGGGCACCGGTCGACGTTGAGCGCTTCGCCGGGCTCACCGCGCTCGACACCCGCCGCGAGGTCTATGACGCCGACCGCCGGGTCGTGCTCACCCACTCACCAACCCTGCACGCCGCCCAAGCCCGCGGGCTCGACCAGACCCTGGCCAAGGCCACCGCCAAGCTCTCCGCGCTGGCCGACACCCTCGCCCGCGGCCACACCCGCCGCCCCCGGAGCAAGGTCGACGCCGAGATCACCAAGCTCCTCAACGACCCCTGGGCCGCCCGCATGATCAGCTACCAGCTCACCGGCGACACCCCCGCCGAGCACCGACTCAGCTTCCACCTCGACCCCACCGCCCGCGACGCACTCGAACAGGAGATCTTCGGCAAACGCGTGCTCATCACCGACCACGACGACTGGCCCATCGCCGAAGTCATCGCCGGCTACCGCTCCCAGTCCGAGGCCGAGTTCTCCTTCCGCCAGCTCAAAGACCCCCACCAAGTGTCGTTTAGCCCGATGCACCACTGGACCGACCACAACATCCGCGTCCACACCTTCACCTGCGTGCTGGCCCTCCAGATCGCGCACCTGATGCGCCGCCACGCCCACCAACACCAACTGACCATGAGCGTCCGCGAACTGCTCGACACCCTCGCCGGCATCGAAGAGACCGTGCTCATCTACCCCTCCACCGGAGGACGCCCCAAAGCCCGCCGGATGCTCACCCAGACCACCCCCACCCAGGACCACCTCACCGAAATCTTCAACCTCACACAGTGGGCGCCCAGCACCTAGGTCATACACCCAACAAACATCAACAACCCCGTGACCAGCTCCAACACACCCATGATCAAAATAGCCCGGAAACTCCCGCTAGTAGCGCGGCGTCGTTGTGATCCGCCCCGACCACTTCGACCACCCGCACAGGGCCGCCCGCAGCGGCCGCCACCGCCGCGCTCTGCTC
>JBOHFK010000252.1:0-4251 GCA_050699635.1 Pseudonocardiaceae bacterium | reverse complement strand
CCGCCGCGTAGTTCTTCCGGCGGATTCGACCTTGAGGGTTCTTAGGAAAGATCAGTCGATTGTCCGCGTCGAGCTGCGCCATTACTTCGGAGCTGACGCGCCAACCATTCTTCGGCGGAAGATATCCCTTGTACACGTAGGTAAGGTTTGGCCGTGGATTCGGGCTGTCGAGTGGGGCACCCTCATACAGTCCGTGCCCGTCATGATCGTCCAGGGTGAAGCGGGAGAGGTACTCATTGCCATGCGGGACGTCCTGAGCCTGAAAAGCAATATCAGAAGATCGCGAGTAGAACAACAAGACATCGTGAACAGCGCCGAACTTGCGTCGAGCGTCGCCTTTCGTTGCAGTTCGCTTCCAAATGATCTCATTGCGGAAATTCGCAGGACCCAAGATGGCATCGAGCAGAACCTTAAGGTAATGACTTGCTGTCGGATCGCAGTGTAGATATAGCGAGCCGGTCGGCTTTAGGACTCGGCGTAGTTCGAGCAACCTTGCGGTCATCATGACGAGATAAGCGAGTACGTCGTTGTCGCCAAGCAACTTTCGCATGGCTTCTAGAGCATCGGCAACGCGATGAAGAGCGATATTTGTAATCTCTTGATAGAGTGCTTCGGTCTCCTGGCTCCAGGTCCAGGTGTCGCCGAAAGCCTCCATCTGCGCGGGGGACTCTTGGCCGCTCCGCTCCTTAAATAGAACATTGTAGGAACGGTTCGAGTTGAAAGGTGGATCAAGGTAGATCAGATCGACGCTCTCGGCCTCGACATGCTCGCGGAGCACATCAAGGTTGTCTCCGTAGTAGAGCTTGTTCACCCACGGTGCGTCGGTCATGATGTGCATGGTGCCAGTTAGGCCGGACGTACCCGCGACGGCACGCCCCGGTAGTCCACATGCAACTCTGACCGGTCCGGATCGCATCGACGTTGACCGGGTGGCCGCCCACCTGCACTGCGCCATCGAGCGCAACCACTAGACCCGCGTGCGGGCCCCGGTCGGCCTGATCCAGCTGGCGACGGACCCTTACATATCGAGATCAGCTGCCGAACAAAGCTGGGATCTTGATCAGTAGCCGGTACAAGCCATACAGAAACGGCAGGATCACCCACGCCCAGGCCAGCACGGCGACCACGACGCGCCCACTTGACGTCGATCCGGGCGGCACCGATTTGGCGATCGGAGTGCTCATGCCACCATCCCCAATTTCCCGGTTGCCCGCTCCGAGGCCGCCGCCTCATGGAACCTTGGGTTCACTGGGCGGATGAACTCATTGCAGATGAAGCCGATGATCAACAATCCGACCATGATCGAGAAAGACAGTGTGTACCGGCCCGGCCCGCTCACTCCGGCTGCGATCCGGTTGTCGGCGATCGCATTGACGATCACCGGACCGAGCACCCCCGCGGTCGACCAGGCGGTCAGCAGCCGGCCATGGATCGCGCCCACCTGGTAGGTGCCGAACAGGTCGCGCAAGTAGGCGGGCACGGTGGCGAATCCGGCGCCGTAGAACGACAGGATGACCATGCAGCACACCAGGAACACCACCTTGTTGGCGTTCGTGGTGAGCGTCACGGTCAGGTAGAGCAACGCTCCGACACCCAGGTACATCCGGTAGATGTTCTTGCGGCCAAGCACATCCGAGGTCGATGACCAGATGAAACGGCCCAGCATGTTGGCCAGGGACAGGATGGCGACAAACCCCGCCGCCGCGGCGGTGAGCCCAGCTCCGCTAGGGAAGAAGTCAGAGTAAATCGGGGCCGCGCGCTCCAGGATGCCGATGCCCGCCGTTACGTTGAAGCACAGCACCACCCACAACAGCCAGAACTGCGGGGTCCTGATCGCGTTGCGAGCCGACACGTTGCTCGCACTGATCAACGAACCGGGCGGCTGCGCCGTCGGCTGCCAACCGGCGGGTTTCCAGTCCTGTGCCGGCACCCGGATGAGCAGCCAGCCCACCGACATGAAGATCGCGTACCCCACACCGTGGATCAGAAAGGTCTTCGCGATGCCGCCAGGGTCCGGGTGGGCCGCGGTCGCGCCGAACGCAGTCAGCATCGAGGTCGACCAGGGCGAGGCGATCAGCGCTCCGCCACCAAAACCCATGATCGCGATGCCGGTAGCCAGGCCTGGCCGGTCGGGGAACCACTTGATCAACGTGGTCACCGGGGAGATGTAACCGATGCCCAGGCCGATCCCGCCGACGACACCGTACCCGAGGACGACCAGCCAATACTGCCCGATTGACACTCCCAGCGCGGAGATAAGGAATCCACTGCTGAAACAGCACATCGAGATGAACATGGCCCAGCGGGGGCCGCATTGATCGACCTTGGTACCGAACAGCGCCGCCGACAGGCCGAGCATCACGATCCCCAAGGTGAACGGCAGCGCGCTGGCGACTCCGGAGATGCCCAGCGAGGCCTCCAGCGGCTTCTTGAACACGCTCCACGCGTAGGCCTGGCCGATCGCGAGATGGATGGACAACGCGGCTGGTGGGACCAGCCAACGGCTCCAACCCGGCGGCGCCACGATCCGTGAACGCTCGAGGTATCTGATCGCCACTGGTGGCTCTCCTCTCTGGCGAACGCTACAGACGCTACTGACATGAGGGGCTTCCCGGCGTGGTGATACTTGTGCTTCTTCGTGATGTGACGGCTGATGCACGACGAGAGACCTGGGGAAACGGATAATGAGTGCAGAACCGACTGTAACGTCGGGCGCAGAGCTGCGCCGCGTGGCGATCGCCAGCTGCGTGGGAACCGCCGTCGAGTTCTACGATTTCTATATCTACGGCACTGCCGCGGCGTTGGTGTTTCCGAAGGTGTTCTTCCCGGCATTGGGTCCCACTGCCGGGACGGTGGCGTCGTTCGCCACCTTCGGGGTGGCGTTCATCGCTCGACCAGTCGGGGCGGTGAGCTTCGGTCACTACGGCGACCGGCTCGGACGCAAGCGGACACTGATCGTCACGCTGCTGCTGATGGGTGTTTCGACCGTGCTGGTCGGCCTACTACCGGGAGCGGCCACCATCGGGGTTGCCGCTCCGATCCTGCTGATTATCCTGCGATTCGTGCAGGGCTTCGCGATGGGCGGGGAATGGGCCGGCGCCACGCTGCTCACCGCGGAATACGCGCCGGCGGGGCAGCGCGGCCGGTATGGGATGTTCCCTCTGTTGGGGGCGACGATCGCCGTCGCGCTGTCCAGCGCGACGTTCCTGATCACCGGTCTCACCCTGGGCAACACCGATCGCTCTTTTCTCGACTACGGGTGGCGGATCCCGTTCCTGGTCAGCATCGTGATGGTCGCAGTAGGGCTGTATGTCCGGCTGAAGATCGAGGAGACGCCGGTGTTCCGGGAAGCCCAACGCCACCAACCCGCCACCCGGGCCCCGGTGCAGGAGGCATTCACCCAGGCGCCGCGCGAAATCCTGCTCGCCGCCGGCGCCGTCACGATCATGTTCGCCTTGTTCTACACCGGCACGACCTACCTGACCAGCTACGGCACCAGTGCCGCCGGCGCCGGACTGTCCCGGACGCTGGTGCTGTCCCTGGGCATCCTCGCTGCCGTCTCGATGGCGATGGGCATCATCGTGTCGGCCCTGGCCTCCGATCGGTTCGGGCGTCGAGTCATGATCATGCTGTCCTGCGGAGCCGCAGCGGTGTGGTCACTGGTGCTCTTCCCAGTCCTCGACACCCGCTCCGCGACGGCGTTTGCCGTGGGCGTGGCCGTCACCCTCGGGCTCATGGGTTTGTGCTATGGCCCAGCCGGGGCGTTCCTGCCCGAAACGTTCCCCACTCGATACCGGTATACCGGCGCCGGTCTGAGCTTCAACCTGGCCGGTATCGTCGGCGGCGCGCTACCGCCGCTAGTGGCAGCCCCGCTGGCGGCGGCGTTCGGCAGTTGGACGATCGGCGTTGCGCTGTGCGCCCTGTCTCTGCTCAGCCTGTTCTGCACCAAAGCGCTCGCCGAGACCAAGGACCGCGACCTGCGGGAGCCCAGCCACGCGTCCCCGTTTGCGCGGGCGGAAGGAGTTACCGGGGTGTGGTGAGGGGGAAGGTGGCGGCGGGCTGGCTCGACGCCGGCGCCGGGATGACGGGGAGCACGAGCGCTGAGGGGTGCTCCGCGTCGTGCACAACAGTCTGGTGGGCGACCTGCGTGGTGGTGCTCTCCCCCAACCAGGATCCGGTATTGGGATTCGGGTCGAACTGCGGGAAGTCGCTGGAGGAGATCTCCAACCGGATCCGGTGACCAGCGCCGAA
>JBOHFK010000251.1:0-4337 GCA_050699635.1 Pseudonocardiaceae bacterium | reverse complement strand
TCGAGCCGGGGAATCGAGGCGACGGGATCCCGCCGCGGTGCTGGCCATTGCAGGACGCGGAGCACCAGTGCCGATACCTCGGGGTCGCGCGCGGCGTGGAAGGTGGTGGTCGCGACTCGGACGGAATGACCAGTGCTGTCACCGTGCGCGCGAATCTTTGGCATCGTGGCATCGACGTAATCCGCGTTCGCGGGTCTGCCGCTGCTTTTCTGGTGGCCGTCGTAGTAGTAGATGCCTGGCGGCAGGTGCCACTCGCAGTCGGCGCACATAACGTCTGAGCGACCGATAGGGCTGCGGGTCGTGGTCATGGTCGGTTCCTCTCTGTTGTCTATCCGAACGTCCGGATGTCCGCTCCGGTATTTGGCGCTACCGGCGCTACCTCAGCTACTTCGCTGGTCAGAGGGTTTTCACTGGTAGCGGATGTGGTCGAGGTAGCGTTCGTAGCCGCTACCGTGTCTTGTCCGCTACCGGTGCTGGCCTGCGAAGTAGCGCCCGTAGCGGTGGTAGCGGACTTTTCTGGGAGGTATCGCAGCCATCCGTCGCGGAGCCCGTCCGCGCCATCGGTGCGGTAGCCCTTGACCACGCGGCCATCGGCGAGCTTGAGGTTCTTGCTGGCGATGCCGTAGCGGCCCAGTTCGCGGGCAAGCCGCCGCGTGTCCAGCGGCTTGCCCCACAGATCTCCCCAGGGTGACTCCTCCCACTCGCGAAGCGCGGTCACGATCTCAGCGGACGGCATCCGGTCGGTGTCCCGTTGGGTGTAGAGGACTCGCAGATCGGCGAGCAGGCGGATGCCGAGAGACAGCTCGCCGGGATCCGTGTCGAGCACGAAGTAGGAGCAGGCGGCGCGAGCCAGGCCGGGCCAGGCGCCCCCTGCGGCGTCGGCCACGGCGAGCAGGGCCCGCCAGTTCTCGGCAGGTCGGTCCACCACCCCTGCGGGCATGGTCGGTCGGGCGGCGCGCAGCTCATCGGCAACCTCAGTCGCCCACTCAGCGAGCAGGACATGCAGTGGCTTCGCCTCCTGCTCGGCCTCCTGCTCGGTGAAGGGGTCGACGTGCTCACTGGGAGCTCGCCGGCGCATGTGCAGGGTCACACCCCGGGTGGTGACAGTGGCGGGCATCCTCCCCGCCAGTCCGGCCAGCGCTACCGGCGCGAAGACCGGGAACTCCACCACCTTGATCTTGGAGCCGTCACCGACGCAGCGATCCACGGTCGCCCCGCGCTTGTAGCCGGCGTTGAGCAGCGCGCGCAGGTCCTCATGCTGCGGGGCGCTCTTCGGCGCGAAGATCGCGTCTGTCTCGTCCAACAGCAACGTCAACGGGCCCTCGGCGATGCGCCGATACAGCGCGGCTGTCGTAGTCGAGATCGACAACTTCGGGCGGTGGCACAACAGCGCAAGCAGCTCCAGCACGCGGGTCTTACCGCTGGCCGGCTCCGCTGAGTCGAGAATCAGGCGGGGCGTGACGTAGAACTTCTCGGACGCGTGGGTGTGCGCGGCCCACAGCACCAACACTGTCAACGCATGCGGGGTGGGCAGAGCGAGATACCGCGCCAGCCACGCGGCCACCTCATTCAGCACTCCGGCGCCGGGATGGCGCATGGCGTCCAGCACGGCCTGACCGGCCGGGGACAGCTTCGGAGACGCAACGGTGGCAGTCATGCCGCGCTCGCTGCACTGTCGCCGGTCTCGACCCAACGCCTGGCGGCCACCGGATCGAACGCAGAAAGTCCGGCCAGTGGCCCCGGCTCGGCGCGCCGACGAACGAGCTCGTGATGCGAGGGCAGCGCCCTGGCAGCAGACCAGCGTCCATCGGAGCTGACCGCCACCGACGCGTCTTTGATCATCTCAGCGGCGATGGCGTGCGGGTCTTCGATCAAGTAGCGCTCAGCGAGCACCAGCAGCGCTGCCAAGCGCTTCATGGGCGAAGCGGCGAACCACTCATCTGTCCCAGCCGCGGGCACACAGCCGCCGGCCAGCGCCTCGGCCTTGGTGACCAGCCGATGCACCTCGGCGAGGAACTGCACGTCCTCGTAGCTCAGGTGGTCCAGTCCGGTCACTGGGACCACCGGCCAGCACGGCAACGGCGACCGCGAGGTGCAACCCAGCAGGCGCACAGTCCGAGCTGGTCCAAGCGGTCTAACGCTCGGTTCAGGGACCGAACGGGTAGCGCGGTGACTACGGACGGTCGGGGGCGGGGGTTATCCTGCTCGTGGGAATCCGTTGCGGGACCCAACTCACGAACCCCCTCGCCCGAACCTGGGGCGGGGGGGTTCGTCATGCCGCGGGGCTCCCCGTCTGCTCGGCAACGAGGCGACCGACATAGGCCTCAAGCGATGCGGCAGGGATAAGGCGCCGGCGTCCGATTTTCACGCTCTTGATCTCGCCCTTGCGTAGCAGGTCAAACATCGCCGTGCGACCGATCGACAGCGTGGAGCAGCCCTCGTCGATGCCGTAGGCGAGCTTCGCGGTGGTTTCTCGCACGCGGACCTCCTGGGTATGAGTTCGCTGACCTACTCGGTCAGTGGCAAAGGTCTAGCAGGTTCTCGAGTCACGGTCAAGTACGCGGAGATGTGCGCGTACGGTTGCGTACCTGTACGAACTGCTCTAGCGTCGCCTCATGCTCGTTTCGCGAGATGGCTGGGTGTCGTTCCCAGCACCGTCAGAGTTCGAGGGCCTACACGTACGGGCACGTCGCGCAGATGACGGCCGCCTTGTCGTGACTGACGTGTTCGCCCATGCCGAGCAGATCACCCCGGCGATGCTGCGTCGGGTCTCACTCAGCAGGGTGGAAGCCGCTTTGAACGCTCCCGCGGACGACCAATTGGGCCAGACGCTCGCCGCCTACTCCCGATCGTGGGCAGTGGGGGGCGCGGGGTCGTGGACCGATGACGAGCTGACGGTGGCGGAGCTGCGTAAGCGGTCGCCGAAGGCAGAGACCGGCGATCAGGCAAAACGTCGAGCGCGTCTCACCCGGCCTAGTGGGCAGGACCCGGAGAACTTCTACAGGCTCGTGGCGCACGTCTATCGCGATCACGCCGCGTCGACACGGGCGCCTGCGAAAGAGCTCGCCGCCGAGGCAGGGGTACCCGTGACCACTGCCCACCGGTGGATCAGGGAGGCGCGGCGACGCGGATTCCTGCCGGCAGCCGGAAAGGGGAAGGCGGGATGACCACCACGAGCGGCAAGCGTCGCGGCCGCGGGGACGACGCGATCTACTGGGACGAGAGCAAGGGCAGCTACGTCGGCGCCGTCAGTCTGGGTTTCACCGCGGCGGGCAATCGACGTCGCCGCAAGGTGTATGGCAGGACCAAGGCCGAGGTGCGCGACGGGCTCAAGGAGCTGCACGCCGAGATCGAGACCGGCGTGACGTCCTCGGCTAGGTACACGGTGACCGAGGCTGTCCGAAAGTGGCTCGACGTCGGACTCAGGGGCCGGGATCAAGCCACCGTCGACAAGTGCTCGACGCTGGCCGAGTGCCACATCGTGCCCGCGATCGGCGCGGCCAAGCTGCGCGACCTGACCGCGGACGACCTGGACGACTGGCTGGAGCGCAAGGCGGCCGAGTTGGCCACCAGCACCCTGGTCGAGGTTCTCTCAATCCTGCGTCGGGCGATCACACTGGCGCAGCGGCGTGATCTGGTCGCGCGCAACGTCGCCGAACTGGTCAGCGCCCCGAAAGGCACCGCCGGACGGCCATCGAAGGCGCTGACCATGAGCCAGGCCGTCGCGGTGCTCGCCGCGGCAGCGCTGTCCCGCCTGCACGCCTACATCGCGGTGTCCCTGCTGACTGGCATTCGAACCGAGGAAGCGCGGGCCCTGACGTGGGATCGGGTGCATCTACAAAGAGTGGGCGAGATGCCGCCACACATCGAGGTGTGGCGCAGCGTGCGGGCCACCGGAGACACCAAGACCAAGAAGTCGCGGCGGACGCTCGCGCTTCCCTCGCAGGCGGTTGACGTGCTCAAGGCGCATAAGGCCAGACAAGCGGCTGACCGTCTCGCGGCGGGGGCCTTGTGGCAGGAGACCAACCTCGTGTTCTGCACGCAGATCGGGACCGCACTGGACGCCGCCAACGTGCGTCGCGGGTTCCGGTCGATCGTGGATGCATCCAAAATCGGCGGGAATTGGACGCCGCGGGAACTGCGCCACTCCTTCGTTTCGCTGCTGTCCGCCAACGGAGTTCCTATCGAGTCGATCGCGCAGCTGGTCGGCCCGGAACCTGTCAAACTCGATGGGACATCAGGCGGCGCGGTTGTTGTGTGGTGTCTCCTCGGTTTCGATGGTTGTGGGGGGCTGGTTGATCCAGGCTGTGGTGGGCAGGGGTGGTGGTGTGGGGCGG
>JBOHFK010000250.1:0-4345 GCA_050699635.1 Pseudonocardiaceae bacterium | reverse complement strand
AGTCAGGACTCGCATCGCCACTCACGGGTCGCACAAGAATTCGAGCAGGAAGGGGATCTCCTGGGTGGCGTACCAGCCCATTTCGTGATCCTCGGCGTCGCCGAGCGTGAACTCGGCATCCGGATCGCCAAGATCGGCGGCGTCGATCACCGCAGCCGCGGCGCGCACCGCATCCTCCGCCTCGGCCAGATCGACGTGCACGGCGGCGACCGCGAAGATCGGTACCGCGCCGGAGATCGTGACCGCGGCGTCGTCCAGGTCGGCGCGCATCCGTACCTGCTCAACGTCGGCGGCAAACACGACCCGGCGGGGATGTGCCGCCAGGTCACCGTCCAGCTCCGCTGCCAGTAGCCGCAGCGAGGCCCGGGCCGCCTCGTTCATCGCCACGTACTCCAGCTCTTCGGTATCCCCAACGGCGTAGGACTCGCGGAGCATCGGTGTCACCGCGAAAGCAGTACCCGAGACCGGGATCAGCTCCCCGGACTCGACGAACGTCCGCAGCATCGCGAGCGTGGCAGGGATGTACACCCTCATCAGCGGCCCTCTTCCCAGGTCCTCTACCTGCGAGAACAACGGACACCACGGCTCGGCCCAGACTAAGACACCGCCTAGATCACCACCCGCCGCACGGTCTGCTGACGTCGGCCTACCCTAGACGGGTGCCCTTGCCTGACGAGCTCTGCGACCCGGAAAGCAGTCATGCCGCAAGCCCACGGGACATCTTCATCACCGTATACGGGCGCAAACCGGTGCTGGAAGCGCTGATCGACCCAGCGCTGACCGTCGACAAGGTGATCATGGCTACCCACGTCCGTGGCGACACAATAGCGGAAATCCTCGACGCAGCGGCGCAACGGCGGGTGCCAGTGCAGCGGGCGTCGGCGCACCGGGTGAAGGTGCTGGCCGGCAACGGTCGGCACGACCAAGGCGTCCTGGCTGACGTGGTGGCGCCCAGGATGCGCCGGCTCGACACCGCGCTGACGGCGCTGGGCAACCCAGCGGCGGTGCTGGTGCTCGACGCAATCACCAATCCAGCCAACGTGGGGATGATCCTGCGCACCGCGACCGCCGCCGGAATCGACGGCGTGGTGCTGCCCCGTCGGGGAGTCCCCTCGATCGACCCGCTGGTGATCAAGGCCTCGGCCGGGGTGGCCTTCCATGCCCCGGTACTGCGCAGCGCTACCGCGGAACAGGCCTGCGCCACGCTGCGCGCCGCGGGGTTCGGGGTACTCGGGTTGTCCAGTTCGGTATCTGGGGCTGGCTCCCTGTTCGGCGATCCACCGCCGGCACGAGTGGCCTATGTGCTGGGCAACGAGACCTCGGGAGTCTCGCCCGCCGTCGCTGCCCAGCTCACCGGCTGGGTCGGCATCCCGATGGCAGGCGGCGTCGAGTCACTCAATGTCGCCAGCGCCGCCGCGGTGGTGTGCTTCGACTGGGCTCGCCGCCGAGCCGGGAGCTCACCCGGCGCTGCGCGCCCATGGCGTAGCCGACGCGGCCAAAAAATACCGAAGTAAGCCGGGAGTGCACTGATCTCCACCCGGTTCGGCGATGGGTGCAGACAACGCTGCGCAACTAGTCCCATACTCTCCGTCATCGGATCGGTGCCCCTCCACCAGTCCGGTGCTCACGGTCTCTGGCGCCTCTGCCTGGGACCGGCGTCTGCGGCGTTTCCGGCCCCGCCGTCGATGTGGCCGCGCATACAGCGCGGTCCTACCGACGAGGAGGGTTCGTTGACCACGAGCATCGCCGTGCCATGTCCGCTGCCATCGCACCGTCCCGTGCTGCGCCGCCTGGTGGACATCCTGCCGGCTATCGCGCCGGCGACGCCCGAGCCGCTGCGAGCTACCGCACCTCCGGCTGACGATCCCGCGGCGTCCCTTCTCGCTGAACGGGTGGTGCGCGCCATGGTGGAGACACTGGGCGGCCGGCGACCCACTCGTCAGCTGGCCACGATGCTGCGGCCTGACCTGTTGGCCTCCCTCGCGTCACTACAGGTGACCGCGGAGCCGCTGCAGCCGAGGGTGCGCAAGGTGGTCGCCCGCCCGCAGAGCCCAGGGGTCGTGGAAGCAGTCGCTGTCGTGACGTTGAGTACCGGCGTCCGGGCGCTGGCCGCGCGCTTCGAGAAACCCATGGAAGACCAAGGTGCCCGCTGGCAATGCACGGCGCTGCAACTGCGCCTCACTGCCGGAGACCTGGCTGCCCGCCACCGGTGCCAACCGCGCTGACGGGCCCGTGTCGTGGCACCGGACGTGGGGCGGGGGCGGGTCAGGAGCGGGCCGTGGTGGGGGCACCGTGGCAGCGCTTGTACTTCTTGCCTGAGCCGCAGTGGCACGGGGCGTTGCGGGCGGGCTCGCCTGCAGCGGTGCTGGCGTGCCGACCCCTGGCCTGCACATCGGTGCCGCCGTCCCCGGCCGGTCCGCTGTAGGTCAGCGGTCGGGGCGGGGGTGGGGTCAAGCCGCTGTTGGTCAGATCCGGAGCGGCTGGCGGGGGAAGGGCACCGTCGCCGGCCTGGCCGTCGATCTGCGCGAGCGCCGAACCGGCCGCTGCGGGAGGCAGCGGAGCCGGTGCCGGGGCGGCGGCCACCTGGGGCTGGGCGACCTCGGGCAAGGCTACCTCGGGCAGGGCGACCTCGGGCTGGGCGACCTGGACCTGCACGTTGAACAGGAACCCGACGGATTCCTCCTTGAGTGCCTCGAGCAGGGCGGTGAACATCTCGAA
Source organism: Pseudonocardiaceae bacterium (assembly GCA_050699635.1). Classification (GTDB taxonomy): domain Bacteria; phylum Actinomycetota; class Actinomycetes; order Mycobacteriales; family Pseudonocardiaceae. Next base: position 1,627 of record JBOHFK010000250.1, on the reverse strand, counting down.
ACCCTCACGCTTGTATTCCACCAGCGGGTCTCGCTGGGCCATCGCGCGCAGCCCAATGCCTTCTTTGAGGTAGTCCATCTCGTAGAGGTGTTCGCGCCACTTGCGGTCCAGCACCGAGAGCACCACGCGGCGTTCGAGCTCCCGCATCGACCCCGGGCCGGCCAGCTGCTCCAGCTCTTCCTCGCGACGGGTATACGCCGCGCGGGCGTCGTCGAGCAAGGCCGTCACCAGCACGTCCCGGGTCAGGTCACCGATGTCATCGGCGATGGCCTCGTACTTGATCCCGACCGGGTACAGCGTCTTGAGCGCGGTCCACAGCTGATCGAGGTCCCAGTCCTCAGCGTAGCCGTTCTCGGTGGCACCCTTGACGTAGGCGGTGACCACATCGGTCATCATGTGCTCGATCTGGTCGCGCAGATCCTCACCTTCGAGCACCCGGCGACGCTCGGCGTAGATCACCTTGCGCTGGAGGTCCATGACCTCGTCGTATTTCAGGACGTTCTTGCGGATCTCGAAGTTCTGCTGCTCGACCTGGGTCTGCGCGGACTGGATCGCCCGGCTGACCATCTTGGCCTCGATCGGGACGTCGTCCTCCATCCGCAACCGGGTCATGATGGACTCGACCAGCGGGCCGTTGAACCGCACCATCAGCTCGTCCCGCAGCGACAGGTAGAACCGGGACTCGCCGGGGTCACCTTGCCGCCCGGAGCGGCCGCGCAACTGGTTGTCGATGCGCCGCGACTCGTGCCGCTCGGTGCCCAGCACGTACAGTCCCCCGGCGGTGACGACCTCCCTGGCCTCGGCCTCGGCCTCGACCCGGGCCGCCGCCACCGCGGCCTCCCAGGCGGCCTCGTACTCCTCGGGGGTGTCGACCGGATCCAGACCCCGGGACCGCAGCTCGGCGTCGGCGCGGAACTCGGGGTTGCCGCCCAGCATGATGTCGGTCCCGCGGCCGGCCATGTTGGTGGACACGGTGACCGCGCCGAGGCGCCCGGCCTCGGCGACGATCATCGCCTCTTTCTCGTGTTGCTTGGCGTTGAGCACCGAATGCGGGATCTCGGCTCCTACCAGCGCTTTGGACAGGTACTCAGAGCGCTCCACGCTCGCCGTGCCCACCAGGACCGGCTGACCGTTGGCGTGGCGCTGCGCGATGTCCGCCACCACCGCGTTGAACTTGGCTTCCTCGGTCTTGTAGACCAGGTCGCCGTGGTCGGTGCGGATCATCGGCATGTTCGTGGGGATCGACACCACCCCCAGCTTGTAGATCTGGCTCAGCTCGGCGGCCTCGGTCTGGGCGGTGCCAGTCATCCCGGCGAGCTTTTCGTAGAGCCGGAAGTAGTTCTGCAGGGTGATCGTGGCCAGGGTCTGGTTCTCGGCCTTGATCTCCACCTTCTCCTTGGCCTCGATGGCCTGGTGCATGCCCTCGTTATAGCGCCGGCCGTGCAGCACCCGGCCGGTGAACTCATCGACGATGAGCACCTCGCCGGACCGGACGATGTAGTCCTTGTCCTTGGTGTACAGCTCCTTGGCCTTGAGCGCATTGTTGAGGTAGCCAACCAACGGAGTGTTGGCTGCCTCATAGAGGTTCTCGATACCCAGCTGGTCCTCGACGAGGGCGACCCCGTCC
>JBOHFK010000249.1:0-4487 GCA_050699635.1 Pseudonocardiaceae bacterium | reverse complement strand
GACCCCGACTCGGCCGAGGCCGCCGTCGTCCACCTCGATCCCGGAGTGGTCACGATGGTTGAGCGGATATTCACGACGCCGATCACGTCGGAGCTGGTCGACCAGCGGCTGGAGCACCGGGTGACCGACGAGGCGATCGCCGCCGCCCGCAGCTCCCACCGCTATCAGGCGCTGTGCGGGCAGGTGTTCGTGGCCGCACCCATGGCCGCCCCACCCGGCCCGCTCTGCCCGGCCTGCGCGGCGCTCCTGGTGACCGCGTCGCGACCGGCCGGGGTGCCCGAACCGCGCCGGCGTCGTCAGGGCCTGCTGCGGCGGTGGCTGCGCCCAGGACGGCCCCCGGTCCGGTGAGCCCGCGTCCGTTATCGGGTCTGCGCTCGGGCAGCCACGCGTGCCTGCCACCGGAGGTCGAGGGTCTGCTGGTCGATCTGGTTGCCGACGGGTTCGTGGTGCACTGCTGCGGGCCCAGGACCGCGCCGCGGGCGCTGGTCGCTTCCTACCAGTGGGACGGCTATGTCGATCTGGCCACGATCCGGTGCTTTGACCGGGTCACCACGGCCCGGGTCCCGGTACCCCACGGCGGCCGGGTCGATGTGTTCGCCCCCGAGACCGTGGTGTGGGCCTATGAAGGCCCGCCGCAGCAGGCCCTGCGGGCATTACTCGACCTGGTGCACCCCCACCACCCCGACGCCCCCACCAGTGCCTACCCGGCACCACTCGTCCTACATATCCCCCGCGCCGAGCAACGCCCGATGACCGTCCGGCTCCCCCCACCGGATCTCGCCCGGACCCGAGCCACCTGCGTCAGGCATAACCCAGTACATCTACCCCGCCCGACCGGCCAAGTGGTTCCTGGAGTTGCGCTATCGGCTCGTCCTCGGACACCTCTTCGCGGGAACCTACGTATGCGAGACGATTGGCTCTAGCACGTCGACTAGCACGTCAGTCCGCGCTGTGCTGAGGTTGACCGCACATGCACGATTGTTGTCCTCGCGTCTCAGCTCCGACCAGTCCAAACGCCAACCGGCCGAAGCGGACAATTGCCGGAGAAAGGTGCGCTGCGTTCGCCCATTGCCTTCCCGGAAAGGATGTCTTGCATTGATCTCACCGTAGTAGTAGGCGAGCCTCTCGATGTACGCTCGCCGTCGCAACCCTCGAAGCCAATTATCCTCAGTCAGCCGTCTCAATAGGCTGCTCATCTCATCATCCAAGAACTGGTACGCGGCGAACATCGACCCAGCCTTGTGGATGTTCACCGTCCGTAGTTCGCCGGCCCACTCGTAGATGTCACCGAAGAGTGCTCTATGGAACTGCATCAGGTGCTCGAGATTGTACTCTCCAGGCAATGAGTTCACACTGAGCTCGACATCGCGAACGCTAACAATTCTGGCTTCGAGGACATGAAGCTGGCCACTATCGGTGATGCCGAACTTGTTGCGGAGACAGTCCGACCCTGGCCAGGAGTAAGGGTCACCGGTCACTGAGGTGTTGACCGATCTCCCGCTGAATCAGTTCGTCCGCCGCCACTCGTCCGTCAGCGACCTTCCGAAGCTCCTCTTGCCATGCATCGTCAAGCTCAATGCCTTCAATCGCTGAGCTGGCAGCCGCTAGAGCCACAGCCACATCTGGCTCGACCACCTGGCTGGCGTAGAAGTTGCGCATGATGTCATCGGAGATGGGAACCTGCGACGGCTCACCGTCGGGCACCAGGCCACGCGCTACCCGCCATGGCGACTCGGCATGCGTCATCCGGGAGAGACTCTCCGCGGAGAACCCGCCGTACGTGGCAGCTACCCACCGCACCGTGGCCAACTCGGTGTCGCCGAGACGGGTGGGGTCGCCATCCGGCCAGGTTCGGATCTCGTACTTGTTCCGATGTCTATCGTAGAGTCTTCGCACTACCGGACCTTCACGCCATGCCTGAATTTCGTCAGGAAAAAGGCGTACGCCATGACGAGCAAGATGCCATGCCTGCGAGTAATAAACGAGCTTCTGGAGTTTCTTTGTCGTCATGCGTCCGAGCATGGTCAGAACTGACGCCGCCACGTCGTCAATCGTCGCCATAGGTACCTCCTTCCTTCCTCAACCCATTGTACTCAGTTCCGCCTCCGGTCATCAGTAATGAAAGGGTGTGTCGCGTTGACATGTCCATGCCGCGTACCCTTTCGACGGCGCGTCCCGCGTACATCACCAGGATGTCGTCGGCGAGCTCGGTGATCACCATAGCGATCATCGCCCCGCCGCATGCCGCCGGAGAGCACGAGCGTCGGTGAACTCGTCGGGTTCGAGACGGTTGGTGAATCAGGTCGACGTCCTCGCTGGGTCTGTCGATCAAACCATGAGCGGACAGTGCGTACCCTCCGGCGAGGGCAAACCCGTGCCGCCCCACCGCCGTGAGTCCGATCCGGGCCAGTTCGGCATGCCGTTGGTCCACCGATTAGGCGACCGCGCGGTCGGCGAGCTCGGAGAACCGGTCTTCCCACGCTCGGCGGCATCGTTGCGGCAAGGTCAGTCGCGGCCAGAGTTGGGCCAGCAGCCCGCGATTCAGGTACTCGGCAAGGTCGGTTGCGGAGTTCGCCTCCTGGACCACCAGCTCGTACAGCAGCCGACGCTGATCAGAGTCTCCGACATCGAAGGTGCGTCGCGGTCCCCACGCCAAGGCCCTCGGCAGCGTCACATCACCACGGACCGGGCCGGTCAGCTCGTCCAGCGCGCCGGGAAGGGCGTACGGGCGCACATCGACATACCGGAGGTGCCCGCCTCCGAGCTCAGCCGCACCGACGCTGTCCATATGTCCATTGTGCCGGTACACCGAACGTCCACCAACCGCGCGAGTCGAACAGCTTCAGGGCCGAGGGGTCATGGGCAAGGTGATCGTGGGCGCGACGGTGTCGCTCGACGGGTTCATCGCCGACGAGCACGACGGCGTGGGGCCGTACTGCACCTCGCCTACGCCGTCCGCAGGCCTTGACGCAGCGATTATACGATCAGCTGGAGCGAGACTTCCCAGAGCCGCTCGGCGTTGTCGGGGTCGAGCGCGTACGGGGCGACACCAGACAGTCCGGTCTCGCCCCGCCTGTGAACCACCGGAGCCTCATTGCAGTCCTCGAAGTACCGCCCGCCGATTCCCGCCAGCTGAGGCCAGGTGGCAAGCAGAACCGAGGTGGCCGCCCCCTGCTGGACCGTCTTCAGCGCGATTGGCACCGAAGGCGTCGTAGGCGCGAAAGGAGTAGTTGAGGTCGTCGAAGATCACTGGTGAGCCGAGGTGACCGCCGGAGCTGATCGACACGATGCGGGCGTTCCCGGCGGCGGCCAGCGCGCCGTGCAGTCCGAGCGTGAGGGCGAATGGCTGAGATGGTTGGTGGCGAACTGCAGCTCGTTGCCGCGATCGGTCAGGGTCAGTTCCTGGATCGCCATGACGCCGCCGTTGTTGACCAGGATGTCCAGCGGTGTGTCCCACGCGACGACGAACGCCGCGATGATCGCCTGGTCGGTCAATTCCACGGCGGCGACAGTGATCGCGTCGTTGCCGGTGTCAGCGCGGATGTCAGCGGCGACCTTCGCGCCGACGGTCCTGCGCACCGCCAGGGTCGATCGTGGCGTATGAAGCGTTATGCGCCATGTCTGGTCATCCGGTGCGAGCGTTGGTCACGCTCGGGTCGCCGTTGGGGATCCGGAACCTGGTCTTCGACCGGCTCGACCCCGCTCCGCTGGGTGGGCAGGGCCGGTGGCCGGGGTCGGAGGGGCTGGTGTGGACCAACGTGGCCGACAGCGGTGACGTCGTGGCGCTGGAGAAGGATCTGCGGGGCCGATTCGGTGATCGGGTGCGCATTGCGCTGGTTCACAATGGTGCGCACGCCCATGACGCCACGTCGTATCTCACCGACAAGCTCACTGGTGTCGCTATCGCCGGAGGCATGTATGCGGGGTGACGGCCGACGGTTTTTGATCGCCACGGCGATCGCGCACTACCCGCGCGCGCCGCAGTGGGATCGACCGGGCCTGGTCGAGGCGCGCAAGGAGATCATTGACCTGTTCACCGGTCCGCTGGGCTACCAACACGTCAGCGATCTCGGCCTGAACCCGACCAGAGACCAGTTGACCACGCAGCTGCGCGCGTTCTGCCGCGCTGCCGAACGGCGACCGGATGACCTGATCGCGGTGTACATCGCCGGCCACGGCGAGGTGCTGGAGAGCAGTCACGACCACGTGCTGCTGACCTCCGACACCGATCCCGACGACGTCGCCGATGCCCTGCCGACCGCGGACCTCGCACGAAAGATGCTGCTGGGCACGCCGGTGTGGCGCGTGGTGGGGCGATCTCGACGTAGCACTGGAAGCGCTCGCGGCGCACCCGGTTACCATGGGCACCGAGCTGGGCGCCGTGCAGTACACAGTCAACGGGGTGCAGACGCACTTCGATGTCGAGCTGCCCTTGGAGATGTTCGCGGACCTGGAGTGGACCACCGCCCACGCAGATCTCCACTGGG
>JBOHFK010000248.1:0-4508 GCA_050699635.1 Pseudonocardiaceae bacterium | reverse complement strand
GTGCGGTGGCTCGCGGGAACCGGGGCGTCGATGAAAGGCCGGCGGTTGGTTCGCCGCGTGCGGACCGCCTGGACCAGCCCAGCGAGCTCACGTGACTGGCGGACCTGCCCGCCGTACCGAACCACGGCCAGCGCGCCTGACCCGTCGACTCCAGCCCGGTAGCCGCTGGGGAGCAAGGTCACCAGCGGGCGAACTCCGTGCGCCTGGAGCGCTAGCCTCAGGTTCAGCAGGGCTGCGCCGCAGGACAGCCGCAGCTCACGACCCTCCGGGTCGGTCGCGGGCAGGCTGCGCTCGAGATCAGCATGCAGCTCGACCTGGTCCGGCAGGACCCGGAACCGCCACGGCTGGCTGTTGTGCAGCGACGGCGCCAGCGACGCAGCCTCCAGCACACCGCTGATGTCGGTGGCGGAAAGCCCGAGAGCCTCAGGTATCGCGTTCATGATCATGCACCTCTACCGCGTTGCCGCTGCCGCCCCGCAGCGACGTCAGCCGAGCCAGACAGGCGTGCTTACCCCATGATGTGCGCGGCCAGCCGCGCACGACACAGCCGAAGGTCCCTAGCTGATAGGGCGGTCAGCTACCGGCCCAGGGCCTTGGCGATCAGTTGCGCTGAAAGTCAGCATGACCGGCATTCCACCGGTCACCTGCAACAGCGTTGAGGGTGACCCGATGCGCATCCTGCCCGAGCTGGCGCGCGGCGCGGCGATGCTCGTCGTCGGCCGGCATCGGGAAGGCGCGATCCGCCAGGCGCTGCTGGGCTCGGTCAGCGCGGTCTGCGTACGCCACGCACCCTGCCCAGTCGTCGTCATTCCCCCGCAATGATCAACCGATGAACTGGACACCACCGACATCTGGGCGGCCTGAAACATCGGTGGGTCGAGTTCACGGGCGTCGCGGTGGGCTGCACGCGCCGATCAGTGCCGATCAGTCTGGGAATCCGCGCAGGACATCATCGAGGGGGCGGCGCGGGGGCGGCTGGCAGCGGGCGCTGCCCATCGGTGACCACCCGATCCGGAGCACCATCTGCGGGAACGCGGGCGCCGTCTAGCACCCGATCGCGAAGAACTGCCCGGGTGGTCCCGATTTCCAGGGGCTGGGTGAGCGGGCAGATGGCGAGCTGCAGCTCGGTGGCGGTGAGCAACACCGCGCTGAGCGCCTCCCCGGCGCGTAGCTGGGATATCCGGTCATCCGTCATCCCGGCGAAGGACGTGCCTGCGGTGTCTTCCGACGTTGCTGAGGAGCGGACGGCTACCCGGATTTCAGGCCCGAGCGAGTCGTAGGCATCCAGCACAGCGGCTTGGATTTCGTCCGGAACACCGGACTTGTGCACCAGCCACCGCAGGCGGTGGCCAGCTCGTCCGGACGACCGGCAACCTCCACGGCCGCGTCGAGGGCGGCGTGGAGCGCCTCGCGGACCCGCCTTGTTCCATCGACGCGCGGTAGGCGTTGGCGGTGACAACGAAGCCAGGTGGGACAGGTAAGCCGGCCTGGGTGAGCTCACCCAGGTTCGCCCCCTTGCCCCCGGCGAGTTCGGTTTCGTTCTAACCAACGGCATCGAAACCGACCACATAGCCGGCCATCCCATGTCCTTGCTAGCTAGCGCGATCGATTAATGCTCACCCTGTCCCGACATCGGCCCTGCACGCATGGCCGTTGGCCACGGCGACTGCCGCGGAAGTCCCTTTGTGCTGGGCCTTGGGCCCGGCGGTGGCTACTGGCTGGATGGTGACCGCGGGACTGTCGGTGATCGCTGGCAACCTCCTCGCCATGGTTCCAGGCAGCGATATCGACCGATTGCTCCGCCGCCAGCACGGCGCGGTGAGCCGGGCGCAACTACTCAAGGTCGGGTGCAGCCCGAACACCATCGACTCCTGGGTTCGCCGAGGCCGTCTGCGGCGGGTCTTGCACGGCGTCTACTCCACCGATGCTCCGTCGCTAGCCACCCGGGCACATGCCGCGCGCCTCTGGCAACCAGAGGGGGTGGTGAGCCATCTCGCTGCCGCCCACCTGTGGAAGATGGCGATCGATGAGCCTGCGGTGGTGCACCTGACAGTGCCGCTGAGCTGCGTGCGCACGCCGCCTGCCGGCTGGCTGCGGTTGTTCCGCCGGGACACCCCCCACGATCGGCGCAGCACCGTCGGGGGGCTGCCGGTCACCGATGTGCCTCGCACCATCTTCGACTGCCTTGCGCTGCTCGATGACGGAGCGTGTGCTGCCCTGCTTGACCACGCCACCGCGACGTTGACTTCCGACCGGGCGCTGCGCCGGCGCTACCTGGAGGAGGTCGGCTTGCGTGGCGCGCCTCGCGTTGCACAGCAGCTGGCATCGCTGGTGCCCGGCGCGGCGTCGGCTCCTGAGCGCCTACTGGCCCAGGGCCTGCACTCAGCGGGCCTGACCGGTTTCCTGGTCAACGAGCCGGTTGTCGGGTACATCGCCGACTTCCTCGATCCAGCACGGCGGCTGATCGTCGAAGTGGACGGATACCGCACCCACAGCACGTGGATTGCCTTTCAAGGCGACCGTGCGCGGCAGAACGTGCTGGTGGCGCACGGGTACACGGTGTTGCGCTACACAGCCCACGATGTCCAGACCCGGCTCGGATCGATTCTCGAGGAGATCGCCGAGATGGTCCGTCGGATCAGTCCAACTCATGATCGCGGAAACTGAGCCGTCACCGTGCACGGCCGCACGGTGACGCCTCAGATTTAACGATCATGGGGAGCCACGCCTAGTAGGTCCCGAGTGCGAGGGTCTTTCGACTGTAGCCGTGCCTGCGAGGCCGGCGAGAGCATGACAGCGACCGGTCGCGGTTGTGGGCGAGGAGGCGCTATGCCGGTGGACCTGTCCGTGCCTCGAAACGCAGTCGACGCGCCGTGGGCGATGCCGGCAGCGCAGGTCGCCGCGGCGCTCGGGGTCGATGTCGCGACCGGGCTCACCGCGTCCGAGGCTGCCGACCGGCTCATCACGGCAGGGCCCAATGATCTTCCCCGCGAGCCGATACGTTCGGTGTTGCGCTCAGTGCTCGCCCAGTTACGGGAGACGATGATCGTCGTGCTGCTGGTGGCGGCCGTGCTCACCGCGGTCACCGGGGATTTCACTGACTGCGCGGTGATTCTGCTGGTCATCACCGTTAACACGACCGCTGGCGTGCTCCAGGAGCGACGCGCGGTCGGTGCGGTGGCCGCGCTGCGTGCCCTGTCGACGCCGCAGTCCACCGGGTGGCGCGACGGGTCCACGCACCGCATCCTGACCACCGAACTGGTGCCTGGGGACATCCTGCAGGTCGCCGAGGGCGATGTTGTCGGCGCGGACGCCCGCCTGCTGGCCGGGCACGAACTTCAGGCCGACGAGGCACTGCTGACCGGGGAATCCTTCCCCGCCGCACGCGATCCCGACGCCGACTGCCCCATCGGCGCCGCCGTCGGCGACCGGGCCACCATGCTGCACGCCGGCACCCTGGTAGTGCACGGCACCGGGACGGCGGTCGTCGTCGCGACCGGTCTTGCCACGCAGCTCGGGCACATCGCGAAACTGCTACACGAGCGGTCCGCGCCGGATACCCCGTTGCAACGCCGGCTTGCCACGCTGGGCTGGTGGCTGTCTGCCAGTGCCGCCGCGGGCTGCGTCGCGGTGGTCTTGCTCGGATTGCTGCGCGGGCAGCCGTGGGAGCTCATGGTGGTGGCGGGGATCAGCCTGGCCGTCGCCGCGATTCCGGAGTCACTGCCCGCGGTCGTCGCGCTCGCCCTCGCCGGAGGCACCCAGCGGATGGCCGCGCGAGGCGCGATCGTCCGATCTCTCCCTGCCGTGGAAGCCCTTGGCTCGGTCACCGTGCTCGCCGCAGACAAGACCGGGACCCTGACGACCGGGAGCACCGGCTGTGTTGCGCTGTGGACCCCCTGCGGCGGCGAGCTCGTCCCCGATGCGGCGCCGCTGGACGGCCCCGGTCTGGGCGACGGACCCGGGACGCGAGCCCTCCTGGAAGCGGCGGTGCTCTGCAACGACGCATCTCCTGGCTCAGCTGGGACCGAGGGTGCCCTCCTGAAGGCGGCTGCCGCGGCCGGTATCGACGTCGCGGCCCTGCGCGCGACCCTGCCCCGCACCCGCGAAGTGCCCTTCGACTCGGCGCGCCGGCAGATGCGCACCCGCCACGCGATCCGGGGCGGTGAAGTGGAGATCGTCAAAGGTGCCCCGGAAGCACTGTTTCCGCAGTCCGCCGGAACGGACGGGGCCGCTGCAGTGGTCGAGCGCTGGACCGCGCAGGCCCGGCGGGTCCTGGCGGTGGCCGCGGGGCCGCCCGGCGCACCAGCGCTGCTGGGCCTGCTGGCGCTGGCCGACCCGGTGCGACCCGAGGCCCGGGAGGCAGTACTCGCCGCGCGAGCATCCGGGATCCGCACCATCATGATCACCGGTGACCATCCGGGCACGGCCACCGCCATCGCCCGGGCAACGGGCGTCATCGCCGAGGACGACCCGCCACCGGACTCCACCCGCGCGCTGCGCAGCGTCTA
>JBOHFK010000247.1:0-4540 GCA_050699635.1 Pseudonocardiaceae bacterium | reverse complement strand
GTGTTCGGCTTCAAGTGCTTCCTGCTGCATTCCGGGGTCGACGAGTTCCCGCCGTTGCCGCCGGATCAGCTGGAAACGGTGCTCGCCGAGCTGGCTGGGTTCGGCACCCAGCTGATCGTGCATGCGGAGGACGCGCAGAGTATCGACCGCGCCGCGCCGCCCCACGGGGAGCGCTACGCCGGGTTCCTCAGCTCACGGCCGCGGGGGGCAGAGAACCTGGCGATCGCCTGGCTGGTGGAGCGGGCCCGGTGGACCGGGGCGCACGTGCACGTGCTGCACCTGTCCAGCTCCGACGCCCTGCCGATGATCGAGTCAGCGCGCCGCGACGGGGTGCGGCTGACTGTGGAGACCTGCCCGCACTACCTGACCTTCACGGCGGAGGAGGTGCCGGACGGCGCCACCGAGTTCAAGTGCTGCCCACCGATCCGGGAGGCGGTCAACCGCGAGCTGCTGTGGGCGGGGTTGGCCGGCGGGGTGATCGACGCGGTGGTGTCGGATCACTCCCCGTGCCCGGTGGGGCTCAAACGCCGCGACACCGGTGACTTCGGCGCAGCCTGGGGCGGGATCGCGTCGTTGCAGGTGGGGCTGCCTGCGGTGTGGTCGGCGGCGCGACCCCGCGGCCACCAGCTCGCCGACGTGGTGGGCTGGATGGCCGATCGACCGGCGCGGCTGGCTGGGCTGGCCCGCAAGGGCCGGATCGCGGTGGGCTTCGATGCCGACCTCTGTGTCTTCGCCCCGGACCAGGCGTTCGTCGTGGACGCCCAGCAACTGGCCCACCGCCACCCGCTCACCCCGTACCACGGGCGGGCGCTGTCCGGAACGGTTCGCCAGACCTGGCTGCGCGGCCGCCGCGTCGACGTCGATGTACCCCCGCGCGGCACCTTACTGAGGCGGGGACTGGCGTGACGTTCGTCCGGATGCCGGACCTGGCCACCCGAGCGCTGGGTGGGGCCGTGGTCGCCGCCAACGACGACTTCTACGCCGACCGGGCTGCGCTGATCATGCCGGCTCCGGCGCAGCCCAGGACGGAATTCGGTTACCGGGGGAAGATCTATGACGGGTGGGAGACCCGCCGGCGCCGGGAGCCGGGGTCTGACTACGCCATCATCCGGCTCGGCGTCCCCGGCATCGTGCACGGTGTCGTGGTGGACACCGCCTATTTCCGGGGTAACTACCCGCCGGAGATCTCGGTCCAGGCGACCGCCCTGGAGGATTTCCCCAGCCCCTGCGAGCTGGCCGCCGCCGAGTGGACCACGCTGGTGGAGCGCTCAGCGGCCAAGGGCGACACCGCCAACCTCTACGACGTCAGCGACCCGCACCGCTGGACTCATGTCAAGCTGGTGATCCACCCAGACGGCGGGGTGGCGCGGTTGCGCGTGCACGGCCATGCCGTGGCCGACCCCCGGCTGCTGGCTGGCACCGTCGACCTCGCCGCGCAGCAGCACGGCGGGTCGCTGGTCGACTGCTCCAATATGTTCTTCTCCTCCCCAGCGAACCTGCTGCTGCCCGGCCCGGCCCGCTCAATGGCTGAAGGCTGGGAGACCGCGCGGCGGCGCGAGGGCGGCAACGACTGGGTGGTGATCCAGCTGGCCGGGACGGCGCGGCTGCGCGACGTCGTTGTCGACACCAGTCATTTCCTCGGCAACGCCCCGGCGCAGGTGCAGATCAGCGGCGCAGCCCCCGACCACCGGTCATGGACATCGCTGGTGCCGTGCCGGCCGGTGCTGCCCGATACCCCGCATCGGTTCCGGGTCAGCCCGGACGCGGCCGAGGTGGCGCAGCTGCGGGTGGATATCTACCCCGACGGCGGGTTCGCTCGCCTGCGCGCCCACGGTGAGCTCACCGCCGCCGGGTACGACACCGCGCTGCGGCGCTGGCTGGATGCACTACCCCCGGCGCACCTGCGACAGGTCCTCACCGGCGCCGGGCTGGACCCCACGCTCGTAGCGACGACTCTGCTGGCCGGAGACCGGCCGCTGGACTGGGCGAGCGAGGTGCTGGCCACGTTCACGCCACGCTGACCCACGACGACCTCCCGGCAGTCCGTGAAAGGATTGCGGAATGAAGTTGTTGCTGTTCTACGACTATGTGGACGATGTTGTCGAACGGCGAGCGCCGTTTCGAGAGGCGCATCTGGCACTGGCCGGCGAGTTCCGCGAACGGGGCACCCTGCTGTTGGCCGGCGCCCTGGTCGAACCGGTTGACGGTGCCGTGCTCGTGTTCTCGACCGATGATCGCTCAGTCGTGGAGGACTTCGTCGCGAGGGACCCCTACGTGCGGGAGGGATTGGTGACGGCCTGGCGGGTCCGACCCTGGAATGTCGTTATCAGCTGATGCCGGAAGTGCGACAAACGCCAAGCTTTGCTGAACGCGACCGAGCAGCGGCTGAACAAGATTGTCACGTCGGTGACGGCGGCCGTCTTTGCGGGGCCGACCGTATCGGTATCGCGGCCGGGAAAGTCATCAACAAAACACAAGGTCGGCCCAGTCACCGCCTGGTGGGACCGGAGAAGACACTGCCGCGTCCGATGAACCACGCTTCGTGTCGTTCAAGCATGACACAATACCCGGTCAGAGCATGAGTCCACCCAAACGGTCTTCGACATTGCGACGCACAGTCACTTTAATGTCCTGGATCTCCACTCTTGCGTGAGTATCTTGGGGGCCTTCTCGTCCCTCTTATTAAGTAGCGGCCGATCTATTTCGTGCCGGACTCTCGATGGTTGCATTGATCGTAGGCGTACGGTTGTTCTCATAGGCCCCTAGCGCATATAATCGGCCACGCGAGGTCAAGGGTGAAATGATCTACTACGGCAAGAGGAGGGCTCGCCCGCGGGCCCTTCGGACGTTGCGGGGAAGGCTGCAGGTGGTGACAAAGGAGTCAACCTTGCGGATTATCGGAAGCGGGGAAGCGATTGTCATGCAGCGTGTACCTCATAAATTTCACAGTCCCGATGTGTTCGTCGGATTCTCGGTCCAAAGTGAAATCTTAAGACTGGGTCTCGAATGCGTGGTGCGAAAGGTCCCGGCGGTCAAAGGATATACCGCGCACTCATCGGTGGGGGAACTGGTCGGGTTCGCCGATCCCGCGCCCGATATCGTAATGGTGCCGGTCAAGGAGCTGGACGAGACGCCGGCGTCATTCGTGTCGCGGCTCCCCGAGGGCACTAAGGTCCTTCTTCTCCTTGAGAAGATCCCGGACGAATGCGTGCCGTACATCGCTGCCGCTCCGATCCACGGTTACCTGAGCCAGCTCGAATTGTCGGTGCAGAGCCTCTCGGACGCCCTGCTGCAGGTCGCGTTGGGCGAGGTGCCGATGCCACACGAGCTGGCGAGGAAACTGCTCGACCATGTGAGCAGCCGTCCGCCGTCTGCTACGGAGAACTGGTCCAGCTATCTCACCGCGCGCGAAGGTCAGGTCCTTATCCTTCTGATGGAGGGGTTGAGCAACAAGGAGATCGCAACGAAACTCAGCCTCTCCTCGCACAGCGTGAAGCGCTACGTCACCAATATCCTGGCCAAGCTCCACTCGCCGAACCGCACATCCGCGGCCGCGCGGGCGATTCGTGAGGGCTTCGCCCATACCGACGGCGCCGTCCATCCGGGCGGCGTCCGCTGCACGGGCTGACAACAACGTGTGCAGCACGAGCCGGCAACCTGACGGCGCGGTCATGCGTCACCCCGAGCAGGGTAAGAGGAAGCGAGCACGAACTCCATCCCGCCGATGAGTTCATCGAGTCGGGGCCGCCCGAACGGCATACTGGTCAGAGCAGCGTAGTAGATCGCTCGGTCCGGTTGGACGAGGAACAGTGCCGGTTCGCTGAAATGCTCCGGTTCTTCCCTGGTGGTCGAGGATGACACGAACAGACCCCAGGACCGCATCGTCGCGAGATCGAGGTCGTAACCAAGTGGCACGCCGGCTATGTCCCACTCGTCGCGGGTCCGATCCGCCGTTGCCTCGTTGTCGGCGCTGACGGCCACTACGTCGACCCCGAGCCTGACCATCTGCTCAAGGTGGGCACGGACCGTTTCGAGCTGTCCGCGGCAAACCGGGCAGTGGCGGCCGCGGTAGAAGATGACCATGGTAAAGCTGTGCGGGTCCTGGTTGGCGAGGTTCCAGAATCCCCCTCCCTGCAAGGGGAATCGCAGGTCCGGGGCCGTCGACTGCGGGCGGGGTGGCCCGGTGAATCGGTCGCCATCAAGCTCTGCCGACATCACGGCTCCCGGGTTCTCTGCAACGACTTCGTTGGGATGTCGTCGCTTGCGTTCCCGGCTCTCGCGGCCCGAGACGACGGCGTGCACAGGAATGAGGCCAGCATGAGAACCGTGGCCGCGACCGGGACCCACCCGATCCCGGCAAGGCTGAGGATGCCCCCGCCCACCGCCCCGGCCACTCCGGTACCCAGATAGAGACCGGAGATGTTCAGTCCCAGTGCCGACATGCCAGCACTTGGGCCGGCTGCGGACAGGATGCTGCCTTGGATCGGCGGGTTGAGACCCCACGCGAACACCGACCAGACGGCGATCAGCACGCCCAGCA
>JBOHFK010000246.1:0-4607 GCA_050699635.1 Pseudonocardiaceae bacterium | reverse complement strand
CGCGGGGTGGCGCGGTTCGCGGGCGGCCTGGATCAACGTGGCCGGCTTCGGGGTGATGCTGTTCAACCTGTTCTTCGTCAACATCGTCATCGCCGGTTTCCACTCCTACGCCGGGCTCTGACGGGTCAGCGATCCCTCAGAGTTCGTCAGCGTTCGTCTTCGGGGGGCGGCTGGCGTTTGCGATTCAAACCCCTGAGGAACTCCGG
Organism: Pseudonocardiaceae bacterium; assembly: GCA_050699635.1. Lineage (GTDB taxonomy): Bacteria > Actinomycetota > Actinomycetes > Mycobacteriales > Pseudonocardiaceae. The sequence goes on along the minus strand of JBOHFK010000246.1, from coordinate 4,401 downwards.
ATCGTCGTCCGGTGCTAGCGCAGAGGGCCCTGCCGGAGCCTGCGGGCGCAACGCCTTCCACAGCAGCGTGGCGATCCCAGCCACGCCGATCGCCGCCAGCAAGAACTGCACGCCCCAGCCACCTCCTCCACGTCGCGACTGAGCGTAGTAGCGTTCCGCGAGGCAGGCGAGCTGGCCTCACCCGGATATCACCCGGCGGTCTTGCGGGCGGTGCGATCCGCGGAGCGGTCCAGTGGTGCCGGAGTGGTGAGCGAGGCGAGCAACGCCCGGACCTCGGTCTCCCGGAATCGCCGGTGCCCGCCCGGAGTTCTGATCGAGCCGATCCGCCCAGCGGAGGCCCACCGGGTAACGGTCTTCGGATCCACCCGGAACAGCGCGGCCACCTCCCCGGGGGTGAGCAGACGTTCCGTGCTCTGCGGATGTGACATGACGGGCCTCCCCAAGCGCGTCGACCTCACAGTAAGGACCTACCGGAGTATCGTGACAGGTCGCCCGCCAGGTACTCGAACGGTTCTGTAGAGGTAAAGCGTCGGTAATGGGATGAATCATCCTAAATCGCTTCCTCGAACGGGTGAACAGCGCACCTGCGCTCGCCAGGTGGCTGGATCGCCAGGCCCGGCGAGCGCTGACCGTCACCGAGGCGCAGGGAGCTGACGCACGCGGTGGATCCAGAGCTGTTGCACCATCGCGGGCCACTCCCGTCTCACCCGGGAGTGGCCCGCGATCTGCTGCAGGTCCTTACCTGAAGGCGTCCTTGATCTTTTCGCCGGCCTGCTTGATGTTGCCCTTGGCCTGATCGGTTTTGCCTTCCGCCTCGAGCTGCTCATCATCAGTTGCCCGGCCGACGGCCTCTTTACCCTGGCCCTTGACCTCTTCAGCTTTGTTCTTGGCTTTATCGGCAAGACCCATCGTATTCTCCTTCAGTAGTTTCCGGCACCTCGCCGGGCGGCGGGATGCCCCCATCGGGAAAACCCTTATGCCGAGAGCAGTCGCTGGAAGAATTCGCGGTAGCGCTGGAAGCTCACCCGCAGATCCTCAGTCGATGTCGGGTCGCTGATCTGCCCGCGGCCGACGTTCTCGTGGATCTCCTGTAGCGTCTTTTCGACGAGCTCGCTGGCCTCGTGCACGGCGCGCGCCGGGTCGTCGACGAAGGTCCCCTGGACCTGTTGCCACTGGTTGCGTAGGCCGGCTGGGTCATTGAGCAGGCCCACCCGCGTCGCGCTGCCATCGGCGGCAGCCTCACTGCTCGAGCGGTTCTGGGCCGGTGCCGGCATGGCCTCCTCAGTCCTGGTGCTACCCGCACGGGCGTCTGGTACGGGCGTTTCGTGTCCGGCCGCAACGGGAGCGGACGCCACCGGGTGCCCGATGTCTCGGGCCTCATCGACGTCACTGACGTCACTGACGTCACCGGCGTCAGGAGATTCACGGACGTTCTGATTTACGGTTTCCTGCCGTAGCTCGGACGCTGGGGTCCGATCGTGTAGCTGTCGGTCCTCGGTCTGGCTCACGTCGGTTCCTCGATCTTCCTTATCCAGGGCCCGACTCAACTCGCTGTCGATGAAGCGACGCACTCGCCCGCCGAGGCCTTCTCGTTTGCCGGATTCTTCGTGTTGTTGTCTGGTATTCATGTCCTGCCTCCGTCGGTGGTCTTATGATGGCTCGTCATAAGACGGCTCAGCGGTCCTTCACGAGCTCATCGAACAGCGCGCGGTAATGCACGAACGCCTGGCGTAGCTCTTCGGTCTCGCTACCGCCCGCCGCGCCGTTGCGGCTCGGGGCGTGCCGCTGCCGGGCGGCGTGCGCAGCCCGGTAATGCTCGACGACCTGGGGATGGTCGGCGGCGACGAGCTCGGCCCGCTCGCTGAAGTCGTCCACTGGGTAGCCGCGGTCCTGCATGACGTCGGTGACCAGCTGGTCTGCCTCGTCCAGCGCCCGCCCGGGCTGGTCGACGAAATCGGTCTGCACGGCCTGCCAGCGCTGGGTGTAGCGGTCGCGGGCCGCGGGCTCCAACTCGCGGATGTCAAGCTTGTCGCGCCGATGGGCGACATCGCGCAGGTGTCGCTCCGCGTCCCGCTCGCTGCCCCTGGCCGCCACTTCCCGGTCGTACTCGGGGCCGAATCGATTTTGCAGATTCGCCCGGCTGCGCCAGCGCAACCCCAACACCAGCAGCACGATGACCGCTGCCACCACGATTCCTAAGACAATCCATCCGACGGTGTTCATCACAAGCCTCCCGGCCACATCAGTCACTTGATCAGTGAGTTACCCACTGGTCAGCGGCGCTACACCCGGGCCACCCGTTCGGCTCAATGCGCGCGAACCGGGCGGTGGGCGGACCACTAAGCTGGGTGATCGTGGTGGTATCGGAGAGTCCGCCGACCGGCGCTGCGCTGGTGCGCTGCATGGTGGTCTACACCGTGGCACGGTTGGCCATGGTGGGCGTGATGGCGTTGCTGCTGGTGTTGGCCGGTGTACCGCTGCTGGTGTCAATTCTGCTCGCGCTGGTGGTGGCGTTGCCGCTGTCGATGGTGCTGCTGGGCTCGTTGCGGGCCCGGGTCAATGCCGGTCTGGCCGTGGCCGGCGAACGCCGTCGCGCCATCCGCCGCCAGCTGCGGGGCAACTAGACGAAGGCCAGCGCCAGGGCGGTCGTGGCCGCCCACACCAGCAGCGCGAGCCCCGTGTCGCGAAGTACCGGGATCAGCTCTGCCCCGCTGGCGGCACCCTGGACCCGGCGCAGCGCGGGTACCACGAAGACCAGGGCGAGCAGGCCGGCCAGGGCCGCCCACCGATGAGTGGCCAAGCCGAGCGTCACCACGAACGGCGTGCTCACCAGCACGGTGTACAACATGCGAGTCCGCCGGTCGCCCAGACGTACGGCGAGAGTGTGTTTGGCTGCCAGGGAATCGGTGGGAATGTCGCGCAAGTTGTTGGCCACCAGCACCGCGGCCGACATCGCCCCTACCGCAACGGCCGCCACGCCACCGGTCAGGGTGATCTGCCCGCTGACCACGAACTCGGTGCCGAGCACCGCGACCAGCCCGAAAAAGACGAACACGGCCAGTTCGCCGAGCGCCGCATAACCGTAGGGATAGGGCCCGCCGGTGTAACACCACGCCCCGATAACGCACACGCCACCCAGCGCCAGCAACCACCACTGCCCGGTCAGTGCCACCAGCACCAGTCCGGCTACCCCGGCGATCGCGAAGCTGGCCAGGGCCGCGGTACGCACCGCAGCCGGTGCCGCGACACCGGATCCGACCAGCCGCATCGGACCCACCCGGACATCGTCGGTGCCACGGATACCGTCGGAATAGTCGTTGGCGTAGTTGACCCCGATCTGCAGTGCCAGCGCCACGATCAGCGCGAGCAGCGCCCGCACCCACATCGACAGTGACCAGTGCGGTGATCCCAGCGCAGCGGCCGCGCCCCAGCCCGCCAGCACCGGGGCGATCGAGTTGGGCAACGTGCGAGGCCGTGCCCCCTGCATCCACTGCGCCACGCTGGCCACTCGCCAACCCTACGGGCTGGTGCAGCGCTGCGCCGATACCTGCACTCCCTGGACCTGCGTGGGCCCAGGGACCGCGTCGGGGCCCACATGTGCCGCCGGGATGTACTGCTTCGGGCCGATCCGCAGCCAGCGGTCGCTGCTGCCCTGGCTGCCGGTGATGAGCTGGCCGGTGACAGCACATTCGACCATCAGCCGGGCGCGCTGGGCGGCGAGCCCGACGGTCGGGTATTTCTCGCCGGGACCGCTGCGGACCGGCAGGATCGGGATCCGCACGATGGCGGGCGATCCGCCGTCCACCCATAGGTAGGTGACGGTGACCCAACTGTTGCTGTGCAATCCCAGACCGTCCCAGAAGGTGCCATCGGCCAGGTCGATCCCGGCCGGGTTGCGCACAGGCCTGCCGAACTGGTCGAGGCCATCGTGGTAGTGGTCCTCGTAGGCGGCTTGTGCCTGGGGCCGGCCCTGCGGTAGATCAGGCCACGATTGGCGGGCGTCCGAGACGTTCCAATAGTCGTCGGTGGTGTTCCATGGACCGACGTCCCACACCGGCGCCCATTCACACCGGCCATTGGCCGCGCAGATCTTCACCGTGTAGTCCCCCGAATCGCGGGGCCCCAGCCCCCGTCGGGAGGGCAGCGCGACGAAGTGGTCCCGCTCGTGGATCACGTGACCGTTCGCGGTGGTGGCGCCGACCAGACCTTCGCGCGTCGCGAACACCCGGTAGCTGGGGGTGTTTCGCGGGCGCGCGGCCAGCAGTTGCACGCCAGGTTTGGCGACCAGTCGCACCGATCTCACCACTGGGCTGGCGCCGTCCGGGCCGCCGCGCAGCACGACCCGGGACTGCACGCCCGTCACTGCGGCGCCCAGCGTGACAGGCGCGTGCGGGTCGGCCG
>JBOHFK010000245.1:0-4658 GCA_050699635.1 Pseudonocardiaceae bacterium | reverse complement strand
CCGAAGGTCAGTTGCGCGGCACGCTGCGCGGTGATGTCGAACGGCGCGTCACCGAAGGTGTCGGGCTCGGTGTTGGCGGTGGCGGTGAACAGCGCGACGTAGGTGCCGGCCGGGATGTCCACACCCTGGAAGGTGAAGTCCTCGATGGCCACCCGACCGATAACTGAGATCGTGGGATCGACTCGCATCACCTCCTCGACGGCGGTGCTGGCCAGTTCTGGTCGCGCGGCGAGCAGCCGCCACTGGTGGGGGTGGTCGGTGAATCTGGTCACGGCTAGGCCGAGCTGGTTGCGAGTGGTGTCCTGACCCGCGAAGACCAGCCCGCTGACCAGGACGCGCAACTCGTCGGGGGTCAGCCGCTGGCCGTCGACCTCCGCGGCGATCAGAGCCGAAATGAGGTCATCGCCCGGGTTCGCGCGCCGTTGCGCCGTCAGGTCGTCGCAGCAGGCGTGGAGGCCGGCGACGGCCGCGTCGATGCGGTCCTGCTCGGCTGCGGCCGTCCGGCTGAAACCGAGCCCCATGTCGGTGGCCCAGCCGAGGAAGGCGTCGAAGCGCTCCGCGGGGATTCCGAGCAGTTCGGCGATCACCCAGGCCGGGTAGGGGTCGGCGAAGGCCGTCATGAACTCGCAGCGGCCGTCGCCGGCGAACCCGTCGATCAGCTCGTGGGCCTTGGCCCGCATGAACGGCCGCAACACATCGACGCTGCGCTGGGTGAACGCCGCGCTGACCAGGCGCCGTTGCCGCTGGTGGGGCTCTCCCTCGAGGTTGAGCAAGATCGTGCGCATCCAGTCGAAGAACGGGCCGGACGTGACACCCGCGGCGGCCAGTGCAACCAGGCTTCCATGGCGCAAGCGGCGGTCCCGCAGCAGTGCCTGGCATTCCTGGTAGCGCAGCACTGCTATTCCGATCGGGGTCCGAGCCCACCACTCAGCGTTCGCGGCAGCCCTGACCTCAGGAGAGTCGACCCGGAACGCCGGATCGAGAATGTCGAAAAGTGGCACATCGGTATGTGCCGTGATATCCGTTCCCGCTGCTTCTGCGATCATGACGTCCTCCTGGCGCCCGGTGTTCGCTCACGCATATGAGAGTGCGGAACGACCGGGCGATACGTTGCAGACTCAGCCTGTGCGAGTCCGCCACGCCAGTCACGCGTAATCGACTACCTGCTGTCTACCTGTTTCCGCCGCCGCCGGTGACTGTCAGCTACGAGTTGCCGGACACCGGCCCTGCCGGCTGATCGTTGAGCATCACGATGTCTGCGCGTATGATGTGTTGATGCGCACCACACTCACGCTCGATGATGACGTCGCCGCGATGCTCCGCCACGTTGTGCAAGAGCGCGGAGTGTCGTTCAAGGAAGCGGTGAATTGTGCGCTGCGGGCCGGTCTGACTGCTGGTACACCCCAGCCTCGTCGATTTCGGGTCCGCCCGCATCATCTCGGCGTTCGGCCTGGAATCAACCTGGACAAAGCGCTGCAGGTCGCCGCTGAGCTGGAGGACGAGGAAATCCTCCGAAGGCTTGAGCTCGGCAAGTGAAGCTGCTCGACGTCAACCTGCTGCTCTACGCATACAACGCGGACTCATCCCGGCACACCGCTGCTCGTCCGTGGCTGGAGGATCAACTCTCCGGCACCGAGACGATCGCCCTGCCGTGGGTTGTTCTGCTGGGCTTTCTCCGGATCAGTACACGGCCGGCCGTCTACCCGAACCCGTTGTCCGCCGCACAAGCACTCGACCTGATCGATTCCTGGCTGTCCCAGCCGTGCACCGTCGTCGTGCACCCGACGGAGCGCCATGCCGCGATCCTGCGTGATCTGATCATCCGGATCGGTACAGCGGGCAACCTGACCACCGACGCACACCTAGCGGCGCTGGCGATTGAGCACGGCGCACAGCTGTGCTCGGCCGATCCGGACTTCTCCCGATTCCCCGGGCTGCGCTGGCTTGACCCGCTACGCTGACGGACCAGTTGGTGGTCCCTCGCCGATTCTTACCCGCCGAGGATGAGTGCGAGGATCGGAGCCGGGACGGCCCAGACCTCGACTCTCCACTGCATCACCGGTGGCGGTAGGCGTCCCGCCGGTGGCTGATGTCCAGAACCTGGACGGTCTGGGTGCCATCGTCGATGGTGTACCGGACTCGGTACAGACCGCGGCGAGCGCGCCAACAGTCCTCAAAAGGTTTCCGCAACGGCGCTCCTACGCGGTGGGGGTTCGCCGCCAGTGGCCCGTAGAGGAATTCCACGCATGCCGGGGCGACGGCCTCCGGTAGTTGTTCAGTGAGCTGGCGTGCTGCGGTGCGGGCGACCTGTACTCGGTAGGTCACTCCAGTCGGGTCCGGTGTCGCTGATCAATGAGGGCTCGTACCTGCTGTTCGTCGAGGACATCACCACGAGCGAAGTCGGCTTCGCCAGCGGCGATGCGCTCCTGGGCCTGTGGATCAGTAAGTAGCTCAAGGGTCGCCTCAATGGATTCGAGGTCCTCTGCGGCGAGCAGGACGACGTATTCCCGCCCGTTGCGAGTGATGTGGACGCGCTCATGAGTACGCCCGACCTCGTCGGCAATCTCGGAGAGTCGGGCCTTCGCTTCGGACAGCGGGATCGTGCTCATGGACCAGAATTATAGTTCACCATCCTGCCAGTCGCCTATTGGGCGGCCGACCAGCCATGCCGTCGGCCAACACGTGCACCAGACGGTAAAATTCGGGCGGCGTGGCCAGGAGGACGCGGGCGGCAGTCCGGACGTCGTGGCGAAGTCGCCGATCCTCGTAACAGAGCCTGGCACTCCTGGTAACGCAGCACCGCGAGCCCGATCGGGGTCCGGGCACACCAGCCAGCGTCGGCGGCGGTAATCACAGTGAGCTTTGCACTCAGGCTCCCGAACTCGACAGCAGGGCTGTCAGAACCTTGATCGAATAGCCCTGCTGTCGAGTTCGGGAAGAAGAGGGCAGTCAGGTGCCGGCTCAGCTGGCGGTGGTGACCTCGAAGGGGACGGTTACGGTGACGTCGGGGTGCAGCCGGACGGTCATCTGGTAGGTGCCGACGGACTTGACCGGGCCTGCGATATCGGCCGAGCGCTTGTCCAGCAGGGGGCCATCCGCGGACCGGACCGCGGCCAACACGTCGGCCACCGTGACCGAACCGAACAGCTTGCCGCCGGAGCGGGCCGCTTTCGCCGTCACGGACACGGTTCCCAGGGTGGAGAGGGAACCGGCGATTTGCCGGGCGTGGTCGAGATCGCGGATCTGCCGAGTCTGCTGGGCCCGGCGGATCGTGGCCACCTGCTTCTCGGCGCCCTTGGTGGCCAGGATCGCCATGCGCTGCGGCAGCAGATAGTTGCGGGCGTAGCCATCCTTGACCTGCACGAGATCGCCGGGGCCGCCGAGCTTCGGAACATCAGCAGTGAGGATGATCTTCATCTGGTTCGCCTCCTCGATGTCTAGCGTGCGGTCGAGGTGTAGGGCAGCAGCGCGACTTCACGCGCGTTCTTCACCGCGATCGCGACGTCTCGTTGATGCTGGCTGCAGTTACCGGTAACCCGGCGAGCCCGGATCTTGCCACGGTCGGAGATGTACTTCCGCAGCATCCCGGTGTCCTTGTAGTCGATACGGGCACCTTTGTCCTTGCAAAAGATGCAAATCTTCTTCTTCGGCTTGCGCACGGGCGGCTTGGCCATGACTGCAATACTCCTGATTGGTCGCGCCTGAAGGTAAGTGAGCTACAAGATTACCAAGATCAGAATGGTGGTTCGTCGTCGTAGCCGCCGGCACCGTTTCCCGATCCGGCTGGTGCCGCCGCCTGCGGCGCCGAGCTCCATGGATCATCGGCAGCCCCACCGGAGGAGCCGTAGCCACCGCTACCCGACGCACCACTCTGCCGGGAAGCCTTGTTGACCTTGGCGGTGGCATAACGCAATGAAGGACCGACCTCGTCGACCTCCATCTCCATCACGGTGCGCTTCTCGCCTTCCCGGGTCTCGAACGAGCGCTGACGCAACCGTCCGCTGACGATCACTCGCATGCCGCGGGTCAGCGATTCAGCGGTGTTCTCCGCCGCTTGCCGCCAGATGTTGCAGCGCAGGAACAGCGCCTCGCCGTCCTTCCACTCGCCGCTTTGCCGGTCGAAGGTGCGCGGCGTGGAGGCCACCGTGAAGTTGGCCACCGCCGCCCCGGAGGGGGTGAACCTCAGCTCCGGATCGGCGGTCAGGTTTCCGACCACCGTGATTACGGTTTCGCCCGCCACGTCAGCCCTTCCTCGTGTCCCGCCGCAGCACCTTGGTCCGCAGCACTGACTCACTGAGCGAGAGCTGCCGATCGAGCTCTGCCACCGTAGCCGAGGTACACGACATGTCGAGCACCGCGTAGATGCCCTCGCTGTGTTTGTTGATCTCATAGGACAACCGGCGTTTGCCCCAGACGTCGACCTTCTCGACGCTGCCGCCCTGTGTCTTGACCACGCTGAGGAACTGATCCAGCGAGGGAACAACGGTGCGCTCGTCAAGTTGCGGATCGAGAATGACCATCATCTCGTAGCGACGCATGACAAACATTCACCTCCTGTGGACTGTTCGGCCACGGACTCTCCGTGGCAGGAGGAGCCAGCCGAGCTGGCGATGTGAACTAGCAGGATAGCAAGAGGTCGCCCCACGACAGTCGTGGGG
>JBOHFK010000244.1:0-4665 GCA_050699635.1 Pseudonocardiaceae bacterium | reverse complement strand
ACTCCAGCTCGGCAACCATTGTGAACAAGGGGTGCCATTATGAATGACTTAGGTTAACAAGAAGTGTCATCGATCGGCCCCAAGCGCTGTCTTCATCACCGGCGTCCGTGCTGGCGAATTCGACTGACCACACACCTACGATCGGCAATCTAATGCCCTTATGCCGACTTGTGGTCATCCCTGACGTGCTCCTCATGCGCCGCGCCTCCCTCGTCGGTCCACCACGCCGTGCGCACCGGCCCCGGGGAGACGGTGTTGACCCGCTGCCTGCGGGCCGAACTCCGCTGACCCGAATCTGATAACGCTTTGGTGAGGGTATTCATCGCCGCCTTCGCGGCCCCCCTTAGTCGACGTGGACGGCGGAGGGCTGCCGGGCATGGCCAGAGGAGATGTTGACGTCGGAGCCAGAAATGAGAAGCGCGCTCCAGGGGTGGACCGCCAGCCGTTGACGAGAATTCGGATCGTGGCCTTGGAGCTCGTGTTGTCGATGCTCCCGATGTTCTGCAGGTCCGGCGCGTAGAGGACGATTGCTTGCGGGGACTCGGTCGTGGCAACTACAGGAATCGAATTACCGAACGTCATCGCGTTGGCTGCGGCTGGACTGTGAAGATCTGCACGCCGCTCGAGCCGGGCCGATTATCATATCCCACCAGAGCGTCAGAACGCCGATACCGTTCGCCGCCTGTGCTGCCCTACACCAACGACGACCCGGTGCTGGCCCGCCGCCTCGCCGACGTCGGATGCGCCGCGGTGATGCCGCTGGGCGCACCGATCGGCACCGGCTTGGGTATCCGCAACCCGCACAACATCGAGATGATCGTGGCCCAGGCGCCGGTGCCGGTCATCCTTGATGCTGGTATCGGCACCGCTTCGGAGGCGGCCCAGGCGATGGAGCTGGGTTGCAACGCGGTGCTGCTGGCCACCGCGGGTGACCCGCGCCGAGGACCCACCCCAGGATGGCCGACGCGATGCGCCTGGCCGTACAGGCCGGCCGTCACGCCCGGCTGGCCGGCCGGATCCCGCAACGCTTCTGGGCCCAGGCCTCCAGCCCCGCCCGTGTGCAACGCTAGTGTCGTCGCGGGGTCAGCCGGCTTGTCACTGCGTGGGTCGGGCGCAGCGTGATGTGATTGGTGTAGCGGGGCTCGCCGGACGGTGTCTCGAACTCGAACTCGCGGACGAGCGAGGCCAAGGCGATGCTCGCCTCGAGCATCGAGAAGTGCTGGCCGATGCAGCCGCGCGGGCCACCACCGAAGGGCATCCAGGCGTACCGGTGGCGGCCCTTGTCCCGCTCAGGGGTGAAGCGCTGCGGCTCGAATCGGGTGGGCTCATCCCAGAACTGCGGATGCCGGTGGATGACCCACGGCACCAGCACGACATCGGAGCCTGCCGGGATGCGGTAGCCGCAGATCTCGTCGTCAGTGACGGCTCGCCGGCCGAGCATCGGGGCCGAGGGGTACAGCCGCATCGCCTCCTTGAGCGCCATCGTGGTCTGCACCAGCGCCGGAGCGTCCGCCGCGGTGGGCATCCCGCCGAGCGCGTCAGCCTCGGCCCGGATCTGGCGCTGTAGATCCGGGTGCTGACCGAGCAGGTGCAGCGCGAACGTCAGCGCGGTCGAGGTGGTTTCGTGGCCGGCCAGCAGGAAGATCAGGACCTGGTCGCGCACCTCGGAATCGGACAGTGCGTGGCCTTGGTCGCGCGCATCGAGCAACAGGCCGAGCAGGTCGGTGCCGCGATCACTGGCCGCGCGCCGGCGGGCGATGATCTCGTCGCACACGCCATAGAGGGCTTTCTGTGCCGTGACCAGGCGCCGGTTGACCGGCGTGGGCCAGCTCCGTGGCAGCCGTACCGGCGAGAAAGAGCGCCGGCGTACCGCTTCGCCGAGCGGCTCGAACGACTGCCGCACCGCTAACAGCGCCCGGCTGACGTCATCCCCGAACAGAATGCGGCCGACGATCCGCATCGTCAGCCGGGTCATCTCCTCGTGCAGGTCGACCGCGTGCGGCCGCCGCGAATGCCAGTTGGCCAGCAGATCCGCGACCTCCTCACCCATTGCCTCGGCATACCCGCTTATCCGGCGGTGCGTGAACAGCGGCTGGAGGAAGCGCTTCTGCCGTAGCCAGTCGTCGTCCTGGCTGGTCAGCAGGCCATCACCGAACGCACCTCGGACCTCGCCGTAGAAGATGTTGTCCTTGCGGTAGTTGCCCGCAGCGCCGGCCAGCACCCGGTGCGCGGCATCCGGGTGGAACAGCATGTACATCTTCACCCGCATCCCGGGCGGCCCGGCCCGGAACTCCACGACGTCGCCGTACTGGCGAAAGGCCTGCTCAGCGGCCCCCAGCACGTCCCGGCGCAGTTGCTGCGCAGATCCCAGCAGAAACGAGCCGTCGGCAACCGGGGCTCGGTGCGCCACCGATGTCGTCACGGTCACGCCTTGTCCTTTGCTCGGAGGTCGTTGTCAGGTAGGGACATCCCAGTCATCCCGTGATACACCGAACGCCAGCGGAAGGCGAACCCAAGCCGGCCCCCTGCCCCGCGTGTCGCGCCCCCCTGCCCCGCGTGTCGTGCCCTCCTGCCCACCGTGTCGCAACGTGGTGCACGATATGCCCGCACTCACCGTCAGGTCCGCTCCACCACCGGACGCACCGGCGCGGTGATCGGCCGGTCGAAGACGAGATGGGTCTGACAGTGACCGACCTCGGGCCTGGTCGCCAGGTGGTCGACGATGATCCGTTGCAGATGGCGGCTGTCGGCGACCGCGACGTGCAGGAAGTAGTCCTCCGGCCCGCTGACGTTGTAGAGCGCCAACGTCTCGGGTAGAGCGAGGGCAGCGCGGGTGAAGCGATCCACCAGTTCCCGGGAGTGCGGGCGCAGCTGCACGGCGAGCATCGCCTGCAGCGGCCGGCCGAGCGCGGCCGGCTCGACCACGGCTCGGATGCCGGTGATCACGCCGAGCCGCCGCAGCCGCCGCACCCGCTCCAGGCAGCTGGACGGCGCCAACCCGACCTGGGATGCGAGCCAGGCGTTGGTCACTGACGCGTCGTTCTGCAAGAGTGCCAGCAGTTGCCAGTCAACTGAATCCAGATCCGCCATGACGGGTATTGTGCCGAATATTCTACGCCCTTGCTTGCCATCTGCCGTAGTAATGGCGGAGTGTCAGCGATGTGACCGTCGACCGTTGGCTCGCTTTCGTCGCCGTTCTGACCGTCGCGCTGGCGTTGCCGGGGCCCGATTTCGCGGTCGTGCTGCGGCACGGGCTGCGCAGCACCCGGGCTGGTGCGGCCGCCGCGGCCGGTGTGCTCACCGGGCTGCTCACCCACGGTTGCCTCGCCGCTGCCGGCCTGTCGGCTGTCGTCGCCGCACATCCTGGCCTGCTGACCGCACTGCGGTTGGTCGGGACGGCCTACCTCGCCGGGCTCGGAATGGCCGCGTTGCTGGCCTGGCGCCGGACGCGGCGGCACCCAGCCGGCCGTGACCGACCGGCCATGCCGGCGGCCGGCGGTGGTGAGCGGGCCTACCGGGACGGTGCCCTCACCAATCTGCTCAACCCCAAGGCGCTGCTGTTCTTCCTCGGCGTGGTACCGCATTTCCTCACCTGGGACAGCGGAGTCAGCGCGACCACCCTGCTGCTCGGCGGCACGACCATCGTGGTCGCGGCATTCTGGTACGGACTGCTGCTCGCGATCCTCGCGCAGGTGCATCGCCTACTCGCCCGGCCGCGCATGCGCAGCGGGGTCGACGCGGTGACCGGGGTGGCATTGCTCACCGTCGCCGGCTCCCTCGCCTTGAGCTGATCATCGCAAGAAGCGTCCATCCGCGCCTGCTCAGACCGCCTCGAGTCAGCCGGAGTCAACGACGGAATCTGCCCCGTGGTGCTCGCCGAGCGCGGTGAGACGACCAGAGCGACGACGTCGGCGATCTCTTGCGCGGTTTCAGATCCCGGGCGTGTGAGGTGGCGCCGGCTGCACGGGAAACTGGGGTAGTCGACTGTTCGCGGAGGCCTTGGCCTGCCCGGTGACCGGGGTCTGGACGTAGGCGACCGGGGCGTGCAGGTCCCGGGTGCCGGGCAGGGCGTGGGGGTTGAGCTGGTGGTGCAGCGCCAGCCAGGCGTCCTCGAACGCGGCGGCGATCTCGCAGGCGGTCTCGGTCTTGCCTTGGTAGCCGCCGCTGGTGATCATCAGCCCGGGTCGGGTGGTCGGCGTGCCCAGCGGCCCTTGCCGGCGGCGGGCTCGGCGACGGGTGCGATCGGTCGCGCGGTGGCCTGGTCGTCCGTGGCGGCCTGGCCTTGGTGGGCTTGGCGGGCGTGCTCGCCGCGGCGGGCCTTGCTCATCGTGGGCCAGGCATCCACCGGGACGTGCGCGCGCGACCACTGCTACTTTTCCGGAGGCCGTGCGAGAGAACGAGGAGGTGGTACCCGTGAACGCAGTATCGGCATGGGTGCTCCCCTCCGGGGTCACGGTCGGACGATAGGTCGTCCGGGAGCGCCGTTCAAGAGCACTCCCGAAAGGCACGACCATGCGATTCACTTCTGAACAGCGCCTCGACGACGGCGTCCTCGAACGCGAATTCACCCTCGGCGAGATCCCCGGCGTCCTGTGGACGCCTGGATCCGCACCGGCCCCGCTGATCCTCAGCGGCCACAACGGCGGCTTGCACAAGCGGGAACCC
>JBOHFK010000243.1:0-4709 GCA_050699635.1 Pseudonocardiaceae bacterium | reverse complement strand
CACCTATCCGTCACCGGATGTATCGAAACGGTTGAGGAAGCGGATCTGGCTGCTCGCGCCCTACAACCTTCCCCTTTCCGGGGTGTTCGGCGCCGTCCAGTTGTTGTTGGCTTTGATGCTGGGGTTGCACCTTGGAGATCGCCACGTCGCGCTGGGCCCCGGCGACTTGCTTCGCATTGTGTGGGAGAGCCCGGCGTTCTTTCTTCTCGTTCTGTTCGCGATCGTGTTCGTGGTCGGGATGGTGCGCTTCGCCCATGACGCCCGTGGCGTCCGCCGATTCCTGTTGGGGATGGTCCATTCGACGCTGCAAGTCGCGGGCGCGGCCGGGGTCATGATCGCCGCCTCTTGGCTGTCGGCTGCATTCGGGCTTCGGGGCGTGTGGTCTTTGGCCGCGTTCCTCAGCTTGCTCTTCCTGGTGGGTGGTATCGGAGGAATGGTGGGGATGTCGGCCTACCTCTGGACCACCAACTGCTTTGGCTTGCACGGAACAGAGGGGTACGCAGCCCAGCACCATCAGGATCTCAAACATTTCCTCCGTTTGCACATCGAGGCCGACGGTGCGCTGACCGTGTACCCGATAGGCATCGACCGGGTCGGCCGGAAGTGGACCCTGTGCCCGGATGCGCCTGCACATGCTCCGTGGTTCGCCCCAGTTGGTTCTGACCCCGAGCCGCATCTCATTGAAAAGCCAATCACGATCACTGGTCAACCAAGCCAGGACTCGCCCGCCTCAACCCACGCATTGTGATGCGTGCCAGCGTTTCAGCTCGCGAGTAGGTCACACATGACGGTTCGCTCTGGCTCGCATCGCCACTCACAGGTGCTCATCTCCGCGCCCGCGTCGGGCGCCGGCAAGACCACCGTCGCCACCGGTCTGATGGCGGCGCTGCGGCGGCGGGGCACCACAGTGGCCGGGTTCAAGGTCGGCCCGGACTATATCGACCCTGGATACCATGCGTTGGCTACCGGGCGCCCTGGCCGCAACCTTGATCCGGTGCTGGTGGGCGAGCAGCGCATCGCCCCGCTGGCTGCGCACGGCGCCGCTGGGGCGCAGCTCGCGATCGTCGAGGGTGTGATGGGCCTGTTCGACGGCCGCACCGGGACGGTGGGCCACGGCTCGACGGCGCACGTCGCGGCCCTGCTGGGGGCTCCGGTGCTGCTGGTCGTCGATGTGCGTGGCCAGGGCCGCAGCCTCGCGGCCCTGCTGCACGGGTTCCAGTCCTTCGACGCTGGCGTCCGGATCGCCGGGGTGGTGCTTAACCAGGTCGGCTCCGCGCGCCACGAGCAGGTGTGCCGGCAGGCGTGCGACGAGGTGGGCCTGCCGGTGCTCGGCGGGTTGCGCCGGGATGACGCGCTGGCGGTGCCGTCGCGGCATCTGGGTCTGGTCACCGCCGCGGAACATGCCACCGCAGCGAGTGTGGTGCGGCGCTGGGCCGACGCGGTGACTGCGCAGGTCGATCTGGACGCGGTGCTGTCACTGGCGAGTGCCGCGCCGCCTGGGCCGCGGTGGGAACCCGATGCCGAGGTCACGGGTAACCCGGGCGAACCGGTGGTCGCGGTGGCCGGTGGTCCGGCATTCACCTTCGGCTACGCCGAGCATGCCGAGCTGCTCGCCGCCTGCGGCGGGGCGGTCGCCGCCTTCGATCCGCTGATCGACGAGTCGCTACCGCTCGGCACGGCGGGCCTGGTGCTGCCCGGCGGGTTCCCGGAGTGCCATACCGAGGCGCTGTCGGCCAATGTGGCATTGCGCGCCGCAGTTGCTGCCCTGGCCCGTCGTGGTGCGCCAATTCACGCCGAATGCGGTGGGCTGCTGTACCTGAGCCGCTCTATGAACGGCGCCCCGATGTGTGGGGTGCTCGACGCCGAGGCGACGATGACCGGGCAACTGGTGCTGGGCTACCGCGACGCCGTCGCGGTGCGCGACTCGGTGCTGCACCAGGAGGGCGCCCGGGTGACCGGTCACGAATTCCACCGCACCACCGTCACGCCCCGTGCGGGCCGACCCGCCTGGGCCTGGACAGGCGCGCAGCCCGAGGGCTTCATCCAGGGCGGGGTACACGCATCGTTCCTGCATACCCACCCCGCTGCGCATCCCGCGGTGGTGGCACGTTTCGTAGCGAATTGTGTGAAGGGCATGCCGTGACAGGTCACGCTCATCGGGCCACACTCAGACCGTGGAGTTGATCGGGATCGGGGTGGGTCCGGGGGACCCGGACCTGCTCACCGTTGCCGCGGTACGGGAGTTGTCCACCGCAGGCCGGGTGTTCGTGCCCGTGACGGCCCCCGACATCGCGGGTCGAGCCGAGACCGTGGTTCGGGCGCACCTGACCCATGACCGGCTCGAACGGCTGGTGTTCGCCCTTAACGACGACGTCGACGGGTCGCAGCGACGGCGCCACGCCTGCTGGGATGCCGCGGCGGCACGGGTGGTGGCCTATCTGCGTGAGCACGGCGGCACCGCGGTCTTCGCCACCCTCGGTGACCCGTCGGTGTACTCCACGTTCAGCTACCTCGCCCAGACCGTGCGCGAGCTGCTGCCCAGCGTCCTAATCCGCACCATCCCCGGCATCACCGCAATGCAGGCCGCCGCCAGCGCCGCCGGCCTGACCCTGGTCGAGGGGTCCGAGTCGCTCACCCTGCTCCCACTGTCCCGCGACCTCGCGATTGCGAACGACGCGCTGGACGCCGCACTCCACGCTGGCGGGACGGTAGTTGCTTACAAGGGCGGCCCCCGCTTGGCGCAGCTTCGGGAACACCTCGCCGGCGCCGGCGCGCTGGATCGGGCCTGGTGCGCCGAGCACCTCGGTACCCCCGACGAGCGGATCACCCCGTTGGCCCAGACCGGCACTGCGGCCTACCTGTCGACGGTGGTGGTCCTGCCGGTTCGCAACGGCCGGGGAGCGCAGCTGTGACGGGCCCGCCGCTGCGCGAGCCGGATCTCCCGCGGACCGCGAAGGAGCGCCCGCACGCGCTGCGCACCGGGTTCAGCACCGGTGCCTGCTCGGCGGCAGCGGCCAAGGCCGCAGTGGCAGCGCTGGGCGGCACCCTGTTGCGCAGCGTGAACATCCCGTTCCCGTCCGGCGATCGGCATGAGTTCACGGTGCACTCGCTGCGTCGCCAACGGGGCACCGCCACCGCCGTGGTGGTCAAAGACGCCGGCGACGACCCCGACGTCACCCACGGCGCGCACCTGACCGTCACCGTCACCTGGCGCGACGACGGCGAAGTCGTCTTGCACGGTGGCGAGGGGGTGGGGGTGGTAACCCGCCCCGGGCTGGGGCTGCCCGTCGGGGAGCCGGCGATCAACCCGGTACCCCGGCAGATGATCACCCACGCGGTGTGGGAGGCATCCGGGGGGCGAGGTGTTGATGTGACGATCAGCGTGCCCGGTGGGGAACGGATGGCGCGCAAGACCACCAACCGCCGATTGGGTATCGAGGGCGGGATCTCCATCCTGGGCACCACTGGCATCGTCCGCCCGTTCTCCACCGCCTCCTGGCGGGCCTCGGTCGAGCAGGCGGTGGCGGTGATGGCCGCGCAGCACATCACCACGCTGGTGCTGGCCACCGGGGGGCGCACCGAGCGGGGCGCGATGCGGCTGCTGCCGCACCTGCCGGAAGTGGCGTTCGTGGAGGTCGGCGACTTCACCGGGGCTGCCCTGCGCAAAGCGGTGGAGCACGGTCTGACCGAGGTGGTGTTCGTCGGCATGATCGGCAAGCTGACCAAGCTCGCCTCCGGGGTCCTGATGACCCACTACACCCGATCCAAAGTGGACACCGGCCTGCTGGCGGAGATCACCACCGCGCACGGTGGAGCACCTGCGGACATCGCCGAGATCCGCGCCGCCCCCACCGCCCGGCGGGCCTATGAGATCTGGGAGGCCGGGGGTCTGCTGCGCGCCTGCGGTGACGACGTGTGCGCCCGGGTGGCCGACACGCTGCGCCGGTTCAGCGCCGATGTCGGCGCGGCCCTGCAGACCAAGGTGGCGATGGTCGATTTCACCGGCCAGCGGGTGGTGGCCGCCACCGAGCCGGACTGGTGTGAATGAGCCCGGACTGGTGTGAATTGAGCACGGTGCCGTGACCCTGACCGTCGTCGGCCTGGATGGTCTGCCGTTGCCGCCCGGCGCGGCTCAGGCCCTGGCAGGGGCGCGCGTCGTGGTCGGCGCCCCGCACCAGCTCGCCGCTGTGCCGGTGCCGGTCAGCGCCAGGGTGCTCGGTCCGGGCCAGCTGGACGAGGTGCCGGACGAGTCGCCGGCCGTCGTGCTGGCCAGCGGCGATCCGGGGTTGTTCGGCATCGTGCGGGCGCTGCGCGAACGTGGTCGGCGGCCCGTGGTGCTGCCCGCGCGCTCCAGTGTGGCGCGGGCGTTCGCGTTGCTGGGCCGGTCCTGGGACGACGTCGCCGTAGTCTCCGCACACGGCAGATCCCTGCGACCCGCGCTCAACGTCTGCCGGGCCCATCGGGCGGTCGCCGTGTTGACGGCACCGGGTGCGGGGGCCACCGAGATCGTCGCCGGGCTGGCCGGATGGCACCGCAGCGTGTTCGTCGCCGAG
Source organism: Pseudonocardiaceae bacterium (assembly GCA_050699635.1). Lineage (GTDB taxonomy): Bacteria > Actinomycetota > Actinomycetes > Mycobacteriales > Pseudonocardiaceae. The sequence goes on along the minus strand of JBOHFK010000243.1, from coordinate 156 downwards.
GACCTCGGTGGGTCCGGCGAACGGGTACGACGCTTCGACGGTGCACCGGTGCGTGATCCGCACGTGGTGTTGTGCCTGGCCGATGAGGATGCGGTACCCGCCCGAGGCTGGATCGCCGGCGGCGAACCAGTTCCCCCGGCAGCAGGCTGGGCGCTG
>JBOHFK010000242.1:0-4749 GCA_050699635.1 Pseudonocardiaceae bacterium | reverse complement strand
GGCCACCCCTGGACGCCCCCGCAATCCGCGCCGACCTGACCCAGCCTCCCACAGCGCACACCACCGGACGCCCAACCGGCCGACCGGCCATCACGCCTGCCATCCAAAACGGGCTGAATGTTTACCATCGAGACGATGAGGTGAGTCTGGTTAAGGTAGGGGTTCAGGGTCCAGAAAATGGAGATCCGCTCGTCCGACTGGTACGGGGCGGCTGCCAAGTACCGGTCGTGATTCCACCAGTTGTGCGGCTTGAGGGCCTCGATCACCGACGGATAGTCGTCGAAGTAGCGAAGGAACGCCAGGGAGCCGTTGGTGACGAACAGGATCACGGCGACGATGCCGATAGACACCCGCTGCCAGAGGTGGTGGGCCAAGGCGAAGACGAGCACCATAATCGCACTGAACCCGAGAGCACCGGGCAGATTGAACGCCCACTCGATCGGGAGCCCCACACGCTCCAGCGCACCGGCGTAGAAGTCGAACCCGAAATGGTAGCGGATTGTCTCACCGGAGAAGATCGGCGGCACCGGCGGGAAGTTGTCGCCCTGGGAGAAGGACCGCGCGATGCCGATGTGTAATGCGGTGTCGGCCCACGTGTTGCTCGCGACCTTCAGGGGATCGCCGGAGAGGCGCTGTTCGATCACCCAGAAGGACAACGCCAGCGCGGCGCCCGCGCCGAGCAGCTCCAGCGGCCGGACACGGAAAGAAGCCGGTCGCAACTCACGCCACGCCACGGCGACGATTACCGCGTTGACCAGCATGGCGACGAACGCGCCGTAGTAGGTCGCATCGTCGCGGCCCAGGCTGTATATCAGCCATGCCGCACTGAAGTTCACCCAGCCGGTCAGGACGATACTGACGGCGAATGCCCCCACGAACCGTACGAGGACAGGGAACTCGGGGAATAGGCGTTGGACGATGACCAGGGCGGCCAGGAATGAGAGCAGAAGATACGGGATCGCCAGCATCGAACCGGTGTCACGCCCCCCCAGGCTGGACCCGGGGATTCCGGGCGGCTGTCAGTCGGTAGACCGTCCATGCCGAGTTGTGGTAGGCGATCGGGAGCTTGGCAAGCGAGTTCCGGTCGATGGTCCAGGACTTGTCCTCGTACTCGGCGACAAGGAGGTAATGGGGGTCGAACTTGCGCACCATCGGGTCGTCGATATGCCCCTGGAGGGCGGCGCGGACCGCGGCCACCCGATCCCCGTACGGCAGGTTGTAGCTGAACAGCCAGCCCGTATAGCCCAGGACGATCGGCCGCCCCGCTAGCGTCGCGACCGGTTGGCCAGGCCGGTCGGCGCCGATGAACACGTCGCCGGGTGCGGTGTGGGTGCGGACCCAGCCGGCGAGTGCCACGTCGGCGGTGGAGGCGAACTGGTCGCGCAGCTGGAACTCATGAGTGAGGGAAAGCAGGCCCGGGATCGCCACGATGAGCCCGACCGGCACCACCGCCACGAGATTCCACCGGCTCATCCGGCATATCTGGACCGCGAGGAAGCCGGCGAACAGGCCGGCCATCAGGTAGACGTAGTAGATCAGCTTGAGGTTGTCGAACTCGAACGGCTGGAACACATATACCTGGGTCACGACGAGGATCGCCAGGAAGGGCAGGTACCACACCAGGTAGTGCCGCCACTCCCGACGCGGCAGCAGGAACGGTAAAACGACGAAGAAGATGCCCATCAGGCCGAAGTTGGTCCACCAGAAGGCCCAGATCGACTCGCCCTCACGCTGCGCCCACCCGAGCCGCCACCGTCCTCCGGTGCCGCCGCCATTGGCCAGCTGTTGCCACGCCAACTGCGGCGCGGCCAGGACTAGGGCAAGCCCGCCCGCGGTCAGGTGGCCCCACGGCGGCCGGCGCTGCCGCAGGGTGGCCTCCGCCGCCAGGGCGACCAGCACCGCCCCGCACACCATGAAGGTGTGCGCGTGGGCCAGCGGCAGCAGACCGATCAGCACCCCGCCGACCAGCAGGAACCGCCGGTTGCCGGTGTGCCGGGCATCGGTGTGGCGGGCACTGTGGAGCAGGATCAGCACGGTGAGCCCGACGCTGAGGCCGAACAGGATCGCGCGCTCCGGCAGCAGAGCATGCGCGACGAGGCCGGCGACGTTCTCGTTCTGCTCACTGAGCGTGGTGTAGTCATGTGGGAGGTCGGAGAGGAAGTCCGGCAGGCTCCGGCCGCTCTGCCGCCAGTCGGCGAAGGCCAGGCGCAGCCCCGCGGCTGACCCGGTCAGCAAGACCAACGCGAGGCCGGTGACGGCCGCGCCGATGGAGCCGAACAGCCGCAGACTGAATGACAGCAGCAGCTGGCAGATGGCCAGCGAAAGCAGGACACCGGGCAGGAAGAGGCTGAGGTGCAGGCTCCAGCCACCGCGCACGTAGAGGGCCGACAGGTAGTCGACGAGGAACGGGTAGGTGATTTTCGCCCCGCTCGCGACCGGCAGGTCCAGCGGTATCCGGTCGAACGCCGCGAAATGGGTGATGATCGAGGCGTGCAGCCCGAAGTCAGCCCAGGTTGACCCGGCGGAGTACACCCCCGTCGAGTCGGATAAGAGGCTGTGCGTCCAGAACAGGGGGCCCAGCATCGCCGCGGTGGCGAGGCTGGCGACGCCGCACAGGATCCAGCCCCATCGCCCGCCCTCGAGCGGGCGCCATTGCGGCCAGGCGCGCCGACTCGAGCACCACAGTGCGACGCAGGCGCAGGCACCGCTGCTGACACCGACGGTGAGCGGGATCGCGAGGTGGTACGGCAGCACCAGCGCGGCGAGGAACGCCAGCCAGGTCCAACCGAACAGGCCGATCACGACGGCGAGCGCGGCCGCTTCGAAGGGATAGAGCGGCAGCCGGAGCCACCAGACGGTGGCCGCACCGAGCAACAGCGCCGACACCAGCAGGATCAACGCCATGAATCCAGCCAGATCCGGGCGGCCAGGCCACTATCGCTGAGCGGGAGCCCATAGGAGATCGGAGCAAAGAAGACGAAACCCGCCACCAGCACTGCGAGAATGCCCCCGTACAGCACCGCCGAGCGCCGGGAGGGGAACTCCCAGAACGTTTCGCCGTCGGTCATCCAGCCCGCCAGCACGCCCAGCCCGATGCTGACCGCGGCAATGCAGAACAGCAACGCGTAGAAGTAGTGATAGAGAAACAACGGGCGCTGGATGGTGGCGAACGGCAGGAAGTTGGCCGCCCACGCGACTGCCAGCAGGGCCATCGGGCCGCGATACCGGGCGAAGAGCTCTGGGCTGCGCAGCCAGCCCACCGCGACCGCGGCCACGCCGACCAGCAGGCCCCACCACAGGACCGGGTTGCCCTGCAGGTAGATGTACTCCTTGGCGGTCGTCCAGTAATAGACCGGGCGCTTGAGGATCGGCCAGTTCAACCAGGTGGAGCTGTACGGGTGATGGCTGGTGCTGAGCCCGACCTGGGCCGAATCCATCGCCTTGTTGAGTTCGATGAAGCGATCGGGAAACGACATGCTGGCGGCCGGGTTGTAGTTGGCGTTGCCGATCAGGGTGGATTGGAAACGCTCAGACATGAACGCATCGCCCGGGCCGGTGTGGGTCAGCAACTGGAAGTGGATGGCGAAGACGCCGACATAGAGCAGGGCTGGGACCAGGACAAGGATGGTCCCCTCGGGGATCGCGCGCCGCCAGCTGACCCGTTGCCGCAGCGTCTGGGCGATCCACACCAGCCCGATCACACCCAGTGCCGTCATGCCCGACCACTTGGTGCTGGCTGCCATACCGGCCAGCACAGCGCTGGCGGTCAGCAGGATCCAGTGCGCCCGTCCGGTGCGCCGCTGCGACGCGACGAAACAGGTCAGGGCACCGACACCGAACAGCAGGAGCATGCTGTCGGTAAGGATCAGCCGGGACTCCACCAGGATCGCGTTGTCCAGCGGCAGAAGCGCCGCACCGAATGTCGCCACCTTCCGGCTGGCGGTCAGCTCCCGCAACAGCAGGTAGAACACCACCACCAGCGCGGTGCCTGCCAGGGCCGGCAGCAGACGCAGGACGACCACGGGATCTGCGGACTTCACCGTGGCGGAGACGCCGAACAGCTTGGCCCAGCCGGCCAGCAGCAGCTTCCCCAGCGGCGGATGGATATCGAAGAAGTAGGATCCGTCGAGGTATCGCAGCGCGAATTCCCGGAAGTACACCTCATCGAAGACGATCGCGCGCGGGTGGGTGATCGCCGTGAAGCGGGTCACCGCGGCAAAAAAGGCGAGGAAGGCGAGCTCGGGGGGCACCCTGAGCCGCCGCCAGAGGGAGCTGACGCGCTGTTGCGCACCGGTGGTGACGCCTGGCTTGTCGCGGGTCTTCGCGCGTGGAGGCGTATCGCCGGCAGCCCGTTTGGCTGAGTGGTCGAGGAGCCGGGGCCGGACCGAATCTGGCACTCGATACTCCATTCCGTCCGGCTCGGGAAGCGGGCCCGTCGCAGGGCCCGGAACGTCGGGGAGACTCTGCAAGATGCGTGTGAACAACCCTCGAACGGCGATGAACCGCGCCAAGGCACACTCATGTACGAGGGACGTCTTATTGGAGCGTCCACTGATGCCCCAGTACGTCCTCCAGCCGGGTATCGAAGAAGTACAGCGGCCCCCATATCGCGACAAGAACGCTCAGACCCGATTCCGCAAGTAACAGCATGAGATGATCTTCGGTTCTGGTTTGTGATCTTTTGGTGGTTGTTTTCGGGGTGTGGGCAGGGTGAGTGCCCGAGTGTCGCCTCGGGTGTGCGGGTTCCGG
>JBOHFK010000241.1:0-4820 GCA_050699635.1 Pseudonocardiaceae bacterium | reverse complement strand
CCGAGCGCCACATGGTCGGTCAGTCGACCCGATTGTCGAGAAACTTCTGAGTCCTTCGCCACGCGATAACAATAGCGAGGCGCAACGCATTCTCTGGCATTTTCGGCCGTCGCCACGCCGAACAATTCATGACCTCATCTAACGACGGGTCATCAAGATCCACATTTCAAGATCGCGAGCCTAACTTAGCGGCATTGCAACCGATCCAGCTCAGAGTTTCAGGCCTCCGGCGGGTCTTGCTCCGGGATTGCTGCCGGGCAGAGCACGAAAGTGGTGGGGTCACCCGAAGGCGCGGGTGTCCCGTCGCGTAGGCGCCGAAGCGCAGCAGGTCTAGGGTAGGGGTCCAGCTCGTTCAGCGCGTCGGGTGCTCCAGCTGGACCCACCCCAGGCCTGCTTCGAGGCAATCTCGCCGACGCAACGAGATACCAGCTTCCGTATCCCCCTGTCCTGCGGCGCTAACACCCCGCGTGTGCCCTTGGCATGCCATTAAGGGCGGTCACCACGGTCGATAGCGGATACTCGTGACCGGGCCTGATCGCAGATCAGTCCGGGCCGACACGGCCCGGACGCGCCGCCGCTTGCTCCGGCTAGCGCTCGCTCCCGCTCCGCTCCGCGAGCGCGCCGGGCGGCTGGCGCGCGACACGGTAGACCCGGTCATGGACGTCGTAATGGTTGCGCCCGGGCGAGGGAGGCGCGCATTGTGCGGAGCCGCCCCCAGCGTCAAGCCCGCTAGGAGGCCGCTGAATAATCGGCGCGTCTTGCTCGGTGTGCGCCAGCTCGACTGGGATGATCTTCCGGTGCAGGGTGTGGAGGTCATGGACCAGGAGCTGCTGGACGCGCAGGCTCTGGTGGGTCATCTGGTGCCCGAGGGCAGCATGTTCGTGTTCTTGGCTGAGCATCGCCGGGACCTGTTCGCTGATGAGGAGTTCGAGGACCTGTTCCCGTCGGGTAAGGGGCGGCCGTCGATCCCGTCATCGGTGATGGCCTCGATCCTGGTGTTGCAGACCTTGCATGACTTCTCAGATCGGGAGACCGCTGAGGCGGCGCGGTGTGATCTGCGGTGGAAGGTCGCGACCGGGATGGCGCTGGACGATGCAGGGTTTGATGCGTCGACGCTGGTGTACTGGCGTCGTCGGCTGGCGAAATCGGAGCGGCCGCACCGGATCAACGACGTGGTCAAGCAGGTCGTTGAGCAGACCGGGATTGTGCGGGGGCGCCGGAAACGCGCGGTGGACTCCACGATCCTGGCCGATGCGGTGGCTACCCAGGACACGGTCACGCAGCTGATCTCCGCGATCCGGCGGGTGCGCCGGCAGGTGCCGGGCGCGGCGGAGCAGATCGCGGCGGTCTGCACTGGCCATGACTACTCCGCGCGCCGGGCAAGCCGAGGATCGATTGGGATGACCCGGCCGCCAAGGAAGCGCTGGTGTCGGCGCTGGTCAACGATGCCAACGCGGTGGTGGCGGCGTTGACCGGGCTGGAGTTGGACGACGACGCCGAGTTCGCGGTGGCGTTGCTGGCGCTGGTGGCGGGCCAGGATGTCGAGCCCGCCGAGGGTTCGGATGGCACCGATGGCAGGTGGCGGATCACCCGCGGGGTCGCCCCGGACCGGGTGGTGTCCACGGTGGACCCCGATGCGCGGCATACCCGCAAGTCCCCGGAGAACCGGCGGGACGGGTACCGGGCGCACGTGGCTGCCGAGCCCGAGACGGGGATCATCACCGACGAGAAGTTGACCAAGGCCGCCGGGTCGGAAAACTCCGATCCAGCGGTGGCCGAGGAGTTCCTTGCCGCCGAGGGCGACCCATGCGAGTGGTACGGAGATTCCGCTTACGGCACCGGGGATCTGCGCGGCGCGATCGACGATACCGGCGCCGACGAAGCCGTGATCAAGCCGAAACCGCTGCAGGCGCCCGTTGAGGGCGGGTTCACCGTCGACGATTTCACCGTCGACGAGCACGCGGGCACGGTGCGTTGCCCGGCCGGTAACACCCGCCCGATCAGCGAAAAGAACCGGGTAGCGACCTTCGGTGCACTGTGCCGGGACTGCCCGCTGCACGCGCGATGCACCACGTCTAAAACCGGCCGCAAGATCGTTCTGCACCCACGAGACGACCTGCTCCGCCAAGCCCGCCGTGACTGGGCTGGCAAGACCGAACTGCGTGAGAAGTACCGTAAGGTCCGGCCCAACGTGGAACGAGTCGTCTCCCAACTCGCCAACCGCGGTGGCCGCCGCCTGAAACTCCGCTACCGCGGCACTACCAAGAACCACGCCTGGCTGACCCGCCGCACCGCCGGGCTTAACCTGCGTAACCTCATCGGCCGCGGACTCACTCGCACGGCAGGAGTCTGGGTTCTGACAGCTCAAACCACCTGACAAGACCACACACGAGCACCTCGATCGGCCCTCACCCAGCCTGAATAGCCCCAGCCGCAGCCCGGGCGCTCCGCTCACCGCCCGCACCGACCTGCCAGCCGGTCGGCCCTGGCTCCCACCGCGCGGCTGGCCCCCCAGTCTCGCGCCTCGCCCATGCAGCGAGCCGTCCCCAGAACCGCCCTAATTCAGCGGCCTCCTAGCGCGTCCCGATCCGGCCGGCCCCTCCGGCAGGTCGATCGCACAGGCGGGTTCGTCACCGTGGGAAGCGGGTTCCGTCCGGGGAGGGGCCGGCCGGATCGGGAGTAAACGGCTTGATCCCGGGGCCCCTACGACTCCTCGGCCGGCGTGGCCGGCAGGCCAGGGGCCTGCCGTAGGTAACACGCGCCTCCCTCCCCCTCCGTTCGACTGTGGATCTCGTCACTCGGCGCGGTAACTTGCTGGGCCCTACCGACGATCTAATATGGGACGCCATAATGCGGAGGTATAAGATGGCTACGGGAACGGTCAAGTGGTACAACGACGACAATGGCTATGGTTTCATTGCCCAAGATGATGGTGGTCCGGATGCCTTCTTGCATTTCAGCAGGATCCCGCCCCTGTACGTGAATTCAGAAGGTGTTAGGACGTACCCGTATGTGGGGGAGGGTGCACGGGTAAGGTATACGCGCGGCCCAGAAGCCACGAGGGTCGTTCCGCTATAACCGGGAAGAAGGACTTCGGGCAACGGTATTGCATTGTGATCGCACGCGAAGCAGTGCCGGAACATCCCTCCATCTACTGAGCAATACCAAGGTGACCTGCGATCTGCCCACCCCACACTTTAGGCACCACGCTGCGAGAGCGCAGCGTATTACTTCAACGACCGTCACGCCCGGTCCGGCCGCAATGCCACGTAGTCTAGTTTGATCATGGTGTTGGTCTGCTGTTTCTTTGGTGGGCTCGGCGTGGCGTGGTGGTGATTGTCGGCCCGGCTGGCACGGTCGCTGCTCATGGGCGAGGGTGTGGTGGTGCGGCCGGATCAGGTGTCGTTGGGGGTGCTGATCGCGGCGGTGGCCGGTGATGCGGTGGACGGCGCGGTTGTCGCGTGCGGGGTCGGCGCGAAGCGTTCGGATGGGAAGCTCCCGCCGCACGTGACGGCGTATCTGACGATGGGGTTGTGCCTGTTCGGTGAGGACGATTACGAGGAGGTCGCGACCAAGGTCAGCGGCTCGTTGTCGCGGTGGGGGTGTTGGGACGCGTCCTGGTCGGTGCCCACGGCCAGTGGGATCACCCAGGCCCGCAAGCGGCTGGGCCCGCCTGTGTCCGACCCGATCGATGTCAGCCGGGCAAGCACCGTCGTTTGGTTCTGGTGTAGTACGATCGGAGCGTCTCGACGCCCAGAGCTGGCGATCTCGGTGGACTAATGCGCCAGCTTCACCACCTGCCACAGCCTGCGGTTGCGCTTGACGACGGCGTGTCGCTCGCGCATCTCGGCCCGGGCATCTGCGGCCTAGAAGTGACGGAACGCTCGCCATACGTAGATCGGGCGCCCGATGATCGGTAGCCTCGCGAGATCTGCCGCCGACCTGGAGATTGCCCCGATGACCTCTGCCGCCTACTCCGGCCGCCTCGAACTGACGTGGACAAACAAGCACAAAACGTTGCTCGCGCATGAGGGTCAGAACTACGAGTGGGTGGAGCCGGGCGATTACCGCGTCTCCGAGGTACGCCTGCTTCATGACGTGACCAAGGTCGGCGAGACGGCACCGGACTCGCGGCGCGCGACTGACAATCTCTTGATCCGGGGAGACGCGCTGCATGCGCTTGACGCCCTAAACAACATCCCGGAGTTCGCCCGCGAGTACCAGGGCAAGGTGAAGCTGGTCTACATCGACCCACCGTTCAATACTGGGCAGGCGTTCGAGCACTACGACGACGCACTGGAGCACTCCGTCTGGCTCACCATGCTTCGGGACCGGTTGGTGCAGATCAAGGAACTCATGTCAGTCGACGGCTCGGTCTGGGTGCACCTGGACGACGTGGAGGAACACCGAGCCAGGTTGGTCATGGATGAAGTGTTCGGTGTCGACAATTTTGTCGCCACGGTCGTATGGCGCGCCTCTGACAACTCCAACAACGACGCCCAGCAGATGTCCGAAGATCACAATGCCTTGCTCGTGTATGCGAAGTCGCCCACATGGACCTCTCGACGACAGGTCGACGGTGCCAAGCTCGCGCACTACAGGAACCCAGACAATGATTTGAGAGGGCCCTACTTCGATGGGAACCCCCTCAATTCGCCAAACCCGCGAGTGAACCTCCGCTACACGATAACCGGTAAGCATTCAGCCCTCGCTCTGACGTGCGGGTTGAGGTCGACGATGTGATGCTTGGCGGTGGGCGTGTCGGTCACGGCGTGATCGTCGGGTGTGCGCTTTGATCTTCGGGTGCGTGCGCCGGAGGA
>JBOHFK010000240.1:0-4855 GCA_050699635.1 Pseudonocardiaceae bacterium | reverse complement strand
AGGTTGCCCAGGAATGTCTGGTAGCAGCCGGTGATCACGTCGGCGGAGGAGTTGGGGATCGCCGCGTTGTTCGTCGGGAAGGTTGGTGTCATGAGGTGACGACTTGTCTTGGCCGGTGCGATGGAGGACCCATGCACGGCCGTTCGTTCGATCACCGCGCCACTAGCTCTCGCCCGATATGGGGAAGATGGAGAGAATGACGACTCGACAGAGTGGGCGTCACGCGTAGTCGACTACGTGAGTTGCCTCGGTGCGGTGCGTCTGGGTGTTTCAGGTCTTGGGGGAAAGCGCTGCCAGCCGCATCATCGTCGGCGCCGGTATTCCCGGCAGCACATGCATCCGGTGCGTCAAAAGTTCCGACACGCCGACCGCGTTATCGCCGTGCATCGCGGTCATTGGGTACCCGAAGGCAAGAATTGCGACCGCGCCAGAAAACCATCATTGTGGTCGTCCCGGCGAGTATCTCGGCGGCGAACTGCCCGGACTGCTCAGCACCAGCCCAGTGGCGGCGGTGCGCGTTGGCGGACCAGTCGGAGATCTTATCGAGCAGTGCCCAGATCTGCTCGCCGAGTTCGAATGGTTCCGGCCCGGTGTGGACGACGATGCCGGGTCGACCGGTTCGGTTCCTGAACTGGCGAAGGTGAATGCGGTACCAATCGGGGTGAGGGAAAATCCCGGCCGGCTCGGGTCTGGATTGGTGGTGGCCTCCAGGATCTCGTGGCTGGCCGCCGCGGTGGTCGCGGCCTCGTCACCGCAACGAGCCACCACGGCGTACGGGATCTGCTTGCGGCCCGAGGGAAAGGTGGCGTGCACCGCCCGGGCAGCGCCGGTGCAGTATGGCCGGTCCCGCTCGTCGATCAGGGTGACGCCCGGCGGGAGGTAGGCCAGCAGCAGGGTCTGGTCGTCGATCCGGCCGAGGCGGTCGTGCTGGGTCGCCCGGTCGAGCAACGTCCCGACATCCGGAAGATGCAGTCGCGCGGGCGGAACCTCGTCCAGCCGTACCGGTGTGGCGGGGTTGCCCTGGCCGATGCAGTCCCCGGCCGGTGCGCAGTAGGCATCGACCACAGCGCGCCACCACCTGGACTGGGTGATCAGCGCGCCGAAGCGGTCGAGCCGAACAGCCAGGCCATCGCCGGCGAAGGTGACGGTGACCAGACGTGGGTTGCGCAGGAACGGTCCACCCCGGTAGTCGATCCGGGGCAGCGCCTGGGCGATCGGGTTGTCCGCGGCTGTCACGATCGGCCCCACGGTCCAGGACCAGCCGACGGCGTCCGGCAGGTCGCCGCCCGATCCGCCGCAGCCGGTCAGGACTACTGCCAGCACTCCCAGCAGCAGCGAGCCCTTCAACACCACCAAGACGTGTTCGGGTGATCAGTCGTTGGCGATCGGCATGTTCACGACCGGTCGCCAGAGCAGGGGGCTGTTGGTGATAACCGCGGGGGTCGAGGAGGTGGCGGGTCGCTTCGCGGCGATGACGATGGTCGAGCCAACCAGAATAACGTGCGCATTGTGGGTCTCGGGCAAGTAGACACCTGCCGCGTCACGCTCGATGCCTCGGGGGTCGTTGAGGGCGGCGCCCTTGCCGATATAGCAGTACACCCCTGGTGACGGGCTTCGGGTCAGGGTGGCGCCGTCGGGGTGTGGGTACGTGGAGGTGCAGACCTCCAGGGTCGCGTAGTTCTCCATTGGCCAGCCTGAGGCGTTGGTCGCTGTCAACCGTTGTTCGGGCTGGGCACCCCCGGCGGCTGGCACGGCGCTCGGGGCTCCCGTGGTGTCGTGGCCGGTGGCCATGAGGGCGGGGTAGGTGCCTTCGGGGTTGACCTGAGCAGCGGTGACCCAATCGCCGGGTTCGCCGGTGGGGGAGGTGGGTTGGCCGGCCAGGGCCCAGTCACCCTGAGGGCTTTCCATCCAGGAACTCGTGTCTGGGTGGAACGCGCAGGTTGCCGGTGCGGCGGTGTCGACCTGCACGCAGGGCACGGTGCCGTTGGTGATCCGCCCGATCATGGAGTTGCCGAGGAAACCGGGACCGTGCAGGGTGGTGGCCGCGATCGGTTGGACGAACAGCGCCTGGGTGTTCCAGAACCGCGCCCCGGTCACCGTGGACCCGGGCAGCAGCGCCGCGACATCGACGGTGCCGGTGCGTTGCCCGCCGATGCCGACCACCATCATCCCGCGGTCGGTTGTCACACTCAGGTAGCCGAGGTTCTGCTCGGTCCCGTGGTAGGACCAGGCGAAGTGGTCGGCGCCGGTGAGATCATCTGGGGCGAAGGAGAACTCACCGGAGGAACCGGTCAGCATGCCGGTTGCGGGTGCGAGTTTGATCTGGTCGGCGGGGAACCCCAGCACGTGCGCGACCACGGCGGCGGTGGTCGCCAGCTGGCCGGTCTCGCTCATTGCCGCCGCGTCGATCGTCATCCCGCCGAACGCGTCACCGATCGCCGCCCCACACGGCAGGATCCCGGAGTCCACGCAGGACCTTGTCGAGGGCGAGGCGGTCGGGCTGGCGGTGGGGATGGCCGCGACAGATCCGACCAGGGCGGTGGTCGTGGCCGCGGCCAGCAGCGCCCACCGGATCCGGGTCCGCTGGTGGGGTCCGCGGCCGGTAACCGTCGGGCGCATCGGTGGTGGGGGCTGTCGGTCCGGGGCGACGAGTGGGGTCTCGGGCCTGGTCAGCAGTGTCGTGTTCATGGCGGGCTCCGCTTCGGCTGTCGGTGATCAGCCGGCGAGTTGTGTGCAATGCGGGGGTGGGGGGAACGTGCGAAGGTGGATCAGCTGTGGCGACGGCTAGCCGACGGAGTCCACCCTGGTTGCCAACAGGGTGGCCGTCACGCCGGTGGTGGCGTTTGCGTTGCACCGGAGAGCGATCTCGCCGCCCGGGTGCACGAAGGCCGACGTGAGCTCCATGTGCTCCGCAAACAGGACGTCGTTCGCCTGGGCCAGGACCATGGCCCTCTCGACGATGAAGGGTGCTTGATCCGTGGGCAGGCGGCACGCAACGTTTATGTTGTTGGGGCCGACAGCGGGTCTTTCCGCCGTGGCGCTGATCCGTGCCTCCACCAGGTAGCTCCCGGCCGGAAGCGTCTTGACCAGACTGAAATTGCTTTGCGGTGAGACAATGCCGTCGCCGTGCGCATAGAACACCTGGACTTCGGCCGATGAGCCTGGCTGGCCCGGTGGACCTGGAAGGCCTGCGGGGCCGGCTGGTCCCTGGATGCCGGCAGGTCCGGCGGGGCCTTGGAGACCAGTCGGGCCTGCCGGGCCGGTGTCGCCCTTCGGTCCGCGCGGGCCCTGCTGGTTCCAGTCGAGTTGTTTCTCGAGAAGGTTGCAACGCTGGCCGGCTTGGGTGTCGATGATGCGCAGGTTGCCCAGGAGGGTCTGGTAGCAGCCGGAGATCACGCCGGTGGTGGAGTTGGGGATGGCCGCGTATGCGGTGCCACCCATCGCGAGGGCCAGCACGGCGGTTCCCGCGACGATGGTTGTTCGTGATGGTAGGCGCGGCCGGAACGATCGGAGAGGGGACACGGTGTTCTCCTGGATGTCAGGGTTGCCCGTCGGAAGCCGACGTCGTGGGGTGGCAGCCGCTGCTGGTTAGGCTGCGGCTGCAGCCGCTGAGTGTTGATGCCCGATCACCACGGCGCTCGCTGCTCTGCCGGGTGGGAGGCATGTGGGTCTAGCGTGGTCACTCACGCGAATGAATGTCACGCGTAGTCGACTACGTGAAGTGGCCCGTCGGGCAGGATCCGGCACCACGATTGGCGGTTCGGTGTACTGGCCAGCAGACAGCGCCGGCCAGCAACATCAGCTCGGCGCGGTTGAGAACCTCATGCGGGTTCAAGCGGGTGCTGGAAGCGCAGTCCTGGATAGCGCGCGAAGCCGCGATCTGTGGTGATCCACTCTGATCCGGACTCGATCGCCAGGGCCGCCAGGTAGGCGTCGGGCACCAGGTTGCCACGAATGCCGGCCTCCAGCCAGGCCCGGTACTCGTCGTGGCGGTCAGCGCCTTCCTTGTGGGCGGATATCAGGACCTTGACGTCGCAGAGGATCACCGGCAGTCGTCGCCGGAGGGCATCCTCGATCACCTGGCTCAGCGTTCGCCCGGTGCGCGCGGCACTGATCTTCGCTTGCACGATGAGCTCGTCATCGAGCTGCAGCGTCGTCCTCAGCATGTGCGAGCCGGATGACCTACCCAACCGAGGCAACCTTGGTCGCCAGGAGGGTGGCCTCCATGGTCGTGAGCTGGTCGGTCAGGTTGCTGCAGATCAACTCGAGGGTGCCTTCACCCGAGGTGATGGTCGCCACCGTCAACTCCAGCGACCCGAAGGTAGAAGCGCCCGAGGGGGATAGGAACAGTGTTCTCTCGTGTCCGCCGAGAGCGGGGTTGAGGGTGCACCTGATGGCGCCTGAGCTCCTTCCCTGCACACCGACTTCAGCTCGTACTACATAGCTCCCGCCGGGCACCGCCTTGTGGAGCGCGAACGATCCGCCCGCGAAGGCATCCGCCTGACCGCTCTCGTAGAACACCTGATCCTCGCTTGCTGGTCCTTGCGGACCTGCGGGACCCGACGGACCAGTGGCGCCCGGGCCGCCCTTGGGGCCAGTCACGCCTGCCTGGTTCCAATCGAGCTGCTTCTCGAGAAGGTTGCACCGCTGGCCTGCCTGCGCGTCGATCACGCGCAGGTTGCCCGCGAAGTTCTGGTAGCACCCGCTGATCACGCCGGTGGACGAATTGGGACTGTAATCTCAACGGTGTAACTCCTGAGACGGAAGAGGCACCTGTGACTGTTGTGGCGATGGATGTGTCGGCTGAGCCGGGAGACGGCTTGGATGAGGCGCTGGTACGGCAGTTGACCCAGCG
>JBOHFK010000239.1:0-4962 GCA_050699635.1 Pseudonocardiaceae bacterium | reverse complement strand
ACCACACCTTCTTGCCCATCGCTGCCTCCGATCGGATCGCAGAACACCAATCCGAGAAGCTTCGACCAGACAGCCACGATTATGTTGAACAGATCACCGCCCTGAAACGCGCTCAGCAGGAAAACCCTGCCGTGGCGTGCTTGCGCGCAAGGGCTACCTGGGCCTTTGCAAACGAGGGTCGACTCAAGCTGTCGACCCGGGGCGCCATCGTCCCTGGTTGGTGCTTGCACACCACCCTGAGCTGGGCAAACGCTTAAGTTAGTGGCATTGCACCAGACCAACTCTCAACATAACCGTGCGCGGGACATACAACGGATTATGAGGAATTCCTCATAACTGGTTCTGTCTGAGCCCGGGGGTGCGATTCCCCCGGGCGACCCGACGCGATCTTGATCGACGGCTGATCGTTGCAGCTCAAGGCGGGTCTTACAAGATCGATAGTGTTGTCCTGAATAAGCCTCAGGGCTTGGCGGGTGGTGCCGAACGCCGGGCGGTGAACGGTGTTGGTAGTGCGTCAGCTCGACTTTGGGGCCGCTGTCGGCGACGATCCAGGAGTGGGTTCCGGCTGGCCGGACGTGAACTGGCCACTCGTTGGGCGAGCGGCCGAGCTGAAGCGAGTGAGCTCGCTGCTGCGTGCGGACCGCGGTGCAATCGTCTTAGCTGGGGCGGCGGGCGTGGGGAAGACCCGGCTGGCGGTCGAGTGCCTTGACCTGGCGGCGACTCGGGGCTTCGTGCCACTGAGGGTCTCGGCCACCCAAGGCGCTGCTGGGCTTCCATTCGGAGCCTTCGCGTCCGTCGTGCCCGACCTGACCCCGAGCACGGACCTGCTGGAGGTGTTGCGCAGGATCGCCGATGCGATCGTCGGGCGCGGTCAGGGCAAACGGGTGGCCATCCTCGTCGATGATGCTCATCTGCTTGATGAGCCCTCGGCCGCTCTCACGCAGCTGCTGGCCACCACGGAGCAGACCTTTGTGCTCGCCACCCTGCGCTCCGGGGAACAAGCGCCCGCTGCGGTTGTTGCCCTGTGGAAGGACGAGCTTGCTGAACGAATTGAACTGTATCCTTTCGCGGCCCACGAGGTTGAGGAGCTGCTTACCGCCGCGCTTGGGGGGCCGGTGGATGGAGCAATGGTGCACCTTTTGCACAGGCGCACGCAGGGCAATGTCTTGTTCCTCAGGGAGGTCGTTCTCGGTGCATCTGAATCGGGGGTGCTTTGCCACGAGGAGGGGATCTGGCGGCTCGCCGGCATCCTGCCGGCTTCATCCCGTCTTGTGGAGATCATTGGGACTCGTCTGAGCGGGCTCGACGAGCGTGGGCGCCATACGCTCGAGGTGCTGGCTCTGGGTGAGCCCCTCGAAGTAGAGCTCCTTCAGGTTGTGCAGAACCAGGTCGACCTGGAATCGCTTGAGCGTCGGGGTTTGGTGCGCATCGAGCAGGATGGCCGGCGCCTCAACGCGCGGCTGGCTCACCCGTTGTATGGGGAGGTGCTGCGGGCGCGCCTGTCCCGGCTGCGTTCCCGGGTATCGGCCCGAGCGTTGGCTCAAGCCCTGGTAGCGGTGGGCGCGCGGCGGCGCGGGGACACACTCCGGCTGGCCGTCTGGAGCCTTGAAGGTGGTGGCTCGGTCCAGCCTGACCTCATGTATTCGGCGGCCTCCACCGCCCGGCAACGATACGACTTCCGGCTCGCGGAGCGGTTGGCGCGCGCGGCCGTTGGGGCGGGTGCTGGCTTCGAGGCCGGCCTTCTGCTGGCTCAGCTTTGCTGGCTGCAGGGCCGGGCGGAGGAGGCTGAACAGCACCTTGGGGAACTTGTTGCGGCTGCTACCACCGACGTCCAACGGGCGCTGCTGGCCACCACTCGGATTGGTGTTCTCGATTGGGCGCTCAAGCAGACCGATGCCGCCTTGGAGGTCGCCGAAGAGGCGGAAGCCGCCATCGGGGACGCTAGCTGCCGTGATCAGATTACCGCCGAGCGAGCCCGGATCTTGGGCCGTTCGGGACGCCATGGTGCGGCGATCGCGCTGGCGGTGCCGCTGCTGGATCGCGTCTCCGGTAGAGCCCTGGTCTCGGCGTGTTTTGCCGTTGGCACCTCGATGGGCGTGGCTGGGCAAGCAGCGGGTGCGATCGACGCGGCCGACCGCGGTCTGGGCGCTCATCTGCAGCTCACCGGGCCAGCTTTGCCGTTTGGACCGTATCTGCATCAGGTGATCCGGTGCGCGGCGCTGCTCTACGCTGGGTGCTTGGCCGAGGCCGGTGCGTTCGCTGACGTTGAGTACGACAAGGCGGTCGAGGAGGGCTCGGTTGAGGCTCGGTCGTTCTTTGCGTGGTTGCGTGGCTGGGTTGCGCTCGCGGAAGGTCGGGTGGCGGCTGCGGCGCGACTCACCGGGGAATCAGCCGGGGTCTTCCGCGAAATGCGGTGGCTACTGTGGGTGCGCAATGCCTTGATGATCCGCGCGCATGCCCTGGCCTTGCACGGTGACGTGCAGACGGCCCGTGCCGTGCTCGCGGAGCTGGATGGGCTGCGGGTACCACCGTTAGAAATTTGCGGACCGGAGGTGCCGCGGGCCCGAGCCTGGACGGAGGTGGCCGGGGGTGACATCGCTCAGGGCTGCATACATTTGCGTGAGGCGGCGGCGATGGCCCAGCAGTCTGGCGCCTACGCCCTGGAGTCGGCGGCGGTGCACGACCTGGCCCGGCTGGGTCATGCCGCCGCGGCGCTTCCTCGGTTGCGGGAGCTGGCCGGGGTCGTCGAGGGCCCGCTCGCGCCGGCTCGCGCCGCCCACGCCACCGCCCTGGCCGCTGAGGACGCCGCCGGGCTGGAGATGAGCTCTGCGAGCTTCGACGCATGTGGCGCGGTTCTTCTTGCGGCTGAAGCGTCCGCCGATGCAGCTGTGGCCTGGCGTCGGAAGGGGCAGCTGCGCAAAGCAACTGGCGCAGAGCGGCGCACGAGCGCACTGGCGGCTCGCTGCGAGGGTGCCCGCACGCCTGCCCTGACCACTACCGTCCTGGCCCGGACGGCGCTCACTCCCCGGCAGCTGGAAATAGCCCGTCTCGCGGCTGCTGGTCTGGCCAACAAGGAGATCGCAGCACGGCTGTGCCTGTCCCACCGCACAGTGGAGAACAACCTCCATGCCGCCTACGAGAAGCTAGGCGTGACGGGACGCGACGGGCTCGCTCGAACCCTCGAAACCCCCTGACCACCCCAGCTACGGTCGCTGCCCGAACGCCAAACAGAGTGGTCACCACTCTGCCGTGGTGGTCGCGAACCGGGCATTGTTTCCTCGGAAATGACATCGGCAGGCTCACAAGCCGGATCTGCTCAACAAGCTCAGCGCCAGGACCCATACGCAGGATCTCTGTAGCCCACGTAGCGAGCTACATGAAGAGATCGAGATGAATCAGACGGGGAAACAGCCCAACGGCAGGCCTGTGCGGCGAGAGGACGGACAATGGTGACGGCGACCAAACTGAGCATCATCCCGTGTGGGGCGATGCATGCTGACCTAGCCTGGCTGCTGCTCAAGCCCGGCGTGACCCTCCACGGAGTGCACGACAAGGACGCTGCGGTGGTGTGGTCGGAAGTGCCCACACACGCGGTGCTCGTCGAGACGCCCGAGGGCAAGCTGCTCTGGGATACCAGCTGCCCGCGGGACTGGGAGCAGCGCTGGGCGCCGACTGGGCTGCAGGAGTTCACACCCTATGACATGGTCGGTGAGGACGAGTACCTCGACTCACGACTCAATGCCATGGGTGTCGGCCTCGATGAGATCGACTACGTGGTGCTGTCACACCTGCACATCGACCACGCTGGCAACGCCGGGCTGTTCAAGAACACCAACGCCCGACTGTTATGCAGTGACGCGGAAAAGAAGTTCGCGTTCGGCTTCGAGGGCCCATGCAACGGCGGCCACCTCAAGGCCGACTACGAGAATTTGTCGTTCGAGACCATCGCCGGCGATACCGAAATCCTGCCCCGAGTCACCCTGATTCAGACCCCGGGGCACACACCCGGCTGCATGTCCATGCAGGTCGACCTGGTGGACAGCGGCACCATGATTTTCACATCCGACGCGGTGTACATGGGCGCCAGTTACGGCCCGCCGGTGTTCCCGGGCACGATCGTCAACAACCTGGAGCAATTCTACTCTTCTGTAGAGAAACTGAGGAGTATCCAGGAGAAGACGAGCGCAACAATGGTGTTCGGGCATGACGCGGACCAGGTTCACCAGTTGCGGACGGCGCCGGCAGGCTCCTATACGTGAGACCAACACGGACCGCTACGAGTAGAGGCTATCTTCGCCTGGAGTGTTGCTGTCGCTAATGCGGGAAGTTGAAGTTCTGAGCGGAGGAACGCATGCCAATCTATGTCTACCGGTGCGACTGCGGGCTGCGTTTCGAGCGATTGGTGCAACTGAATACCCCGGCGCCGGAATGCCCCGAGTGTGGGAACGAAACGTGCAAGATGCCCGCGGAATTCATCCTGGGCGGGCAGGCCGACGCAGGCTTGTCCCGCGCCCACATGCCGCAGACCTGGCGCGGGGTCTACCACGGTGACCGGGAATACGTCACTCGGATGCAGCGGCAGTGGGACCGCCGGCAGCAGTTGGAGACCAAGCACCCGGAGCTAGCCGGCGACACCCGACCGATCCTGGCCCATGAGGGCCGCTACCACAACGCCCCGCTGCGCGCGGGGGACCCGCTGTTGGATGAGTACTTGACCGGCGAAGTTGGGCCCGGCGCCGCGCCTACCTCGATTTTGACGCCGAGCTCCGACTGACTGGAATGGCCAACGGTGCGCGGCTCCCGGGAGGCCGAGACCGCGTTCGCCGGGCACAAGAGAGGCTCTACTGACGTTTCTGTGGGTGATTTTTCATGATCGTCCGGGGAGTGGTGGGCAGAGGCCGCCGCGGGTGAGGTCGGCCATGGCGATCAGGGAGTCGGGGCTGCGGTAGCCGTAGGCCCGGC
>JBOHFK010000238.1:0-5040 GCA_050699635.1 Pseudonocardiaceae bacterium | reverse complement strand
TCGCACTGATCACTAGCACTGCGCTAACCACTAGCGCAACAAACAAAACAAACAAACATGGCACTAACAAAAAATTTCAGCACACTGTTGAGTTCTCAAAGAACAAACACACACCATCACGAACCACCGAAGCGGTAGTCAGATCCGGGATGACTCAGTCAACTTGAAACACCAGAGTCAACTTGAAACCCAGGCAAACCAACGTGAACTTCAGCCAACTTACCGGTCCCGCGCTGCCAACCCAGTGATAGGTTCGCTTGCGATCCCGGGCGACTCATCGAGCTTACCAGCCCTCCAAGTCAGGCTCCCCGCGGCCCCCGGTCTCGCTTCCCGACAACCATCTGTTTGCTGAGCGGTTCGACCGTTGCTCCGCGGGGCGAAGGGAAAGGTACGGCCCCCACTAGGCAGAAGTCAAATCGGCGAATCACCGCAGGTCGCATGGCAACTCCAGAGGGCATCACCCCACCTGTCACTGCACTCGTACGCCAGCGGTATTGCGCCGGCCACGCCGGAGCACCAGCCAGCCGCCGGGCAGCAGATCGGACTCCACGGGCGTCCAGCCTTCGTCTCCGATCTTGGCGTTGTTCACCGATGCACCACCTTCTCGGACTGTCCGGCGGGCCGCGCCTTTACTGTCCGCCAGGCCACTGACCACCAGCAGGTCGACGATCGTGGGCCGGTCAGCCAGCAGGACTTTTCCAGTGGGTGCCTCGGCCATGGCCGAGTCCAGCGTGTGTTCATCCAGGTCGCGCAACTCGCCGCGCCCGAACAAGGCCTCACTGGCCACCATGGCACGGCAGGCCTCCTCCGGACCGTGCACCAGCGTGGTGACCTCCTCGGCCAGCACCCGCTGTGCCTGCCGAGCGTGCGGCCGCTCCGCCGTCGTCCGTTCCAGGTCAGCGATACCGTCCTGGGTCAACTCGGTGAACACCCTCAGATAGCCGATCACATCCCGGTCATCGGCGTTGATCCAGAACTGGTAGAACGCGTACGGGCTGGTCAGCGCAGGATCCAACCAGAGGGTGCCGGTCTCGGTCTTGCCGAACTTGGTACCGTCCGCTTTGGTGATCAGTGGCGTGGCCAGCGCATGCACGGCGCGCTGTTCGGCCCGGTGCACCAGATCAACGCCTGCGGTGATGTTCCCCCACTGGTCGCTGCCGCCGGTCTGCAGCGTGCAGCCGTGCCGACGGTAGAGCTCGAGATAGTCCATAGCCTGCAGGAGCTGGTAGCTGAACTCAGTGAAACTAATCCCCGATTCGGATTGCAATCTCGCGCTCACCGCTTCCTTGGCGAGCATCCGGTTCACTCGAAAGTGCTTACCGACATCACGCAGGAAGTCGATCGCCGGCAGTGGAGCGGTCCAGTCCAGGTTGTTCACCATGGTGGCGGCGTGCGGTCCCTGGAACTCGAGGTAGGGCTCGATCTGGGCGCGGATCCGCTCCACCCAGCCTGCGACGACGTCCTTGGTGTTGAGCATCCGCTCGGCTGTCGGCTTGGGATCGCCGATCAGTCCGGTAGCGCCACCGACGAGGGCCAGCGGTCGGTGGCCGGCCCGCTGGAACCGGCGCAGCGTCAGGATCTGCACCAGGTTGCCCAGATGCAGACTCGGCGCGGTCGGGTCGAACCCGCAATACAGCGTGAGCGAGCCGGTGTCGCAATCGCGACGTAGCGCGTCGAGGTCGGTACTGTGCGCGATCAGGCCGCGCCAGGTCAGCTCGTCGAGAATGTGCACTCCCACCGCCGCATCATCTCACCCCGCACGCGCGGCACCGGGTGCCCGGTGCCGTCGGTAGGTCGATACGGCCAGGTTGCCGGCCTCCCAGAACCGCCACGGCCGATCCGCCGCCGCAGCGACACCAACCCGTGGCCCGGTACACACCCGGTGCTCAGCAACCGGATCGCCGGGCAGCAGCCGCACGGGCGAGGTCGGATCAGTGAGGTCCAGACCGTTGTGCTCCCGTCCGAGCCCGAGCAACGTCGCTAGCCGGGCAGGGCCCCGGGCGAGGTCGACATCGGATCGCGCGGTGGTCCGGTACCGCCGAGCGACGTCAAGGTCGGAGACGACCTCCGCGGCGCGCAGTAGTACCGCGCCTGCTTGCCCGTCAGGCAGGCAGGCGATGTTGGCGCAGAAGTGCATCCCGTAGATGAAATACACGTACAGGTGCCCGGGTGGCCCGAACATCACCGCGTTGCGAGCGGTGCGGCCGCGGTAGGAATGCGCAGCGGGGTCGTCCGCACCGCGGTAGGCCTCCAACTCGACGAGGCGGGCGACTATCTGGCCATCTGCCCGGTCAGCCACCAAGTGGCAGCCCAGCAGTAGCCGGGCGGCCGGCAGGACGTCCACGGCGAGACATTCGCGGTCGAGCGGCCGCACCCTCACAAGGCGATCCAGGCCCGATGCCCTACGACGGCCTGCCGGGCGCGCTCGAGTTGCTCGGCGACGCGCTCGGGGGCGGTGCCTCCGTAGGCGTCCCGGGAGGCGATCGACCCGGTGACGTTGAGCACCCGGCGGACATCGAGGGTGAGCTCGGGATGGACGGCCGCGAGCTCCATCTCCGAGAGCTCTGCCAGCCCGACGCCGCGGGACTCGGCCAGCCGCACGCAGGCCCCGGCCGCCTGGTGCGCGGTGCGGAACGACACTCCCTGGCGTACCAGCCACTCGGCGAGATCGGTCGCCAGGGTGAACCCGGCCGGTGCCAGCTCGGCGAGCCGGTAGATTCGGAAGCTCAGCGTGCCCACCATCCCGGCCATCGCCGGTAGCAGCAGCTCCAGCTGGTCGACGGAGTCGAACAGTGGCTCCTTGTCCTCTTGCAGGTCTCGGTTGTAAGCCAGCGGCTGCGCCTTGAGGGTAGCCAGCAGGCCGGTGAGGTTGCCGATCAGCCGGCCGGCCTTGCCCCGGGCCAGCTCGGCCACATCGGGGTTCTTCTTCTGCGGCATGATCGAGCTGCCCGTCGAGTATGCGTCATC
Organism: Pseudonocardiaceae bacterium; assembly: GCA_050699635.1. Taxonomy (GTDB): domain Bacteria; phylum Actinomycetota; class Actinomycetes; order Mycobacteriales; family Pseudonocardiaceae. Next base: position 2,073 of record JBOHFK010000238.1, on the reverse strand, counting down.
CAAAGCGACGTAACCGAACTCGGCGCTGGCCCAGAGGATGATCTCCTCGGCGATCCGGGACAGGTCGACGGCCAGCATCGCCAGTACGAACGCCGCCTCGGCAGCGAAATCGCGCGACGCCGTGCCGTCGATCGAGTTCTCCACGGGCGCATCGAAGCCGAGTTCCGCGGCCACCGCCGCCGGGTCAAGGCCGAGCGACGAGCCGGCCAGGGCACCCGAGCCGTAGGGGGAGACCGCGGTCCGGGCATCCCAGTCCCGTAGCCGCTCGACGTCCCGCAGCAGGGCCTGCACATGCGCACCCAGGTGGTGAGCGAGCAACACGGGTTGGGCGTGCTGCAGGTGGGTCCGGCCGGGCATCGGCGCGTCGGGGTGCGTCTGCGCCTGGTCAAGCAGCGCGTCGATCACGTCCAGGGTATCTGCGGCGACCCGCCGTGCGGCGTCGCGCAGCCACATCCGCAACAACGTCGCGACCTGGTCGTTTCGGGAACGGCCGGCCCGCAACCGGCCACCGAGCTCGGGCCCGGCGCGCTCGATCAGGCCACGTTCCAGGGCGGTGTGCACGTCCTCGTCCTCGGGTACCGGCACGAACGCACCGGAGACGACATCGATATCGAGGCGGTCCAGCGCGTCGAGCATCCCGGCCAGCTCACCGTCGTTGAGCAGCCCGGCGTCGTGCAGCACCCGAGCGTGCGCTCGGGAGCCCCGGATGTCGTATCGGGCCAGGCGCCAATCGAAGTGCGTCGAGACGCTCAGCGCCGCCAGCGCATCAGCCGGTTTCCCGGTAAACCGGCCGCCCCACAGCCCACTCATGACGAGAGCTCCCGGTGAGTGGCCAGCAGGTCACGCTGTGCGGCAAGTTTCGACGGCAGTCCCCACAGTTGCACAAAGCCCTTGGCCAGGGACTGGTCGAAGGTATCGCCCGCATCGTAGGTGGCCAGGTTGAAGTCATACAGCGACTGCGCACTGCGCCGTCCGGTCACCGTGGCCCGACCTCCGGCCAGCTCGATGCGGATCTCGCCGCTGACGTGGCGCTGGGAATCGGCGACGAAGGCGTCCAGCGCCCGTTTGAGCGGGGAGAACCACAACCCGTCGTAGACCAGCTCGGTCCAGCGCTGCTCGACGTGGCGTTTGTACCTGGCCAGATCACGCTCAACAGTGACGTTCTCCAGTTCCTGGTGCGCGGTGATCAGGGCGATCGCCCCGGGCGCCTCGTACACCTCACGGCTCTTGATGCCGACCAGCCGATCCTCGACCAGGTCCAGCCGGCCGACGCCGTGCGCACCGGCCCGCGCGTTGAGCCGCTGGATCGCCTCGAGCACGGTCACCGGGTCGCCGTCGACGGCCACCGGCACGCCGGACTCAAAAGTGATCACCAGCTCGTCCGGTGCCTTCCACTCGGTCGGATCGCTGGTGTAGGAGTACACGTCCTTGGTGGGTGCGTTCCACAGATCCTCCAGGAACCCGGTCTCCACTGCCCGGCCCCACAGATTCTGGTCGATGGAAAACGGCGAGCGTTTGGTGACGTCGATCGGCAGGTTGCGCTCCTCGGCGTAGGCGATCGCCTTCTCCCGGGTCCACGCATAGTCCCGGACCGGGGCGATGACCCGCAGGTCGGGGGCGAGCGTGCCGATGCCGACCTCGAATCGGACCTGGTCATTGCCCTTGCCGGTGCACCCGTGCGCCACGATGGTGGCACCGTGGTACTTCGCGGCTGTCACCAGGTGCTTCACGATCAACGGCCGGGACAGCGCTGACAGCAGCGGGTAGCGATCCATGTACAGCGCGTTGGTCTGCAGGGCCGGCAGGCAGTACTGCTCGGCGAACTCATCGCGGGCGTCGGCGACGACGGCCTCCACCGCGCCGCAGGCCAGCGCCCGCTGGCGGATGGTCTCCAGGTCCTCGCCGCCCTGCCCGACATCGACCGCGACAGCGATGACCTCAGCTCCGGTTTCCTCGGCGATCCACCCGATCGCCACCGAGGTGTCCAACCCCCCGGAGTAGGCCAACACGACCCGCTCCATGTGTTCTCCCTTCGGTCTAACCCGTGAGTGGCGATGCGAGTCAGGACTCGCA
>JBOHFK010000237.1:0-5132 GCA_050699635.1 Pseudonocardiaceae bacterium | reverse complement strand
CGCCTCGACGACGTCCTCATCGAGATTCAGCGTGACCCGCCGCTTCTTCATAAGAACATCATACGCCTTGGAAAGGCTTGGGCCCATCAGCGGGGCGTGACGAGCCTTGAGCGGTTGTTCTCTGCTAACGGCGGGGGTGAGCGACGTGCGGCACGATGGTCAGCCAGATTTCGATTTGGATGCCGTCCGGATCCTCCAGAGAGACGAACGACGAGTGGCCCAGCTCGCGCACGGGCGAGCGTTGGACGCCGAGCGCGTCGAGATGCCGTGCCCATGCGTAAACGGCTACTGCGGGGGTCAACCTCGTGATCCGGTCGCCCGAACCGACGTCGATGTCGGCAGCAGTTCCAGCCGGATCAGGGAGGGTCCCAATGGAACCACGCGAACGTCCGCTACCTCGAGGTTGTATGCGATCCTCTGGGCGTGTATGGCGAAGTCGTCAGGCATCTGGGCGGGTAACATGCGGATCTTCAGGCCTACTGGTGGCCCGGCGATCACCGAGATCACTTGCGGAATGTGGAAGACGCGGCCGCCAGCGATGCTGTAGTCGGTTTGGCTCAGCCCGCAGCCCACGAGGATTTCTTGTACGCGCCAGGCGAGCTGCTGGTCGTCAGCTTGACGTATGCGTTCGAGCCGCCGGGCGCGGCGGCGGCCAAATTTCGGGCCGCTCCGCGAATGGGCCGTGAGCATCCCAACGCACATGAGCGTTGCGACGTACTGCTGTACCAGCATGATCACAAAATCGAGCATCGGTCGTACCCTGACCTGAGGGAACTGTTCGCGTTGATCCTTCACCGTCTTGGCGGAGAACCGTGCCATGGTCGGTTCGACGAAACTCCGCGGGCGCCAAGTGCGCTCTTGACCTAGCGGGTCGGCAGGTGAAGTGCTGGAGCAGCTGAGCAGGCTCCCTTGACAAGCGGTCATAATGGACTCTCCTGTTGCTACGGGCTGAACGTACGGACGCGACGGGATCCGGAGGAGCCCATGGCCTGGCCGCCAGGGCTCCTCTTTATTCATGAGGCCGGTTCGACCACCTCCAACCCCGGGGCTTGAGAGTCACGGCCCTGGCTGGTTTGACCGGATGGCGGCGCAAAGGCGCAGTCCATGGAAGCGAGGAGCATGCCAGCGATGTCGGCGCCTCGGGCCGGTGCGTTCACCCATTGAGTGCAGTCGGTCATCGCGGCCTCCTTGTCGGCGGCCTAGCCTTACCCCATTCGGTAAGGCAGAGGTGCTGAGTTTACCTCGGGTCAGTCTTTGCGCCGAGAGCTATGCTCATCCAGCGATGCACAACGTGAACGCACCTTAAACGTTGGGTGCCGGCTTCCGAGCTGCGGTAGAGTGTTCCTCATATTTGCACGGCTTTCGTACATCTTCGCTCAAGCCCGCGCGTGGTCCGTTACCGAGTTGTTGTAACAGAAATCGTGCAGCTCTCGCCCGAGCACGTGCCACTGAGCCGTGGGGGTTGGTTGATCTTGCCCATGTTTCGGGACATTGGTCTCAAATATCTGTGGGGCGGCTAGACCGGGCCCGACGTGCCCCGTCCACCCGAGGGTGACAGGGTGCGAACCGGCCGTCCGGATCGCACCGGGATCGCACTCGAATAAGGTCAGCCATCGAGTACTCACCGAGGACGGCGACGCTCTCCGCGCGGTCAGCGTAGTTGGCGTAGGTGCCGGCATCCGGCGATTGGTGCAGCAACTCGCACAGGTCGGCCTTCGTGCCTGCCAGCCAATCATGGTGTACATCGTCGTCGGTGCGATGATCCCAGCTGGCCGTGATTAGAACGTCGTAATCGGCCCAGCGGAGTGGGAAGGCCGACGGTCGGGGCGGCGACTTGACCATTCCACCCATCCGCTCGATGAAGATCTGACAGCCGCTAGACGGGGCGGCACGGAAGCTTTGCACGAGGAAACCCACGGCCTCGGGAGCCAGGGACGTCGTGAACACCGATCGCCAGGCAGACCGCTGTCCCCAGCGCTCCTGGTTGTCCAGCATCCGTTGCGCCTCCGGGTAGGTGCGGAGCCGCACGCTCGAACGGATCGGCCGTACCTTGCATACCTTCTGCATCCAAACAGCGAAGTCCACCGACCCGAAGGACATGCCGTCTATGGAGAGCACCTGAGAGTCTCGACTCGAGACCAGTGCGGGGCTCCAGCTGACCTCCTCCGGGCACTCGGCGGCCGCATCGACCAACGCCTCGATGACCTCCGGGCCGTCCAGCAAGCGATAGGTGAGCGACCCGGCACTGACATGCTCGGGAACGGGGAGGGGCTCGTACTCGAACTCTGTGATGGCGAACAACCCGTGCCCGAAGCCACGCAGGAACGCCATGGTGTCTGGCTCGGACGTGTCGTCCACCTGGATCGTCCGGCCGTCACCAGTGACCCCCCTGACGGCTACGAGACGATCGCAGGTGAGTCCAGCTTGCGGCAGCAGCCAGCCGACGCCTCCGCCCAATGTCAGTCCCGCGATCCCGGTGGACGAGACTGTGCCTCCGGGAACTGCTACCCCGCGCGGCGCGCAGAACTCGTCGAGTTGCTTCCAGGTGACACCCGCCCCCGCCACGACCAGTGACCCGTCGAACCGGCACCCCGTGAACCTGCGCAGGTCGAGGACCCAGTCACCCTGGACTGCTCGCCCCGCTACTCCGTGACCGCCCGAACGGAGCGACACTGAGATACCGCGCCGGTTCGCCCCAACGAGGGCACAGGCGAGTTCAGTTTCGTCAGCGGGCAGCACGACCGCCTCCGGCTCCGCGTGAACCGCACCGTTGAACACGTCCAGTGCGCGCACATAGGGTAGCGATCCTGGACCATGCAGTGTGAATCCAATGTCGCTCATCCGTTCCAGGCCTCGCAGGTCGCCTCCGCAGCCTCCCTAAAGAAGGTCATTGCATACTGCAGGTACTGCTCATCGCGGCAAAGAGCGACCCGGATCTGCGACCTCGACGGGTCCTGCTGGACACCCCAGTAGAATTTGTCCATTGGCAGCACCGCCACCTTCCGGTCCTCCAAGGCACCTAAAAAACGGGGATAGGCGGTTGGCGAAACGTCGAGCACCTCGACCCCGACAGCGGATTGCGGATACGCCACTCTGAGCAGATTCGGAAACTGGGAGACCTCATGTCGTAACGTCTTCCGATTCGCCGCGATAACACCACGGATCGAGTCATAGTCATCGACCTCGTGGCTGTATTTCGAATACTCACGGACCAGCTCGAGGTGAAACGCCGAGACATTAAGCAGGATGTCGTCCGCCAGTGCACACAGATCGCGGCCGACCCCTTGGCTCGCCACCAAGAAGGCGACTTTCATGTCCAAAGTGGGCCAAAGTTTGCCAGTGTCCTCGATCACTATGTAGTCCGCTCCCGACCGGTCCAAGATCCGGTAGTGATCGAAGCACGCCCCACGTACGTGCCCTTTGAAGCTCTGGTCGAGGACCAGCAGTCTGTCGGTACGGGCACAGAAGTCCGCTAAGAACGCCAACTCTGCGGGTTCGATAAAATGTCCTGTCGGATTATTGGGTGACACTTCGAAAATACATCCTGGCCAGCTATCGTCGAGCTTCCCGAAGGCAGGTTTCGAGCCGATCTCTCGCGAGTGTACGATGATTCCCTCGCCTGCCAGCAACGCGAATAGATTATCGAAGGTAGGCCGCGTGAGGGAAACTTCGAGACCCTGTCGTCGAAGAAAACGGGACACGACGATCGTGCCCACCGAGGACGAGTACACCGGCCGGATGATGCTCTTTTGTGGATACTGCCCGAGTGACTCCAAAAAAGCTTTGGCACTACGCTCTTCAAGGTCCGAATAGGAACGAGTCCGGGCATTGACAAAAATCTCAGGAAAACGCTGTAATATCTTCTTTTCCTCGTCGGCGGACATACATTGCCGGGCGTGGGCATCCGCGAGGTTCCACGAGACGTCCTGAGCTCGTCGCTCGTCCGCTGTCAAGGACGCGGGGCTTAGCACAATCCCTCCAGCACTGTTCCTTTGGGCGGCGCGACGGGAAATCCAGCCTGACACGTGAACAATAGAGGTCGGTCCTCCTTCCGGACACCCACTGACTGGCGTCGGCCGGGTAATTTCGCCAGAGCAACGATCCGGTAAACAATCACTGTCGGGGGTGAGCCAGGATCACCGGAGCCTCCCGCAAATGCCTCTGGAACGCGGTCGGTACAACTTCCGGCAGAAACGATCCCGGGCTCGGGCATCAACACCGGCTAACCTTAGCGCGGCCGTGCCGCGGCGCGCGGCTCGCGGGGTACCTTACTGACATCATCTGGCGTCGCGGACTGCTGATGCAGCCCGGCCCGCCCCAGCCCATCATCATAGGACGGGCCGCAGCGGGCTGCAGATGGTGAAGGCCTCGCGCTCGCGCTTGGCGACCTCCGTGAGGTCGGTGGGGTCGTTAAGGTCGCAAAGGACTTTGACAAGATGGGCGCTGACCGGTGCAAGCGTCACGCCCAGCCCCTGGTGACCGGCGCAGACGATCATCCGGCCAAACTCATCGACCGCCCCGATGAACGGCCGGCCGTCGAACGAAGCCGGCCGGATACCGCTCCACCGCCTGATCTCCGGCCAGGAACGCGCGGTCGGGCAGACGTCCGAGCAGCCTTCGCGAATCGCCTTGATGTCGCTTGCGACGGTGCCGTGCTCCTCCTTCTGTGGCTCGTAAGTGACGCCCATGGCCACCCGGCCATCCGAGCGCGGTACCAGGTACGCGGATCGCCCCCGACCACCGTTTGCCGCGTAGATGTGGTGATTCAGGACATACCCCGAGGCGCCGCTCCGCACCTCCATCGCCTGCCCGCGCATCGCATACAGCTTCGGTCCGACCACCGGCGAAAGCTGGCGGGTGGACAACCCTGAGGCCAAGACGACGATGTCAAACGACCCCGCGGAGCCCCCGCCCGTCGTCACCGTCGCGGACCGGGCGTCCGACGAAGTGTTCACCACCCAATTGCCGGAAAGGATCGCCACGTTCTTCCGGCGCATGAGACATTCCGGCTCTACTGACGTTTCTGTGGGTGATTTTTCATGATCGTCCGGGGAGTGGTGGGCAGAGGCCGCCGCGGGTGAGGTCGGCCATGGCGATCAGGGAGTCGGGGCTGCGGTAGCCGTAGGCCCGGC
>JBOHFK010000236.1:0-5327 GCA_050699635.1 Pseudonocardiaceae bacterium | reverse complement strand
ACACCCGGCCCGAAGACGATCTCACCGCCGATCGGGTCGAGCGCGAAATGCCGGTCCTGGTCACTGCTGTGGGAGAAATGCGGTACCTGGTGCCACTCCTGCTGCCCTTCGCCGGCCCCTACCTGCAGGACAAGTGGCTCGGGCCCGGCGACAACGGGGCGCTGCGCCAGCGGGAACCGCTGGCCGGGCACGGCATCGGACACCCCGACAACCTCGTTATGGACGGTCTCGCTGTAGGCAGCGTCGATCGTGCCTCCGACCGTGAAGGTACTGGCGCCGTGGATCCGGGGCGACGCGCTGTAGAACGGCTGTCCTGGGGCGGCGGGGATGACCCGGCAACGCAGCCAGCCGGCCGGCTGCGCAGCGATCACCGACGTGGTGTGCCCCGCGGGAACGTGGATCACCACGTCGCCAGGGCGGTTGAGTCCACCCGTCCCGTCGTTGTCCACTTCGCAGAAGTCCCACCGGTCACCGGTCCAGGCCTCCCAGATCAGCGGCGGTTGGCGCGGGTCGACCCCGACGCCCTCGACCTGGCAGTCGAACCGCAGCGCCACCGCACAGCGGGGTACCGCCGCGGACAGCCCGATCAGCAAGGCATCGCCGTAGACCGGTACCCGCGAAAAGCACGGGAACGGTTCGTGGCTGCTCAGCTCCCTGGTGCGGTCCACCGGCTCGTTCCCCAGGTCCTCGGCGGCGGTGGCGATGCCGGTGAGTGCGCACGGCAGGATGTCCAGCCGCCCGGTGGTGGTGAACGGCAGCGCCTCCTCCGTCTCGGTGCGCTGGGTGGCCACCTCAGTTCCGGCCGGGATCGTGATGGTGTCCTCGCGCGGCGCGGACAGCCAGAACGTGGTGGCGGCGACCGCCGGCGCCGGCGGGTACAGGGGCATCCCGAGCAGCTCGAAGAAACGCAGGTAGAGCCGGTCGGGCACCTGGTTCAGCCGATAGAGCAGCTGGTCGACCACCATCGCGAAGGTCTCGATCAGCGTGATGCCGGGGTCGGAGACGTTGTGGTCACTCCACTCCGGGCAGCGGCGTTGCACATAGCGCTTCGCGTCGTCGACCAGGTCCTGAAAGCGACGGTCGTCCAGGTTGGGGGCGACCAGGGTCACGACCCACCTCCAGCGTTGTCGATGTTCTCGTGCGAGGGGATCACGTAGAACGGGAAGACCAGGTTGCGCGGGTCGTTGGTGCCCCGGATCGCGTACGTCACGTGGATGTAGAGCGTGCCCTGATCGACCGCGTCGAAGCGGACCTGGACATCGACGAGGTCGATCCGCGGCTCCCACCGATCCAGCGCGGTCCGCACCTCATAACCGATCTGCCCCGCGGTGGCCGCATCGGCCGGTGCGAAGACGAAGTCGTGAATCGCGCAACCGAAGTCCGGGCGCATCGGCCGCTCACCGGGCGCGGTCCCCAGGATCAGCCGGATGCTCTCCTCGATCTCGCGTTCCCGGGTCACCAGCGCGATGCTTCCGGTCCGGTCGGTGCGTAACGGGAACGCCCAACCAGCACCGATGAACTCCGCCGCCACCGCTCTCACCCGCCGATCATGACGGTGGGACAGCCCATGATGATCGGCGCGCCGCACGCAGACATGTCGCCCATCCGTGCCGCCGGCATCCCGCCGATCAGCACCGTCGGGCAGCCTGGCGGGCTGATCACGCTCGGCGGATGGACGGCCGGCGGGGGGAACGAGCAGATGTGCGGCGTGCTGACGGTCGCCGCCGGCATGCCGCCGATCAGCACCGTGGGCACCCCGGGGGGACCGATCACGCCGGGGTGCCCGGTCGGGTCGCCGACCCGAGCTGCTGGTGGCATCGCGCTCTCCCTCAGTTGATCTTGACGATCGCGGCCTGGATGTTGCACATCGCCCCGCCCTTGACCTCGGTGCTCGCCGAGCCGTTCACGCTCACCATGGGACCCTCGACGCTCACCTTGGTGTTGCTGCCGACCTTCACCTCGCCGCCACCGCCGTCGACCGTCACGCCGGTCTTGGCGGCGATCGTGACGCTCTGGCCGGTCAGCTGCAGGCTGCCGGTTCCGGCGTCCACCGCAACACCGTTGCGGGCCTTGATGATGATCGAGCCGTCGCTGTTCACCGTGATCTTGGTCTGTCTCTGGTCGAGCTGCAGGAACAGCTTGCCGTCGCCGGTCTTGATCGTGACGCCCTGTGCGCCGGACGCGCTTTCCAGCATCTCCAGCGCATGGCCGGTGCGGGACACGAACGCGCGCCGGTCGACGGCACCGGAGTTGGCATTGACGAGCTCCACCTCACCCGTGGGCATCGTGTCCACCCCGTTGTGCAGGCCACCGAGGACGTATGGCCGTTGGAAGCTGCCCTGCTCGAACGCCACCAGCACCTCATCGTTCACCTCGGGGACGATCACCGCACCGCGGTTGTGGCCCGCACCGACCTGCACGGTGCGGGCCCAGTCACTGACGAATCTGTCGTCCAGCCACGGGAAGGTCAGCCGGACCCGGCCCAGTTTGTCCGGGTCCTTATTGTCCGACACCAGCCCGATCACCACCCCGGATCCGCCGGTCGCGCTGCCGGCCCCGGATCCGGTCAGGCCCAGCAGCGTGCGGTCCTGGGCGCCGCTGACCGTGACCCGGGTGGTGTAACCGGTCTCGGGATCGAACACGTGCCGGCTGGCGCTCACGGTGTACTTGCCCTCGAAGGGCTTGCCCACGCCGTTGAGCGTCACCGCGGTACCGGCGCGCACCTTCGGGTTGCCGTGCAGCAGCACATCGAGCTCAGCGAACCCGCTCGCGACCTGCTCGGCCAGCGCCTTGGCGGCGTCGTCTACCTCATTTTGGGAGGTGTAGGGCATGTCGGTGGCAACCAGCGGCTGCGCGCCGAAGGAGCCGGCAAGGTCGGCCGGCTTCACACCGATCTCGGCGGACCCGGTCTTCACGGGCGCCCTACCGTTGACCGCGCGCTTGGTCGTCGGATCCCAGCCGCGTACCTCCACGGAGGGGACCTGCTCGGCGGAGGTGACCACCGCCCGCATCCGCAGCACGTTTCGGCCCAGCTCCAGCACCATCGCGTCGTCGGTCGCCGGTGTGGTGGTTCCGGGCGCTGAGCCGGACGGTTTCGGGCGGCGGAACTCCAACTTGCCGTCGACGACCGCGATCCCGGCGCCCACATCGGCAGCCAGCTTCTTGATGAACACCCAGTCGGTGAGATTGCCCTGCGAGAACTGCTTGTGCACCGCGGTCGTCGGGTCGATCTGACCAACTGGCAGGCCTGCGGTGCTGGCGACCTTCTTGACCACGTCGGACACCGTCATCTGCTGGTAGGCGGCCACCCGCCGGCCACGGGTCAACCGGTGGGATTGGTCCAGCCCACGCACGACGGTGAAGGTGCCGGTGCCGTCGAACTCCTTCTCCAGCGCGGTGACCTCGCCGTCCAGCAGCGGAACGGGAGTGTTGTCCTCGTTGGACGACGCCGACAGCTTGATCTTCGAGCCGATCTTGATGCCGGTCTTGTCCAGCACGATGTGCGCGGTGTCCCGGAACCGCAGCTCGAACAGATCCGGCAGTACCCGGCTGTCGTCCACGATGCCGTGGACCAGCAGGACCGCGACGTCGGCCGGCAGCGGCGTGCCCTCGACCGCCACGAGCAGCTCGTTGGTGAATCCCTTGGCCGGCATCGGGTCCCGCCTCAGCCCTGAAGCTCTTCGGCGGCCGGCACAAGTAGCGATGAGCCGGCCCGCAACCGCATCGGATCCTCGATGGCGTTGAGCCTGGCGATCGCCCGCCACATCCCCGGATCCCCGTATTCGCGCCAGGCGATGGATGCCAGGGTGTCACCGGTCAGCACGGTGTGCACCCGGCGCGCGAACAGCGCCCCGGAGGTCGGGTTCTGTTTCTGCTCCTCCTTGGATATCTCCTCCAGGTTGACGGTCGCGGTACCCCGGATCGGCATGCCATCGGGAGTGAACAGCGTGTACTTGACGGTGACGGAGTGGATGTAACCGGTAAAGCTCGTCATGCCACCCCAGTGGAAGATCACCCACGGCGGGCTGGGCTTTTTATGGTCATGACTATCGCTGGTCGGAACGCAGCAGGAGAACAGTTTCTCGACAGTTTTGACCACGGAGTCGTTGTGGCTGTCGCTGGCATCGAGGAACATCTCCAAGGCCAGCTTGCATGGTTCCGGCCCCCGAAACTCCGGCACTCCGCTGTTCTGGCTGTTCTTTTGCGTTTCGCGGTTCCATTTCGCGCTCTTGCTGATCGAGAGCTCTTTCGGGTTGAACTGGAAGTCGATTCGGCCACACGGGCCTCCGGGGGTCAGGCTGCCCGGTGCCGTCGGCGGTGTGCGGAGCTCGAGAAACGCGTGCTCCAGCTTGGGTCGGCCACCGCCCGACGCCGATCCGGTACTGGTTGCCGTCATCGCGACCGGTTGAGGCATGAGCTGCTCCCTAGTTTTGACTTGCAGGTGGCCCGAACCCATGGTGGGCGATCTCGATGGTTTCGGTGGCTACCTTCGGCGAATCGGGGTTCAAGGAGGGCCCGGTCCAGCGCACCGGGACCACGTCGAGTAGGGACCAACTGGCGATCACGGTGCCGTCCAGCGTCATGGCCTTGATGACGCCTGTCTGCCTGCCCTGGGCGCTGCGTGTACCGGTGCCCTTCTGCACAGCCTCGGTGAACCACTTGGTGACTTTCTCGGTGTCCTTGGTCAGTGGCCGGGAAAGCTTGATGTTCGGGAACTTGGTCCTGGTCGCCAGCTGCCAGGCAAAGCCGTTATTGCCGCCCTCCTCGTGCTGCTCGATAACCACTTCCATGCCTAGCCCCTCGCAACTGTTGAAGAAGCCGAGTTTGTTGGAGTCGAGTTCCACCGCGAAACACACACTGACGGCGGGATCCTTAGTTGGGTCGGCCATGGGGGCTCCTGTCAGTGCCAGAGGTCGAGGGAACGCCCGGCACGCTCCCGGTCCAGTTGCAGCTCGGCCCTGAGACGTCGGACAATCGGGTCATAGAGGCGGCGGACCAGGTTGTCTATCTCGGTGGGCGATGTTGAGCCCGTGGGTTGTCCGCTGCCGGTTGCGCCGGTTGCGCCGGCTGGGTCGGTGATCGCCGGTGCAGCAACCCCCGCGGGCGATTCCACGGTCACCGGTGCGGTGGTTTCCGGCGTGGCGGTCGCTGAGGATTGGTCGTCGGACCGCTGGACGGTGAACCCGGCGCTCTGCTGCGCTGGGTGGCCAGTGACCACGGTCGTCAGGGCTGCGGGGACGAACTGGACGAATTGGATGGGTTGGCTCGGTGACTCCGGCGATTTGACACCGGGGAACGAGCGGCGCACCGCCGGTAAGTCGAGTGAC
>JBOHFK010000235.1:0-5375 GCA_050699635.1 Pseudonocardiaceae bacterium | reverse complement strand
TTGCCTGACCTGCGGTAACGAGGTGCGGGCAGCGTCGTTCGGATGGTGAAGAAATCGTTGCGACCATGAACCTTCACGTGTCAGGGGGTCGTGGGATCTTGCTGAATGTGGGGGTCGGCCAAGGTAACGGAAATACCGGCAATGAGGTGATCTTGAACTTGAGTTTCGGCAGGTGGGTGGGTCGCTTGTCCCCTGGGGACTCTCGGAAGTTGCCGGTGGGGCTAGGGTGCCGCGTTGAGTATGGCGCCTGGTCGGCGGGTAGCGCCTGGGAGTAGACAATCCGCCGGGTATCAAGCGTTCCGTGAGCCGATCGGCAACCGGAACAGGACCGGACTGACAAAAGTCTGCTGGTCGAGCTGTTCCTTAGGCCTCTTCCGCAAGGTGTTCCGCTCATGGGGTCTTATGTGGAACAATGATCCCTATACCGCGACTCGAGTCGGCTACGCCCGCTGCTCGACTGACGAGCAGGACGTCGGCATCCAGATCGAACAGCTTACCGCCCTCGGCGTCGCGCCCGACCGCATCTACATCGACCGAGGCTTCTCCGGCACCCGGCGTACCAACCGCGCCGGCCTCGAACAGGCCCTCGCCGCGGTCTGGCCGGGCAGCATCCTCACTGTCACCAAGTTCGACCGCTTCGCCCGCGACGTCGCAGATGCGCACACCATCCTCACCGACCTGTCAGACCGAGGAGTGCTCTTCGGCCTCGGCGCGTCGGTCTACGATTGGAAAGATCCTTTCGGCAGGCTGTTTCTGCAGACCCTGGCCATGGTCGCCGAATTCGAGGCCAACCTGAACCACTTGCTTATCTGTACGCAACGGCGCGTGGTGAGCGACGTGGGTTTGCGACACGCTTGTTGAGGTGCCTCATCGATATCCCGCACTGTGTGAGCAACATGAGTTAACTTCCCGGTGTGGGCGAGCCGTTCGTGGTCGAGAAGGCGATTCGTCCGGTCGACGGCAGGGTCACCTGGTTGGTGTTGGATGACGATCTCGATCCGGTCGATCAGGTCACCCAGTTTGCGTTGTATCTCGATGGTGGCGGTGCTAGCCCGAACACGGTTCGGGCCTATGTTCCGAGGATCGCTCGCTTCCTGAACTGGTGTCACGTTCAGGGGTTGGCGTGGGTGAACATCTCTTTGCCGCAACTGATTCTGTACAAACGCGGGCTGGAGGCGGAGCCGAGCCCGGCGGGTCGGCCACGGACCGGTAAGACGGTGAACGCGCACATCACCGCGATCATCGAGTTTCTGCGATTCTGTGCGCGGGCGGGTTTGGTCGAGTCGACGGTCGTCGACCGGTTCGTCGAGGTGAAGCATTTGCGGTTTCTGCCTGAGGGGATGCCGCGACGGGATGATGGTTCCCATCGGGTTGTCACGGTCAAGGTGATCAAGGCCAGGGAAGTTACCCGCCCGCCGGAGTCGCTGGCCGAGAACGAGGTGAGCGCGTTGCTCGCCGCGGCGACAAATATCAGGGATCTGTTCTTGATTCGGCTGATGGTCGAGACCGGGCTGCGAGTCGGTGAGACGCTGGGCTTGCACCGGGAGGATCTGCATTTCCTGCCGGACTCACGTGCCCTGGGCTGCGCGGTCGGCGGCGCCCATCTGCACGTGCGGCGGCGGGTGAACGACAACAACGCGCTCGCCAAGAGCCACTATCCGCGCAGCGTTCCGGTCGGGTCGGTGGTTGTGGACACCTATCGTGATTACCAGTACGAGCGGGACCGGCTCGTTCCGCGCTCTCGCTCGGATTTCGTGTTCGTCAACCTGTACGCGGCCACCGACCGCGACTCCGCGATGAAATACCAGAACACCCGAAACTGCCTGCAGCGGGTCGCGAAACGAGCAGGTGTCGAGGCGCGGTTGCACATGTTGCGACACACTGCGGGAACAGTGTGGGCGCGGTCGGGCACGCCGATCGATGTGGTCCAAAAGCTGTTGGGGCATCAGAGCCCGCTGTCGACGGCGAAGTACCTGCACCCGTGCGAGACACAAATGCGCGCGGCCGTCGACGCCGTAGAACGCGCGCGGACCGACAAGCGTGCGGTGGTACCGCAATGACGACCGCCGTCCGCGCCTACGTCGCCCCGGTCGTGGATCCCCGTGATCGATGGCGAGCGTTTCTGGTGCAGCGGTTGGAGCCGGCCTGGCGTCCTGATGAGTGGAATCCGGACACCCTGATCTTCACCGGTGACCCGGACAATCCGAAGACGTTCGTCTATCTGTGCGCCGACCCCGAGTGCAGGAACCCCAACGGAGTCCGGAACACGTTGTGCCCGTTCTGTGTTGCGAGGCGCAAGCCGCGCAGCAGCACCCTGACACGGCGCTTCCACGACTCACCGCTCGACCAGTGCGTCGTCGTCTCCCACGAGGAACGGTGCGAGCGTCCCCGATACTCCGGCACCGGTTTGTGCTTCACGCACCAGTCCCGATACGCGCAGGCGAAGAAGACCCGGGACATCGGGCTGGACGAATTCCTCACCACCGCAGCGCCGTTGGGTCCGTTGCCGGTCTGTGCCGTGGCGAGCTGTCGGCACCAGGCGTTTCATCAGTCCACGCCGCTGTGCTCGACGCATCACCATCAGTACCGCGCCCGCACCGAGAACGGCGGCCCACGCCTCAGTCAGCTCGAGTTCGCCGCGCAAGGGTTACCGCTGATCCGCTCGCACGAATTCACCCTCGCCGGCTGCAGCGCAACGGTCGCGGTCGAGGTGCTGTGGATCCTGCAGGAACGCGATCGCCGCGGCTTCGGCATCTCCATCCTGCGCATGCGGAACCTGCTCAAATCCGCCCGCGACGCCGCCACCCTGTTCGAGGTCGCGCCGTCGAACGAGCACGTGGCGAAGCTGCTGCGGATGACGCTGCCGTTGCTGCGGCAGCAGCGGGCGCTGGTGGAGGGCAGCGATCCCACCGAGTCGGATCGCTGGGGACCCGATGTGCTGGAACGGTTTCCCAGTGTCCACGGCACCCGCAGCCGCAACATCGTCATCAACTGGTCTGCGGTCGGGTGCGGTTGGCTGCGACGGCTCGGCAAAACGTGGGCGCTGGAGACGCTGCCCCACTATGAGAAGCTACGGCCGATGCTGCAGGCGCTGACCTGGACATCGCAGGCGCTCGAGACGAGCCGCGCGTTCACCGATCCCCGGTTGGCCGGGCGTGCCGAGATCGCGGTCATCATCGCCTACTGCAGACGCCAAACCACCAGCGACGGCACCCCGTTTAAGAGCAACTATCCGCAGCGCCGATTGTGGGAGCTGAAAACAATCCTGGCGTTCTGTCGCTCCGCCGGGCACATGGACGACGTCCCGGGCACGTTCGTGCTCACCACCAGTCATCTGAAAAGCAGACCGACCGACCGACGCCACGACGACGACCCCGGTAAGGCGCTCCCGGACGAGGTGGTCGACATTCTCGACCGAAACCTGAATCGGCTGAGGCCTGCGATGACCGCGCAATATCGCATCCAAGGCTGGTCGAACGACGACTACGGGTTGATGCGGCAAACCATCTACCAGCTGCTCCGTGACACCGGCCGCCGGCCCGGCGAGATCACCGCATTGCGCCGCAACTGCCTCGACGCCGACCCCGGCGGCGGGCCCGTGCTGATCTACACCAACTCCAAAGCCGGCCGACTCGACCGACGGCTACCCATCACCGCATCCACAGCGGACGTGATCACCACCTGGCTCGCGAGGATCTCGATCTTGCGACCCGCTCGCGACACCGCCTACCTCTTCCCGCAACTCGATCTGTGTGAACCACAGTCGGACAACCATTTCAAGGCGGCCGCATTCGGGGTCATCTTCCGCGCCTGGGTCGACTCAATCCACGAGCTGGCGCCGCTGCTGCGGACACCGTCTAGCCACGACGGTGTCATCGACCGCCGCGACGTGGTCGCCTACTCCCTGCGCCACACCTACGCCCAACGACACGCCGACGTCGGCACCCCGGTCGACGTGCTCGCCGCCCTGCTCGATCACCGGAACGTTGCTGTCACCCAGGGGTATTACCGCGTCGGTCCGAAACGGAAACGGGAAGCGATCGAACGCGTCGGGGCGTGGGTGATGGATCGCCGCGGCACACTGCGATCCGCCACCGACCACGTCGAATACGAACGACGGTCGGTCTCGACCATGCTCGGCGGCTGCGTGGAACCGTCGAACGTCAATCGGGCGGAAAATCCTGTCCGATCAGGTTCCAGTGCGGGGGCTGCGACCACTACCGGCCGGACCCGTCCTACATCCCCGAGATCGAGCAAGAAATCCGCAAGATCAAGGCCGACGTGCTGGAGGCGCAACTGTGCGCCGCCCCGCAGGTGGTCGACAACCTGCGCTACAACCTGGCGATGTTCGAGGGCATCCTCGCCAAGATGACCGCGAACCTGGAGCGGCTCGACGGAGAAGAACGGGCTGGGCTCTATACCGCGATCGGCACCATCCGCCGCGCCCGCGACCTCCACCGAAACGCATTGCCGCTATTCGTCATCGACCGCCCGGCACCCGACAATGCCTGATGCCCGGACGACCAAGCTCATCGCCGCTCGGCAACAGGCGAGCCGGGACAAACACGACCACACGCTGCACACCCTGGACCGGCTCCAGCAGTCCGGGGCCCGGATCAGCTTCACCGCGGTCGCCCGCGAAGCCGGCGTGTCCACCTGGCTGGTCTACAACAACCCGGAACTGAAGCGGGCGATCACCGACGCGATGAAACACCCGCCACGCCACGATGGTCCACCGCCGCGGCCCGCAGAGTCACCGACGTCACAAGCCAGTCTTCGGACCGACCTGGAACTCGCTCGCCACGAAATCACGGCACTGCGCCGATCGGAACGCAAGCTCCGCGAACGGTTGCAACGAACCCTCGGTGCCGAAATCGAACAGATCGACCGATCCGAACTCCTCGCCCGCATCGCCGACCTCGAAACCCTCGTCGCGAACCTGCGCACCGAGAACACCGGCCTCGCCGAGGCCAACACCCGACTCACCCAGCTCACCGCGCAACAACACGACGATCTCGACACCGCGAACACGCTGCTCCGCCGCTACATGAAACAAGCCAGCCGGGCACAAACCGAGTCCAGCTAGACGTGCGGTCGACCCCGGCCGAGACGGTCCTTCAACCAGTGGACGGTAGGAGTCGGTGCCGGCCTCGATGATGTTGCCGCCGAACGTCAGTCGATCAGCGCACCACGGCAATCCAGCCCCCGGCAAAACCCATAACCCGAAATCCGATGACGTCACTCACGTAGCTCACCGTGCCACACGCCGACGACATCCCTATCAACCCATGTCGGACGCCATGCGAAGCCGCAGCCCGTGGAGATAAACTTGCGGACCAGAGAAGGCATGGCCATCGCGAAAGCCAAGGGTCGAC
>JBOHFK010000234.1:0-5425 GCA_050699635.1 Pseudonocardiaceae bacterium | reverse complement strand
AGTCAGGACTCGCATCGCCACTCACGGGTCTACCGAACTCGTGCTGCGCGAGCCGACTGGCGGAGCGCTGGTAACTCTCGGCGGGCACGAGGGATCGTGAGGGGTGGTGGGCGAAGAATCGGCCGATGTGCTCCTCGATCAGGCGGTGGGCCGATTGCACTGAGGCGTGAGCGGGCAGCCGGGCCCGGAGCCGGACGTGCGGGCCACCCTGCCAGTACCGGACGAAGAAGAACCCGTCGATCAGCCCGCCGGCGGCCAGCTCACCGACGAGTGGGTGCACGGCGCGGCGCAGCAGCTCATCGAGCGGGTCGTGGTAGTAGAGGTGGGCGCTGACCCAGCGCGGGGGATCACCGTGCTCAGCGGTCGAATTCGAAGACGCATTCGCTGGCATAGCCGGCAGTCCCGTCGGTGATGAGCAAGTCGTCATTGGTTGGCAGCACCTCCTGGAAGACGAGCATCAGCTCGGGCTGGGCGGCGAGCTGCGTGAACACCCGGAGAAAGACCTGATTGGAGAAGTCGACGTAGCAGGGTTTGCGGTCCTTGCCCAGGCTGGCCGGGGCACCGAAGGCGGTGGCCGCCCGGACGAAGCACTGCCGCGGGATGCCGTGCTCGGCCAGCCAGCGCGTCACCCTGATCAGATGGGACAGCGCCGGCTCGCCTTTGGCACGCAGCGGGGCCTCGCCGGCGGGGACCACCCAGCTCGCTCGGGCGATGACGACGTTGCCCAGGCACAACCGGGGGAACCGGCGCACCCCCTGGGCCGGACGCAGGAAGGACAACCCGGACAATCGCTGCGGGAGCTCTCCGAACGTAGCCGCCCCGAACGCCTGCATCAGCAGCCGGTAGGTCCACGGCAGCGCCCAGTCGACCAGCGTGCCCAGGTGCAAGGGAACGACCTGCTCACCTCGCCCGGACAAATCCGAACCGCGCCGGACCAGCTGCAGCCGGTCCGTGGCAACGTCGTGGACCACGTCCAGATCACTGAGGTTGATCTGCTCAGCGGGCGGGCGCCGGCTCACACCGCCGGGGTAGGTGATCTCGTAAGGCGCCGGGGACAGGCGCAGGTTCAGATTCGAGCCGCCGATCGTGGCCACGTCCGCGTACACCACGCCGCGGTCCGCGGGAAGCCCCGGCGTGGGCTGCGCGCCACCCTGCGCCCTGGCGGCGAAGCGTTGCCAGCGGGCGTGCGCGCGCCGGTAACCGGCATCGGTGTTGTTCAGGACGAAATACGGCGTCCCGTTCCGGATCATCGGCTGGCCGTAGAACGCGGTCGAATCGAAGGGCTGCACGAATGGCGGCAGCGCAGCGATCAGGCCGGACAGCGCGCGGCGGTCGAGCCGGCGGATCCCGGCCCGGTCGACCGGCGCCTTGCGCACCGCGGCGCCGACCTGCCAGCGCAACCGGGTGACCTGCTCCAGGGTGTCCAGACCAGCGGTGGTCGCCAGCCACGGCTGGTTGAGGACGGCGCCGAGGTCGGCGCCGGGCCGGCGCGCCTCGTCACCCACCGCGCGGCACCAGTCCAGGAAGCCGACCCGCGCGCCGGGACCGTAGCGATCGGCGACGAAGGCGGCCAGCGCCAGGCGTGGTGCCAGGAACCGGTCGTACAGGCCGGTCAACCCCGCCAGCAAGCGCAGGTCATCGAGCACTCCGGCCCAGTCCGGTAGTGCGAAGTGGTAGTCCAATCCCGCCACGACGGTGTCCTCGAAGACTGCGTCCTTGGCCGCAACGTCGGCGCCTCGCCGGGGCCAGTCGAGCTGGGCGTCGAGCGCGCGCAGCGTGCCGTCGATGCCGCCGGCCGCGGCATACCGTTGTTGCGCCCGGCTGCTGCCGGCGAGCTGGGTCAGCTGCGTGCGCAGGCGCTCCAGCAGCTCGCGGAGCGCTTCGACGCGTGGCCCGGGGCAGCCCGCCAGCTCGTCGCAGAGCTCGCCGAGATGGTCCAGTGACTGGTCGGCGATGTCGAGCTGTGCCTCCAGCAGCCCCAGCTCGACCAGGTGGTCGAGGTAGGCGGCGACCTCGGCAGCCCCGGCGGCCGGATCCAGGGCAGCCAGCGCCGCGACGACCGGGGCGTAGCAGGCGTCGGGGGCGGCGCGGATCACCTCCAGTACCCGCCGCAGGGTTGGCGTCACGGTCACCTCGACCACCTCTTCGCCCGGAGGACGGGAGAGGAACCGCAACAACTCGCCGTCCGGCCCAAGACTGGGGTTGAGCCGGAGCCGCACGTGTGGCTTGACCTCCGGCCAGGACGCCAGTTCGCGCCGCAGGCGCAGGGCGATCCGCACAGCCGGCTCGAGTGCGCTACGGCGCGTCCAGGCACCGGCGCAGCGCACCGGGTCGGGGCCGCTCGGCGTCCAGTGGCCCTCGGCGAGGCTGGTGAAGGTGCTGTACGGGGTGGTCTTCGCGGCCGCCCGGGCCAGGTATTTCGCCAGGCTGGCCTCGAGCCTCTCGTCCGGCCGCGCCTCGGGGCCCGCAGCCAGCCACTTGACGAGCTCGGCGTACAGATCCGGGCTGGCCAGGACCAGTCCCTGCTGGAACCAGTCGTCGCCGGCGGCCTGAGCCAATGCCCAGCGCTTCTCGATGGACTCTGCCTCCACGGTGGCTTCGGCCCGAGCGTGGAGCGCGTCCCGCTGCGCCAGGCGCTGCTGCCACCCGGTGATCCTGGGCGCGAGTTCGGCGGGCAGCGCCGCCCACACCCCGTCGTCCAGGACGCCGGGTCGCGGCGGCCGGGCCTGGTACACGCAGCGCCGCAGCGTGATCAGCCGGCCGCGCACCACCGGATCCTGCACCGCGCCGACCACGTCGTAGAGCGCCTGCGACAGCTGCTCGCCCTCCCCGAGCAGCCGGTCCTGAAGCTGCACCAGCTCGTCGACCACCGCGATGGTCGCCGCGCACCGCAAGCGACTCAGCACCTGCATCGGCAGCCCCGCGACCCGCACGACGAAACTCGGACGCACCGGGTCCCCACCGACCTCCACCAGCGCGGATCCTTCCTGCCACCATCCCGCAGCGCCGCTCATGGGAACGGGTGCGGGTGCCGGTTCAGCGCGGCGTGGGTCAACGGGTCCGGGTGGTAGCCCAGCTGGTAGCCGACCTGATAGAGCCGATCGAAACCGTGGATGCGCTGGTAGTCGTAGCCGAACACCATCGGCAGCGCGCCGGGCACGACGACCTTGACGCAGGCGAACTGCTCGAGCGCGTGCTCCGGGCCGGTCTGGTCGACGACGATCACGTCCAGCCCGGTGTCCAGATAGCGCCCGACCGCCTCGCGCAGATCGACGGAGAGGTCCGCGTTGGGCACGGGCCGGTCGCCGAACGCCTCGGTGAACGTCTGCTGACGGGGCGTGTCGACCAGGAACGACAGCCGCTCGAAGGACTCCGGCGCGTAGTAGAGCGGCGCGTGATCCGCCATCTCCCGGACGTTGCGCGGGTCGGCGACCATCGCCAGGATCCGATCACGGTCCTCCCCGTACTTCTGGGACGCGTGCTCCAGCTGCCGGGCCAGCTCCAGCAGCGCTCCCTCCAGCGCCCGCTCCGGGTCCAGGTGCGCGCCGGCGGCGCAGACCGCCTTGGGCTGATCCACCCGATCCCGCTCGTCGATGGCCATCACCCACACGCAGGGGATCCGGTGCTCCATCGTGGTGTTGAAGAGGTGGACGGTGTGCCCGGTGGTGTGCTCGATCCGCTCGATGATCAGCGCCGAGGTGCGCCCGCGCAGCGACGCGACCTCGATCCGCGGCACCGGTAGCCGGGCGTACCAGGTCAGCAGGAACGCGTCCCGCTCAGCCACCTCCAGCAGCCCGTAGAGGATCGCCTCCTCCAGGCAGCCGCCCAGCGCGCACCCGTTGGAGTTCTCCGACACGAACGAGCGGTCGTCCGGCTCCCGGTGCCGCATCCCGTAGTAGGCGTAGCACTCGGGCACCAGCAGCGGGCGGCGCTGCGCGAAGGAGTAACCCCACACCCAGCTCAGCATCAGATCGTGGTGATAGCGCTGGTAGCGGAAGCCGGGCAGGGCGTACTGCGCCTCGGAGTGCAGGCCCAGCCTGGTCGGGTCCAGCGCCGTGTCCCCCAGCTGGCGGTAGCAGGCCCGGACCGCGGTCTGCTTGCCGCACGGGGCCAGCCCGCCGTACCGTTCGATCGCCTCGGTGACGGCGGTGATCTCGGCCGCCGTGGCGTTGAGCGTGCGGCCGGAGCCATTCGCCCGGTACAGCGATTGGCGCAACCCGACCATCCCCCAGGCGCCTGGGAACATCGAGTCGCTAGGGCGAGTCAGGCCGGGCATGATCCCCACCCGCGGGTCGACGTAGCGGGTGAGCAGCCGGTCCCGGTCCCCGTCGCCGGACAGCGAGCGGACCCGGTATCCGCTCGGCGAGGCCTTAGGAGCCGGTCCGATCACGATCCGGGCGCCCTGTGCGGTGTCCTGCGGCAGGTCACCGCATTCCGCACACCACGGGTCGGGCAGGAACGGGTGCACGCTGGCCGTCAGCCCGGCCAGGTCCACCCGCACCACGGCATTACGCGTCCGCGCCTGCTGCGGGTTGTCCGTGATGCAGGCCAGCTCAGCGGCGACGAGTGCGGCGATCAGCTCAGCACCGCACGTGGTCAGCCACGACGCCGGTGGAGCGGCAAGTTCGGCGGCGAACTCCTCGACCAGCCGCGAGAACTCCGTGGCATCCTGGCGCGCGGCGTGCCGGCGCGTCTGGGCGCACACCACACAACCGGCCTGCCCGGGCAGCGTGCACGGGCCGATGACCGCATGCCCGCCCTCGACGTAGACCGGCAGCCAGGGCAGCGACCGCGCGCGGCACTCGGCGTTGAACGCACTGTGGTTGAAGGCACTGTGCAGGTCGGGGTCCCAGCCATCGCCGGCGAGCACCATGACGCCGCAGCCGCCGTCCATACCGGCGTGCGTGGCCGCGCCGCCCACGAGTGGGTCCAGGGACTCATCGACCAGCAGGACCGGGCGGGTGGCCATCAACCGCTGGGCCAGCGTCGTGTGCAGCACACCCCCACCGGCCAGCCCGGCGGTGGCCGCCCGCTCGGGGGCGATGGATTCAGTGGTCATGGGACTGCCTCGGCTCCACGACCACGTTGACGAGGTAGGGCAGGACCGCGGTGACAACCGGGTCGTGGTCGAGGGGGACAACCACGACCCGGTATCCCTGCCGCACCAGGGCCGCGCTCAACCGGTGCTGCCGGTCGATCCAGTCACCGGCGTCGCTCGATCGGGGTGACGCAGGACTGACCCCGCGGGCCCTGAGCGGCAAGTCGGCCACGTCCGGGGGTGCGTAGTCGGGTTGTTGATGGGTGCGCGCCTGCTCGTACTGCAAGGTCTGCTCCAGGCCCAGCCGCAGCGCGTCCCGCGTGTCGAGCTCGGTGCGGTAGGCCACCGTCTTGTCGCCGACGCAGAAGGCGAAGCTGGGGATCCCGA
>JBOHFK010000233.1:0-5544 GCA_050699635.1 Pseudonocardiaceae bacterium | reverse complement strand
ACACCCCATGGAGGTCGACCGGCCGCGGATAGGGGACGAAGTCGTCTTCGGCTCCGAGTCGATCGAACCAGTGGTCCACCACATCGTTGTCGCATCCAGCGTCGCGCTCGCTGACGCGGCCGCAACATTCGCACACCAGATGCCAATGCGGACCCAGCCGGCAGTACCGATAGGTCTGTTCACCGTCTCGGGTGAACACGTGGACCAGCTCAGCCGCAGCAAGGGCATGCAGTGTCCGGTAGACGGTGGTCAACCCGATCCGATAGCCATCCCGGCGCAGCGCGGCGTGAATCTCCAGCGCACCGAGTGGCCGATCCTGGCCTCCCAACGCCAACAGGATCGTGCGACGCTGCATGGTCGGCGTCAGCCCCGCCGCTCGCAGCTCAGCGGTGGGATCGCCGGTGACGGGCACCATCATTGACCAGCATATGACAATGACAGTCATATTCACAATGTGCCCTTGGCGCCCACGAGGTCGGCCCGTGAGCAACGATCTTGTGAAAACTGGCGCTAAGGGCCTGACGGTGTCGGTACTGCCGTGACCGGGGTCACTGTTGCGTATGTTGAGGGTGGTGTCCGAGGACCGGAATGAGAAGAGCTTCCTGACCGCGAAGCAGCTGGCGGTCAGTAGCTGTTTCGACGTCGCGCCGTCTGCGCAGGAGCTTGAGCGGTTCTTCTTCCTCGATGACGAGGATCGGAGGCTGATAGCGAAGCGGCGAGGGGATGCGAACCGTCTTGGTTTCGCGCTGCAGCTGACCACGGTGCGGTTCCTGGGCACGTTCCTTGATGATCCGTTGGATGTGCCGGCGGTGGTTCTGGATGAGTTGGCGGGGCAGCTCGCGATCACCGATCCGTCGTGTGTGAAGAGGTATGTCGAGCGGTCGAATACCAGGTGGGAGCATCGTCGGGAAATCTGCCGGATTGATGGGTGGACGGAGTTCGCCAGCGTCCGCGAGGAGCTGAGCAGCTGGATCGACCATCGTGCCTGGACCACGGGCGCCGGACCGAAGGCCATCTTTGACGGGGTCATCGCCTGGCTGCGACAACGGCAGGTGTTGTTGCCAGCGGTGAAGGAATTGGAGCGGCTGGTGAGCCGCGTGGTCCGGGAGGCCCACGAGCGGCTGTGGTGGTCGCTGGCCGATGTGCTGTCCGCGCAGCAGGCGAGGCTGCTGCTGGATCTGCTCGAGGTGCCCGATGATCGCCGGTTCTCCCCGTTGGAGGTGCTGCGCCGGGGCCCGGTGGATCGCACCGGGAAGGCCCTGGTCGCGGCGTTGGATCGGGTGGTGCGGGTGGCGGGGATCGGGTTGGGCAAGGTGGACCTTGCCGTGGTCCCGCAGCGGCGGGTGGTGGAGCTGGCGCGGCGGGGGATGACGTCCAGCGCGACTGACCTGCGCCGCATGACGCCGTACTCGAAGAGGCTGGCGACGTTGTTGGCCACGGTGGTGTATCTGGAGGCCAAGGCCACCGACGACGCGCTGGAGCTGTTCGATCTCATCATGACCAGCGAGTTGCTGGCCCGGGCGCAGCGGCAGTCCAACGCGGACAAGCTCAAGCGGTATTCGCGGTTGGGCAAGGATGCCAGCCGTCTGGCCGCCGCTGTGAGCGTGCTGTTGGAGGCACAGGAGTGGGACGCCGACGTCACGATCGATGTGTTGTGGGACGCGATCGAGAATGTGGCCTCCCGCGAGCAGCTGCGGGCATCGGTGGCCAATATCAACCAGATCCTGCCCCCGGATGCCGATCCCGACGGTGAGTGGCGGGCGGTGTTGATGAGTCGCTATCCGCTGGTTCGCAAGTTTCTTCGGCTGCTTGCCGAGACGGTCGAGTTCGGGGCCACGACCGACGCCGCGCCGGTGCTGGAGGCGTTGAAGTCTCTGCCGGCGCTGCTCGGGGTGGGCCCGACCAAGCGGATCCCGGCCGGTTGTCTGGATGCGCGCCAGGTCGCGCTCGATGTGGTGACCCCGGGTTGGCACGAGCTGGTGTTGCGGCGGGACCGACCGTCGGAAACGGTGGACCGGGTCGGCTACGTGTTCTGTGTGCTGGATCAGTTCCACCAGCGGCTACGTCGGCGCGATATCTTCGCCGCTGCCTCGTCACGGTGGGCCGACCCTCGAGCGCGGTTGCTCTCGGGCCAGGCGTGGGAATCGGCACGCGTGTCGCTGATGGATTCGCTGCAGCTTCCCGAAGACCCCGGGGAGTTGCTCGGCGAGTGCGCCGATGAGCTGGACGCGATGTGGCGGCACATGGCCGCGCGGGCGGCGGACGGGGATATCGCCATGGACCGGGACGGGCGGGTGCACGCCGCCGGGCTGAAGGCGATCCCCGAGCCGGCGAGTCTGGTCGCGCTGCGGAGCCGCTGCCAGGCGATGATGCCCGAGGTCGATATCGGGGACCTGATCCTGGAAGTGATGGGCTGGCATCCGGAGTTCACAGCCGCGTACACCCACGTCTCCGGCGGCGCGCGGATCAGCGGCGATCTGGACATCACGTTGGCCGCTGTGCTCACCGCGCAGGCGGTCAACGTCGGGTGGGGCCCGGTCGTCACCCCCGGGGTGGAGGCGTTGACCCGGGCCCGGATCGGGCACGTCTACCAGAACTATGTGCGCGCGGAGAACCACGCCGCCGCGAACGCGGTGCTCATCGCCGGGCAGGCTGGGATCGCCACGGCGGAGGTGTGGGGCGGCGGGTTGGTCGCCGCCGTCGACGGAACCCGTTTCGTGGTTCCGGTGCGCAGCATCGACGCCCGACCCAACCCGAAGTACTTCGGCCGGAAGAAGGGCACAACCCTCCTGAACATGATCAACGATCAGGGTGTGGGAGTGGGCGGGATCGTGCTGGCCGGCACACCACGTGACTCGCTGTTCGCGGTCGATCTGATGTATCGCCGCGACGGCGGGGTCCGACCGGAGGTGTTCATCTCCGACACCGGCTCGTATGTAGCGACATGGTCTTCGGGCTGCTCAAACTCCTGGGCGTCGACTACCGGCCCGAGCTTGCCGATCTGCCGATCAGAAGCTGTGGCGGACCAACCCCAGCGCCGACTACGGGCTGCTGGACCAGGCCGCTCGCGGCAAGATCGACTTGTCGCGGGTTACGCGCCACTGGCCTGACCTCGTACGGATAGCCGCCTCGGTACACAGCGGGCAGATCTGCGCGTCGGACGTGATGCGGATGCTGCAGCGCGGCGGCAACCCCACTCAGCTCGGTGACGCGCTGGCCCACTTCGGCAGGATCTTCAAGACCCTGCACGTGCTGGCCTACGTGGACCGGGAACCGTACCGGCGCGGCATCAAGCGGATGCGCAACCTGCAAGAAGAGCGCCACGGCCTGGCCAAGCACGTGTTCCACGGCCGCAAAGGCGAGCTCCGGGAGGCCTATCACACCGGCATGGAAGATCCACTTGGCGCATTGGGTCTGGTCACCAATGCCATCACGCTGTGGAACACCACCTACCTCGACCTGATCCTCAACCAGCTGCGGGAGTCTGGCTACCTGGTGCGCGATGAAGACGTCGCCCGGCTGCATCCGTACTGGTACAGCCACATCAACGTGATCGGGCACTACAGCTTCCAAGCCCAGGAGCTGGGCGGCACCGGCCGGCGCCCGCTACGCGACCCCGAGCTGCCCAAGGGCGAATGACCCGGACGCCTACGTCACGCTTGCGGAATCAGCACAGCGGTAACCGCGAGCGTGCTGTAGGACATGGTGAAGCTGCCGCCGATCGCGTCGATCGCGGCGCCGACGTCCTGCAGCACCTCGGCCAGTTTATCCGGCGGGAGCCGGGTGAGGCCGCCGGTAGTAGGTAGCAGGTCCAGCCATTCCTCGCGGGTGTAGGACTTTTCCCAGTCGAATCGCGACTGCTCGGGGTCGCTGAACCCACCCACCTGTTGCATGCCGTTTGCGGCCTTGGTGAGCATCGTCTGCCACACGTCCGTACCTGGCTTGTTCGCCTGGGCGTTGATCGGCGAGTCGGGCTCGGGAACCACTCGTTGGTATGCCGTGGCGAATGCGTCGTTCACGGCTGGCGGGGGCTCGAAGGGGTGCCAGAACAAGGTCAACGGGCCGCCGGATCGCAGCACCTGGGCCGCCTTGGTGGCACCCGCGACTGGGTCGACCCAGTGCCAAGACTGCCCGGCGATGACCGCGTCGAATGTCCGTCCGGCCGGGTCCCAGGCTTCGAACGTCGCCACCTCGACCTCGACTCCGCTGTGCCGCGCGAACTCGGCCATCCGCGCGTCGGGTTCGACACCGAGCACCGTGGCCCCGGCCGCCTGGAACTGGCGGGCGGCGATCCCGGTGCCACAGCCGACATCGAGGACATCGAGTCCAGGACTGGCGGCCAGGATCGCCGCCACCAGCGCGTCCGGGTAGCGGGGTCGGGCTCGGTCGTAGCGTTCGGCGTCTACCCCGAACGACTCCGCCACGTGGCGATAGTGATGAGATTCGCGCTCGGAAGCACGCGGTTGCTCCGGCGGCGGCATCGTGGGCACGCGTTCACCCTATGGAGGCGAGGACGGGGCGGTCGACACAAGCGCGCTGATCGGGTCCGGGCATCGGCTCACTGCCGCCGCCTGACGCCGATGGGCGTCCGCGAGGTCATGTCCGCGGTCGTCGCCAACGGCGGTGCGGATGCTCTCACAAACGGTCGGTTGCGATAGACCCGCCACCGGCGGCAGCGCGATGCTCATCGTCGCAGGTCACCGACCCGCAAAACTCGCACCGAAAACAACCTCTCACAACAAGTCTCCGTGTACGCGTTTCGATAGTGTGCGGGGGTGGCAGCCAAGATCGGGTACGCGCGGGTGTCGACCGCGGATCAGAATCCCCAGCTACAGCTCGACGCGCTCGCCGCCGAGGACTGCTTGAAGATCTACACCGACCGGGCCAGCGGCACGAAAGCCGACCGACCCGAGTGGAACGATTGCCTGGCCGACCTACGCGCCGGCGACACTCTGATCATCTGGCGGATCGACCGCCTCGGCCGCAACTTGCGCGACCTGGTCGACATCGTCACCACCCTGCAAGCCCGCGGCGTCGGAGTCCGGTCATTGAGCAACGGGATCGTCGACACCACCACCGCGCACGGCGCTCTGGTGTTCGGGATGTTCGCTGTGATGGCCGAGTACGAGGCTGCCCTGATCCGGGAACGCACCCAAGCCGGGCTCGCCGCGGCCCGCGCCCGAGGCCGGCGAGGCGGGCGCAAACCGAAGATGACACCGGTCCTGATCGACAAAGCCCAGCGGATGTACGACGCCCGCCAATTCACCATGGCCGAAATCGCCACATCCTGCGGCGTCACCCCCATGACGATCTACCGCAACATCCGCACCGGCGAAGCCCTCACACCCTGAGCCCAGATCCTTAGCGCCAGTTTTCACAAGATCGTTGCTCGCGGGCCAGGTCGTTCGTACACTCACTTGCAAACGATATCCATTTTCAGTTAGGCTCGCGGTGGTAGCGGTCTGGGGAGGGGAGCCCGTGGTGGGTGTCGAGCTGATCGTGGTCTGTGGTGTGGACGTACCCGGTGTGGAGGCGGTCGTGCAG
>JBOHFK010000232.1:0-5545 GCA_050699635.1 Pseudonocardiaceae bacterium | reverse complement strand
ACTCCACCGGGTCAGCCTTGAGGTCCAGTTCCACAGCGCTGACGGTAGCTTGATCACGATTTGGGTGCCAGGAACGACAACTTCTGTCATTCGCGGCACACAAACTGTGATCAGCCTGGCGGACCAGAGGCAGCCGCGGACCGATACGGTGGCCGGTTGTGAACCATGCACAGCCCCACTCGGCGCACGCCCTGGGCCTAGCCACCCTCTCGCTCACCGCAACGGTGCTCGACACCTGGTTCCCCCACCCGGCCACAGGCCTGCCGCACAGCGGCACCACCGGCACCGTCCGAGTTACGCCAGGCGAGGTGCCGGCGGAGTTGGCCGCGCTGCTCGGCCCGGACCCGGCGCGGGGAGTCGAGCTGGTGGCAGTGCGCACCACGATCGCCGACCTGCAAGCAGCACCCCGTGACGCGTATGACGTCTACCTGCGTCTGCACCTGCTGTCGCACCGCTTGGTGGCCCCCCGCAGCATCAACCTCGACGGGGTATTCGGGCTGCTGACCACCGTGGTGTGGACCAACTTCGGGCCGTGCCCGGTGCCTGAGTTCGAAGCCACCCGGATGCGGCTGCGTCAGCTCGGCCCGGTCACCGTCTACGGGGTGGACAAGTTCCCCCGGATGGTGGACTACGTGGTGCCCTCCGGGGTGCGGATCGGCGATGCCGATCGGGTGCGGCTGGGCGCCCACCTCGCTTCTGGTACCACTGTGATGCACGAGGGGTTCGTCAACTTCAACGCCGGCACGCTCGGCACGTCGATGGTGGAGGGCCGGATCTCCGCTGGGGTCGTCGTCGGGGCCGACTCCGATCTGGGCGGCGGCTCATCGATCATGGGGACGCTGTCGGGCGGCGGCAAGGAGCAGATCTCAGTGGGCCGGCGCTGCCTGGTCGGCGCCAACGCCGGGATCGGGATCTCACTGGGCGACGACTGCGTGGTGGAGGCCGGCCTCTACGTCACCGCGGGCACCAAGGTCGCCCTGCCGGACGGCACAGTCGTCAAGGCCAGCGAGCTGTCCGGCGCCGACGGAGTGCTGTTCCGCCGGAACTCGGTCACCGGTGCCGTGCAGGCGGTGCCCCGACCGGGCCGGGCCGGCATCGAACTCAACGCCATCCTGCACTCCAACGATTGATGGTCGCCTGACCAGCACCGACCACTAGGATCACAGCCATGCGCGCCGCCACCCATCAACCCAGCCCGCGCCGGGCCGCTCGGGCCGGCAAACTCGTCAAGCTGGGAGATCCGGTCCGCTGCCGACCATCCGACCCGACTGCGCACCAGTTACGCGCTGCGCTGGACACCCGGCTGCGGGCGCTGCTCGCACACGACCCCGGTACCCGGATAGGTGAAGATCCCGAAGAGTTACACCAGATGCGCGTCGCGGTGCGCCGGATGCGGGCCATGCTCAAGGCGGCCCGTCCCCTGCTGGAGCGGACCTGGGCCGACGACCTGCGCGCCGAATTGGGCTGGCTGGGCCGCGCGCTGGGACCGGTACGCGACGCGGACGTGCTCATCGAGCGCCTGCGCGACCGTGCAGCGGCCTTCAGCGACACCGACCGCGAAGCAGTGGAAATCTTGATCGCGGCGCTGGTGGCAGACCGGGAGATCGCTCGAGCCGAGATGCTCGCCGTGCTGGGCAGCCCCCGTTACCGGGCCTTACTGCGCCGGCTGGCCAGCGCGGTGTCCGGGCCGCTGCCCACCCCACCGGGCCGCGACGGTGCTCCCCCGCTGGTCAAGCTGGTCTACATCGAGTATCGCAGGCTGTCCAAGGCGGTGCGGGCCGCCGGCGACGACCCTCCCGACGAGGTCCTGCACGCCTTGCGGATCCAGGGCAAACGGCTGCGCTACACCGGCGAGCTGGTCGCCGCGTCCGGCCGCAAACCCGTCCGCAAGCCGGTCCGCAAGCTGGTGGAATCGACGGTGGCGCTGCAGGACGTACTGGGCGAGCACCAGGACGCCTGTGTGGCGCAACACCTGGTGCTGCGGCTGCTCGACGGCCTCGGCGACGTCGTCGACCTCCACGTGGCCTTCGCAGCCGGACGGCTGGTGGAGCGCGAGGAGCTCAGCCGCGTCGAGACCCGGCAGTCCTGGCTAGCTGCCTGGCAGCAGGTGCAGCACCACGCGCAATCACTGGACGTCGCGGCCTGAGGCATCGTCGACTTCGAGATAGGCCGCGCGGTAACCCCCGCCGGTATTTTCCGGCATTTCCCCGGCTCTATACCTGCATCCTGGTGCTCATCGCCGACGAGCAGGAGCCTGATATGACCGAGAGCCGTTACGACGTGATCGTGGTGGGCGCGCGCTGTGCGGGGTCACCGATCGCAATGCTGCTGGCGAGGGCGGGCTACCGGGTCCTGGTCGTCGACCGGGCCACCTTCCCCAGCGACACGATCTCCACGCACGTCATCCAGCCGCCGGGCGTGGCGGCGCTGCGCAGCTGGGGCCTGCTTGACCGGGTCACGGCGACCGGCTGCCCACCGATCGACACCTACTCGTTCGACTTCGGCCCCTTCACGATCTCCGGGGCACCAGGGACCGACGACACTCCGGTCGCGTACAGCCCTCGACGGACGCTGCTGGACAAGCTGCTCGTGGACGCGGCAGTCGAGGCGGGAGCCGAGGTGCGGGAGGGCTTCACCGTCTCCGACGTTGTGTTCGATGGCGGTCAGGTGACCGGGGTTCGCGGGCACAGCCGCAACGGCTCGACCGTCACCGAGCACGCCCGCGTGGTCATCGGGGCAGACGGCTGGCAGTCCCTGGTCGC
The DNA here is from genome assembly GCA_050699635.1 of Pseudonocardiaceae bacterium. Taxonomy (GTDB): domain Bacteria; phylum Actinomycetota; class Actinomycetes; order Mycobacteriales; family Pseudonocardiaceae. The sequence continues at coordinate 2,783 of JBOHFK010000232.1, read as the reverse complement.
GCGGTCCGTGCGGCCCGACCACTACCACGACAAGCCGCGACTCGCGTGCGGCTACTACACCTACTACAGCGGGCTGCCGGTGGATGGCCGCTTTGAGGCCTACGTCCGTCCCCGCCGGGCATTCGCGGCGTTTCCCACCAATGACGGCTTGACGCTGGTCGTCGGTGGCTGGCCGTTCGCCGAGTTCGAGGCCAACAAGAAGGACGTCGAAGGAACCTTCCTCGCGATGCTCGACATGGCACCGCCCCTCGCCGAACGGATCCGGGCCGCCACCCGCGTGGAGCGCTTCGTCGGTACGGTCGTACCGAACTTCTTCCGCAAGCCCTTCGGCGCCGGCTGGGCGCTGGTGGGGGATGCCGGCTACAACAAAGACCCGATCACCGCCCAGGGGATCACCGACGCCTTCCGGGATGCCGAGCTATGCGCCACGGCGCTGGACGAGACGTTCTCCGGGGAGTGTTGCTTCGACGTCGCGATGGCTCGCTACCAATCCACCCGCGACCAGCACGTGCTGCCGATGTACGAGCACACCACCCAGTTCGCGATGCTCGAACCGCCGTCACCCGAGCTGGCGCAGCTGCTGGAGGCGGTGCACGGCAACCCCGAGGCGATGGACGCCTTCATGCGGGTCAACGCCGGCGTGACGTCTCCGGCCGAGTTCTTCTCCGAGGAGAACGTCGAGCGCATCTTCGCGGCCGCCGGGGCGAGGCTGTAGCGTCGGGTGCCATCCTCGAGGACTAGTCGGAAAGCGAACCCAACCGGTCTATCGCCGCGGCAATCGCCTGGTCGGTAGCAGTGAGGCCGACGCGGACATGCGTAGCGCCGGCCGGGCCGTAGAACTCGCCGGGAGCGACGAGCACGCCGCGCTCGGCCAGCCGGTCCACGGTGTCCCAGCACGGCTCGCCCGCGGTAGCCCACAGGAACAGCCCGCCATCCGAGCGGTGCACCACCAGGCCGGCTCGGTCCAGCGCCGGGCGCAGCAGCTCCCGGCGCCGCGCGTACCGGTCTCGTTGCTGCTCGATGTGCGCGTCGTCGGACAACGCGGCGACCATGGCCTGCTGTACCGGCCGGGGAACCATCATCCCGGCATGCCGGCGCACCGCGAGCAGCGCAGCGATCAACTCCGGATCACCGGCCACGAAACCGGCCCGGTAGCCGGCCAGGTTGGACGACTTGGACAGCGAGTGCACTGCGAGCACTTCGCTGTGGTCCGCACCGCAGATCTGCGGGTGCAGCACCGACACCGGCTGCGCGTCCCATCCCAGGGACAGGTAGCACTCGTCGGAGGCCACGACTGCGCCGATCTGCCGGGCCTGGGCGACCGCGTTGGCCAGCACCCCGGGAGCCACCACGTCCCCGGTGGGGTTGCCAGGCGAATTCAACCAACGCAGCCGGGTGCCCGGCGGCGCCGGCTCGTCATCGGCCAGCCGCACCGGGGTGGCGCCTGCCAGCCGAGCGCCGACCTCGTAGGTGGGATAGGCCAGCGCCGGTAGCGCGACCAGATCACCGGGACCGAGCCCGAGCAGCGTGGGCAGCCAGGCCACCAGCTCCTTGGAGCCCACCGTGGGGAGCACCGCCTCAGCGGGCACATCGGGCACGCCGTAGCGCCGCGCCAGCGCCGCGGCGGCCGCCTTCCGAAGCTCCGGCGTGCCATGCGCAGCCGGGTATCCGGGCAGCGCCGACACCGACTGCAGCGCCTGTCGCAGCACCTCAGGAACCGGGTCGACCGGGGTGCCGACCGAGAGGTCCACCGCGCCACCCGGATGCTCCGCTGCCCGGCGGGCGGCGCCGGCGAGGCTGTCCCAGGGAAAGCTGGGCAGGTCCAGGCGCGCCTGACCCGAGGTGCCTTGCGGAGCACCCGCGCCCGGGGTCACTCCTCGTTCTGCGGCGGCAACTCGGCGATCAGCGGCGGGTCATCGTTGACCGCGCCGACCTTCGACGCCCCGCCAGGGGAGCCCAGCTCGGTGAAGAAGTCGGCGTTGGCCTTGGTGTAGTCCTTCCACTGATCCGGGACGTCGTCCTCGTAGTAGATGGCTTCCACCGGGCAGACGGGCTCACAGGCACCGCAGTCGACGCATTCGTCGGGCTGGATGTAGAGCATCCGGCCGCCCTCGTAAATGCAATCTACGGGGCACTCTTCGATGCACGATCTGTCCATGACGTCCACGCAGGGCTCTGCGATCACATATGTCACGGGGTATCTCCTGCTCCTCACTCGCGGTACCCGAACGGGCCGTCTACCTGCACAGTATCTCCGCCCACCTGGGTGTCGACCAACGACCCCGCCGCAGGAGAGCGAGCCATCACCCGACCCAGTACTACCGCAGCCGGGAATATGCCGCCACCCAGCAGCAGCGTCGAGCGCCAGTCGGCAGCAAGCAGCACGTCGCCGCCCGGGCCACCGACCCCGACCACTCCGAGAACGAGTACCCAGACGACCAGCGGGATCATCGCCATCGTTCGGTGTCCGCCCAGCTCAGCGGCGCTGCGGACCAGCCAGGGGGTACTCACCACAGCGAGTCCGATCGTGATCGGGAACGGGGCCGCACCCACTCGCAGCGGCAGGTAGAACAGTTCCACCACGGCCAGCGCTGCGGCGTCGAACACCAGCACCACCAGGATGATGCGCGCAACAACACTCACCGCGTTCCCACCGGGCTGGGCGGCAACCCTCCGAACAAATCATCGCGCGCACCAGTACCACTCACCAGGGTGAAATGCTCGGTGCCAAACACCGGCCGAGCTACCCCGTCGGACAGCGCAAATGCCGCGTGCGGGCCGGA
>JBOHFK010000231.1:0-5559 GCA_050699635.1 Pseudonocardiaceae bacterium | reverse complement strand
ACTAGGCGGCCGCGGCGGCCGGGTCCGGCGCCCGATCGATCCGCGCCGGGCGCAGCACCTACGCCGGATCAAACTGGGCGCATCGATGACGGTGCTGGGCGCCGCCACCCTGTCGATTCTCGGCTATGCCGGCATGCAGGTCGTCTCGGTATTCACCGACACCGGCGGCGCGCCGTTGGTCATCGCCGGCAGCCCGCCGGCCGCGCCGACCAGCGCCGCCGGCAAGCCGACGGTGCTACCTGCGTCGGCCACGCCAGTGCAGGTCAAGACCGTGTCTGTCTATGACCCTTCTGGACTCGGCAGCCCGGACCACCAGAAGGACGTCGGCAAGCTGCTTGATGGCAACCCGCGCACCGGGTGGTCGACTGATTCGTATTTCCAGCAGTTCCCCAGCTACAAAAAGGGGCTCGGCGTGATGCTGAGCTTCCAGATGCCCATCGCGGCGGCCGCAGTGACGGTGGTGTCGCCGAGCCCGGGCACCGTGCTCGAGATACGCACCGCGACATCGCCCAACGCGCGACTGGAACAGACCACCCTGATCGGCACCGCCACCCTCGGGTCCGGCAGCACCCGGATCCCGCTGCGGGCCGGGCCACCGACGCGATACCTGCTGGTGTGGATCACCACCCTGAGCGGTACGAAAGATCACCACCAGTCGCAACTCACCGAACTCGACGTCCAGCAGCGCGCCACCTGACGCTTTCAAGGCAGTCTCAACGGCTACCCACTTCGCAGCACGTCTCTGGTGATCTCCAGCTGACCGCGATGCTGGGCGAGCTCCTCGTAGATATGCAGCAGGGCGCCGCCCTGGGTGCGGGCCAGCGGCAGCGTGGAGTCCATGGCACGCGGAGAGCCGCGCGGCGGGCCGAACGGGTCGAGCGCGGCGATGTCGGCACGCAGTTGCCGGCGGGCGCGTTCCGCGCGATGGGCGAGTTCAGCGACGCTGCCGGTGGCCCGGAACTCAGCAGATCGGTCGCGCACGATGGCCCGACCAGCGACGATCTCGCCGCCCCAGTATTCCATGACGCCCAGACAGTGGGTGAGGATCGCGAAGGGTGAGTTCGCGCCGGGCACGTCGAGTCGGCGATTGGCCAAGTCGTCGCCGAGCTCACTGACGATTCGCACCATCGCGTCGAGCGCATCATCTACGTAGTACAGGAAGTCCTCGATCGAGATCATGCCGGCAGCCTCGCAGACCCGATCGAAGCGGTTCTGGTCATGGTCTCCAGCGAGCGGGTGAAGGTCACCATTGCCCGCCCGACGCCGTTGTAGTTCGGCATGGGTGCGCTGACGTCGAAACCGAGGCGCTGGTGAAAACGGATTGAGCCCTCGTTGCCTGACGCCGTGACCGCACGCGCCTGCCGACAGCCCACGCTCGACGCATAGGCCAGGAACTCGCCGTAGAGAGACTCCGCAAGACCGCTGCGTCGGCGGTCGGGTCGCACGCCAACGAAGTGCAGGTAGGCCAGTTCGGGTGCGGACGGTGACACGAACGCGACCAGGAATGCTGCTAGACCGTACTCATCGTCGGTGACGCGACTGGTAGCCCAGAAGTGGTCAAGGAACAGCCGCGGCAGCGACGCCCGCACCGGGCGCCCCCACCAGTCGTCGATCACCGCGACGATCCGGTCGTAGTCCTGCGGCCGCGCCACTCGCGATTCCACGTCGTCGCCGATCATGTCATCGATCGAAGCAGGCTTGCCGACATACCGCAGCTGTGATGAAGTCGGAATGATCATCGTCGTTGAGCCGAGTGCGGCCGGAAATTGCCCCGGGCCCCTAACTTGGGGGGTTGTCAATCCCCTAATGCGGGTCTGGGACAACCCGGTGCGATCCCCGATGGCGGGGCGTGGTGTGGCCCCTAGTTTTGCTCTCACCCCGCCGGGCAGCCCGCCTGGCACCTCCGCCAAGGAGCTCGACAGCGATGAACATGACCCAAAGCCTGATGGATTTCATCCTCAACCTGATGGGCGACGACCACGCCAAGGCCGCGTTCGTCGCCGACCCGGACAAGGCCCTGGCCGACGCCGGGCTCAGCAGCGTGTGCAGCGAAGACGTCTCCGACGCGATGTCTTATGTCGCTGAATACCACCCGGTGACCTTCGTCGGTGACCGTGCCTACAACGTCGGTGACTCTGAGGGGTCCCAGCACGCCAGCGGCCACCGCTTCGACGGCTACCGCGACGACGGCGACCAGGGCTACCGTCCCGAGCACCACGACGGTGACTCCCACGCCGCGGCGGTGCGCCAACTGGACTACATCACCAACAACTACTCCTACACCGACAGCCACGACACCGTCATCGACAAGTCAGTCAACCAGAACATCTGGAACAAAGGCGACCTGTCGCAAAGCTTCGACGACCACTCGGTGACCGCGAGGGATGGCTCCGTCGCCGCCGGCCGCAACATCAACGGCGACGTCGCCAACGGCAACGACAACGTCGTCGGACACGACAACACCGTCGGCAACACCTACCACAGCGACGACCACTCCATCAACGACTCGTTCAACAGCAAAAACATCGCCGACCACGGGGGGATCGCCGGCACCGGCAACGACGGCGACGTCACCAACCCCCACGACAGCAACGTCGCCACCAACGGCAGCAAGATCGACAACTCCATCCACCGCGACGACTCGATCACCGAGGTCAACTCCAACAACAGCAAAACGGTCACCGACATCGACAACCACAACCACACCGTCGACATCGACAACCACCCACACACCACGGTCACCGACTCCGACAACGGCTCCTACAACGAGCACTCCCAGATCGACCAAAGCCACGTCGAGCAACACGGCCTGGTCAACGTCGACCACGTCCTCAGCGACAACAACACCGCCCTAGACCTGCTCTAAACCCCCTCCAGATACACAACCGACGCCGCCATCCCACCCGGGATCACGGCGTCAGTTGCGTATCGACCCACCGCCATTCGGAACCGAAACGCGATTGCCCGTGCCGACAAACCGCCATTCGGCTCCGAATGGCGGTGACAGGAGCGTATGTGCGGAGTGCGGCTTTGCGTACTGCGCGATGGCCGCGGCAACAGCAGTGGCCCACGCATTCTGGGGCGAGGCCACTGCTGGCGGCGACCAGCGGGACTAGCCGCTAGAAAATGTCCAGAATGCCGCCGCCGTCACCGCTGTAGTAGAAGTAGTCGCCGTCGTGGCAATCGTTGTAGCCGTTGTAGTAGTAGCGTCGGCGATTGAAGTGGTCATTGCCATCGTAGTCGCAACGGCGGTCACAGTCATCGCCGTGGCCGTGGTGGCCGCCACCCTGTGAGAAAATCGCGGAAACCCGCATGCCCGCTCCTTCGTATCGAGCGGGAGCAATGGATCCAAACCCGGAACAATCTGGGTAATCTAGTCAGCAACACGTGTTGTGCGTGAGCCTCGACGCGCTAGCAGCGCCCCCGGTGTCAAACCAGCAGCTCATCATCGACAGTCAGCAATCCCCCAGGTGATCCGACCCCGTCCCCTCACTCCCCGTGGTCAAATTCCTCTCGAACGTAAGCCATCCCTGGGACAATATCAACAGTAACTTCTAGTGATGCCTTGATCACCCTCAGTGCTGCTGGATGCGGCGTAGCCGCAGCGCGACCACGATCAACACCACCGCCGCGAGCGCGCCCAGTAGGACGCTGTCGGGAACGTGGGCGCCGGCGACGATGATGACGTTCTGCACCGCAAGGGTGGTGCCGGTGCCGGTGGAGTAGAGGCCGGCGGTACCGTCGAAGAGCAGGAAAACGACCCCGACGGCGATGAACAGCAGCCCGGAGACGGTGCTGGTGGTGTGCAGCCGCAGTCCGCCGATGCGGTACTCGCGCCCACGCAGCCAGCGCCGCCGGCCCAAGTCGAAGCGCTGCCACAGCGCGGCCAGGACGAACAACGGTGCCGCCATTCCCAACGCGTACACCGCGAGCAACGCGGCGCCGCGCAGCGGCTGGCCGCTCGCGGCGGCCACCGTGAGCACCGCCCCCAGGATCGGTCCGGAGCAGAACCCGGCCAAGCCGTAGGCGGCGCCGAGCCCGACCGTGCAGACCCAGGTCCCGCCGGCGGCCATCCGCTGCTGGACCCGCGCCGCCGGGCGCAAACTCCACCCGCCGCCCAGGATCTGAATGACACCGAATCCGACGATCATCCACCCGGCCAGCAGGATGAGGGCCTCCCGGTGCAGCGTCACGACCGAGGCCAACGCGCTGGACCCGAAGCCGAGGGGGACGAGAACCGCGGCCAAGCCGAGGAAGAACACCCCGGTCCGGGCGAGCAGTTCGGTGGTCCCGGCGAAGGCGTAGGCGAAAAACGACGGCAGCAGCAGCGCGCTGCACGGGCTGATCAGCGCGAGTAGCCCGCCGAGGAACGCGGCAAGATAGCCGATGTCGAGCACGTCAGCGACCGAGGTCGCCGACGGCGTCGATCGCCTGATGGAAGGTCGCCAGCGGCTCCGCCCCGACGATCATCTGTCCGCCGATGACGAAGGTGGGTACGCCAGTGACTCCTAGCGTCGCGCCGAGTTCACGGTCGTCGCTTACCTGTGCGGCGATCGCGGGATCGGCGTAGTCGCGCTGAAACCGGGCCAGATCGAGCCCGACGCTGTGGGCCGTGGCAATCAGCGATGCGTCGGTGACCGCGCCGCTGTTCTCCCGACCCTGCTGGCGATACAGCGCGTCGTGGTACTGCCAGAATCGGCCCTGCCGGCCGGCGGCCCGGGCAGCCCGCGCGGCCATCGCCGACTCCGGACCGAGGTAGGCGAAATCGTGCCATTCCAGCCGGACCCGGCCCGAATCGACGTACTGGCGCACCAGACTCGGTTCGGTGTTGAGGGTGTAGGCCCGGCAGAACGGGCACTGAAAGTCGCCCCACTCGGAGATCACTACCGGCGCGTCGGGCCGACCCAGGGCCAGCGGGTCGCCCGGGATTCGGCGCGCGGCAGCCAACCGGGCCTGGGTATCCGGATCAGCTCCGGCCGCCCCAGCCGTTCCCGCTGACCCGGTGCCCGATGTGGCGCTCACGCTCACCGCGCCCAGCACGGCGAGCACTACCAAGGCGATCAGCGCGCCGAGCCACACCCGGCGACGCCGGTTCGGGTGCGTTGTCGATTCACTCACCGGGACCCCGTCACCGCTAACTGTCTATCAGGTCCGGAAGGCGTCGGCCACCTTCCCGAGCACGCCTGGCTTGGCTCCGTCTGGCGACGGGGCGGCACCGATCTGCTGCATGAGGCTGAGCTCGTCCGTGCTGCCCCACCGCTCGACGATTTGTCCGTCGCGGAAGCGGCCGATTTGAAGCCCCCGCACTTCGATCCGCTTGTTGGTGGCCGCGACGCCGTGGAAGTCGCCCCGGTGGGTCCCGGTCAGGGTGTATGCGAGCGCGACGTGCTCGTCGTGCTCGTCGTCGGCCACCAGGGTGGCCGGTTCGATCTACGCATCCGGAAAAGCCGTGGTGAGGGTACGAAAGAAGGCACGAAACCCGTCACGGCCGGGTCCCTGTCCTGGAGCCGGGTCATGATCCACACAATCCGGAGCGAACGGTGTGTCGACGAAGGCGTC
>JBOHFK010000230.1:0-5574 GCA_050699635.1 Pseudonocardiaceae bacterium | reverse complement strand
ATTCCGTCCGAGTCGCGACCACCACCTTCCACGCCGCGCGCGACCCCGAGGTATCGGCACTGGTGCTCCGCGTCCTGCAATGGCCAGCACCGCGGCGGGATCCCGTCGCCTCGATTCCCCGGCTCGATCCCAGCGACCGGCCGGATTCCGAGGAAGTACGGCGAGAGCGGGAGCTGGCCTCCCGTGGCCGGTGGAACCGCTCACGCCGGTAGTTCGAAGTCAACCAACCGAGGAGAGATCGATGACCGACACACCCAGCAGCAGATTCCAGGGCACCGCTGACAACGGGGCCACCGGCCGCGTCACCGGCAAGGCTCCCGTCGACGAAGCGGAACTGAAAACCATGTCGCCGGAAGCAATCGTCGAGGCAATGAATGAAGGCCGCCTTGATGGCCTGCTCGGCCGCAACTGACCATCAACTCAGAAAGGCAACACGGAAATGACCAGCACGACCACTACATCACCGGCCTGGATCGACGAGCTGAAGAAGGTCCCGGCGAGGGTCGACCTCAGCTCGGCGGCCTACGCCCAGTTCCCGGCGCTCGTGTCGCTGCCCAGGGCAGCACGCGAGCCCATCGAAGCGTTCCTCAAGCTTCGAGACCGGCGAGCCGACGCGTCCGCCGCGTGCAGCGACGCGCAAGCCGCCGTTAAGCAGGCCGAGTTGGCCGACGCCGCGGGACTGCTGGAGCACGTCCGCGCCGGTGGGCGGGCCTACGAGTTCAGGGGCACCACCGACGCAGCGGTGCGCAACGTCGGCTTCGCTCAGGCCGACGTCAATGCGTTGGACAAGTTGCTCTCTGAGCAGTACCACAAGACTGCCCGCGCACTCCAGGGCATACACGACCAGGGCGCCGAGCTGGCCGCCACGGCAGCCGAGAAGGCCGCCACGCGCTACAGCGACGCCATCACCGCGATGGCGTCCGCGCGGCAGGACTACATCAACGCCATCGGCGTGATCCTGTTCTGGCGGCACCTGGTGGAGAAGGGGGTCTCCATCACGCCTGGCGGGGACCAGATCCACCTACGGCGCGGACCGATCACCAAGGTGGACAACACCACGCTGAGCGTGCTGCGCATGGACGCACAGACCCACGAGCGCGCCGCTGAAGCCGAGCTGTAGACCCACCCCGCGAAATCGATAGGAGACTCGATCATGGCAAGAACGGTAGTTGGATACAGCAACTGGCTGCCCAACGGCAGCCTGGCGGACCCGGCAGGCACCGCGACCAACGCTGGTGTTGGCAACGGGCACGTGATCCCCGCGGCCCAGCCCGGCACGAAGTCGCGGCCCGAACTGACGGTGCTGCGGCTGGTCGCCGGCGCCACCGGTGGCAACGTTACGGTGAAGGCCGGTGCGCAGCCGCTGGCGATCGCCTCGGGACAGGGTGACCTGGTGACCGCGGTGGCCAACTCGGCAACCGTGTGGATCGGGCCCTTCGAGTCCGGGCGGTTCCTGCAGAACGACGGCTCGGTCCTGGTCGACGTGGCCGCCGGCTACGTGGCAGGCACAATCACCGCGTTCCGGTTCCCGCGGAACACCTGACACCCCCCGTCCCCATGTCCACCACTCCCATCCAGCCACCCGGTCCGCCCACCGTGCGGGCGACCGGATCCGATGCCGAGCTGGCGCGTGAAGGCACACGCGCCAGCTCGGCGCACACCGTCACCGTGCGCGTCGTGGTGGATCGCTTCCGCTTCGGTGGTCGCGACTACCAGTGCCGAGACGAGCTTGAGGTTCCTGCCGAGCACCTTCAAGCATGGCTCGAGTCGGGGCGTGTGCGGCTGGTCGAGCGATCACGTGATGCGAACGGCATGCGTGATGGTCGAGTCCACTCCGACGAGTTCACCAACAACGGCAGGTGACAGAGAGTGCGCGACCGGGTGGGGATGGACCCCCTCGGCCAGGGGGGTAAGAGCGCGGGAGAGGGGGCTGACAGGTCTGCCTACCAGATAGACCCAACGGGGAGCACGGAGAGTGACGGTAATGCCAGGTCCGTTGCGTAATGCGACCAAGGCCAACAGCCGCGCGCATCGGTCGACCGGCGCTCGTGGCGGCCTAAAGGTCCTGGAGACGTCGTGCGAGCTGCCCGTTCCGCCGCTGCCGCGTTCCCGGCGCTGGTCGACCGACGAGCGCAGCCGGTGGCGCCGGCTGTGGTCTGGCCCGCAGGCCAACGCCTGGGATGACAGCTACATTGAGGCGGTCGCGGCGTACGTGGTGTACGGCTCGGCGATCATGGGCGACGATGCCGCCGCCTGGCAGGCGCAGGAGTTCCGGCACCTCGGAGACAAGCTGGGCTTGACCCCGGCGGGCATGTCGGCGCTGGGTTGGGTCCTGTCCGATGACTAGCCCCCGTCGCCAGGCGAAGGCCGCGGCCCGCTCGGCGCCCGGTGCCTCGGTGGGGCCACCTGCACCCCCCGAGCTGCTCGACCCCGCCGCCGCTGTGTGGCACAACCAGACCCGCTACCACGAGTTCATGAAGCGGCGGGGCTGGTCGATGCCGACGAAGGAGCGGATGGGTGTAGCGGCATCCCCCGCTAGCCGCCGCAGCAAGGCCGCGGCCGGTTGGGCGCTGGAGACCGGCCAAGGCACCAGGACCTACGGCGAGGGCAGCGAACCGCATCCCAACTGGTCTCAGCTACGAGCGTGGGGACTGTGCGAGTGACCAGCGAACCTGCTGACCGAGGCGCGCAAATTCCATCCCTGCCAACTACCGGGCGTGGGACCGGCCGGACCGCCAGGAGCCCAAGCGTCGGGGGCCGCTTCGCTCGACCAACGGTCCGGCCGGGGTTTACTTGGCGACGGCCCCCGGCACTGGGTGTCCATCGCGTGGGCCTACCAGCTCGCCGGGCGGCACCCGTACTGGCACACAGCCCTGCTGCTCGTGGTGGCCGGAATGGTGCCGGAAGACAAAAGGGCTGACCACTTACTCGCATGGAATCTGCAGAACTGACATTTTTGAGAGGGGGAACTCAATGGCCGACTGGCCGGTACATCCAGCTGCGGAGCTATTTCCGCTACTCGGGGACGCGGAATTGACGGAGCTAGCCGACGATATCCGGGCGAACGGGCTCATCGAACCCGTGTGGCTATTCGATGATCCGCAACTGGGGACCGTGCTACTGGATGGCCGCAACCGTGCACAAGCCTGCGAAATCGCCGGAGTCAGGGTCGAAACACGCAGGTACACCGGGGACGACCCGATCACATTCTCGATCTCGCAGAACCTCAAACGGCGCCACCTCACCGCAGGTCAACGCGCGTTCCTCGCACTCGCTGCCGAACAGCTCTATGCGGCCGAAGCCGCGAAACGTAAAGGTCTATCGCCGGGTAGACCGCGGAAGGAGAATGTAAAACATGTGGCAGATCTGCCACATGTTATTCCCCCGCCGGACACCCCGGGCGGATATTGGATTACGCCGCCCAAGGCCGCGCGAGCTCCCTTGGCGCGTGAACGCGCGGCGGCCGTTGGCAAGACATCTGGCCGAGTAGTGGCGCAAGCGAAGCGCATTTCACAGAAAGCGCCGGACCTCGCCGAGAAAGTCACATCCGGTGCGATGCCGATCGACCGTGCCGACCGGATCATCCGGGATCGGGAGGCAGAGGCGCGGCGCGTTCAGCTTCGCCTCGGCCAGGTCGTCCAACCGCAGCGACCACACACCGCCGACAGCCCACATAGCGGCGACGAGGCACACGCTGCCCGCTCGCCGTCGAGGACGCGCTCAGCGGAGAGCCGCTGGTGCAGCACACGGCCCTTGTCTTCCAACTTGACCGCCCGGAGTCCGTCGTCCCGGACGACCAGCCCTCCCTGCGGCCCTTCGATCATGCTGTCCCAGCGCGTGCAACCCTGCTCGGTCAGCTTGTCCAGCAAGTAGCCGGAGAACGGGCAATGGCCGCCGTCATCGAGGTACCAAGGCCACCCGTACTCGTCGGTTCGCACCGTGATGGTGCCGCGAGCTACCCGGTCAAGGACCGGCCACAGCAGCTCATCGTCAAGCGAGTGGGTCACTTCCATCCTCTCGGGAGCTGGACGTAGGGCGAGTGGCTCCGGTGCTCCACGCACACCTCGCAGATGCAGCCCCGTTCCCAGCACATCGACACACACCAAGGGCATCGGCAGCCCTCGTGGAACCTCGCCAGGGTGCCGTGGCCGACCAGCGGATCCAGGTCGCCGGGGTCCGGTGCCCCCTGTGTTTTGCCCACGGGGACGATCCAAGCACGAACCCGTACAACACGGAATACGGCAACTACACGAATATCACGCAGAAGCCGCACGACCAGCGCTAACAGCGATATCTCGGCTCTAACGTCGCGGGTGTGACCCCAGCGTTCGTCACCACAGGCCAGCTCGCCGCGGCGCTGGGCGTGTCAGCCAGTGCCGTGCTCAAGTGGTACCGGGCCGGGCTGATCACGCCCGAGCTGGTCACGCCAGGCGGGCATCTCCGGTGGGACGTCGGCGGGGTACGGGCGCAGCTGAAAGAGCAGCGTCAGCGCGACGAGTAGCCAAATCGTCACCGCGCGGTGACGAATCCAAGATCCGAAAGTCCGCACAGCGTGCGGACTTCTGAGCTGCCAAGGCGGTCGACGAGACCCGGTAGGGAGGCAGGTGCGCTAGGTGAAACCCGCGAATCCGGGGGTTTTCGGCCTCCCTACCAGGTGCCTCCCTGCCTCCCTGACTGGTGTTTCCGCAGTTCATGGCAGGGAGGCAGGCTCAGGGAGGCGTCAGGGAGATCTCCCTGCCTCCGGCGGTGCCTCCCTGACTGCCTCCCTGACTGCCTCCCTGAGCTCGACCGAGGCTCAAATCCGACGGGTTACGTCGGATTTCAAGGCCTGGCGCGTGCCGACCAAGATCCGAAATCCCGAACGGCCCGTTCGGTTTTCGCCTCCGAGTCGTAGGCAAAGTCCGCCAGGCAACGACCGACTTTCGGGGGAGGCTGCGCACGCGTGTGCGCAATTCTCGGATCCGGGGGTTTTTCGAGCCTCCCCGTAGCGCCTCCCCGCCTCCCCCGATCAACGTTTACGCACGTCACCGGGGGGAGGCAGACCCGGGGAGGCACGGGGGAGAACTCCCCGGGGACGGCGGTGCCTCCCCCGCTGCCTCCCTGTGTCGAGTTAGGTCTCCGGAGGTAGCTGAACTTGCCGTGGGAGGGGGGTCTGGAGCCCCGCTGGCACCCCGACCTAACTGACCTAACTTTCCTAACTCGCCGCAGGTCAGAGCAGGTCTCGGGAACTGGCCCAAAAGTTAGGTCCCTAACTTCCCGCAGGTCAGAGGGGTTAACTCGCAAAGTTAGGAACCTAACTCGCTTCTGGCGACCTAACTCCGGACCTAACTCGCCACTCGGAGACGAAACGACCCCCACCGGACGTGCCGGGGGGGGGGTCGTTCGTCGCTCTAGCGGCTACTCAGCGAGGCGTGAAAGCCCCATCGCGCGCTCCGCGTGGTCGAGCAAGCAATCGCCGAGCTCGGCGGCATCCTCGGGGAGCATCGTCGTCTGCACCCTCGTGATCGCCCCCTCGATCGAGAGGCCGATCTCGATGCCGTTGCCGACGTCGGCCAGCTGCACCCACAACATGCT
>JBOHFK010000229.1:0-5671 GCA_050699635.1 Pseudonocardiaceae bacterium | reverse complement strand
GCCGACCTCGAGCCGGAATGCAGCCAGTGCCTCGGCGCCGCCGATCAGTGCCGCCCCGGCGGTGACCGGGAGCCGGCCGGAGAGCATCAGCGCTCGGCGGACCTGCTCGGCGGGCACCGCCGCGGCCGCCGCCACCGCCTCGGTGAGCACCCCCTCCAGGGCACCCTGGCGCAGCTCCCCGATCAGCAACCGGTGCAGGAAGTGCTGCTCGTCGGTGGTGGCCGCACCGAACAGCTCGGCCAGCAGGGCGGCGCGGCGGGCTGCCGACCCGGTGCCGCTGCAGCCGGCCAGCGCATCGAGCGCGGCGTCCACCCGCTCGACTGTCAGCGCCGGCGCCGTTGACGCAGGAAGCGCTGGGGGCGCAACCGCGGCCAGGGTGCGCCATCCGGTGCCCACCCTGCCCTGTCGCGGCTCACCGGCCAGCCAGGCCACCACCGGCTCGACCTCAGCCGGCGCCAGCGCGCGCAGCGCCACAGCCAGAATCTCGACCTTGGCCCGCCGCGATCGGGTGCCGCCCACGGCGGCGGACGCAGCGACGACCTCAGCGAACAACACATCACCGATTCAACCAGCCGGCACCGCGGCTCTCCCGGATTCACCGGCAACGGCATGCACGAGGGCAACCTGGACGTCATCCGCGGAATAAGCCCGGGACGTGCTCAAACACGCCGACGATGAGCAGGACGGCGCCGCGGCGTTTCAGTCGTTGTCCGGCAGGTACTCGTTCTTCTCGTAATAGTCGAGGAGGTCGATGAACGTCGGGTAGTCATAGGTGACCAGCTCGTCGCCCTCCCACTTGGCGCCCAGCTCCTCGGCCCACTCGAGCTCGTTCAGACCGGGCGGCGCGTACTCGGACCAGTGGAACGGCACCATGGTGCTGACCTTGTTACGCCGAGCCAGGACCACCCGTTCGCCCTCTGCTTTCGGCGCTGTCACAGGCACCGATCCTACGCCTGAGGCTCGACGACGGCATACCCATTTCCACCCCCGGCCTTGCAGCAGGCCAACACCCCGCCGTGCCATTAACCACGGTCAACAGCGGTAGCCTGTGACCAGGTCTGACCACGATCGAGGCTTCTGACGGCGCAACGAGCGCAGCCTTCCAAACTGGCTACGCGGGTTCGATTCCCGTCGCCCGCTCCGCAAAGCAGGGCCTCTGGTCGGTAGCGTCTTTGCCGATGGCGACGTTCATTCCCGGCCTGCTCGACGCGCCCTCACGGCTTGCGCGCCACTGCGCCGTAGGCGTCAATCGGCTCGACCTTGCCGACCTCGGCGGTGTCCGGCCGCCACTGCGTGATCGGCACCAAGCCGGGGTCCACGATCTCCAGGCCTTCGAAGCACTGGCCGATCCGCTCGGGACTGCGCAGGTGGTAGGGGACGGCTCCGCTTTCCGCGAGCTTCGCGCTGCCCTCGATCACGGCCGCGCTGGTGTCGGTGCCGTCCCACAGCACCAGATAGCTGCCAGACGGGACGGCGGCCATCACCCGCGCCACGATTGATCGCATCTCCTCGACGTCGACGACGTAACCGAGAACGCCCATGAACATGACTGCGACCGGACGGCTGAGGTTCAGCACGTTGCGGGCGTCAGAGATGATCAGGTCCGGATCGTGGAGGTCGGCGTCGACGTAGGCGGTCACACCCTCAGGCGTGGTGTTGTGCAGCAGGGCGCGGGCATGCACCAGCACCAATGGGTCGTTATCGACATAGACGATCCGGGACTCCGGCGCGATCCGCTGGGCGACCTCATGGGTGTTCTGCATCGTGGGCAGACCGGTGCCGATGTCGAGGAACTGGTGGATCCCGGCCGCACCGGCCAGGAAACGCACGGCGCGGATGAGGAACTGCCGGGACTGTTTGGCCATGGTGACGATCTCCGGGTACACCTCGGCGACCGCAGCACCGGCGGCACAATCCACCTCGTAGTTGTCCTTGCCGCCCATCCAGTAGTTCCAGATCCGCGCGGCATGCGGCACCTCAGATTTGATCTTGATGGCCAGCTCGGAATGCGGCTCCGGAGACCGCTGGTCAGGCATGTCGACGCTCCCAAAGGGTTGATCACGGTTTGGGTGCCTACGGTGACACATATCGTCGTCGTAGGCACCCAAACCGTGATCTTCGTGTGAGTAGCGCGCTGAGGGCGTCGAAACCTCGGTTGAACTCAGCAACAACTGTGTCGGTCACCGGTTCTCGGGTGAGGGCGGCGCAGGTAGTGTCGGGGGCCCCGCGGCCAGACAATCCAGCCGCGAGACAAGCCAGCCGCGAGACAACCCACCTGAGGAGGGACTATGGATGACCGGCCGGTTGGAGATTGACGGGATCTCCAAGCGGTACGGAGACGTGGTCGCGTTGCGGGAAATGACCTTCGACGTCCGCACCGGCGAATTGTTCGGGTTCGTCGGCAGCAACGGCGCCGGCAAGACCACCACGATGCGGATCGCGCTCGGGGTGCTGGCCGCCGATCAGGGCGAGGTCCGCTGGGATGGGCGACCGATCGATTTGGACACCAGGCGGCGCATCGGGTACATGCCCGAGGAACGCGGGCTCTACCCGAAGATGCAGGTCGGCGAGCAACTGATCTACCTGGCTCGGCTGCACGGCCTGTCACCTGCGGCGGCGCTACGGTCGATGCAGGCCTGGACCGAGCGTCTCGGCGTGGCCGCCCACCGCGATAGCGAGGTACAGAAGCTGAGCCTGGGCAACCAGCAGCGAGTGCAGCTGGCCGCAGCGCTGGTGCACGACCCGGCGCTGCTCGTGCTCGATGAGCCGTTCTCCGGTCTGGATCCGGTCGCGGTCGAGGTGATGAGCCAGGTGCTGCGGGACAAGAGCGCGCAGGGCGTACCGGTGCTGTTCTCCAGCCATCAGCTGGACCTGGTGCAGCGGCTGTGTGACCGGGTGGGGATCGTGCGCAGCGGAACGATGGTGGCCTGTGGCTCGGTCGACGAGCTGCGCAGCGGCGCCACCTCGCAGCTGGTGGTGGACGCGCCGGAGGCACCGCAGGGTTGGGCCGAGGGGTTGCCCGGCGTGACGGTGCACGCGCGGGAGGGCAGCCGTGCGGTACTCGAACTATCCCCCGAGGTCGACGACCAGGTCGTGCTGAAGACGGCGCTGAGCACCGGGCCGGTCCGCGAGTTCGCGCGCCGGCGGCCGTCGCTGGTGGACCTGTTCCGCAGCGTGGTCAGCGAGGAGACGACCAGGTGACCTCGACGTGGGGCCCGGCCGGCTTGGTGGCCCGTCGCGAGATCACTACCCGGCTGAGGTCCAAGGCGTTCCGGATCAGCACACTCGTCCTGTTGGGCCTGCTGGTGGGGCTGTCGGTGGTGCTGCGGTTCGTCGGCGGCTCTTCGGTGCATCCTGTGGCCTTCACCAGCCAGAACGCCTCGCTGGCCGCGCCGTTCGCGACGGTGGCCACGGCGTCGGGCACGCAGGTGCAGACCACGACGGTGCCCGATCAGGCCACCGGTGAGCGCCAGGTCCGGGCCGGCACCCTGGACGCGCTGGTGGTCGGGCCGCCCGGATCGGTCCAGGTGGTGGTGCGCAAGAACCTGGACGAGGGGCTTCGCGCCGCGTTCACCGCGCTGGCCCGGCAACAGGCACTGACTGCGCAGATCGGCCGGCTGGGGGGTGATCCGGCTCAGGTCAGCGCCGCAGTCGCGGCGGCCGGGGTGACGGTGGCGGCACTGGAGCCCACCCAGGAGCCCGATGCGCAGCGGATCACCCTCGGCATCGTCACCGGAGTGCTGATCTACCTCTCGCTGCAGACCTGGGGGCAGTTCGTCGCCCAGGGGGTGGTGGAGGAGAAGTCCAGCCGGGTGGTGGAGCTGCTGCTGTCCACCGTCGCGCCGTGGCAGCTGATGGCCGGGAAGGTGGCCGGCATCGGCCTGGTCGGGCTGCTGCAGATCGTGATCGTGGCCGCCGGCGGGGCCATCGCCGGGCTGGCCACCGGGGCGCTCACCATCTCCGCGTCGGCGGCTACCGGAGCGGTGGTGTGGCTGGTGGTCTGGTATGTGCTGGGTTTCTTCAGCTATGCCCTGGTGCTGGCCGCGGTGAGCGCGCTGGTTTCCCGGCAGGAGGAGATCGCTGGCGTGGTCACCCCGATCCTGATGCTGCTGGTCGTGCCCTACGTACTGGGCGTCTCGACCCTGCCGGCCCAGCCGGACAGCTCGCTGATCGAGGTGCTCTCACTGATCCCGCTGTTCGCGCCCACCCTGATGCCGATGCGACTCGCCTTCGGTGGCGTGCCGGTCTGGCAGGCCGGTCTGTCGGTGGCGCTCGTGGTGCTGATGATCCCGGCCCTGGTGTGGCTGTCCGGCCGGGTCTACCGCAACGCGGTGCTGCGAACCGGCGCGCGCGTCCGGTTGCGCGACGCGCTGCGCGCCTCCTGAGTGCGTCGGGGTCACCGTGTTCGGTGCCCATCGCCGTCAACGTCGACCTCGTCGTCCGCGGCCACCCCGGCGGCAGCGCGGTTCTCCGCGCTCAGCGGAACGAGAAACCGCCCGCCCATGGACGCGATGGTCGTCCGGTAGGTGTGGCCGCCAACGGTGACTCGAACGGGCTGGACCCGCTACCCCTTGCACCTTGCGGTCCGCCGGCGGGCGCTTAGCAGCCCTGGTGTCGCCGAGTTCGACAGCACGGCTGTCCCGGTCGCGGCGGACAACCATGGTGTCGAACTCGGCGACACGATGGCGGTCGCGCCTCCGAGCGGAGACTCTGGGGTCACTGGTGTGGCGAGTTCACGATCGCGTCCCCCTGACCCCTCGTGTCAACGATGGCGAGCAGGCCGGCGACGACCAGCGCGAACCCGGCGTAGACCATCGGCTCGCCACGGCTCGGGCGCCGGCTCTGGGGTGGGGACGCAACGGTCACCGCTACCAGCCCCAGCTGCCGGGGACTCCTTTGAACGGGCCGACGACCTCGGCGGTGATCCAGCCGCCGTAGAACTCGCCCGGCTGCGGCGTCACCGCCTCCCCGTCCAAGGTGACCTCATCGAACCGGCCGGCGTAGACGGCGACCCGATCGGTGAGCTGCGGGTAACGCAAATCGGGCTGCGGGTACCACCACCCGACCGCACGCAGCGGCGCCACGCCGGGCACCTCCAGGTCGACGTAGCACGCCTCGCCCTTCCACTCGCACACCGTCAGGCGCGGCGACGCCATCAGCGGCACCCGGAACTCCGAGCGCGGCAAGTAGTAGGTCGGTGGATGCGAGGTCTCCAACACACGCACCAGGTCTTCGGTGTCGAGCACGAGGATGCCGCCGTGCACTATCCGAACCCGCCGGGACACCCGCTCAGCTCGGGGCGGGCGAGGGTAGTCCCACACCGACTCCTGGCCGGGGCCGATCGGGGGCAGGTCAGGAGGTCGATACTGCCGCTGAACTGGGCTTTTCCATCTCATGGTTTGTCAACCTATCGCGTGGTTTGGCAACGTCCTGTGCCCCCAGTGTGCCCCAGCGGAGATCATCGGTGCCGCGCACCGCCGATCAACCCGGCAACAGGTGCCCCCTACCAAATAAGGCGGCCCGCCGGCGTGCGACTACACAACCGGCGGGCCTTGATCGGAAACGGAGATTCCGACCCATGAGCAACCTATCCACCCCGCACACCACGTGGTGCGACCAGGAGTCCTGCTACACCGACCACAACGGCAAGCCGATACACCGGTCGGAGGGC
>JBOHFK010000228.1:0-5675 GCA_050699635.1 Pseudonocardiaceae bacterium | reverse complement strand
CGTCGTTGCGCTCGGGCGCGGTCATCGTCAGCCACGACCGGGAATTCCTCGCGCGCACGGTGACCCGGGTCGTGGAGCTCGACTCGGCCCAGCAACAGGTCGGGGTGTACGACGGCGGCTACGACTCCTATCTCGCCGAACGCGCCCGCGCCCGCCAGCACGCCCGGGAGGCCTACGACGCGTTCGCTGACACCCGGGCAGGGCTGGAGGCCCGAGCCCGGACGCAACGGGCCTGGATGGAAAAGGGTGTGCGCAACGCGCGGCGCAAGGCCACCGACAACGACAAGTTCATCCGCAAGTACCGCGCCGAGACCAGCGAGAAGCAGGCCGCCAAGGCCCGCCAGACCCAGCGGCTGATCGAACGGCTTGAGGTGGTCGAGGAGCCCCGCAAAGAGTGGGAGCTGCGGATGTCGATCGCCGCCGCGCCCCGGGCGGGCTCAGTGGTGGCGGCCCTGCGTGGTGCGGTGGTCGAGCGGGGCGGGTTCTGTCTCGGCCCGGTGGATCTGACGCTCGGGTGGGCCGACCGGGTCGTCGTCACCGGGGCCAATGGCTCGGGAAAGTCGACCCTGCTCGGTGCGCTGCTCGGCCGGGTGCCGCTGACCTCGGGTACTGCGATACTGGGCCCGGGAGTGCGGGTCGGGGAGATCGATCAGACCAGGGAGTTGTTCCTGGGTGGCGAGCCGTTGCTGCGGGCGTTCGGTCTGGCGATGCCGGAATGGCCGGAGTCCGAGGTGCGGACGCTGCTGGCGAAGTTCGGGCTGACTGCCGCGCATGTGCCGCGCCCAGCCGCCTCCCTGTCGCCGGGTGAGCGCACCCGCGCGGCGCTGGCCCTGCTGCAGGCCCGCGGGGTGAACCTGCTGGTGCTCGACGAGCCGACCAACCATCTCGACCTGCCCGCCATCGAGCAGCTGGAATCCGCGCTGGATTCCTATCCGGGCACGTTGCTGTTCGTCACCCATGACCGCCGGATGCTGGCGGCCGTGCGCACCACCCGTCGCTGGACCGTCGTTGACGGCCGGGTGCACGAACGTTGATGCGCTCAGCGCTGGCGGGCGTACCTGCCGGTGAGCTGGGCCTGGGCCAGCACCTTGCCCGAGACCGCGTAGGGCAGATCCTTCCGGGGGCTCGCGCCCTCGGCCAGGCCGCTGGGCTCGGAGAGCGCGAGCAGCGTGAAGATGTACCGGCGCGGCTTGGCGGTGCCGAAGGGTGGGCAGGGTCCGGCCCAGTCGGTGCGGCCGTAGTCATTCTTGCCGCCGACGGCGCCCGCGGGCACCTTCCCCTCCTCAATCCCGCCGCTGACCGGGTTGAGCCCGTAGAGCGCCCAGTGCACGTGGGTGCCACCCGGGCTGTCCGGATCTTCGACGATCAAGACCAGCTCGACGGAGCCCTCCGGGATGTCTGACCACTCCAGCGGGGGTGAGATGTTCTCGCCGTCACAGGTGTGCTGGCGGGGAACGAACGCGTTATCGGCGAAGGCCGGACTGGTCAGCGTGAGCGCCATAGTGAACCGATGCTACCGCTGATTGCTCAGCCGGTGCGGGCACCGTCGGAGGACCTGGTTGATGAGTCGCGCGTCGGCGGGTTGGCTCAACTGTTGACGTCCCGCAGCAGCGTACCGGCCGAGTGGGTATGGTCACCGTGATCGATAATGCAGTGAATCTGACATGGTCGAGGTGATGGGCCTCCGTCGATCCGGTCCATGATCGCCATCTTGGAAGAATGAGCCGCGCTCACCGCGGCTCATTCTTCCAAAACAGTGATCATGGAAGGTCGGCTGGCCGATCGGAGAGTGATCGTCGGCGAACGGCGGTAGCTCACGAGCCAGGCGACGTCCGATGGCGAGATCTGGGCCACCTTGGGAACTGCAGGCCCATCGCACCATGAGCTGCCACGAAGATCGGACTGAGGGCGAAACGACAAGGCCATGAGCCCTTCCCAACTCTAGCTTTCCTTTAGCGCAGCTCTAAATGACAACAGCTCGGGCCGCACGGCGTCGTCGTTGGGTTAGCGGGCGGAGTGGCGGCGGTGGTTCCCTTCGGCAGTAGGTCGAGGTGCGCATGGCGCTGATCGGTTAGCGGATGCTGTCGAGGAGCTGGCCGAGGCGTTGCGCGAGCTGCGGGAGCGTCGCTGGGGCCAGCGTCGTCCACGCCGTGCCGTCCGCACCGCGTACCGGCTGCAAGGTGTACCCGCCGGACTCCGTAGCGAGGTAGACCAGCGCGGCTCCGGCGGAATGCCGGGTGCCGTTGCCATCCCGGCGGGCGGCACCGAACTTCCCGCCGCCGGATTTGGGTCCGCGGATCATGGCGGCGAAGGACCGGGCGTCGGCGGGCTTGACCCCGCCGCGGACTAGCCGGTTCTCCAGCTGTTCCCCGGTGAGCCCAGGTTTCCCGTCGTGGGCGGGTTGGGTCAGCAGCTCCGCGGGGACCGACACCGATGATCCCGGCCCGGCGGGACGATCCGGCAGCTGCCGGGCGACCGCGGTGCACAGCTCACTGGCCGGGCCGGTGCGGACCAGCAGGCGATGCTCGTCCAGCATCGCCAGCACCGCCCATTCTCCCCGTGATCCGGCGAGCAACCGCACCGGAGTGGTTCCGGCGTGCACGGACCCGTTGATCTCGCGCGCAGGATGGGCTAGCAGCTGCAGCGCGTCCGCCACCTCCGGCACCACCCCTTGGCGGTCGGCCAGCCCGCGGGCCCGCAGACCGTCGAGCGTGCCGCCCAGTCGAGCTCGACGCTCATCCTCGGTCAGCTCCGGAAGCCCGGGCAGGTCCAGGTTCCAGTGCCGGGTGCCCAGGCCCATGGCATGCCAGAGCGCGCGGTACTCCTCGTGGGTCAGGTCAACCGTGGTACCGCGCAAGAGCAGTCTCCGGCCTCAGTAGTCCGCGCCGATCACCGGCGGCGCGGTAGGCGGCAGATCGCCGACGATCGCGTTCGAATCATCCTGCAACAGGTACTTGCTGCGGTGCTCGCGGTCCTGCTCGCCCCGCTGGCCGCCGCCTCCGGCGAACGGCTGGCCGTACCCGGCTCCACCGGCGCCGCGCGTTGCGCCGGAGCCGCCTCGGGCACCGCTCATCTCGCCGAGGGCGGGTTGCGAACCGGTGGTGGGCCGCGGGCCGAACTCCGCGCTCGGCCGTGGGCCGAACCCGGCGTGGCTGGCTCCAGCGCCACGGCCGGCGCCAGTGGATCGGGTCCCGCCCGCCCCACCGCGACCGCCCAGCGATCTCGCTGTGGTGCTGCCGCCGAAGCCCGCGCTGGCCGCGAGCACACCGGGGGTCATACCTTCGCTGGGCGTGGGGTTGCCCGCCCACCTGCCTGTCGGCGCAGGGCTACCTGCGGGACCGGCGTGCGCTGCCGGGGCGAGCTGCGAGACCGTGGCTGCGGGTGAACTGGCGGGCGGCTGATACGCAGCCGGGTGGGTTACTGGCTGATGAGTTGCTGGTTGGTGAGCCGCCAGCAGGTGGGCCGGCCCGCCGGCACCCGCCATCGCCGGTGCCGCGGCGGCCGCACCGACGCCGACGCTGGTCAGCGGTAGCGATCCGATGCTTCCGTCCAATGCTTGGGGCGCGGTGAAAGCGGGTGGGGCATCAGTGTTGGGGTTGGAGCTGGCCTGATACACCCGCATCGCTTGGCGGGCCTGCTCCGCCGCGTCCTGCTGGCGCTGTTGTGCCTTCTCCTCGTCGGAGGTCACCCCGGGAAACCAGTCCATCTTCTCAGCGGCCCACTCGCCGGGATCGCTGAACAAACCGGCCGATTTCGGCGTCGGCGGAACCGGCGGGACGCTGTTCTTCGCCGTCACCCAGTAATTGGCCTGCTCCTGCGCTCGTTGCGCCGAACTGGCCGCGACCTGCGTGACATCGTCCATCCATGGCACCATCGCGCCGACGGCCGATACCGACGCTTGCGCGGCTGCACCCTGCCTGGTCGCGAGAATGGTGCTGATCGCCTTCTGCACGTAGGACTTCCCGGCCGCGTCGATCTCCTGGCCGAGCCGCTGCCACGCCTGGCTGGTGTCTTGCAGTGCACCCGAACCCGCCCCGCCGTTGATGTGATCGAAGATCACCTGATGGCTGGTGTCGTCGTAGTTGAAGTTCGTCCCCATCGTTACCCCCTCAACTCTTCGGCGGTAGATTCATCAGCACCACCGCAGCCACCCGTTTAGCCAGCTCGCACGACTGCTCTGGATTTTTTCTAAATTCCTTTGCGTCGTAAGTCAACGTGAAGCTCTGGCGTTCCGCCGGCTTGACGTCAATGTCGCAGATGGGGAGGTCGGCGTTTGTTCTCGACACGATGGCGGGATAACCCGCGATTTCGGTGAGCTCGAAGGACGGGCGATTCCGGTCTTTGGTGTAAGCCACTTCCAAGGTTGGATTGTTGGTGAACGTACTAACACTCACCGTTCGAATGGTCTCTCGTTCAGAGGTCGTTGTCGTCCACTCGCAGCCCAGGTCGCCGAGGCCGGCGTCGTACTGCCTGGGTGGGCGATCGAGCCCGAATTGCATCGCTTGTTGTACCGTCAGTAACTCACAGGGTCGGCGGGCCAAAGCCGCTACATCGCGAGGATCCTTGACTGGCGGGATCGGGCTCGCAACCTGAGCAGGGCTCGATGAGCTCGACTCGTCAGGTGGATTCGCTCCAGTGCTGCACGCGGCCAGCGCAATGACCCCGCCTACTGCGATCACAGCTCCGACCCGACCTGCGCTCATATCGTTAGCCCCTGGCTTGGGCCCTTCGGGATGTTCAGCTCCTCGACCTGGAGGTAGGTTTGGAGATCCTCGCGTAGTTTCTGCGCAAGGTCATTGAGCTGCGTCGCGCCGACTCGAAGCGTGGCCGCCAAGTTATTGTCGCCGCTGTCCGACGCCCATTTGCCGATCTGGGCCACCGCGTTCAGGCTGACACCATCGAGGCCCGGAGCGGGTATGTTAGCCAGACGCTCCGCTA
The DNA here is from genome assembly GCA_050699635.1 of Pseudonocardiaceae bacterium. Classification (GTDB taxonomy): domain Bacteria; phylum Actinomycetota; class Actinomycetes; order Mycobacteriales; family Pseudonocardiaceae. Next base: position 737 of record JBOHFK010000228.1, on the reverse strand, counting down.
CCAGGGCTCGGCTTTCGAAGAACTTGGCGGCGTGTTCGAGGTCGGCGATGGCTTGGGGGACGCGCTCGTAGTCGATCACGAAGCCGGCCGCCGCGCCGTTGCCGCTGAGCAGGGCGTTCAGCGGCGCGCTGCTCAGCACGTTGCCAGTGTCGCTCGACGGCCCGGACCACTGGGTCTCGTTACTCACAGTGTTCCCCTTGTACGCATCGTGTGCACGTCAGCCCAGCAGTCTGCCACACGCGTCGCTCACCACGGTGCAACAACGGCAGCGCAGCCACCTCGTCCCGCGGCACGCCGCGCTCGGAGTGCGTTCCGATCGCTGCCCCTCAGCTCTTCGGTGGCACATTCATCAGCACTGCCGCGGCCACCCGCTTGCCGATCTCACACGAATTCTGCGGGTTCTTGGCCAGTTCCTTATCCTCGTAGTTCACCGAGAGGCTCTGACCTTCCGCAGTTTTGATCTTGATCGCGCAGATCGGCAGGGTCGCGTTCGACCTTGTCACGATGGCGGGATCACCGGCGATATCGGTGAGTTCGAAAAATGGCAGACCGCGATCCCGGTCGTAGATGACTTCTAAGGCTGGGCCATCGGTGGAGGTATTGACATCGGCTATTCGGACTATTGCGCGCGCGGGAGTGGTCGTTGTGGTCCACATGCAGCGCATGGTCCCGTGGAGGCCGCTGAGCTGGTCGGGGGGCAGGTCGAGCCGGAACCCGGTGGCCTGCTGTGAGGTGAG
>JBOHFK010000227.1:0-5809 GCA_050699635.1 Pseudonocardiaceae bacterium | reverse complement strand
GGGTGGGGGTACGCCCAGCGGTGGTGCTCCCGGTGGTGGCACGACGACGGGTGGGGGTACGTCGCCTGGTGGCGACACGACGACGGGTGGGGGTACGCCCAGCGGTGGATCCGGGACACCCCAAGCGGCCACCGGCCAGGACCCACCGCCATCAGCCGTGTAGACAAAGCAAACTGCTCACACGGCGCAGCTAGAAGCGCTGGGGCGTGTCGTGAACTCGACACCACCGACATTTTGGCCGAGCGCGAGGTCGGTAGCGTCGAGTTCACGACACGCTAGTCCAGCTCAGATCCGATACCCGTCGTAGCGGGGATCACACGTCGTAGTAGAGGGAGAACTCGAAGGGGTGCGGGCGCAGGCGCAGGGGGTCGATCTCGTTTTCGCGCTTGAGGGCGATCCAGGTCTCGATGAGGTCTGGGGTGAAGACTCCACCCTCGAGGAGATAATCGTGATCGGCCTCGAGGCGATCGATCACTGCGCCCAAGCTCGCCGGTACCTGCGCAACATCCTTGGCTTCCTCGGGTGGCAGCTCGTAGAGGTCCTTGTCGATCGGCGCGGCCGGCTCGTAGGCGTTCTTGATCCCGTCCAGTCCTGCCATCATCATCGCGGAGAAGGCGAGGTAGGGGTTTCCTGAGGCGTCCGGGCAGCGGAACTCGATGCGCTTGGCCTTCGGGTTATTGCCGGTGATCGGGATCCGGATGCAGGCAGACCGGTTACGCTGCGAGTAGACCAGGTTCACCGGCGCCTCGTAGCCGGGCACCAGGCGGTGGTAGGAGTTGACCGTCGGGTTGGTGAACGCCAGCAGCGACGGCGCATGGTGCAGGATGCCGCCGATGTAGTGCCGCCCGGTGTCGGACAATCCGCCGTAGCCGGACTCGTCGTGGAACAGCGGTACGCCGTCCATCCACAGCGACTGGTGAGTGTGCATTCCGGAGCCGTTGTCCCCGAACAGCGGCTTGGGCATGAACGTGACGGTCCGCCCGGCTGCCCACGCGGTGTTCTTGATGATGTATTTGTAGAGCTGCAGGTCATCGGCGGCGTGCAGCAGGGTGTTGTACTTGTAGTTGATCTCCGCTTGGCCGGCGGTGCCGACCTCGTGGTGTGCCTTTTCCACCGAGAAACCGCACCCGATGAGGTTGGTGACCATAACGTTGCGCAGGTCGGCGAAATGGTCGGTCGGGGGCACTGGGAAGTACCCGCTCTTGTAGTTGACCTTGTAACCGAGGTTGCGGCCGTCCTCCTCGGCGCCGGTGTTCCACCAGCCGGCGACCGAGTCGATCTCGTGGAATGCGCTGTTGGGTGTGGTGTCGAAGCGCACCGAATCGAAGCAGTAGAACTCGGCCTCGGGGCCGAAGTACGCCGTGTCGGCGATGCCGGTCGAAGCCAGGAACTCCTCGGCCTTGCGCGCCACGTTGCGCGGGTCGCGGCTGTAGGGCTCGCGAGTGAAGGGGTCGTGCACGAAGAAGTTGATGTTCAGGGTCTTCTGCACCCGGAACGGATCAATGCGTGCGGTGGCGGGGTCGGGCAGCAACAGCATGTCCGACTCGTGGATCGACTGGAACCCGCGCACCGACGATCCGTCGAACGCCAGGCCCTCCTCAATGATGTCCGCGTCGAAAAAAGCCCCCGGGACGGTGAAATGCTGCATGACGCCCGGCAGGTCGCAGAAGCGGACGTCGACGAACTCGACATCCTCGTCGGCGATGAAGCGCAGGACCTCATCGGAGCTGGAGAACACTGTCGTTCACTCCTTCGTGCGCTGTGCTGGTGGACCGGTGTGATCGGTCGGGTCGCTGCGAGGAACCTAAGCGGACGGTGTTGCGTGACCCGTCACGCCGATGTCTTATCAAGGGCCGATGTCTTATCAAGGTTAGGGGGCGGGTTGTGGGCGGGCTAGCCCGTCACCGGCATACCCTAGTCGAGTGAGTAGATGGACCCAACCCTTGCTTCCCGGCTTTCCCGAGCGTCCCGACGAGGACCCGACCACAGATACGGGCGGACAGGATTTCCCCGGTCAGCGACTCGGCTTTCCCGAACGCGGACCAGGCTCCGTTGCCGGCTTCGGCCCCCGTGTCCTGGCCATCGTGATCGACTGGCTGCCCTGCTTGGTAGCTGCCCAATTGCTCACCAAGAATCCGGACTTCTCCACGTTGGCGTTGTTCGCCGCGGTGACGGTGCTCTCGATCGGAATCGCAGGCCGTACCCTCGGGCATGCCGTGGCGGGGCTGCGGGTCGCCTTGCTGGACGGCCGCCGCGCCGGCGTCGGCGCCGCGGTAATCCGCACCGTGCTGCTCTGCCTCGTCATCCCGCCGGCCATCTACAACATCGACAACCGCGGCCTGCACGACCGCGCCGCCAACACTGTCGTGCTCCGCACTCGCTAAACGCGGGTCACTCACTCTAGCGGCGGCGGACGGTGCGTTGGATGTTGCGGAGCTTGGCGCCTTGGGGCAGCGGGCCCTTCGGCATGGCGGCAGCGCGGGTGGCGAGAATCGCCAGCTTGCTTTCCAGGCCGTCTATCTGTGCTGGGGTGACGTTACGCGGCAGCTTGGCCATATGCCGGGGGAGTTTGGCCAGGGGGACCTGGCCCTCGCCGTTGCCCACCGTGACGTCGTAGATGGGAGTATCCCCGATCAGCCGGGATACCCGCTTCTTCTCCTGAGCGAGCAGCGGTTTGAGCCGATGCGGGGCTCCCTCGGCGACCAGCACAACCCCGGGTCGTCCGATCACCCGGTGCACGGCGTCCAGTTGGGTGGTGCCTGCGACGGCGGGTGTCACCTTCCAGCCGCCGCGCAGGTTCTCCAATGCCCATGCAGCGGCACCTGGCTGGCCCTCGGCTTTGGCGAAGACATTGCGCTGGACCCGCCGGCCGAAGAGCAGGATTGCGCCCAGTGCGCCGAGAATGAGGGCCAGCGGCAGTGCCACCCATTGCTGGCCGAACAGGAAACCCAATCCGAATACCACCGCGGCCACGGCCAGGAACACACCGATCATCAACGGCAGCAGGACCTTGTCCTCGCGGCGCTGCATGTTGAACGCTTGCAGCACCTGCGCCCGGCGCTGCTTGGACGCGGCGCGGCGCTCCTGCTTGGCGGCCTTCGCCGCCGTTGTGTCTTTCTTCCCCGAGGCAGGTTTGGGGGCCGGTTTGGCGGGCATGACTCATAGGATACTTGCGGATCACCGGTTGGCGAACGGCCTGGTCAGGCTATTACTCAGCGCGCTAGCAGGTGGACCGCTTCCTGCGCGGCAGGACCGGTCGCAGCCAACTGCGCGAGGTGCCCGGGTATCTGATCGCCGCGGTGCGCGAGTGCCTGAACATACAGCCGGCCGGCCCGGTAGGACGATCGCACCAGCGGCCCGGCCATGACTGCGGCGAAACCCATCAACTCGGCAGCGCGGGCATGCTCGACGAATTCCTCCGGGTGCACCCACCGGGCGACCGGATGGTGCCGCGGCGACGGGCGCAGGTACTGGGTCAGGGTGAGTACCTCGCACCCCACACCGTGCAGATCTGCCATCGCGACCGTGACCTCTTCGGGCTGCTCACCCAACCCCAGAATCAGGTTGGACTTCGTGACCAGCCCCGCGTCACGGGCCGCCCGCAGCACGTCCAGGGATCGCTCGTACCGGAACCCCGGCCGGATCTGCTTGAAGATCCGTGCCACGGTCTCCAGGTTGTGCGCCAGCACCTCCGGTGCGGCGTCGAACACCGCAGCGAGCTGCTCGGGACGGGCGGTGAAATCCGGGATGAGCAGCTCCACCCCAGTGCCGGGATTGAGTGCGTGGATCTGCCGGACGGTCTCGGCATACAGCCAGGCGCCACCGTCGGGCAGATCGTCGCGGGCGACCCCGGTGACCGTCGAGTAGCGCAGTCCCATCGCGTGCACCGACTCGGCGACCCGCCGTGGCTCATCGCGATCCAACGGGGCGGGGCGGCCGGTGTCGATCTGGCAGAAGTCGCAGCGCCGGGTGCACTGATCGCCCCCGATGAGGAAGGTGGCCTCCCGGTCCTCCCAGCACTCGTAGATGTTGGGGCAGCCGGCCGCTTCGCACACGGTGTGCAGCCCCTCCCGGCGCACCAGGCTCTTGAGCTCCCGGAACGAGGGCCCCATCGTGGCTCTCGTCCGGATCCAGGGAGGTTTGCGCTCGATCGGGGTGGCGCTGTTGCGGACCTCCAGACGCAACAGCCTGCGGTCACCGGCATCAGCTCCGGGGGGCGCGACGGTCACGAGCGCCACCCTACGCGGGATCTGGCCGCACGCCGGTGAGCTCGGCGGTGCGTTCCCACAGCATCCGGGCGGTGTGCTCGTTGCGGGCGGCCGGGCTCGGTGTCACCCGCCCCGGGGCGCCGCGGGTCTGGCCCAGGGAGGTCGGGCCGAAGTACTCCCCACCGCGGACCTCAGCCGCAGTGCTGGCATAGAGCTGCGGCAATGCCCCGGTCACCACACCTTGGGTGACCAGCTTGCTGCCCCACCTCGCGAGCTGCGCAACTGGCCCCGGCGCGAACATCCGGGTGGTGTTGGCCACCAGTTCGGTATCGGTGAGGCCTGGATGAGCAGCGACTGCTACGAGATTTCGCCCGCCAGCCCGGGCCCGCCGGTCCAGCTCGAAGGTGAACAGCAGATTCGCCAATTTTGAGGCGCCGTATGCGGTGACCGGACGGTAGGGCCGTCGCTCGAAGTTCAGGTCGTCGACGTCGAGGCCACCACCTCGGTGCGCGAGGCTGGACACGGTGACCACTCGGGCGCCAGGTAGCAGTGCGGGCGCGAGCAGCCAGGTCAACGCGGCGTGCCCGAGGTGGTTGGTGCCGATCTGCAGCTCGAATCCATCGGCCGTGCACCGGGGCGGAGCTGCCATCACGCCGGCGTTGTTCACCAGTACGTCCAGCCGATCCCCGGTAATCGCGCGCACCTCATCGGCGGCCTTGTGCACCGAGCCGAGGTCAGCCAGGTCGAGCTGGACGAGAGTGGCGTCCGATCCTGTCCTTGCCCGTACCCGGTCCAGCGCAGCCCGCCCGCGTTGCGCATCGCGGCAGGCCAGCAACACAGTTGCGCCTCGCGCGGCAAGCACCAGGGCAGTCTGTAGGCCCAATCCCGAGTTGGCGCCAGTGACGAGGACCATGCGGCCGGCCTGATCGGGGATGTCGGCCTCTCCCCAGCTCATGGACGGACCGGCAGGACCCCATCGAGGGCATCGAGCACCGCGCGCTGCACCGCGGGCCGCACCCGCGCCACGGACACCGGCCGGCCCAGCTCGGCGGTCAATGAGGTCACGCCGGCATCGGCGATGCCGCAGGGCACGATGCGGTCGAATGCGGACAGGTCCGGTTCACAGTTCAAGGCGAACCCGTGCATGGTCACCCCCCGGCTGACCCGGACTCCGATCGCGGCGATCTTGCGATCAGGACGGCCGGTAGCGGGGTCCGCCGCCAGCCACACCCCGGACCGGCCCGCGATCCGCCCGGTATCCAATCCGAGGTCGTTACAGACGGCGATCAGTGCCTGCTCCAGGCGCCGCACATAGTCGATGACGTCGAGCGGCTCGGCCAGCGCCACGACCGGGTAGCCGACGAGCTGTCCCGGGCCATGCCAGGTGATCTTCCCGCCGCGGTCGACGTCGATCACCGGTGTGCTGTCGTTGGGTCGCTCGTCCGGAGTGGTCCGCCGGCCCGCGGTGTACACCGAGGGATGCTCGAGCAGCAGCAGCACGTCGGGACCGGTGCCCTCCGCGCGGGCGGCAGCCAGCTCCTGCTGGAGCGCCCACGCCGGGGTGTAGTCGATGGTGCCGAGCTGGCGGACCTCGACGGGCG
>JBOHFK010000226.1:0-5871 GCA_050699635.1 Pseudonocardiaceae bacterium | reverse complement strand
GCGCCCACATGACCGCGGAAACGCCTCGCTGCACGTGGTGCGGGTAGTGCATGACCAGGCTCTCGAACGCCTTGATCTCACCGAACCAGGCGGGCGCCGCCCAGAAATCGGAGACCCGCAACACTTCCGCGTCGACCGAGCCGTCGCCGAAGTTCAGTTCGACGGTGTCCTCGCAGCGCCGTTCCGCCGCCGCCAGTACGTGCACCCAGTCGTAGCGGCCTTCTGGCACGGTGAGGAACTGTCCGGCGCAACGGATGTTGTCCGGCCCGTCGCAGACCGGAGGGAACCGGAAGGGAACGCCCGCCACGTGGACGAGGCTTTCGCCCGCGGGCAGGTACTCGGCGGCGAACGAGTTCCCCCAGACGTTGAACGCGCCCGCTTTGGTCTCCGTCGCCGCGGAGATGGCCGTGTTGTTGCGATGGCCGGAGATGTCGACCGGATCGCAAAGCCGGGTGATGGCGGAGGTCACCAGCATGTCCGTCAAGCGATTCCCCCTAACCAGAACGCTCTTGGCATTTCCCAATGTAGGTCGCCGATTCGCTCTGTTCGTCCGCGCCGTGATTACCGTGAATGCCCCGGATCGGTGTTCTGATGTACCGCACGGGTAATCCTGCTGACTATTTCGATCGGCCGATCACGGCCGGAGTGCGGCGGCGCGCAACTGCTCGTAGTACGGCAGGTGGTAATCGAGATAGGCCCGCAGCACCGGATTCGCGGCGACCGCTTCGGCCCCACCACCGTCCCCGCGCGTGAAGCCGGCGGTCCTGCTCGTCGACTCGTGCCACCGGTTGGTCGCCTGCCATTCCGACCGCATACCCGGCTGCCAGTTCAGCGCGTCCGGCAGGAAGGGAATGCCCACCGCCGAGCAGTACGCCCGCACGGTGTCGGCGGGCCGGTCGAGCAGGTCGTCCGAGTCGATCACGACCGGCGTGGTGCCGGTGGCGGCTCGTACGGCCTCGAAGATCTCGTACAGCCAGGCGAAACCGATTTCGTCGCGCCCGAGGTCCGGGTTGAGCGCGTGATGCGACGCGATGGCCTCGGCCGGGTGACGGAGGATGAAAGTGTGTGTCGCGGCGGCGAGGAAGGCCTGGTCCGCGAGCAGCGCCGGATAGTGGAAGTCCGTGGTGTCCTTGAAGAACACCGGTTTCTCCCCCGCGATGGCACGCAACGCCGTGAGCACGTCCTGCTCGGAGTGCGCGACCCGGTCGCCGACCTTCACCTCGCCGAAGTCGACCACTTGGGAGAACGGCTCGTGCACGACGACGCGGTCGTCCCGCTCCGCCATCATCCGGGCGAACGCGGTGGAACGGCAGCGCGGCGCGCTCCACAGTGCGAGCACCGGTATCCGCTCTGGCGTGTGCTCCACGGTTTCCCCTTCTCTCTGACGCGGCTTAGGTGCGACCGGGCGGAAGCGCGCGGCGAACCACGGCGGCGCGCATTCGGATTCCGGTCAAGCGTGGCACGGGCGGGGCCCGGGCGGGGTAAGCGAAATACGCAGCCGCGCGTAGCGAAGTCAACGCAACGCGTCGCCGCGGATGAACTTGTCGCGGACGCGCCGGGGGCCGGCGTGGCCGTAGCGTCCTTTCGACGCGGCGGTGCGTTCGTGGCGTCCGGTCAACCAGTGGTCCTACTACGGAGGTCACGTGCCAGCGACACCAGTGCACCCGGGTGACGGCAAGATCGCCGTACTCGCCAGCAAGGTCGGCGCGGACGAGAAACGGCTGTTCGACGCGTTCGACCGGCGCGGTGTTCCGTTCGACCACGTCGACACGCGCGGACAGTGGTTCCTGGCCGGGCAACGTGATCCGGCCTGGAGTCTCGTGCTGAACCGGGAAATCGGCCAGTTCCGCGCGGCGTACGCGGCCCGCGGTCTCGCCTCGGCGGGAGCCGAGGTGGTCAACAGCGCGGACACGACCGAGGTGTGCGGCGACAAATGGCGCACCACGCTGGTGTTGGAGGCGGCCGGGTTGCCGACACCGCGCACCGCGCTCGGCCTCACGCCGAAGGCCGCGCTGGCCGCGCTGGACTCGATCGGCTATCCGGCGCTGATCAAACCGCTGGTCGGTTCGTGGGGCAGGCTGGTGGTCCGGCTGCCCGACCGCGCCAGCGCGGAAGGTGTCTTCGAGTACGTCTCCGCGCTGTCCGGCCCGCAGTCGCACCTCGGGTACGTGCAGGAGCTGATCGACAAGCCCGGCAGGGACATCAGGGCGATCGTGGTCGGTGGCCGCCTGCTCGGCGCCGTCTACCGGACCGGCGAGTTGTGGCGCACCAACGTGGCGCTCGGCGCGCAGACCCTGCCCTGTGAAGAGACACCCGAGATCACCAAGCTGTCGATCGACGCGGCCGCCGCCGTCGGCGCCGACATCGCCGGTGTCGACCTGATCGAGGACCACGACGGCCGGCTGCTGGTGCTGGAGGTCAACCACCGGGTCGAGTTCTCCGGCTTCCAATCCGCGCTCGCCGACCGAGTCGATGTCGCGGACCACATCGTCGAACACCTACTGGAACGAGCGCAACGATGAACTGGGCATTCACTTCGTCCGGCGATGTCACCGAGACCTACGCCGCCGGGCTGCTGCGCGGGATGCTGGAAATCCCTTCCTCGTCGTACCAGGAGCGCGCGCTGGCCGACTTCCTGGCCGAAGCGATGGCGGACCTGGGTTTCCAGGCGCATATCGACGAGGTGGGCAACGTCATCGGCGTGATCGAACGCGGTGACGGCCCGACCCTGATGCTGCTGGGGCACCTGGACACCGTCCCCGGCCAGCTCCCGGTCCGCTCCGAGGACGGCAAGCTCTACGGCCGGGGCGCGGTGGACGCGAAGGGGCCGCTCGCGACGATGATCTGCGCCGCGGCCAGCGCGGTGGACTTCCCCGGCCGGATCGTGGTGATCGGCGTCGTGGAGGAGGAGACCGCGCGCTCCCGAGGGGCGATGGCGATCCGGGCCACCCACGACCGGCCGGACGCGCTGATCATCGGCGAACCGAGCGGCTGGTCGAGCGTAGTACTCGGCTACAGGGGCAAGCTCGACCTGCGCTACACCGTCAAATGCCCTGCCACCCACCCGAGCAACCCGGCGCCGAAGGCGTCCGAACTGGCGGTCGCCTCCTGGACCGCGCTGGTCGACCTGCTCGGGCCGGACGCGGGGCACGACGTGTTCGCCCAGCCGGGCGCGACACTCTGCCGGCTCAACGCGCATCTGACCACGGCGACGGCGGACCTCAGCGTCCGCACCCCACCGGGATTCGACGCCGACACGCTGGTGCGCAAGCTGCGTGACCGCCTGCCCGCCGGCGACCTCGAGGTGCTGAACTCGGTGGCGGCCTGCCGGGCGGGCCGGGCCAATCCGGCGGTCCGCGCGCTGGTGTCCGGCATCCGGCGGCTGCACGCCCAGCCCCGACTGGTAGTGAAGACGGCCACCTCGGACATGAACACCCTCGCCGAGGTCTGGGACATCCCGATGGCGACCTACGGCCCGGGCGACAGCAAGCTCGATCACGCCGACACCGAGCACATCGTGCTGTCGGACTACCTGCGCGGCATCGACGTGCTGTCCATCGCCATCTCGGAGCTGGCGCACCTGCCCGCCGGCTCGGACGACCGGGTGGCCGGGGCGCCGTTGCCCGGAAGGAGTCTCCGGTGACCGGCCTGACCCAGCGCCTCGCCGCGCTCCCCGCGGAGCAGCGGGCGCGGTTCCTCGCGCTGCTGAAGACACCGGCGGAAGACGCGGCCAGGCCAGGCCCGGCGCCACGCCGGGACGCCGGGCCGGCGCCGCTGTCGCACGCCCAGGAGACCTTGTGGTTCCTCGACCACTTGACGCCGGACAGTCCCACCCACACCGTGCCGCTGTGCACCAGGCTGCAGGGTGATCTGGACGTGGGTGCGTTGCGTTCGGCGCTGGCCTCGGTCGTGGCGAGGCACGAGGCGCTGCGGACCGCGATCGTGGAGCGCGAGGGCGGCCCGGTACAGGTGGTCTCCCCCGAGGTCCCGGTCGAGCTGCCGCTGATCGCGGTGGCGGGTGACGACCACGAGCAGCGGCTCGCCGCCGCGCGGGCACTCGTCGGCGAACGGATAAAGGCACCGTTCGATTTGAGCAGGACGCCGCTGTGGCGCGCGGCGCTGATCAGGGTGGCGCCGGACGACCACCTGTTCCTGTTCGACGTGCACCAGATCGGGTTCGACGACTGGTCGCTCGGTGTGCTGACCGGCGAACTGGCCGAGGTCTACCGGGCACTGCGCGACGGCGACGAGCCGCGGCTGGCCGAACTTCCCGTTCAGTACCCGGATTACGCGGTGTGGCAACGCGACTGGCTCGCCGGCGGCGAACTGGACGAGCCGGCCACGTACTGGCGGAACAAGCTGGCGGGCGCCGAGGTGCTGGAGTTCCCGGCCGACCGGCCGCGGGGCGACACGCTGACCTTCGCCGGCGGCACCGGCGCCTTCGAGGTCGGGCACGAGGGCCTGGAGCGGGCGAGGAAACTGGCGCGGGAGGAGGGCACGACGTCGTTCGATGTTCTCGTCGCCGCGTTCTTCACCCTGCTGCACCGTTATTCCGGTCTGGAAGACCTGGTGATCGGCTCGCCGGACGCGAACCGGCGGCACGACGCCGTGTCCTCGGTGATCGGCTTCTTCGTCAACATGCTGGTGCTGCGCGGGGACGTCTCCGGCGACCCGACCTTCCGCGAGCTGGTCCAGCGGGTCAAGCGCGTGGCGTCGGACGCGCACGCGCACGGCGACCTCCCGTTCGACAAGCTGGTCGACGCGGTGGACCCGGCCGACGACCCGTCGCGCTCACCGCTCTTCCAGATCGTGTTCACCCTGCGGAACGCGGGTACCGCGACCGGCCTGCCCGGTCTCGTGACGTCGGAGGAGGTCGTCCGGACCGGCGTTTCCCGGTTCGACATGACCTGGAACCTGGTGGAGCCGGCGGTTCCCGGCGCCGGCGCGGTACTGGGCATCGAGTTCAACACCGACCTGTTCGACGATGAGAGCATCGCCAGGTTCGCCCGGCACTACGACGAACTGCTGCGCACCCTGACCGCCGACCCGGACGCCCCGTTGTCCGCCGCGGACGTGCTGAGCCCGGCGGACAAGGAATTCCTCGCCGAGGTCGGCTGCGGGCCGATGCGGCCGATACGCGAAACCACTGTCGTGGAACAGTTCGAGGCGCGAGTCCAGGAATCTCCGGACAGCGTGGCGGTCGTCGTCGAGGACATCGAGACCAGCTACGCCGAACTCAACGCCCGGGCGAACCGGCTCGCGGCCCTGTTGCGCGAGCGCGGCGCCGAGCCGGGTGCGACGATCGGCCTTTGCCTGCGCAGGAACGTGGACCTGACGACAGCGATACTCGCGGTGCTCAAGACCGGCGCGGCCTACGTGCCGCTCGACCCGGCGCATCCTCCCGCGCGGGTCGCCGAAATCGCCGCCGACGCGGATGTGCGCGCGGTGATCGCGGACGTCGACGTCGCCGTGGCGGTGAGCGCGGTCGCCGCGCCCGTCGTGACACTGGACGACGTCCGCACGGAACTGGCGGCGCTGCCCGACCGGAATCCCCCGCTCGCCGCGAAACCCGGCGACGTCGCGTACATCATCTACACCTCCGGCAGCACCGGCAGGCCGAAGGGCGTGCTGCTCGAACATCGCGGCGTGGTCAGCTTCATCGACTCCACGCGGGACCTGTTCGACCTGTCACCGGCCGACCGGGTGCTCGGGTTCGCGTCGGCGACCTTCGACGTCTCGGTGTTCGAAACGTTCTCCGCGTTGTTGACCGGGGCACGCCTGTGCCTGGCGACCGACGGCGAACGGCTGTCCATCGACCGGCTCCAGTCGCTGATGGAACGAGCCGGCATCACCGTCATCGACCTCCCGCCG
>JBOHFK010000225.1:0-5959 GCA_050699635.1 Pseudonocardiaceae bacterium | reverse complement strand
GCCCGGTCGCCGAAACCGGACGCGACGACGTACGTCCCCGGCGTCGGGTGTCCGACGACCTCGAGCACGACGTAGCGCCGGGCACCGGTCTTACGGCCGACGTGTTCCAACAGAAGCATCCGGGAATCGAACAAGAAACCCAGCCGCGCCCTGTAGAGCCAGATGGGCGCGCGCACGAGCCGTCGGTTGCTCAGCAGCCGGGCACCCGCGCGTCCGATCGCGCCGGCGGCGAGTGGTGATGTGACATCGGACATCTGCCGACCTCGATTCGTTGTCGTAGGAAGGTTCGTCAGGTCGGCCCGGCCGCGGGGTGGCCCAGGCCGTCGCGGTAGATGGCGAGCACCTCGGTGCTCCAGCGGCGCATGCCGTCGACTGACAGCGGGTCGACGCCGAGCACCTCACGCAGCCGGTCGCGCAGGACCAGCACCGCGAGGTCGTTGACGAGCAAGAACGCCGCACGCACCTCGGGATCGGCGCCCGCGCGCGCCATGGTCGCGAGTATGTGCCGGCTCAGCGCGTACAGCTCACCGAACAGGGCAGTGCCCGCCGGGCCGCCGTCGAGCAGCAGCCGGCCGAGGTATCCGGGGATGGCGGAGCCCGCCGGGAGGTGGCGGGCAACGGCCTCGACTAGGCTCGGCACCGCCTCCGGGTCGAACGGGTGGTCGCCGGTCGGCGCGGTGGCCTCGGCGAGCATCACCTCGAACACCCGCGCCACGTGCGCGTCGACCGCGTCCCGCAGCCCGTCCTTGGACCCGTAGTGCCGGATCACCAGCGCCGGCGAGACACCCGCTGCCGCCGCCACGTCGCGGACGGTCACCGCGTCGGGGCCGCGCTCACCGAACAGCCGCAGCGCCTCGTCACGGATCCGTGCACGCGCCGTTCGATCGTCCGGCAGTGAACCCACGTTTATCATTATAAACAATCGTTCACCCCAGCGATAGGCGGTTACGCGATGGAATCCGCCCAGCGGGACCCGGCGGACTGCAACCCGATCACTACAAGACCCTCTTCGAGAACGACCGGGTACGCGTACTCGAGTACACCAACGAAACCCGGCGACAGTCGACGGGTTCCCAACTCGATGAAGAGGACGTGTGTCCTCGATGGCGACGTCTCGGTGGGTGTCGCCGGCGTGCAGGCGCCGGCGGAAGGTGCTCAGCGTGTATATGACGCTGTCCGGGTGGTCGTGCGGCGTGGTCCTTGGGATCCCCTGTTGCAACCGGGTTCGGTGGCGGTTCACCGTGTTTCTGGTTGGCGAACGCACCACCCGTTAACCAGCCCGACCGAGATCAACTCATCTCGTTTGCGGATCGTCTAACGGGCACATGTCCTGGTCGTGGGTCGTTGACCAGGCACGGTGAGGATGCTGTCCTGGGGGGTCGGACGCGGGTCGCGGCAGCTCCGGACGGTTGTCGCCGGACTAGCGTTATGGCGCATGACCCGCGTCGAGATCGAGATCGACAAAGAGTTGGTCCGGGCCCTGTTGCGTGACCAGCATCCTGATCTTGCCGATCGCGCATTGCGATTGGGCGCAGAAGGCTGGGACAACCAGATCTGGCGTCTTGGTGACGACCTCGCTGTCCGGTTGCCGTAGGCGACTGAGACCGCAGACGCGTTGCTGCTGAAGGAGTACGCCTGGCTGCCTTCCCTCGCCGCGTCTCTTCCGCTGCCAGTTCCCGTCCCACAGCGACTCGGCCAGCCTTCCGAATTGTTCCCGAGACCGTGGATCGTCACGACCTGGGTGCCGGAGGACCTCGAGCCCGCGACGCGGGCCACAAATGCGGCCGATGCCTTGGCCGGCTTCTTGACGGCACTACACTCTACACCGACCTGCCCCAGACTCGCTCGGCACCTGCTGGGCGGGGCCGCGGAGGTTCCCTGGACGACTGCGAGGAACAAGTCACCTCAGGTCTCGCGTCCGCCACCGAATTCGGCCTCATCCCCGACGCCGACGCCGTTCGCGAAGTGTGGAGAGACGCGGTTGCCGCACCCGAGTGGACGGGTCCACGAGTATGGCTCCACGCTGATCTGCATTCGGCCAACGTCCTCACAGCCGGTGGCACGTTCTGTGGCCGACCAGGCGGGCTGCCTCGTGGCCGTCGTCTCCTGGATGTACTACGCCGTCATGGTCGGACGATAGTCACCGAGATTCGCGTAGGTGCCCACCTGCCGGCCCGCTCGCATAGCCTGAGACCCACGGCGGATTGTTTTGGGGGCGGCGCTTGAGCAACTTCCACAAGACCAAGAAGTCTGCAGCGGTGCTGAAGCACGCGATCATCGACCAGTACGCGACACCCTTTGCAAGCAAGACTGGCAGCACGTCGCTGGACCACCGCGTGGCCTTCATCGACGGGTACGCCGGACCCGGCCGGTACGAGGACGGCGAGGAAGGGTCGGGCGCCATGCTGCTCCGGAAGGCCAAGGAGATGGACCACTTCCCCCGCCAGATCGAATGCCACTTTGTGGAGGAGGACCCGAAGACCTTGGCACAACTCCGCGAGGTGGCCGCTGCGGAGGGCGCTGACGCCATCTACACGATCCACGAGGGCGACATCTCGGCGCACCTCCCCGAGCTGTTGGAGTCGGCTAAGGGGATCCCGCTGTTCACGTACCTGGATCCGTGCGGGTTAATCATCCCGCTGGATGATGTCGCCACTATCTTCGACCGGCCGAGCGGGTACGGCACCCCAGCGACCGAAGTCCTCATCAACCTGACCGCGCACCTGCGTCGGTTCGGAGGAATCCTGAACAGCGCCAACCCGGTAGAGGGTTCCCTGAAGTGCATCGATACGGTATGCGGCGGGGACTGGTGGCGGGATGCATGGCTCGAGAAGTGCCCCGCAAAGAACGCGTCGGAGGACGAGAAGATGGCGGCCGAGGAGGCCGTGGTGGCCGGGTACGCCGAGAAGCTCCGCGAGCGTGCGGGCGGTGCCGGTACCTGGATCATCGACGTAAGACCGCGCGTCGGCCTGAAGCCTGTTTACTACCTCGTCTTCGGAGGTTGTCCCGGGTCTCGTAGAAGTTGAGGTGGCGGTCCCCCGCTCGATGCCTGCCGCGTGGTAGGTGTCGGGCTTCCGCCAAGAAGTTCGACAAGAAGGGGACCGCCGTGACCAAGAACTACCAGACGACGACGTCGATGACGAGCGCCGAGCTGCGGCTCGCGCTGCCGGAGACGGTGAGTGTGGCGATGGCCGAGATCGCCGAGAACGTGCAGGAGGGGTTGCTCGCGCTCGCGGTCGGCACCGGTCTTCAGGTGATGCAGACGATCATGGCTGAGGACGTGACTGCAGTGTGCGGGCCGAAGGGCAAGCACGATCCGGCGCGTACTGCGGTGCGTCATGGCACCGAGCGCGGCTCGGTCACCTTGGGTGGCCGGCGGGTTCCGGTCGAGCGGCCGCGGATGCGTGCGGCCGACGGCTCGGGCGAACTGCCGGTGCCGGCCTACGAGCTGTTCTCCTCCACCGAGGTCCTGGGCCGGATGGCGATGGGGCGGATGCTGGCGGGACTATCGACGCGTCGCTACCCGGTCGGGCTTGAGCCGGTCGGTCAGCGGGTCGAGCAGTCGGCTCGCTCGACGAGCAAGTCGGCAGTCAGCCGCCGGTTCGTGGCCGCGACCGAGACGGCGTTGGCTGAGCTGCTCGCCGCACCGCTGGGCGAGCTGGATCTGGTCGCATTGATGATCGACGGCGTGCACTTCGGCGAGCACTTGTGCGTGGTCGCGCTGGGAATCGGCATCGACGGCACCAAACACCCGCTCGGGCTGGCCGAAGGCTCCACCGAGAACACCACGGTGGTCACCGATCTGCTGACCGGGCTCCGGGATCGCGGCCTGGACACCAGCCGCCCGATCTTCGTCGGCATCGACGGCGGCAAGGCGTTGCGGGCCGCGGTGCTGCGGGTCTTCGACCACCCGGTGATCCAACGCTGCCAACTGCACAAGATCCGCAACGTGGCCGACAAGCTGCCCGACCAGCTCGCCTCGACGGTGTCCAAGCGGATGCGCGCCGCCTACCATGCCGACTCGGCAATCCTCGCCGAAGCGCAACTCGAAGCCCTGGCCAAGGAACTCGAGCGCACCCACCCCGGCGCGGCCGCGTCGCTGCGCGAAGGCATGCCCGAGACACTGACCGTGCTGCGCCTGGGCGTGTCGCCGACGCTGGCGCGCACGCTGCGCTCGACCAACAGCATCGAGTCGATGATCTCCATCGCGCGCAACCACTCGACGAACGTGAAGAACTGGCACAACGGCACCATGGCGCTGCGCTGGTGCGCCGCCGGGATGATCGAGGCCGGCAAGCAGTTCCGCCGCGTCAACGGCCACCTGCACCTGCCCGCGCTGCGCGTCGCGCTCGCTGAGCACGTCGCCACGCAAACTGTCGGTACCGTCCGTCATGATGAACCCGTGATCGCCGCCTGACGATCATGAGGACCGCCACCGAAGTTCAACGGGGAGCGGGACATCCTCCGGTCAGCCGCGGGACTTGATACCAGCGACTGAATTGGGCCAGCACGCCCGGGCCCGTGACCAGGCCACGCAGCGACTGTTCACCACGTTGGCCGAGATACCGAAACAGGCGCAGCGGCTGCTGCTCGATGAGTTGTTGGACATCGAGCCCGGCGGGCGGGTGTCGCGGTGGGAGCGGTGGCGGACCGAGCCGGTGAAGGCTTCGGCACCGGGGGTGGCTGCGGTGTTGGCGCGTAAGGCCTTAGCTGGGTCATGGGGTTACTGTTTGGGCTTCACGGCCTAGCTGGCTTTAGCCGGTTCGGCTGGTTCTTTAGGCTTGAGCTGATTCGGTGCCAACGAGAGTCGATGTCTGGTAGCTCGCGTGGAGGCCGCTGATGTCCGGTGCCGATGCTTCCGACATGTATCCAGCCGATAATCTTTTCGGTTGATTTCACGGCAAGCTGTGCTCGTACGTATTCGGGTCTGGTCAGGCGCCCGGTCTTCCAGATGGTGCCGAATCCTTGTTCGCGAAACAGGAGCACGCCAGGATTGTTCGGCCAGGTCCGTCAAATATATGGCCGCGCCAGGGTTGGAGTCGACCGTGGTCGGCGACTCGGGAGGCGTGAGTCAAGACTTCTCGTACGGCGCAGGGGGATGGTCCGGGTTCAATAAGGTGGTGTTCGCTGCTGCGGGCGGTAAGTGAATCGGATAGCACGTCTGCTCCTGAAAAATCCGATGCGAATGGTTGGGTGTCGCGTGTTCCTGAGGCGAGGAGACCGGCGGTGACAACGACGATCATAGCGATCCATTGCGAGAGAGTCTGGTGTTCGCCAAGCATGATCAGCCCCGCGAGCGCGCCGATGACCGGGCTTAGCGCGAGTAGGATCGAGAACGTGTGTACGCTGATCCTGCGTAGCGCGGCGAAATCCAGGCTGTAGGGTACGAGGGAGGAGAAAATTGCAACCATAAATCCGTATCCCACAACGTCGTAGGCGGTCTTGAGTCGCGGGCCTTCGAAAGCGATTGTGAAGGGGATGACCAGCACTGCTCCGATACTGAGTGAGAGTGACAGGCCGGACCATCCGGGTACGGCTGAGCCGACTCGGCGGTTGAGTACCACGTACACGCCGCGAAGGGCGGAGGCGACCAGCCCGATCCCAACGCCGAGCAAGGGCAGTGACCCGCTCGGCCCGGTGAGCCAGATGGTCCCGCTCAGTGCCAGCACCACCGCAATCCACTGCCGTGGTCCTCGTGCCCACATCGCGGCAACCACGAGGTCCGAGCAGTTCCAGCCCAGTCGCTATGCCCAGCGGAAGGAAAGAGATGGTGTAGAAGTAGGAGACGTTTCCCCGGATCGAACCACGACGACGGATCCGGTGGTTCGTGCTCGGGTTGCTGGCTGATCTGCCGCGCAAGAATTGCTGGACGATCGCCCCGAGCACGCCGGGGACGCGAGCCCCGATGGCATTTGCCGCCCGCTCCGGCCCGTCGACGGCCTAAATCCTAGTTCACGGT
>JBOHFK010000224.1:0-6086 GCA_050699635.1 Pseudonocardiaceae bacterium | reverse complement strand
TGGTCGTTGACCGTCCACTGGACTCACGTTTCGACACAATATTATTTAACCAGCAAGAAGTACGTCGAGATCCTTTTTCTGCTCGCTGAAGCGCGCCAAGGACTGCACGCCGCAGAGTTGAGCCGAGACCTGTATGGCAACCCCAGACAAGCACCAACGGTGCGCTCGCATTTCTCGAAGATGCAAAAAGAGCTAGGCGTCGAACTGTTTCGAAGTGATCCATATCGCTTCATGGATCACCTTGACGTGACGTTGAACAGACCCGTCGACCTTGCCGATCTACTCCCATTCTCGACCGCACCCGCTGTCTGCCGCATTCGCACGGAAGTCGACACCACCCAACTCCAAGAGTAAACGTCAGCGACGGAGCAGGGCGCAGAACATCGCGTCGGTGCCGTGGCGGTGCGGCCACAACTGCACGTGGGGTCCATCCCCGAGCTGCGGCACGCCGGGAAACTGAGACCTGACGTCGAGCTGCTCGGCGCCGGTGCGCCGCAGCACGTCGGCGACCACTCCCACGGTCTCATCGAAATGGGGCGAGCACGTGACGTACGCGACGACGCCGCCGGGACGGGTGAGCCGCAGCGCGGCCACGAGCAACTCCCGCTGCAGCCGGACCAGCCCGGGAACGTCGTCGGCCTGCCGTCGCCAGCGCGCCTCCGGGCGGCGGCGCAGCGCCCCGAGCCCGGTGCACGGCGCGTCCACCAGTACCCGGTCATAGGTCCGGTCCGGCAGCCCGCTGTCCCGGCCGTCGGCCACATGCACGCTGACTGGCAGGCCGGCGCATACCTGACTGACCAGGCGGGCCCGGTGCTCGGCCTTCTCGACGGCATCCACGGTTGCGCCCCGGGTGGCACCTTCGGCACCCAGCAGTGCCGCTTTGCCGCCCGGCCCGGCACACAGATCCAGCCAGCGGGCGTCGGCGCCCTCCAGCGGTATCCCGGCCAGCGCGAGAGTGACGAGTTGGCTGCCCTCGTCCTGGACCTGAGCCTGGTGCTCACGCACCGGCGCCAGCTCACCCGGATCACCGCCGTCGGCCAGGTGAACCCCGTAAGGCGAGTAGGGGGCGGCCTTGCCACCGGTCGACGCGGCCAACTCGGCAGCGCTGATCTGGCCGGGGCGCGCCAGCAGGTGCACCAGTGGGCGGGCGTCGTCGGCGGCCAGCGCCTGGGCCAGCTCGTCCAGGTCACCCCCCAGTGTGTCGGCGAAGGCCTGCGCGATCCACCGCGGGTGCGAGTGCACCATCGCCAGGTGGCCCACCGGGTCCTCGTCAGCGTCGGGTGCGACTGCCCGCATCCAACCGGGCTCATCCTGTTTGCCGACCCTGCGCAGCACCGCGTTGACGAAACCGGTGGCAGCACTGCCACGGCCGGCGCGAACCAGGTCCACGGTGGTGTCGACGGCGGCGTGGGGTGGCACCCGGGTGCGCAGCAGCTGGTAGCTGCCCAGCCGCAGCGCATCCAGCAGTTCGCCGTCCACTTCGGACAGCGGGCGGTCGGTGCAGGACTGCAGCACCGCGTCCAGCAACCCCCGGGCACGGCATGTCCCGTAGCACAGCTCGGTGGCCAGCGCGGCGTCCCGGCCGTTGATTCCCCGCTGCCGCAGCAGGTTGGGTAACACGAGGTTCGCATACGCGTCGCGTTCCCGCACTGCGGCCAGCACATCCAGCGCGGCCTGACGGGCGGGATCGTCCACCGGTGGCCTGCTGGGCCCGGAGCGCCGCCGGGGCGGGCCGGGCCGGGCCGGGCGGGAGGGTTTGCGCGGCACCGTCACAGCATGTCCTGGCGGCCGGTCATCATTCGAATCGCTCCCCCGGTTCGGGCCGGGCACCGCGGGCCCAGTCCGGTGCCGGCATGGCACGTTTGCCGGGCGCGGTGATCTCGCCCAGCCGCAGCGCCCTGGTGGCCGTGCCGACGAGCACCTCCCGTTTGGACACCCGGAGCTCGCCGGGGTCCAGCCCGTCCACCACGCAACGGTGCAGTGGCCCGAGACCGAGGCGTTGACCCCGGAACAGCGCCCAGCCACCGGGAGCCGGCGTGACCGCGCGGACCAGGCGGTGCACCGCGAATGCAGGGGCAGTGAAGTTCACGTGGGCGTCCTGGGGGGTGATTTTCGGCGCGTAGGAGGAGCCATCAGCAGGTTGCGGCATCGGGCTCACGGACCCATCGGCGATACCGTCGAGGGTGGCCAGCAGCAGGTCGGCACCGGCATGGGCCAACCGGCACAACAGCTCCCCCGCGGTGTCATCGAGACGGATCACTTCGGTTACCGTCCCGTACACCGGGCCGGTGTCCAGCCCCTCTTCCAACGCGAAGGTGGATGCTCCGGTGATCTCGTCTCCGTGCCGGATCGCGGCCTGCACCGGGGCCGCGCCCCGCCAGGCGGGCAGCAGGGAGAAGTGCAGGTTCACCCAGCCGTGCCGGGGGATGTCCAGCGCCACCCGCGGAACCAGCGCACCGTAGCCGACGATCGGGCAGCAGTCCGGGGCGAGAGCGGACAGCCGAGCCAAGAAGTCCGGCTCGGAGAGCCGGCGAGGGGTGAGCACCTCCAGCCCCGCGTCGTCGGCCAGTGCTCCCACCGGGGATCGGGCCAGATGCCTTCCGCGTCCAGCCGGCGCGTCCGGCCGCGTGATCACCGCGGCGACGTCGTGGTGATGGGAGTCCAACAGGGTTTGCAGCGCGGGCACCGCCGCCTCAGGCGTCCCTGCGAAAACGAGCCGCACCGCTCAGCGCACCTTGCCCTGCAGCGGGTGCGGGCTGGTGCGCAGCACGGGATCACCGAAGAGCCGGACGGGTTGGACAGCCACCTGCGCAGTATGCCTCGTGACCACCACGCCGGTCCTCGCGACGCCACTCAGGACAGTTCGATCGGATCAAGCTGCACCCGCAATGAGTCGGGTAGTTTGCGAGCGCTGCGTCCAGCCTGCACCGCGGCCAGGGCCACAGCCAAGGCGGATCCCTCGGAACGGGGAACCCGCAGCAGCAGTCGCTCACGCTGGCCCGCTGGCTCCCCCGGGACCGGCACCGGACCCAGCACTTCGGCGCCAGCAGGCAGGTCAAGATCCGCCAGCATCTCCGGTGCGCCATCCAGTGCCGCCATCCGCACCGAAGGGGGGAAACCGAGCTCGGCGCGAGCAGCCAGCTCAGCGCTCGCGTGACCCGCCGGGTCCCACCGGACCAGCGCTTGGACCGCGGTCAGCGAAGCATCAGCGACCACAACGACCCGACCGCCGTCGGTAGCCGGCTCGACCATGGCCGCCGCGGCCATCCACCGGCGCAGCGCCTCTTCGGCTGCCCGCAGGGTGGGACGGGCCAGCAGCGCGGCGGCATCCAGCAACAACGCCGCCCCGTAGTGGGCCAGCGGCTCGGCTCCCGGAGTGGCGATCACGAGCGCTGGCCCCGGCGGGATGTCTGCCAGGACTTTCCGCTCACCAGAGGTACCCCCGCCGGAGGTATACAGCGTCACCCCGGGAAAGGCCCGGCCGAGTTCCTCGGCAGTGCGCCGGGCACCGATCACGGTCGCGCGCAACCGGGCCGAACCACACCCGGCACAGACGTAACGGGCTTCTGGAACGCCGCACCACCGGCAGGCAACCTGCCCGGCAGCCACCAATGCCAGCGGTCCTACGCAGCGCCGGCAGCGAGCCGGAATCCGGCACTGCCCGCAGGCCAGCGCGGGAACGTAGCCCCGCCGGGGTACCTGCACCAATACCGCCCGGTCGCGGCCCAGTGCCGCCCGGGCCGCATCGAACGCCACCGCCGGCAACCGCGCCGCGCGGGCCATGGGGTCCCGGGCCAACTGGGTGTCGTCCTCCCCGATCGCGGTCACCCGCGGCGCCACCGCCCGTAGCACGTCTCGGGTCGCCACGATCTCATGTGCCCATCCGAGGTCGACCGACAGCTGAGTTTCCGCGGTACGCGCGTACCCAGCAACCAACATCGCCGCGCCCTCGAGCACCGCACGCTGACCCAGCACCAGCCGAGTGTGCGGGTAGGGCGCTCGGGGCTCGGCGTGCAGGTCGTCGCCGTCGTCCCAGAGCACCATCAGACCCAGGTCGGCGACCGGGGCGAAGGCCGCCGCCCGGGTGCCGACGACGATGCGCACCGCGCCCCGTCGCACCGCCAGCCACCGCCGGTAACGCAGCGCGGGTCCAGCCTCGGCAGCGAGGATGACCACCGCCTCGGGCCCGGCCAGCGCGACCACCGCGGCGTGCACCCGCGCGGTGTCCCGGTAATCGGGCAGTACCAGCAGCGCGCCTCGTCCGGTAGCCGCGACGGTGACAGCGGCCTCGGCAAGCCGGGCGGGCCAGTCCTCTCCCGGCAATGCCTGCCAGCAGGCGTGCGCGGCACGACCCTGGTGCAGGGCATCCAGGAAGGCCGATCCGCGGGAATAGCGCCGCCAACCGCTCGCGGCGGGCCGCTGCGGCCCAGCTGCCGCGGGCGCGGGAGGCTCAGCTTCGGTGCGGGCATGCCGTGGCGGCACGGCCAGGCGCAGCACCTCGCTCATGGTGCCCGCGCACCGGTCGGCCACCGCTCGGGCCAGCGCCGCGATCTGCGGGCTGAGCGCCGACTCAGCGGAGACGACCCGCTCGATCCAGCCCAGCCGGCCCGGGTGGTCGGATCGCTCGACCCGCTCCAGCAACCACCCATCCACCAGCCGCCCCGCGAATCGCACCCGAAGCCGCACGCCGGACTCCGCCGTCGCGTCGAGTTCAGCGGGCACTTGATAGTCGAAAAGGCGGTCAAGGTGGGCCAGTGGGGTATCCACACACACCCGGGCGATGGGCAGCATGGTGGCCGGAGTGCGTTGCCCACGAGTGGACCGGCCAGTGCTCACCTTGGCGGGTCTACCAGAGCGCCCCAACCACTCCACTGCGACCACGTCACTATCATGACCGACATGTCTGACACATCCGCGCGCTACAACACGATCGCCGATGCCTTTAGCGCCCGCCTCGAGGCCATCGCGCCCGAGCGGTGGTCGGCGCCGACACCCTGCACTGACTGGACCGTCCGGGATCTCGTCGCCCACGTCATCGGGGTGCACCGGCGGATAGTCGCCACACTGGACGGATCGGAACCCGTCGAGCCGGATCTGGCCGACGATCTGCGCAAGCAGTGGTGGCAGGCGACCGGCAACATCAGAGACGCCCTCAACGACGAGTCCCGAGCCACGAAGATCGTGAGCACGATGTTCGGCGAGCAGCCGTTCGCAGCACTCGTCGGTAGCCTGCTGTGCGGGGACACGCTGATCCACACGTGGGATCTCGCCCGCGCGACCGGCCAGGACGAACGGCTAGATCCCGGCGCGGTGTCGATGACCATGGAGATGCTCGCTCCTCTCGATGACACGATCCGCCGGCCCGGCGGATTCGCCACCAAGATCACACCTGCCCCGGACGCGGACCAACAGACCCAGCTGCTCAACTTCTGCGGCCGCGCCGTCTGACGCTGACGGCCGGACATATGGATCCTTATCGCTGTCCAGCAGCCATGCTGGAGGGTCACATGGATGCTTGTCGTTGTCGAGGTTACGCTGATTAGATGACCCAGCCGACTCGTGCGGATTATGAGTGGATGAGGTTGGCCATAGAGCTGGCCCACCAGTGCCCACCAAGTCCTAGTGCCTTCTCCGTCGGGGCGGTCATCGTCGATCAGAACGGAACTGAGATCAGCCGGGGATTCTCCCGGGAGACGGACAGCCGCGTGCACGCTGAAGAGGCAGCGCTGGCCAAACTAGCAGGTGACGAGCCACGTTTGACGACAGCCACGATCTACAGCACGCTGGAACCCTGTTCGCAACGGAAGTCGCGACCGCATACCTGCACCCAACTCATTCTTGCGGCAGGGATCCCGAGGGTTGTCGTGGCCTGGCGCGAACCCAGCCTCTTTGTCGCGGATTGCCAAGGCTCTGAATTGCTCACCGGAGCTGGGGTGACAATGGTGGAAATTCCTGATCTAGCACAGGACGCTCAAACGCCGAACGCGCATCTTTCACTCGGGCCGTGACAACCGGTCACTGAATCAAGACGATCACTGAATCAACCGGGCAGCGACGGCGTCCCAGAGATAGGAGGCCAGCAGGCT
>JBOHFK010000223.1:0-6097 GCA_050699635.1 Pseudonocardiaceae bacterium | reverse complement strand
ATAGCCTCAGGTCAACGGCCTTGACGGGTCAGTTCCTCACCGAACGACCAGCGGGACCGCCCTCCCTCACGTCCTACCACCACCAGCGCCGTCCCCCGACACGGCCGTTCGACACCAGCCTCCTAGGCTGCCGCGGTGCCGAGCGCCACCACCCCCGATGCCGGGAGCCGACCCCGGCTGGGGTGGGCGATCGCCGCGCTGGCTCTGGTCACCGGGGTGCTGGGGATCCTGGCGATGCTCGCCCCGGTCACCGCCGACGATCCGGTGGTGAGCTGGCCACGGGCCGGGCAGCAACCCAGCTCCACGGTGCTGCCGCTGTCCCCCTACCGCCCGCTGCAGCTCACCGCGACGGTCCCCTGCGCCACGCTGGCGGCGCTGGATGCCCGGCCGGCCGGGGGCGAGGCGCTGCGCACGTTGCCCGCCGAGGTGGGCACCGCCCCAGGCGAGGGCCTGGTGGTGTCCGCAACGCAGGGAATCGTGACGGTCACCGCATCCGGCGCCCAGGTGCTGCGCCAGCCGCTGCCACCCGGAGACTGTGTCTATCAGGTCATTGCCGATGCCGGTGGGCTGCGAGCGTCCCGCGACGGCGCGAACGTCGCGAACCGGGTGGATCTGCCGACACCGCAAGTCGCTGAATTGCAGACCGACGCGCTCACCCGAACCAGCGGTCTGTCCGTGCAGCTGCACACCGACGCGCGGTACCAGTCGAGCCCCACGGCGTTGAAGACGGTGTTGCTGATCGCGCACGGTCTGGCGCTGGTGGCGCTGCTGGTGCTGGCCTGGCGACGGTGGCGGGGCGACGGGCCCGGCCTGGTCCGGCCGCGCCCGTCATGGGCTGATGCCGTAGTGGTCGCGGTGTCGCTGGCCTGGGTGGTGTTAGGGCCGCTCAATATCGACGACTCCTGGTATCTGCTGATGGCCCGCAACGCGATGCAGTCGGGCTATATCGGCAACGTCATTTACCAGTTCAACGTCACCGAGAACCCGTTTTCGGCCAGCCAGTACGTGATGCAGGCCTGGGGTGGCCTGGGTCAATTCTTGGGGCCTGATAACTGGAGCCTGGCGTGGCTGCGGCTGGTGCCACTGGGTTACGGGCTGGCGGGCTACGCGCTGCTGCGAGTGCTGGTCGCCACGGTGCTGGGCCGGGTGGCGCGGCACCGTCGGGGCATACCGTGGGCGGTGGCGGCCGCGCACCTGCTGTGGTGGCTTCCCTACGGCATGACACTGCGCCCCGAACCGCTGATCGCGCTGGGTACCGCGGCGGTGTTCGTGCTGGCCGAGCTGTCCCGGCGGCGCCGCTCGGTGGGCGTGTTCGCCGCCGCCGTCGCCGCCGCCGCGCTCACCGTCACCGCGTCGCCCACCGGCGCGGTGGCCGCCGCCCCGCTGGTGCTGTGCCTGCCCTGGCTGTGGCAGTGGTGGCGGGCTACGACGATGCGCAACCGGCTCGCTGCGTTGCTGCTGGTGGGTGCGGCTGCCTCGATCGTGATCCCGGTCGGCTTTGCCGACGCCACCCTGGGCGACGTGCTGGAATCGGTCGCGGTGCACCGCTGGTACTACCGGCAGCACGCCTGGTACGACGAATACCTGCACTACGCGAACCTGCTGGTGGGCGATGATCGGGGGGCCTGGGGCAAACGGCTCCCGGTGCTGGTCACCCTGGCCGTGCTCTTCGCGGTGGCGCTCGGGACGGGGCGGCGGGCCGGCACCGCGGGCCGCAGCGGCCACCTGCTCGGCGCCGCCGCGGCCGTCATGGCGGTGAGCCTGGCCACCTTGGCGCTCACCCCGACGAAATGGGTGAACCATTTCGGGGCGATCGCCGCGCCGGCCACCGTGCTGCTCGCCGCCGCGCTGATCCGATCCCCGCTGCCGCAACGGGTCGGCGCCACCCAACTGGCGATCGGCACGGGCGCCCTGGTGGCCGCGGTATCGGTGGCCTTCGCCGGTCCCAACCTGTGGCGGCCCTTCTCCGACTGGGGCCAGCCCTTCGGTGACCACGTCCTGGTCGATACCCCGTACGTGCAGAGCCTGCTCGCGCCGGCACTGGGACCGCTGGCGTTACGCAGCCCGCTTTTGTGGCTGGCCGTCGCCGCGGTGGGCTGGTGGGGGCTGCGCCGGCTCAGCCGGCGGCGTTGGCTGAGCCGGCTGGGACCGGATCGGGCGGTGCTGGCCACCGCGACCGGCGTGGGAGTGACGTTGATGTTGCTGGTGTTCGCCATCGCGCCGCTGCGTCAGTACCCCGGCACGTCGATGATGCTGATGAACCTCCGAGCCCTTACCGGCCGGCCGTGCGGCCTGGCTACGTCGGTGCAGGTGCTCACCGACGTCCAGCGCGGCCTCGGGCCACCCGCGGGGGCCGCCGAACTCACCGGCGACATGCGGTCAACGCCACTGCCGGACCGGGCACCGGCACCGATCGGGTCCGTCTGGCACGACGACATATCCGGCGGCACCGGCACCGGCACCGTCCAGACACCCTGGTATCCACTGCGCCAGGCCAACCCGGGCACCGCGTGGGTGGTCGTGCCATTGCGCGGCACCCTCACCCGCGGGCAGCGACTCGCGGTGCAGTTCATCAGCCCAGATCAGATCAACCCGAATCGGATCGACACCGTGGAGCTGCCCGCGCTCGGGAACACGCCGGACTGGACCGAGGCGAGTGTCCCGCTGACCGAGACCGGCCGGGCCGTGCCGACTGCGGTGCGGGTGGTGGCCGAGGATCTCGTGGCCAGTCCCGGCAGTTGGCTTGCGGTGGGGCAACCGCGGGTGGCCGAGCCGCGACCGGTCACTGAGGTCATCGCGGGCCGGCCAGTGTTCGCCGACCAGGTATCCGCCGGATTGTGGCCCTGTCAGGACCAGATCGCCATCCGGGACGGGCTGGCGCAGGCCCCGGCGCTACGGCTGCGGGCCGGGGACGGACTCGAAGATTCGATCATCCCCAACTCGGTATTCGCAGACAACGGCGGCACGTTGCTGCAGCTCGACCGGGTCACCACATCCGTCGAGCTGCCCGCGCGGCTGATTCCGGCCGGGGCAGCCACGCTGGGTTGGGGCCATATCGACGAGCTGGGGTACGCCCACCCCGCCGGTTTGGTTGATCTCCACGTCGAGACGGTGCGGCGCGCTGGGTGGACCCGGCTGCCCACGCTCAGCGGGGAGCGCTACACCGGCCGCGCCTACATCGGATGACCCCTCCTCAGTAGTCATCCGAAGGAATTACGTGGCATTACTGATTGCCCTGCCGTGGCGGGGTGGGCACCCTATGTGACGGGCAAACCGGCTCTGCCGCCGGCTACCTGCCTTCCGTTGCCTGTCCTAGGGGGATCTCGAATGTCAGACGCAATCAGCGGTGCCGAGTTCGGGGAGAACTACGTAGAGCTGCTGCCCGCACGTACCGTCCTGTCACTGTTCACCACCGACGTCCTCGGCGGTGGCGAACCGGGTAAGGCCGGCGACAACGGCAAGAGCATGCACGGCTTCACCTTCCTGGGGATGTTCGGCTGGGGCGGTTCCGATCCCGCCCCCACCACCACAGACCCCGGCAGCCAAGCCTGACCAACCGCGCTGTCGCCGAGTTCGACACCACGGCTGTCCACCTCGCCCAGCACAGCCCTGGCGTCGAACTCGGCGCACTGACGCTCCGCATCGAACCGCCAGTAGAACCCCGACGGGTGCAGGTCTTGCTACCTTGGAATGTCGGCAACCACAGATGGTTGTAGTGACGTACGCCGTCCCCGTCACAGAAGGTGAATGCATCGCGTGTCGCTGCGCCCCGCAACTCCTGACGTTGCCCCTGACATCGCTGACCCAGGCACGGACCCTGAGGTGGCGGTGGAGCAGGACTACCTCATCCTGCTCTACCGGCATCTCGACGAGCGCCGCCGATACACCACCCAGCGTCTCGCCGAAGTCCTGCGGGCCCCCACCACCGGCACCCCCCAAGCGCTCACCGAGCGGGACGCCGCCGCGGCGATGTATGCCCAGCAGCTCGCCACGCTGGACGGGGTCGAGCAGGGCCTGTGCTTCGGGCGCCTGGACCTGCACAGTGACATGTGCGACGGGGACATCAACGACGGCGACGGGCGGCGCTACGTCGGCCGGCTGGGCCTGCTCGACGAACACCACGACTACCAGCCACTACTGATCGACTGGCGGGCGCCCGCGGCGCAACCGTTCTACACCGCGACCGCCGCGCGCCCCGAGGGCGTGCGCCGCCGGCGGCACATCCGGACCCGGAGCCGCACGGTGCTCGGCCTCGAGGACGAGGTGCTCGATCTCTCGGACGTCTCTGCTGCCGGGTCGTCGTCCGCCACCAACCTCACCAGCGAGGCCGCGCTGATGGCCGCCCTGGCCGAGACCCGGACGGGCCGGATGTCCGACATCGTCGCGACCATCCAGGCCGAACAGGACCGGATCATCCGCGCCAAACCGCAGGGACTGCTGGTGGTGCAGGGTGGGCCGGGCACCGGCAAGACCGCCGTCGCGCTGCACCGGGCCGCCTACCTGCTCTACACCCACCGCCGCCAGCTGGCCAAGCGCGGCGTGCTGGTCGTCGGGCCCAACTCGACGTTCCTGCACTACATCGAGCATGTGCTGCCGTCGCTGGGCGAGACCAGTGTGCTGCTGTGCACGATCGCGCAGCTGCATCCGGGGCTGCACGCCCGCGGCGTCGAGCCGGACGCGACGGCCGCGGTCAAGGGGCGGCTGGAGATGGCCAAGGTGGTGGCCGCCGCGGTCCGGGACCGCCAGCGCCTGCCCGAGGAACCGATCGACCTCACCATCGAGGGGCAGCGGATCCAGCTCAACCGCGAGGTGTGCCTACCGGCGCGCACCCGGGCGCGCCGCTCCCACCGGACGCACAACGAGGCCAAGCGGCTCTTCCAGCAGGACGTGGTGACGGCAGTGGCCAACCAGATCGCGAATGGTTTCGGCAGCCAGAGCCCCGATCTCCGTACTGTGCTGAGCCGGGAGGATCTGGCCGACATCCGCGCCGAGCTCCGTTCCAGCCCGGAGCTGAGCGCTGCGCTGGAACAGCTGTGGCCGACGCTGTCACCGGAGCAGCTGCTCACCGAGCTCTACGCCGATCCGCAACGGCTGGCCAGCGCCACTCACCGGCTGCTGGACCCCGCCGAGTGCGACCTGCTCGCCCGGCCGGTCCCCGACCCGGCCGCCCAGCCCGATCAGGTGTGGACCTCGGCCGATGTCCCGTTGCTGGACGAGGCCGCTGAGCTGCTCGGTTCCGACGGCAGCGCCGAGGCCGCCCGGGAGGCCGCCGAATTCCGCGAGGAGCTGCAATACGCGCAGGGCGTGCTGGACATTCTGGACCTCGACGAGGACCTGGATCCTGAGCTGCTGCGCGCCACTGACCTGATCGACGCCGACCGGCTGGCCAGCCGGCAGCGAGCCCGCTATCTCGGCAGCACCGCCGAGCGCGCCGCGGCGGACCGGACCTGGACCTACGGGCACATCATCATCGACGAGGCCCAGGAGCTGTCCCCGATGGCGTGGCGGGTGCTGATGCGGCGCTGCCCCAGCCGCTCGATGACGGTGGTCGGGGACCTCGCCCAGACCGGGAACCGGGCCGGTGCCGGGTCGTGGCAGGACGTGCTCGGGCCCTACGTCGCGCAACGGTGGCGGCTGGAACAACTGACGGTCAACTATCGCAACCCCGCCGAGATCGCCGCGCTGGCCGATCGCGTGCTGGCCGCGATCGACGTCGACATCGCGCCGCCACGTTCGGTGCGCCACACCGGCGTGGCGCCGCGCTATGTCCAGCTCCACGCGCTGGCCGAGCTCCCGGCACTGGTGGCCGAGGAGGCAGCCGCGGTGGGCAACGGCCGGGTGGCGGTGCTGGGCCCCGACGCGACGGTGGCCGAGCTCCGCACCCTGGTCCCCGTGGCCGATGACAACCTCGACGCACCGGTCACCGTGCACACCGTCGCCCAGGTCAAGGGCCTGGAGTTCGACTCGGTCATCCTGGTCGACCCGGCCGCGATCCTGGCCGAATCCCCACGCGGTCTCAACGATCTCTACGTCGCCCTCACCCGTACCACCAACCGCCTGTGCATCGCGTATCCCGGCGAGCTGCCCGAAGTGCTCA
>JBOHFK010000222.1:0-6432 GCA_050699635.1 Pseudonocardiaceae bacterium | reverse complement strand
TGGCTGCGCCGCACGGGGCTGGCTGCCGCGGTGGCAGCACATGGTCGCGCCGGAGGTCCGGTGCTGGGCATCTGCGGCGGCTACCAGATGCTGGGGCGCCGCATTGTCGATGACGTCGAATCCGGCGTCGGTGAGGTGGCCGGTTTGGGACTGCTCGACCTCGAAGTGGGCTTCGACCAGCGCAAGCAACTGCGGCGGGTGGCGGGGACCGCGCTGGGTGAGGCGGTTACCGGCTACGAGATCCACCACGGCCGGGTGATGCACCGCGGCGACCCCCCGCTGATTGCTGGCGCTGGACCCGTTGGGGAGGGTTCCGATGGTGGTCACGTGTTGGGCACCCACTGGCACGGGTTGTTGGAGAACGACGCCTTCCGCCGGGCCCTGCTGGCCCGAGTGGCTTGCCTGGCCGGCCGGCCCGGTTTCCGGCCGGCCCCCGGCACCCGCTTCGCCGCGCTGCGGGTCGCCCAGCTGGATCTGCTGGGCGACCTCGTCGCCGCCCATCTGGACACCGGCGCGCTGCTCGATCTGATCGAGCACGGCACCCCGCCCGGCTTACCTTTCGTTTCGCCAGGAGCTACTGATCACTAGCACCTGGCATTTGCGGGAACGGTCTCCCCACGAGTGCCATCGCGGTGCAAGCCACGTGTGGCGGCTTGGCCATTCCCGTAAGCATGATTCCTGCTAGACTAGACTAGACTAGACTAGACTAGACCGCATCCAGGATGGACTAGCCGGCCATGGAGCTTGAGATTGTGGAAAAGCAGGTGAACATCTACGAGGCCAAGACCCAGCTCTCCAAGCTGCTGGAGCAGGTGGAGGCGGGCGACGAGATTGTCATCGCCCGCAATGGCCGGCCGGTCGCTCGGCTCGTCCCGTTGCAGCGCACGCTGCCGGAACGGGTGCCCGGTGGTTGGGAGGGCAAGGTCTGGATGGCGCCTGATTTCGATGAGCCGGACGAGGAGCTGATCGACCTGATGGAGAACGGGCCGATCTTTCCGGACGAGGCCGACCGGCTGTGAGGTTGCTGCTGGACACCCACGCGCTGATCTGGTGGCTGGAGGGTGGTGCTCGCTTAGGTGAGGTGGCCCGCGCCGCGATCCGTAGCCGGGCCAACGCGGTCTGGGTCTCTTCGGTGAGTGCCGTCGAGATCTCGATCAAGGTGGCGAAGGGAAAGCTCGACGCACCGGGTGACCTGGTCGCCCAGATGGCGCACCATGGGTTCACGGCATTGCCGGTAACGATCGAGCATGGTGTCGCGATGCTTGGCTTTCCGGCCAAGCACCCCGATCCGTTTGACCGGCTGCTCATCGCGCAGGCGCGGTGCGACGGGCTCACGATCGTCACCGCCGATCCCAAGTTTGCCGCCTACGACGTGCCGATCATGTCCGCCTGAGCCAGGCAGCGAACTCGTGTGCTTACTCGCCGCACGGGACAACGCCTTGGTGACGGGTGATCGGTCAGCTATCCTGATGTCATAACTAGGCGGAGGTGACCTCAGGGCATGTCGATCGAAGAGGTGGGTGTCGCGGAAGCCAAGCGCAGGTTCGCTGAGCTTGCCGAGCGGGTCAGCCGTGGGGAATCCTTCGTGATCCTCAACAGAGGACGTCCGACGGTCGCGCTTGTACCGCCCCAGCGGGCCCGTCACAGTGACCACAAACCCGTCGGTTTTGCGGCAGTCGCCGGTGCGCTGGCCGGATGGGACACGATCGATGCGGACATGGCGGAGGTCATGGAGACTCGGCAGCAGGCAACCGATCGCCCGGTTCCCCCACTGCCGTGATCGGTTACTGCCTGGACACAGATGTGATCAGTGCGGTGCTCAAGCCCGCGCCGCCGCTGCATCTCATCCGGCGGTTGGCGGTGACTCCCGCCGAGTGCCAATTCACCACGGCCATCACGGTAGGCGAGTTGATCTACGGTGCGGCGCGTCGTCGCAACGCCCAGCTCTCCGAACGCGTCCAGCAGCTCATTCACGACGCTGGGGTGGTGCTGCCTTTCGACGAAGTCGCCGCCCATACCTACGGCGACCTTCGGGCGACGCTGGAACAGGCGGGGCGACCACTCGCCGAACCCGACCTCCGGATCGCCTCGATCGCACTCGCGAATGAGCTGACAGTCGTGACGGGCCATGTGCGCCATTTCGCCCGCGTTCCCGGGCTCGTGGTCGAGAACTGGCTCGAAGAAACCTGAGCACGGGACTTCCAGCGCCGCCGGCGTGGCGCACCAGGATCGCGTTGACGCGGCGGTGAGAGGTCTCTGCGGTTGCTGCGACGAGCTGACCGCGCAGCGGCGGGTGGACCCCGGCGACGATCTGATTTCGGCGCTGATCACGGCGGAGACCGACGGTCAGCGCCTCACCGGCGACGAACTACGCGCCATGGTCAGCGGTCTGGTTTTCGCCGGCCAGGACACCACCCGCAACCAGCTGGGACTGGCGATGATCACCTTTACCCAGCACCTCGAGCAGTGGCGGCTGCTCGCGCAGCGACCTGAGCTGGCCAGCACCGCTGTCGAGGAACTCATGCGGGTCTATCCCGTCGTTCCTGTCCTCGGTCGGTTGGCCACCGAGGACTTCACTTTCCAGGGTGTAGACATACCGGCCGGGACCCATATCTCACTGTTCGTGGCTACCGCCAACACTGATGCCGGCGCTTTCGGTGACGCACCGTTCGACATCACCGCGCAGCGCCCCACGCACCTCAGCCTGGGTAGTGGCATCCACTACTGCCTCGGCATCTGGCTCGCCCGCATCGAAATGCGTGAGGCACTGCCGATTCTCGCCGCCCGGCTCGGTGACCTCGCACTGGAGGGACCCGTGACCTCACGACCCCACTATGGCATCACCGGTCCCGTCACGCTGCCCCTGCACTGTGGAACCTCAGGGTTGCACGGTTGCTGATCAGCCAGTAGCCGATTCGCTCGCAGAGCGCGTTTGAGGTGGAGCTGGTGCATGGGATGCTAGGGATGATCAAATAGAGACGGCCCCGTTGCAGGGGCCGTCGGGCCAGGGCTGCTCACCCTGGGGTGGTGTGCCGTCAGCGTACCTCGATAGTCTGCCCCGGGGGAGGTATCCAACACCGCGTTATCTTCACTTGCGCGCAGTCGGGCAAGGCGGCCCGCCTCACGGGCAGATCGGCACTCATGCTGTTCAAGCCAGAAGGTGTCCGTCCGGTCATCAGGGCATGACAGCGCGACTCAGCTAGATACGGGGGTTGAAGTCGTTGCTCTTGATGCCGCTGATGAAGGACGCCCAGGTGGGCTGGGCGAAGGCGAGAGCGGGCCGTCTGGGTGGTGACTGTGCCGCACCGCGACGCGACCGTCGAAGGCGCCCGCCTCGACGCAGCTCCCGCCGTTATTGGGGCTGTAGCTGCTGATCCGCCAGGTGATGTTGGCCCGTGCGTCCGGGCCGAGGACCTGGCCCGGGTGGGGTCATCACAGACGCTTACGGCCGGACCCGGTGTGGACGCACTCGTCGCCTGCGGCTAACGAAGTGGGCCTGCAACCCGATCTTGTCGACGGACGCTCGACATCGACGCCAGCAAAATGGATTGAATCAAGGATGAGATGGCCCCCTCCGTGGGCACCATTCTTAACCTGGTAGCCGACGAGATCCAAAAGCATGAGACTACTTGGCCGCATGGACCGCACGGGCAGGCTGGTCGACACGCGTATCGGCCAACCGCAGAGGAGGCAACATGGACTGGCCGTCGCTCATGGTAGGTGCGCTCGTCGGCGGGATCGCAGGGATCATCATGCAGAACATGTTGTTTCCATCCGCAGAGCGTCGGTGGAAACAGCATCGGCAACGCGCCTTCTATATCAAGTCCAACAAGGCATGGTCACGCATTGAACGACTACATCCGCGCCTTATACTGGTCCAAGCCGGGTGGGACGCAGACGGCTGCTTCCCCGACGGGTCCATTATCCTGCGGCTCGGCTCCAGGTTCGCGCTGAATGATAGGGCGGCGAGGACCTTCCGCGAGGCACACAGCGCCGAATGGGTAGCAGCAGGCCTGACCGATGGCGAGCAGATCGGGATCTCCGCAATTTAAAACATCAGAACCTCGGACGAGCCGTTGGCCGAACTCAGCGGGGGCGCACACACACTCACACTCACGATGCACCGCTACGACTATTTCGACTTCCTTGCCACCCACATGCTCCGGATGCGCGGGACGGAAGAGGAACGAGCAGCTCTGGACACGCTCGCCGGACCCGCCAGCCCAACACAGCTCGCCGCAGGCTTCCCGACTCCATGCAGCGTAGGTCTGTCTGTGTTCTGTGAGGGCGGTACGCAGCTGATGCTGCCTAGGAGGACCTCGGACAGCGGGCCTGGCGGCCTTTGGGAAGCAGGCAAAATCTTCAACGCTGTCGGGGAAAACGCAGCACTTCGCGACTTTGCCGCTGCCAACAGGCGGTCTCACGAGTCGACGCCGGACGTGATCGCGAGACGTGGCCTGTACGAGGAGTTGGGCTTGTCCGATCACGAGATCGGAGCAGCCACCTTGCGCTTACATAGCTTTGCTTGGGCCTCCGACTGGCGCGACTTCAAGTTCTTCGGTTACCTCACGACAAGCCTGTCTCGCTCGGAAGTCCAGGATCGCTGGCGCAACGCTCCCGATCGGTCCGAGACGTCCGGGTTCGAGTTGGCCGCTTGGCCCGTCGGGTCCGCGGAAGAATGCCGAGCGCTGGTGTCAGCCGTGCGGGACAATCCTGAAGAGTGGGCGCCTGAGGCCGTATTCTGCACATTGCGTTCCCTGATCACACTGCGCCGAATCTCCATTGATGATGCATCGCGTGAGATGCAGTCGTAACTGCTTATGCCCGCCGTTCATCACGTGCACAGCGGTATGAGCGGACGTCTGCTGGATGATAGCGCCGATACGGCGGCTCTCAATTAGGTGCGGGGTTGAACTCGTCATTCTTGATACCGCCGATGAACGCCGCCCAGCTGGGCTGGGCGAAGGCCAGAGCGAGGCCGTCCGGGTGGTGGCTGTGTCGCAACGCGATCCGGCCGATGTTGCTGGCCAGGGCGCCGACCTCGACACAGCTTCCGCCGCCGTTGGGGCTGTAGCTGCTGATCCGCCAGGTAATTCCGGTCCGAGCGTCCGGGCCGAGGACCTGGCCCAGGTGGATCATCACAGATCCTCTCCGATGGCGCGCAGGAGCTCAGCGGACTCAACTGGCCCTAGAGCGCTGTCCAGGAGACGATCGTATACTCGGACGAACCGCTCGGAGTCCGGCGGTTCGACGTAGACTGCACCGCCCAGCGTCTCGGCAAAGCCCACGTCCAGGTCCGGTTCTGCGATGGTGAAGATCAAAAAATACCCGCTGGGGCTGGAGTGTGCACCGATGCTCGCCGGGAGCACCCGGAGATCGATGTGCGGCAGTTCCGCCACAGTGAGCAGGTGGGCGAGCTGGCCGCGTAGTACCTCGGGCCCGCCGATCTTGCGGCGTAGCACCAACTCGTCGATGATCACCCTTAATCGGGGTGGTTCCTTCTGGTAGAGCACGGCTTGGCGGTCCATCCGCAGTTGCATCCACCGAGCGATCTGTGCGGGCTCGGCCTCCCATTCCGCGGCGGTGATCACGGCCTCGGCGTACTCCCTGGTCTGCAACAGCCCGGTGACTACCATGGTGTCGAAGGTCCGAATCTCGGTCGCGCGGGACTCCAGCCAGACGAAGTCGACGAACTGGCGCTCGACATCGGGTTCGTAGCCGTCCCACCAGCCCTTCTGCCAGACGT
Source organism: Pseudonocardiaceae bacterium (assembly GCA_050699635.1). GTDB lineage: Bacteria > Actinomycetota > Actinomycetes > Mycobacteriales > Pseudonocardiaceae. The sequence goes on along the minus strand of JBOHFK010000222.1, from coordinate 686 downwards.
CTTCGGACAGCCGGAGCAGGCCGTCGCGCTTGCGGCGATCCGATACGCCGTACAGATCAAGCAGGGCCATCAGGTCCGGGCGGCGGATCGGGTACTCGCCGGACTCGAACCGGCTCACCGTGGCGGCGTTGCGCTGCAGGAACTCCCCGGCCCGCACGAGCGTCAGGCCGGAGGCATCGCGTAACTCCCGTAGGCTCTGGCCGAGCCACTGGGCACGTAGCGTCACCTTCGGCTTGGGTGGCATCCCGCTATCCTGCCCTATCTGGCAAACTGCACTACACAAATTTGTAAATCATGATTCCTGTGTCATGCTTCTCCTTGGTGACTGCCATGCGTCGGGCGTGGCGGCTGAGCGCAACGGTGCTGGTCCAATGGGAAGCGGTTCAGGTGCCGAGGTCTCGGCCTGGGTGAAGATCGGTGACAGCGCCGCCATCGACTACCACGTGTGCGCCGAGGGAGAGGTCGAGTTCTACGTAGGAGGTCACGACGGGTTCGTGCTGGCCACCACCGAACGCGGCTTGTGCAACCTTGTTGACCGCGCCCAGGCGGCCCTCCGTGAGGCCCAAAGGGTGGTCGCCTGCAACGACGAGTGTTGTCCGACGGCGTGATCCGCAGCGCCGTCAGCCGTAGTGTCGCCGAGTTCGACAAGACGGCTGTTCTGCTCGACTCGGGCAGCTGCCCTGTCG
>JBOHFK010000221.1:0-6444 GCA_050699635.1 Pseudonocardiaceae bacterium | reverse complement strand
GGTGCTCGTTTTCGGCGAGCTGATCCAGGATCCGGTCGATGACCTGGGCGCGCTCGTTGGTGAGCGCCCCGTCCTCGACCAGGACCCGGACCCGGTCGAGACCGGCCTCGATCGCGGCCAGCACCCGCCGCTGACCGGTCCGCACCACCAGGCGACCGGACTCGTCGCGGCGCACCGGGATGGGCTGACGGACACCGCGCTCGGCGATGTCGGCGACGAAGCCCTTGCCCAGCGCCACGTCGGTGCGCACATTGTCGCGTATCACCAGCTCCCGGGGATCGGCCCACAGCAGCTCGCTGTCGCCGCCGGCGACTTCGGGAAATCCGGGTGCCCGCTGGTCGCAGAGCTCGTCGTGCTCCGCTGCGGTCTCGGCTGCGCTCATCGTTGTTTCTCCTGTTCGTGATGGGACCGGAAGCTTCTTGGCTCCGGGTTGGACGAGATCGGCGCGGGCGGGCCGGCGCCGACCGGCACGCTGCGCGGACATCGGGCCATCGAAGTGGCCTGTCTATGGGCCGTTCTGGCCCCGGGCAGGGTCAGAACGGCGGCTCGAGCTCGGTGAGGGTGCTCGGCAGGGGAGTCATGCCAGGTGGGGTGAGCCCCCGGACGTAGTACTCGGTCAGCTCATCGTCGAGACCCCGTTGGTAGACGAGGTAGTCCTGGTCGGACATCAACGACAGGTCCACGGGATGGTGGTGGGTGCTGGTCAGGATGGTCATCGGGGCCTCCGGGTCTCAGGCGGGGGGAACGCGGCCCCGGCCTCAGCACGCCGTGGTGGGGTCCCGCAGGGACGGCGGGGGTTCCGGCTGGCCCATCCCGGTGTGATCGCCCACTCCAACCGGCAGCCGAACGACCCACCGCACGCGATCTCACCGGGATGGGTCGGCCGGGTTCATCGCCGCCCGCCCCGCCACGGTGTGCTGACCTTCGGGCGATCCCCCCGCCCGAGACCCGTAGGCCGCCCAACCGGGACCAGCGCTGCCGAGTAGGACAAACGCACTCCGAACCACCCGGAAGAACCGCTCCACCTGGGCGTACCCGGTTGTCGACCTTGCGGGAGGACCCCTGACCGTGGGCTTGTCTTACGCGATGAGTAGCTCGGTGTGGGCGCGGTGGGCGAGTTCGCGGACTGCGGGTTCGGTGCGCCAGCGGTTGAGTCGGGCGAGGAGGTCGTTGAGGTAGTCCAGTGCGCGGGCCGACGTCACGTGCGCGAGAACGTCCACGGTTCGGTGGCCATGCGCAACGGCGCGGTGCAGGTCGGGGGAGTAGCCCTGGAGGTGAACGCTGCCGAGGACGGCGAGGTGGAGGGCGTGGGAGCGGGCGTAGACGTTGGTGGCCATGGTGGCTTCGCGGTTCCAGCGCAGGGCCTGGGTGGGCATGGCAAAGTCCCGGTGGATTTCGGTGGCGTCTGCGGCGAGGCGGGCGTGGTCGAGGAAGTCGATCCACGTGGGGTCATCCCCGCGGCGGTTGGCGGCAGAGCTGAGTAACCGTTCGGAGTCGGCAAGGGCGGTGCCGGCCGCACGGGGGTTGCTATCACGTGCCCATATTCGAGCTTCGATCAGCTTGTAGAAGGCGAGCACTTTCGGCGTGGCGCAGTGTCGGGCGCGTTGGAAAGCGCCATCGACCATGTCAATGGCGTCGTCGTGAAAACCGCGCAGGGTGGCCTGGAGGGCCATGCAGACCAGGATGTAACCACCGAGTGGAATGTCCCCACCGGCGCGGGCTTGGCGCAGGGCTTGGATGTAATGGCGTTGCGCCAGAGCGTGCTGCCCGTTGTCGAACGCTGCCCACCCGGCGAGTCGGGAAAGCTGGGCGGTGGCGGTGAACAACTGTTTGCCGATGTCGTCGCGGTATCGGCCGTGTAGGAGCGGCGCGGCTCGTTCCTTGAGGCAGATTGTGATCGCGGAGGTGCGCCAGTTGCCGCCGCCATAGCGGGAGTCCCACCATCGGGCTTCTTCTGCCGCGGCGAGGAGCTCGGTGACATCGGACCGGCCTACCTTGGGAAAAGCGGCGTCGCCGGTGAAGGCGGCGTCGGGATCGGCGGGTGTGGTGAGCCAGCGCCGGACAGGTGTGTGGTAGTAGGCCAGGGCGATTCCCCCGCTGGCAAAGAAGTCACGTCGATCCACTTGGCTCCAGAAACGGCTGGCGGCATGAATTGCGCCTGGTAGGTCGCGCGGGAAATCCAACCCCACGACGGATTCGGTGACATGTGCGGTGTCAATCCCGAGCTCAGCGAGGCTTACCGGGCGGCCGAGTCGCTCGGCGAGTACCTGGGCGATGAGCGGCCGGATCGGTTCGGCGGGCATGGTGCCGCGCCTGGTCCAGTTCGCCCAGCTGGTGTGGGTGTAGCTGGTGTGCAAGCCATTCCCCCTGGCCAGCTGGTTGAGCCGCCGTGCGAGGGAGCTGTGGCTGGCACCCGATGTGGTGATCACCCGCTCCAGGTCACGGTTGGGTGTGCGTGCAGTCGATTTGTCCGCAGCAGTCATGAGATCCACCTCCGGCGGGCCAGACTGCCGGAGAGTGGGCTGGGCGCGCGCCCGGATTGACCTGCGGAGCCGGTGTGTGTGATCCGTGAGCCCCCTCGTGAGCCCTCCCGGCCGGGAGCTGTGACCGGTTACATGGCGTGCGGCACAACACGCCGGGTGAAGGGGAGGACGATGGTTCCGCGTACTCCCGCGCTGCGCGGTGGCCGGTATCGGATCGGCAAGCGGTACAGCTTCGCCGCGGGTCATCATCTGCCCACGTTGCCCGAGGGTCACAACTGCGCCCGGCCGCACGGCCACACCTACACCGTGGAGGTGGTCCTGGTTTCCGCCACGCTGCGGGAACCAGGGTTCGTCACCGACTTCGCTGACCTGCAGCCCTTCGGTGCCTACCTCGATCAGGAACTCGACCACACCAACCTCAACGACGTGTTCGGGTTCCCGCCGACGTGTGAGCTCCTGGCCGAGCATCTCTACGGGTGGTTTGTGACCAATGTTGCGCCGCGGGTGGGAGGCCGGCTGGATGCGGTGCGAGTGTCGGAGTCGCCCACGAGCTGGGCGGAGTTCTCGCTGGAACCACCATCGTGACCGCCGCGAGCGCCGGCAACGTGTTGCTGGTGGCCGAGACGTTCGGACCTACCGTGCAGGGTGAGGGACCGTCGACCGGGCAGCGGGCCGTGTTCATCCGGCTGCTGCGATGCAACCTGACTTGCCGAACCTGTGACACCCCCTACACCTGGGACAAGACCCGGTTCGACCTGGCGGCCGAAGGCCGCCCCCGATCCGGTGCCGACCTGCTGACATGGGCACTGGACCAAGGCGTCGAACTCGTCGTGATCACCGGTGGGGAACCGTTGCTGCAGCAGCGGCCGCTGGTGTCGTTGGTGGGCGCGCTGGCCACGGCCGGTCGACGGGTGGAGATCGAGACCAATGGGACGATCGCGCCGCTGCCTGCGCTGGTGAAGGTCGTCGCTCAGTTCAACGTCTCTCCCAAACTGGCCCGCTTCGGTGCCGGGATGGCGGCGTCCCGGCGGATCAAGCCAGATGTGCTGCGGGCCTTCGCCGCGACCGGTACCGCGGTGTTCAAGTTCGTGGTCACCGACCCGGCGGAGCTGGAGGAGATCGACGGCCTCGCCCGGCTGTATGGCTTGGCTCCGGTCTGGGTGATGCCGGAGGGCACCGACGCGATAGTGGTCACCACCCGGCTGCGGGCGCTGGCCGACCCCTCGGTACGGCGCGGCTATCACCTCACCACCCGGCTGCACCTGGTGCTGTGGGGTGATCAACGTGGCCGGTGACATCACCCCGCTGTGGGCACCGGAACCGTCCCTGGCGCCGCGGCGCGGTCTGCTCGTGTCCGTCGAAGGTGTGTGGGGTGCGGGCAAGACCACGGTCGCGGGCCGGCTCGGCCAGCGCCTGGCCGACGCGGGCTTTGACACCACGGTCATGCACTACGGCCCCCGCCACGGCGTAGCGAGGAAGCTGTCGGAGTACCTGGAGGACTCACCGCTGCGGAACCGCGGCGGGACCGGGGGGTACGCGCGCCCGCACCACGCCACGGTGGATGTGCTGCTGCGGTGGTGCCGGGAGGCCTATCACCACACTCATCTGTACCGGCCCGCGCTGGCCAAACACGACGTGGTGGTGCTCGACCACGGGGTGTACTCCAAGCTGGCCTACGCGCTGACCGTGCTCACCGAACAGCATCCCGACCGCACCGAGCTCGACCTGCTCGACCAGATCGGGGCCTGCGTCGCACCGTGGTTTGTGCACCCGGACCGGGCCTTCTTCCTCGACGTGCCTTGGCCGCTGGCCCGGGAGCGGGCGATCCTGCGTGGCTCGGGTGGCGGTAATCCGGGCTCGGTGGAGCGGCTGCTGTTCCTGCCCCGCTACACCGCGGCCTACCAGCAGGTCATCGCCGCCCACCGGGAGCGGGTCTGCCGAGTCCACGTCGGCGCACGCGATCTGGATTCGGTGTTTACCGAGATCGAAGGCCACCTCAACACCCTGCTGCGCACCTCGCTGGGAGCCGTCGGTGGGTGAGATCCTGCTGTTCTCCGCCGGGCTGGACTCCTTCCCGGCCTGGTACTACCTCGGTCAACCACCTAGCGTGTATTTCGACCTCGGCCACCGCTACGCCGCCCAGGAACGCACCGCGATCGCCGCGCTGGCCGCTCGCTGCGCCCTTGAGGTCAGCATCAGCGAGGAGTTGCGGCTGGGTGAGTGGGAAGCCGAGGACGCGATCATCCCGCTGCGCAACGTCCACCTGGCCATGCTGGCGGCCAACCACGCCGACACCGTGTGGTGCATCGGAGTCAAGGGCGATCGCACGCTGGATAAGAGCCCGCAGGCCTTCGCCGACATGTCGGCGTTCATCACCCGGCTGTCCGGACATGTGATCCGGGTGGACAGCCCGTTCTGGGAGATGACCAAGACCCAGATCCTCGCCTGGTACCTCGGTCAGGGCTTGCCCGCCGAGGACCTGCTGCTCACGTTCTCCTGTAGCCGCGCCGATGGGGAGATGATCCACTGCGGTGCCTGCTCCAGTTGCCTTCGCCGGTGGATCTCGCTGGCCAACAACGGCGTACCCGCTGCCTTCACCTCGCCGCCGTGGGAGTGGCAGCGGGTGCACGAGTACTACCTGCCGGCGATGCGGCAGGGCCGGTACCCGGCCCACCGCGCGGAGGAATTCTTCGACGCACTGGCCACCGTCGGCCTCACGCCCGCCTTCTCAACTGAGGACAGGTCATGAAGGCATATATCGCGGCTCCGATGTTCTCCCAGGCCGAAAAGGAGTTCAACCTGCTTGTGGATGCCGTGGTCCGGTCGTTGGGCCTGGACACGTACCTACCGCAGCGCGACGGCGGCGAGGCCGCCCGCCTGGTCCGTCAGGGCATGGACGAGCACACCGTTCGGCAGCGGCTGTTCGACCTGGACTGCGCCGCGATCGCCGACTGTGTGGTGTTTGTGTTCGTTCTGGACGGCCGGGTGCCCGACGAGGGGGCGTGCGTCGAGCTCGGCATGGCCTTCGCCCACGGCAAGCCCTGCTTTGGTCTGCAGACCGACAGCCGCCGTTTCGGCGGCACCGACTCCAACAATCTGATGATTGATTACGCGCTCACCGGCGACATCGCCGCCTCCCTCGGCGAACTGGCCGACAACCTGCGGGCGCACCTGAGGGAACTCGCCATCCGCTGACCACTTCTCACGATCGATCGGAGATTCGCGATGCCATTGGGTGTCAACCTCTGCTTCGCCGTCAAACGGATGCCCGAACCCCACGTGTGGGCCGCGTTCGTCCGCGAGGACCTCGGGCTGGCACACGTCCAGTTCACCTTCGACCTGCTCGACCCGTGGTGGCCCGACCCTGAGCGCGCCGATCTCATCCAGCGCACCGCCGCCGCGGCCCGCAGCCAGGACCTGACGATCCACAGTGCGTACGTCGGTCTGGCGCACTACGTGCCCAGCGGCCTACTTGATCCGGATCCCGACGCCCGGCGGGTGGCCCTGCGGTGGTGGCGCCACGCTATCGAGGTCACCACCGCCCTCGGGGCCAGCGCGGTGGGCGGCCCGTTGGGCACCATCAGCGTGGCCGAGTCCGGCGACCCGGCGGCCCGCGAGCGGCGCTACGCCGACCTGCTCGACGCCGTGGAGCTGATCTCCCGCGCGGCCACCAGCGCGGGCCTGAGCGACGTCCTGATCGAACCGACCCCGATCGCTCGCGAGTTCCCCGCCACCATCGAGCAGTGCCAGCGGCTGCTGACGGACCTCACCGAACGGGATACCGGTCAGGTGGGCCTCACGCTGGACACCGGGCACGCCCTCTACCAGCCCCTGCGGGTCTGTCAAGTTAACGGTGTAACTGGGTGTGTTTAGGTGATCACGATGCGTTGCGTACGGCGGACAGGCGTCCGTCGAAGGTGATCTCGAAGGCGTTGAGGGCGGCTTTCCAGCGGTTGGACCA
>JBOHFK010000220.1:0-6540 GCA_050699635.1 Pseudonocardiaceae bacterium | reverse complement strand
GAGCACCGTCTGCTGGATCTCGGCCAGCGCCGGGGAGGTGGCTGCGCGCGCGGCGAAGGCCAGCTGGATCCGGGCTTCGGCGGCGCGCTTGCCGTCCAGCGGCAGCAGTTCCTGGAGTACGGCTGAGATGGTGCGGCGCGCGTCGGGGCTGGCGCAGATCGAGGTCAGGCGCTGGCGGATCCGCCGGACCACCTCGGTGAACGCCGCCGCCAGCATGTCGTCCTTGGTGGGGAAGTAGTGCTGCACCGTGCCGATGGAGACGCCGGCAGCCGAGGCCACTTCGCGCACGCTCACCTGGTCGAGCCCGCGCTCGGCGACGATGCCCAGCAAGGCGTCGGTGAGCGCGGCCTCCCGCGGCCGGTGACTTGACAACTGGCGCATGCCGCGGATCATACAGTTGTATGGTCCTATACAAGCGTATGACGCTGCCGCGAGGTCTGGTCGCCGGCACGGTGGCCGCCTTGGCGTTGACCTGGGGGCTATTCCTGCTCGTTCCCGGCGGCGGGATCGTCTCGCCTCTCGTGCAGAGCGGCGTCTACGTTGCCCTGCTGGTGCTGACCGCGCGAAGCCGCCGGGTCAAGGTGCTGATCGTGCGGACCTTCCAGCGCTGGACGATCAATCCGCTGGTGCGGCTGCTGCTGGCCATCGGCCTCAACCCGCTGGGCCTGGCGATCCTGGAGACCCGCGGCCGGGTGTCCGGCAAGCCCCGCCGCACCCCGGTGGGCAACGGCCGGATGGGCGAGGAGTTCTGGATCATCGCCGAGCACGGCACCCGCGCCGGATACGTCCGCAACATCCAGCACGACCCGCGGGTCCGGGTGCGGCTACGGGTGGGCCTGCGATACCGCTGGGTCCCCGGCATTGCCACGATCCTGCCTGACGATGATCCGCTCGCCCGGCAGCGCCGCATCATCCGCTGGCACCCGCTGCGGGCCTTCAACGCGATGAACGTGCGGGTACTCGGCGCCGACCTGCTCACCGTGCACGTGCAGCTCTGCCCACCGCCGCGCATTGAGCAGGCTCAGCGGGGCAAACCCGAGCTGGATAACCCCGCTGAGCCTGCTCAATGCGGATCGAAGCTGGTGCAGCGGGACACCGGCTCCCATGCGGCGACCTCCGCACCCACGTCCTGAGTGGTCATCGTGTCTCCATCCGTCTGCCGTGGTGGGTCCGAACAGTCGCCTGCGATGGGAGGATGTGTCGGGTGACCACCTCGGACGTTGAGCCCTGATGTCATCCTTCTACGAGCTGCACTCCGACCGTTCGGTGGAATCGCCCGTGCTGCTCCTGGCGACGGAGAGCTGGGTCGATGCCGGTCTCGGCGCGCAGGCTGCCATCGCGACGGTCCTCGAGACGATCCCGACCGACGTGCTGGCCACCTTCACCGCGGACAACTTGATCGATTTCCGGTCCCGTCGTCCCATTGTGCGCATCTCCGACGGCGTCGTGAACGGTCTGAACTGGCCCGAGATCCAATTGCGGGTCGGCCAGGACGCCGGCGGCCGGAGTGTTCTCGTCCTGGTGGGGCCCGAGCCGGACCTGGCCTGGCATGGCTTCGTGCGGGCTGTGGTGGGCCTGGCCACCCAACTGGGCGTGCGGCTGGTGGTCGGTCTCGGTGCCTACGCCGCTCCGGTCCCGCATACCCGCCCGGTCAGCCTGATGGCGATCGCCACCACGGCTGAGCTGGCGGCGCAGGTGGGTGTGGTGCCCGGTACCGCCGAGATGCCGGCCGGGATCCAGACGGCGCTGCAGGAAGGCTTCGCCGCCGCTGGCGTCCCGGCCATCGGGGTGTGGGCGCGGGTACCGCACTACTTGGCAGCGACCCCCTACCCAGCGGCCTCCGCCGCCCTTGTCGAGGCGCTGGCAGCCGTGGCCGGGCTGGAGCTCAACGCGGAGGCGTTGCATGCCGCGGCGAGCAGCATTGTGAGCCAGATCGACGAGATCGTCGCCGACAACGAGGAATACCGGGCGCTGGTGCGCCGTCTCGAGGCTTCCTCCGACGGCGAGGCGACCATCGATTTCTCAAATCTGCCCTCCGGCGACGAACTCGCCGCCGAGCTGGAGCGATTCCTGCGCGGAGAGCAGGAAAACTAAGTTTGGTATGACGTGAAGTAAGATCCACGGTATGGTGACCACGAAGATCACCGTTACCGTTCCCGAGGAGCTTGCGGCCCACATTCGCCAGGAGGTCGAACAGGGCCGGTACGCCTCGGTGTCCGCATTCGTCACCCAGGCGGTCGCGAGCATGCGGGACTTCGAGCCGCTGGATCTGCTCATTGCCAGCATGATCGCTGAGGCAGGGCAACCCGATGAGGTGGCGCAAGCGTGGGTGGCGCAGGCGATGGCGACGGCCCGAGGGCGCGGCTCGCAGAAGGTGCCCGGGACGTGGCGTGAGCAAGTTCGATGGAGACATTTGTCTTGGATTCCGGAGCGCTCATCGCGCTTGAGCGGGCCGCGCCTGCAATGACCGGCCTCCTCCTGCGGGTCCGGGCCGGCCAGGCCTGCCTGGTCCTGCCCGATAGCGTGCTCACCCAGGTTTGGCGCGGTGGTACCGGGAGACAGGCACGGATCGCGGCACTACTCGGCCTCAAATCCGAGCGGTGCGTCACCGTCCCCCTGGAGACAGCAGCCGCAAGGGTCGCGCCAGGTGCTCACTTGCTGGCTGTGTTCTGCGACACGGCGATCTCGGCCAGATGGCTCAGCGAGTTGTGCAGATGGTCGGAGGCGAACGGTGGAAACTGAATGTGCTCCCGGAGGAACTGCGGCACCGCCGACCAGTCGTAGGAGAGCGTGACTTCAGTCTCGGACTGGCTGATCGGGTTCAGGTCGTAACGCCAGATCCAGCCACCGAACTCCAGATTGCCGCTGCCTGCGACTTCTTGGCCCGGCTCCCATGAGATGGTGCGTGGAGGATTGAAGATCCGGACCTTGTTGGCCATCTCATAGCTTCCGTCCGGGTGGTTGGGGTGGTACATAGCCATCCGGAAGATCTGACCCGCTTCGGTCAGGTGCTCACCGTCGAGAGGTTCGCGGACCCAGCCCGTGCCGTCGATGGCGGCATGACTCGTCGGGTCCGCGAGAACCGCGAACACGGTCTCCGCAGGAGCGTTGATGGTGATGACCGCGCTGACTGTCTCGTTCGGCATGGTGGGCGCACTCCGATTCATCTCGATGGATTCGTGCCGTCGACGTACGGACCGCGGCGCGAAGCAAAACTCATCGGTCTGCGGTAGTCGAGGTTTTCCTGTAGCCGGCATGGGGGTTGGAGCGTGCGGGTTCGGACACCGGCCGCGGCTTGACTTCGAGCGCGCTCTAAACCCTAGCGTGGAGGTATGACGGCGACACTGATCACTGGAGCAAACAAGGGTCTCGGCTTCGAGACCGCCCGCCGGCTCATTTCCGCGGGCCACATCGTCTACATCGGAAGCCGGGACGCCGAACGCGGGCGCTGGGCCGCCGAGCAGCTGGGCGCGCGGGTAGTCCAGCTCGACGTCACCGACGACGCGTCCGTGGCGGCCGCGGTCAAGGCCATCGAGGCCGACCGAGGGCTGGACGTGCTGATCAACAACGCCGGCATCGCAGAGGAGATGAGTGACAACAACCTCGTGATCGGCGCAGCGGACGTGACAGCCGATTTGATGCGGCAGACGTTCGAGACGAACGTCTTCGGCACGGTGCGCGTCCTCCACGCCTTTCTCCCGCTGCTGCAGCGTTCCACCGCTCCGGTCGTGGTCAACGTCAGCAGCGGCCTGGCCTCGCTGACCCGGGTCACCACCCAGGGCACCCCGGCGTACGCCTACCCAGGCGTCGCCTACCCGGCATCGAAGACCGCGGTCAACATGATCACCGTGCAGTACGCGAAGGCGTTCCCGACCATGCGGATCAACGCGGTGGAGCCTGGATTCACCAAGACCGACCTGAATGGGAACACCGGCATCCAGACCGTCGAGCAGGGCGCCGAGATCATCGTGCGCATGGCGCAGGTGGGCCCCGATGGCCCCACCGGAGGCTACTTCGACGCCGAAGGCACCCTTCCGTGGTAGTCCGAATACAGGCGATCCGCCCGGACTGGGCCGGACTCGCCACCTGAGCACGAAACACTAGTCCCCATCTTGAGTCTCGCACATCTGTTCGATGTTCGAGGTGTCCCGTCCCGTCAGGGGATCGACTATCGGACGTTGGTGGGCTCGGTGGTCAACGTTGCTCCGGTGTTTCCTGGAGCACTCTGCGCAGGACGGCTGCGAACTGGGCCGGGTTGGTGGCGAAGCCGATATGGTCACCGGGAAACTCGACCGGTTGGATGCCCAGCTGCTGGGCCAGCGCGGTGGCGGTGCGGTGGTTCAGCTGCCCGGGTGAGGTTTCGCCGCGGCCGATCACGATCCGAGTGGGCGCGGCCCGCAGGGTGGCAATGTCCGGGTGATAGCGGGTGGTCGGTGGTATGCAGTGCAGGAAGACCCAGGCCGGGTCGGGCAGACGCGTTTCGGGCATGGTCATAGCGCCGGGTGGGGGCGCTAGCCCGATGACGGAGAAGAACCTGCTGTAGGCCGCTTGCGCTCCCTCGTCCCGATAGGTGTCGGTCACGCCGTCGAGCGCGGCCTGGACCTCTGCGTGGTCAGCGAGCAGCTCGACCACGGGCGGCTCGTGCGCGATCAGCGTCCGCACCCGTCCGGGCTGATCACTGACAAGCGCGAGGCCGGTGACCGCGCCGCCGCTGCTGCCGAACACGTCGGCCGGCCCGGAGGTGACGGCGGAGAGCACCCGCCGTGCATCGTCGGCGGCTAGCTCAGGGGTCAGGTCCTGTTCGGGGTCGGCTACCGTGCTCATACCGAAGCCTCGCGGGTCGTAGGTGATGACCGTGTACTGCTCGGCGAGGGCTGCGGCGAGGGCGCGGTAGCCGCCCGCGTCCATGGGCGGCATCAGCAATACCGGGCCGGATCCCTTCACCTGGTAGTGCAGCCGCGCGCCAGGCACCTCAAGCATGTGGTTGACGTCGTGATTCGACATGTCGCTGGGACATCTCCTGTGTCGTTGGACATGACCAGACCCTGCTCGACAACTCCCCGCCGATGCAATGCAACACCGTCGACCGCCTCTCCGCCAGCTGGAGTCCGAAAGACCGCGTCCAGCTCGTCTGCTTTCTGCCACGCCTGGCCCGGGGCGCGACCTTGATCGATGTGCTTTACAAAAGCGATCGTTGACCGGACGGGGTGACTGCCGAAGGTTCTCAGATCACGGGTCCTGTTGCGGTAAGTGCGCGCTCCACACATGAAGAGCGGCCTACGTGTGCAAAACCCTTCGGCACCTGCCGGCGAACGTGACACTCACCGGGCCGTTGCCGCGCAGGGCCGCTCTCTGGGAGGTCCATCCCGCCGTGGACGACCCACGCCGGCCACTCACCACGAGTGATCACCGAGCACCGCAACCGCGCTCGCTGGTACACCACCAAAACCCACCCAGCTACCACGCATGCTCATCAAACTCCGCAGGGTGTTGATCGCCGCGCAATATCGTGCAGACCCGGCCCCAGAGCCCACCCCCGAACATACTCAGGCCATCCCCCTGGCCTGGGCCGACGTGGCGGTCTGACCGCGAAACACGAGTCCCCATCGGACAGCATGGTAATCAAACATATGTTCGACTATCCTACGAAAGTCGAGCGACCGTTCTGATGGGGAAGCGATGGGGTGGAACAACCCGCCGGTGCGGTGGGCGGATCTGGAGCGGGCGCTGTCCGGGCGTGCTGGTGGGCCCAGGTCACGGCATCGCGATGAGGAGCAACCCGGTGACGGCGGGGATAGCCCGGCATGGACACGTCACCGGGACCGGTACGAGCCACCGTCGGCTCAGACCCCAGCCCCGGATACCCAGCAGTGCATTCCCTACGCCGAGTTGCACTGCCACTCCAACTTCAGCTTCCTGGACGGGGCCAGCCACCCCGAAGAGCTGGTCGAGGAGGCGGCCCGGCTGGGTCTGGATGCGATCGCGATCACCGATCACGACGGGATGTACGGAGTGGTGCGCTTCGCCGAGGCGGCCCGCGAGTTGGGGATCAAGACCGTGTTCGGAGCGGAGCTGTCCCTCGGTCTCAGCGCGCCACAGAACGGGGTAGCAGACCCCGAAGGTGAGCACCTGCTCGTGCTGGCTCGCGATCCCGAGGGTTACCGCAGGCTGTCCCGGGTGATCAGCGACGCCCAGATCGCCGGACGCGAGAAGGGTAAGCCGATCTATGACCTCGACGCCGTGGCGGCCGCCGCGGGCGGGCACTGGGTGGTGCTCACCGGGTGCCGCAAAGCGGCGGTACGCCGGGCCCTGGGGCGCGACGGTCCGGCCGCTGCGGCCGTGCAGCTACGCCGGCTGATCGAGCTGTTCGGCGCCGGCCGCGTCGTCGTCGAGCTCACCGCCAACGGCCTGCCCGACGACACCGAGCGTAACGACGCACTCGCCGCGCTGGCCGCGGCGCACGGGCTGGACACTATCGCCACGACCGCCGCGCACTACGCCGCCCCGTCCCGGCACCGGCTGGCCACCGCGCTGGCCGCG
>JBOHFK010000219.1:0-6621 GCA_050699635.1 Pseudonocardiaceae bacterium | reverse complement strand
GGGATGATCGGCTGGGGCTACTCCGGCTGGTCCTGCTTGCGCTGGCGAGCGGTGTAGTCGCGCATCCGCTGCGGGTAGCCGACCAGGGCCACGTCGTAGACGGGGATGCTCAGCCGCGTGCCCAGCCGACGCGCACCTTGGGGGCCATCGATTCTGCGCCGGGTCCACTCGCCGTCGTGTGCGACCAGCACCACAGTAGTTTCGGTGACCGCGGTGCGGGGCTCGACGAACGCCTCCACTCCCCCGTGAGACGCTGCCCATTGCTCTAGATAGTCGACGTCCGCGGTGGACGCGGTCCGCGTCGTCCCGGCCTGCCTGCGCAGGAGCCGATCCAATACTCCCAACTCGGTACCTCCTCCGCCACCTGATTCCCTTCGCCGGTCGCCCCAGCTCAACGCGTGTGCCAGCGCAATTACTCCGCGCCGCGGTGCGATCTTGGCCACCTCGCCGACCCGCTGGACCTGGTGACAAGATGGCAGGGACGCCCAACCCCACGTTACCGACGTCAGCTTGAGGAGCGTCTGAAGTGACAGGCACCGCCGTGACCAGTACCTCAGCAACGGAGACATCCACCGACGTGGTGATTCTCGGTGGCGGCTCGGGCGGTTACGCCTGCGCGCTGCGGGCGGCCCAACTGGGGCTGACGGTCATCCTGGTGGAGAAGGACAAACTGGGCGGCACCTGCCTGCACCGTGGCTGCATCCCGACCAAGGCACTGCTGCAAGCCGCCGAGGTAGCCGATACCGCTCGGGACGGCCACCAGTTCGGGGTGAAGACCGCGCTGGACGGCATCGACATGGGAGGTGTCAACAAGTACAAGGACGGCGTCGTCGCCAGGATGTTCAAGGGTCTGCAGGGGCTGGTGTCGTCCCGGGGCATCCGCTACATCGAGGGCACCGGAAAATTCGTCGCTCCCAACGCTATCGATGTCGACGGGCAGCGCTACACCGGCACGAACGTGGTGCTTGCCACCGGTTCCTACGCCAGGTCGCTACCCGGCCTTGAGATCGGCGGCCGGTTCATCACCAGCGATCAAGCGCTGAACCTGGACTATGTGCCCGGTCGCGTGGTGGTGCTGGGCGGTGGGGTGATCGGAGCCGAGTTCGCCAGCGTGTGGCGTTCGTTCGGCGCCGAGGTGACGGTGGTCGAGGCGCTGCCCAGACTGCTGCCCGCTGAGGACGACTTCTGCTCCAAGCAACTGGAGCGGGCCTTCCGCCGGCGCGGCATCGCCTTCAAGACCGGAGTGCGGTTCACCGGCGCCACCCAGTCCGACTCCGGGGTCACCGTGAGCCTGGAGTCCGGGGAACAGCTCGAGGCCGATCTGCTGCTGGTAGCCGTGGGCCGCGGGCCCAACACCGCTGAAGCCGGGTACGCCGAAGCCGGCGTGCGGATGGAACGCGGTTTCGTGCTCACCGACGACCGGCTGCGAACCAACCTTCCCGGGGTATACGCGCTGGGAGACATCGTGCCTGGGCCGCAGCTCGCACATCGCGGGTTCGGCCAGGGCATCTTCCTCGCCGAGGAACTCGCCGGGCGCCAGCCCACCCCGATCGACGAGGACGGCATCCCGCGAGTGACCTACTGCGAGCCGCAGGTGGCCTCGGTCGGCCTCACCGAAGCGCAGGCCCGGGAGCGCCACGGCGACATCGAGACCCTCATCTACGACCTCGCCGGCAACGGCAAGAGCGTCATCCTGCAGACCAAGGGTGCCATCAAGCTGGTGCGCGCCCGCAACGGCCCGGTGCTCGGAATACACCTGGTCGGCGACCGGGTCGGCGAGTTGGTCGGTGAGGCCCAGCTGATCGTCAACTGGGAGGCTTACCCGGATGATGTCGCGGCACTCGTGCACGCCCATCCGACGCAGAACGAGGCGCTGGGCGAGGCGCATCTCGCTCTGGCCGGCAAGCCACTGCACGCGCACGGCTAGCCGACCCAACGCTGACGAGCGCCCACCAGGACGAAAGACGACGGGAGTCGAGGCAACAGATGGCGTACTCCGTGGCGATGCCCGCGCTCGGCGAGAGTGTCACCGAGGGCACGGTGACCCGCTGGCTCAAACAGGAGGGTGACCCCGTCGAGGTCGATGAACCGTTGGTGGAGGTTTCCACCGACAAGGTCGACACCGAGATCCCCTCGCCCGCCGCCGGTGTACTGCAGCGGATCGTGGTGCCCGAAGATGAGACCGTTGAGGTCGGCGCGGAGCTCGCCGTGATCGGCGATGCCTCCCAGACAACTGCACCCCAGCAGCCCACCGCACCCAGTCAACCTGTGCCGCCGCGTCACGCCGCGCCCAGCTACCCCGAATCCGGACCAACTGGATCCAGCCCAGCCGTGGACAGTGGGGGCCGCTCGGCGCAACCACAGCAGCGGACCGCAGCCCCACCGTCCTCCGCGGGTTCCGGAAAGCCTGTGACGATGCCGGCGCTCGGGGAGAGCGTCACCGCGGGAACCGTGACCCGGTGGCTCAAGCAGGTCGGGGATACCGTCGCGGTAGATGAGCCGCTCGTCGAGGTATCCACCGACAAGGTCGACACCGAGATCCCGTCCCCGGTTTCGGGCATCCTGCTGGAGATCGTGGTCGCCCAGGACGAAGCTGTAGCCGTCGGCGCCACTCTGGCCACGGTGGGTGACCGCAAGGTCGAGACACCAGCACCACCGGATCAACCCGAGCAGACCCCACCCCAACCAGTTGCCCAGCCTGGTCAGGAAGCCCCTGTCCGGGAAACCCCTGGTCGAGAAGTCCCTGGTCGAGAAGTCACAGCCGAATTCGGTGGATCTGGAGATCCCAGCAGCGCACCTTACGTAACACCGCTGGTGCGCAAGCTTGCGATCGAGCACGGGATCGATCTGTCCATCGTGCGGGGCACCGGAGTCGGCGGCCGGATCCGCAAGCAAGACGTGCTCGCCGCCGTCGAAGCGCCCGAACCCGAGCCCCAACCCGCGACGCCACCGCAAGCGGCGACCGTCCCTGCGCCGACCAGCCCTGCGCCGACGAGCCCTGCGGCGGACCCACCGTCGGCAGCCTCCCCGCTGCGGGGCCGGACCGAGAAGATGTCCCGGATGCGCAGCGTCATCGCCAAGCGGATGGTGGAGTCGCTGCAGATCTCCGCGCAGCTCACGACTGTGGTGGAGGCCGACATCACCCGGCTCGCGCGGCTGCGTGATCGGGCCAAGAGTGATTTCGAGGCCAGGGAGGGCGTCAAGCTGTCGTTCCTGCCGTTCTTCGCCCAGGCCACCGTCGAGGCACTCAAGCAGCACCCCAGGGTGAACGCCTCCATCGATACCGACCGGGGCGAGGTCACCTACCACAGTGCCGAACACCTCGGTATCGCCGTGGACACCGAACGCGGCCTGCTGGTGCCGGTGATCCACGACGCGGGTGACCTCAACATCGCCGGCCTGGCGCGCCGGATTGCCGACCTCGCCGCGCGAACCAGAACGAACAAGATCACTCCGGACGAGATGAGCGGCGGCACCTTCACCCTCAGCAACACCGGCTCACGAGGGGCACTATTTGACACCCCGATCATCCTGCAACCACAGGTCGGAATCCTCGGCACCGGCAGCGTGGTCAAGCGACCGGTGGTGCTCTCCGACGCCGACGGCGACACCATCGCGATCCGCTCGATCATCTACCTGGCGCTGTCCTACGATCACCGGCTGGTCGACGGGGCCGACGCCGCCCGATTCCTCAACACCATCAAACAACGCCTCACCGACGCCGCCTTCGAACGCGACCTCGGACTATAGGTGTCCGGCACCCGTGAGGCGTGGACTGCTCACGTCTCGGGTTGTCCGGAAACACCCAATTCGGACCAAGCAGGGTGCATGATCACTGTTTGGGTGCGACAAGTGACAGGATCTGTCGCCCTCGGCACCCAAACAGTGATCATGGCCGATCTGAGAGCGCACGCGGCACGGCACGCCGGCTTGACTAGGCGGTCGACTCTCAGGTGAGGTCGTCGAACTCGCCGGCCTTGACGCCCTTGATCCAGGCGTCCATCTCGGCGCGGGTGAACAGCACGACACCGGCCTCGGGGTGGTTGCTGTTGCGCACCGCGGTCCGGCCGTCGTCCAGTTGGGCAACCTCGACACACTCACCGGTGCCGTTGCTGAAGCTGGACGTGCGCCACGCGGCGGTGGATACCTCAATCATGAGTGCCGCCTTTACTCCGGTACTCGTCCAGTATGGCAGCGAGCAACCTGGTGGATTCGGCCGCATCCAGCGCTGATTCACTCAGGTCCCTGAACATGTTGACCATCGCAGCCACGTCGCCGGGGTCGCTGATCAGGTACCCGCCGAGCGGCCCGTCGATGCAACCCAGTGGCGGGTCGGCTACGGGCTCGGCGAAGTGCAGCACGGTGAAGTTACTAGCGATACCGGCATGCTTCCATACGGTGTTGGGTAGTACCTGGATAATGATGTTCTCCGAACCCGTGGCTGCCAGGAGCCGTTCGAGCTGCGCCGCCATCATGACAGGGCCGCCCACCTCCAGCCGGAGCGCGGCCTCGCCGAGTACAGCGTGGAATCGCAACGGTGCAGGATCGGCCAGGCGCCGCTGGCGCTGCATCCGCGCGGCGGCCCGCTTGTCCACCGCATCCGGTGCTACCGCATGGGGCGCCGTCATGTGCATCAAACGGGCGTAGTCCTCGGTCTGCAGGAGACCAGGAATGATCACTGGCTGAAAGGTGGTCTCCGCGACCGCATCCTCCTCGAAACTCACAAACGGTCGTAGCCAATCGGGCAACCCATAGACGACCCACTGGCCAGCTCCCTGACCAGCCTCCTCACGCAGCTGCTCAAGCCCTTTGCGCACGCCGACCGGTGCGCGCAGCTCAGCCAGCAGGCACACCAGGTCCGATTTGCTGATCTTGGTCTTGCCCCGTTCCCAGTTGACCAGGGTGGCGTGTGAGCGACCGATCGCCTCGCCGACGTCGGTCTGGGTCCGCCCGGCCGCATCGCGCAGCCGCCGCAACTCCGCACCCAACCGTCGCAGCGGTGCCGACGAACCAGCCATGCTGGGTACCTCCCGAACCGCACGCATACCGAAACCGAGATCTTACATATGCAAGTCTGACATCAAAAAGTCACCCGATCGGCATATTACGATCTTTGATGTCAGTCTCTAGTGTTCGCTTCCAACGTCGAGGGATCATAGCCACACCATCGGGAGGACCCACCATGACCACAGCCCCAGCTCCGCTGTGCGACGAGCCGCGGTTCGCCGCCCTGGCCGAAGGACTGGTAGCAGACTTCGCGCCGCGCCTGTTCGCGCTGCTCGAGGAGGAGGGCGAGCGGGTGGACGGTCGCATCTTCGCGTGGGGGATGGCGTTCGAGGACCATGCTGAGGTGATCGGGGCGTGCCGAACGTTCAGGGGCAGCTTCGAGTCCGCCGACAGCGCTCGCCAGCTGTTCTCCCACCACGGGAAGATGCGCCTGGTCTGGTACAACCCGGACGCCGCCACCCCGCGCGACGAGGCAGCCTGACCCAGGGTCGCGGAGCGGGCGCGAAACGCGAGAACATCGCACCATGCGCGTCGCGATTGCCGGGTCGTCGGGTCTCATCGGTACCACGCTGGTGGCCCTGTTGCGCCATGCGGGTCATGACGTGCTGCGGCTGGTGCGCCGGCCCGCGCGGGCCCCGGACGAGCGGGCCTGGGATCCGTCCGCAGCGACGATGGACGCCGGCACCCTGGACGGAGCCGACGCGGTGGTGAATCTGTGCGGTTCGGCCATGGGCGATAAGCGCTGGTCCGGCGAGGTCAAGCAGGCCATTCGGGACAGCCGGATCGGCCCCACCGAGGTCCTCGCCGCAGCAGTGGCCGAGCATCGGGTTCCGGTGCTGGTGAGCGCCTCCGGGGTGGGGTACTACGGCGACACCGGCGACCGCGAGGTCGATGAGAGCGCCCCGAATGGTGCGGGGTTTCTCGCGCAGGTCTGCCGCGACTGGGAGGCAGCGACAGCGCCTGCGGATCGGGCCGGGGCGCGGGTGGTGCGGGTGCGCACCGGCCTGGTGATCTCTCCGTCCGGCGGGTTGATGGGCCAGCTCAAACCACTGTTCGCGGTCGGGTTGGGCGCTCGGCTGGGCAGCGGAACGCAGTACATGCCGTGGATCTCGCTGGACGACGAGGTGGGCGCGATCCGCTTCGCGCTGGAACACGACGAGCTGTCCGGCCCGGTCAATCTCAGCGGTCCGGACCCGGTGACCAACACCGAGTTCACCAGGGCGGTGGGCGAGGCGATGCACCGCCCGACTCCGCTGGTGGTGCCCAGCTTCGCGCTGCGCCTGATCCGTGGCGCTGAGCTGGTCGACGAGATGGTCATGGCCGGGCAGCGGGCGGTGCCTGCGGCATTGCGTCAACACGGGTACCAGTTCCAGCATCCGACCCTGTCTGCGGCACTGGCCGCGGCGCTGGAGTAAGGAATGGTTACCGGCTCCGGCGTAGGCTCACGATCGTGATCGTCGCAACCCAGTCTTGCCGGGCCGCCCAGACGCCCGTCGAGGTCCGCCAGCTCGGCACCATCGACTACACCCCGGCGTGGGCGCTCCAGCAGGAGCTGGCTGCCGCCCGCGCGGAGGGCACCGGTCCCGACGTGCTGCTGCTGCTCGAGCATCCCTC
>JBOHFK010000218.1:0-6640 GCA_050699635.1 Pseudonocardiaceae bacterium | reverse complement strand
AGACGTGGCGAGCATCTCCGCCTACGTCAGCCAGGCGGTTTCGCGCCAGCTCGACAGGGACGCCTCTTTAGCCGCGTTGGGGCGCCTCTACGCCGAGCGTGGCGTCGGCCTGGGTGCTGAGCATCATGAGTGGGCGCGCCGGATTCTGGGCGTTGCCGGGAACGGCTCAGAAGCCGCCGTTTCGTGAGTGCCGCCGTCGGCGGTGTCGTGCTGGACTCCACCGCGCTGCTTGAGTTCGCGGCTGGTCGCCCATATGCCTCAGCGGTCGTGTGGCACGCCGCCGAGCAGGGCATAGTGCTCGTGGTACCAGCAGCGTCGCTGGCTGACGGTCAAGCTCGACTGGCGCCAGCCGACCTAGAGGTGATCGAGGTCCTGCTAGATCTGCCCGTGACCGTCGTTGTTGACCTCACGCGTGGCGAGGCCCGGGAGGTCGCCGCTGCGCTGAGCAAGGCTGGCAAGCTGGACAGTCTCCCTGCCGGGCACGCGGCGCTGACAGCGCAAAACCGTGGCATGCCAGTGGTCACGAGTGATCCCGCACTGCTGCGCTCGTTAGCCGCAGACATCGAAATTAACGAACTTCCCTAAGCTTGATTTGACCTGTCTTTGGCCTGTTGAGCGTGCTGTTGGCGTTCTTGCCGACGTCGTGTTGGGGAGCGCGCTGCTTGTTCCTCCCCGATCGTCAGCCCCGATCGTCACCAACTGCGTTATGACCCTCCTCGACGGGTAGCGGCTGCGGGACGCGCCAGCTCTATCGTATAGCCAGGATTGACACATGCCGTGTAGGCTATCTATACTTACTCCGTGTCCAAACCTCCGCGGATGAAGTACAGCGCGGTTGTCCGCCAGCTACGCGAGCACGGTGCGTACTTCGTCCGCGAGGGTGGTAATCATGAGATCTGGCGTTGCGCCTGTGGCCAGCACCAAAGTGCGGTGCCCCGACATGGCGACGTGTCGTCCTATGTCGTGGACAAGATCGGCCAGCAGATGAAGTGCCTCGGGAAGGAGTGGTGGAAGTGACGAGCACCGAGATCCGCACCTACGCCGTACGAGTGCTCCGCGAGGGGGATCTGTGGGTGATCGAGGTTCCCGAGCTCGACACCGTGAGCCAGTCCAGGACCCTCGCCGCCGCCGAGGAAGAGGCCCGCGCCTTGGTCGCTGTGTGGCTGGACGTACCTGCTGATCAAGTGACCGTGCACATGGACTACAGCGCCGTGGACCCCGACGCATGGCGTCTGGCCTCTGAGGCACGCACTGTGCAGGCGCAGGCCGACGAACTGATCCGCAGCGCAGCAGCTACTCGTCGCCAGGCCGCCAGACGGCTCGTCCGCGAGGGCGGGCTGAGTTTACGTGACGCTGCCGCGGTCCTCGGCGTGACGTTCTCCCGAGTCCAACAGCTACTGAAGGACTGAGACACACTCGCGCCCACCGTTGATAGATCCACATCGTCGCGATGAGCGCTGGGGATCTACGGCAGCGCGGTCTTCGCCGCGACCGGCAGTTACGCCTCCGCTCAAGCCTTCAGCGACGGGTACAGCCCGGCGCTTGCCGCCGCCGCGTTGTCCCTCGCAGGAGCGATCGCCGGTATCGCCCTACCCGGGACCGCAGCAGATCACCCACGCGAGGCCCGCGGTGACGAAGCCAGCGGTCCAGAGCTCTTAGAGCCAGCCGACGGCTAGATCGGCCGCGTCAGGTTGACGGCATTGCCGTCCGGATCCTGGAGGTGCGCGGGTCTGGGATACTGGTCTGGTGACTCGACACGACAGGGTCTATGCCGGATAGGCCGCGAAGGATCCCGGTGCTGGTGGGCTATCTGCCGATCGAGGACGGCGCGACGCCGCCACCGGTGGTGGGTGACGTGGGCTGGTACTGGCTGGTCTTCCGGGAGGACGAACACCCAGCGCCGGATGCGATGGTATCGATGTTCACGGCGCGAGCTGAGCCGATCGGTGATGGCTCCCCGCATTTCCTGCTCGGGACTGGCCCGGACGGCGAGGGCGCGCCGGTGTGGCCGACGCTGTTGCACGGTGACGGGTGGGCGGCCACCTGGTCGGCGCCCCGCCCGGTCGTGGGTCAACTTGAGTCGCGTGGCACCTTGATCGGTGACCTCCGCTGCTACTCCGGGGTCGGAGTCCGCGGGCGGATCACCCGCGCACGCGTGGTCAGCGAAACCATCGACACCACCAGCCCCGTTATGAGCAACTGGCACCCGATCCCGAGCGAGCAGCGGCTGCGCGAGGTGGACACCGCTCCGCGCTGGTTCGACCACGGGTTGCTCCCACCATCCAAAGGGCTCACCCCTGGTTGGCATAGTGCGGTACCCGCCGATCCCCATGTGCGGGAGATCGGTGTCTTGGTCGATCTCGATCTCGACGATGTCCCCCCGTTACCGCTGCGACCCTCGATCGTCCCGCGGGCACTGTCGGCCAGCGGCGCTGATCTGTGGGTCGCCGACGAGCGGTTGCCCCTGGTCGTCCGCATCCGGGACCGGACCGAGGCCACCGCGTACCGCTGGCCAGGCCGCATCCTCACCGCGGACGAGGCCGGTGGCCGGAAACTGCATGCCGACCCGCGGGGATGCTGGGTCACCGGACCCGATGGCATCCGCCGCTGCGATCAGCACACCACCGTGCATCTCATGAGCGAGCAGCGCGTGTGGCAGGCCGCGGCGAACGCGGGAATCCTGGCCGCCGTGATCACTCTGGAGCCGGGCAACGCCCACAGCCCGGACGCGCTGGTCCGGGTCGAGCCCTCCGGCGCGGTCACCGATGTGGCGCTGGCCGACCACCACGTCACTTCCCTCGTCGGTGCTGGGGACGGCGGTTTCGTCATGATGCGGCGCCGCCGGTGGCAGCCAGACACCCCGCAACCAGCCTCCGACGAGGGCTGGCTGGCCCTGCTGGACCGCGCCGCAGTCCTCGTCGAGGGGCCAGCTCTCGACCCCGACACTCGCCACTCGCCCCTGCCCAGCACGTTGATCGGCGCCGATCCCACTCTGATGCTCAACGGTAAGGTGATACACCGCGTGCTGCCGGATCTCACCCTCGACCAGGGTGTGGTGTTGCCGCGGGCGATGTTCGACGGCTGGGCGCAGGACGGTCGGCTGTGGGTGAGCATGCACCCGCCCGACGGCACCGGAACCCATAGCTGGCGCGAACCCCCGGACCTCCCCGACGACCGCCAGTACTGGCTGCTCACCGAACTCGACCCCACCGACCTGCGGCCACTCACCAGCACCTTCGTCCAGGGCGTGCCGCAGCAGGTGTCCGTCGACGGTGCGGGCACGGTGTGGGTACTCGCCGACGGAGTCCGCCACTGCCCCGCACGCGACGGAGCCGTCGCTGACCATCTCGACGTCGCCGCGCTGCTCAACGACAGGGCACCGTAGGCCTCGATCACCCGCCCCACCACGTTCGGCAGCCGCCCCGGCTTGACCACGCGGATGCCGCGGAGCATCGCCTCCCGGGTGCGTTCCACGAGCAGTCGACGGGAGGCCCGGTCACAATGACCCCACGGCCATGCCGACCGCGGCCCGGATCTGGTGGTGCAGCGCGCGCCGGCCGGCCCGTTCGGTGCGCACCTCCAGGACGCGCACCGCCGACGGGACCGGGGCCGCGATCAGGGCGTCGGCCAGCTCGTCGGCCGGGACCTGAACATGCGGTACGTGATGCGCGGCGCACAGTGCCGCGAGGTCGGTGCCGTGCGGGGTGCCGAAGATCCGTTCGAAGGCGTGGCGGTGCTCTGGGGCGCCCTGCTCCAGCAACTCGAAGATGCCGCCACCGTCGTCGTTGGCAACCACGACGGTCAGGTTCGGGCGGGGCTCGTTCGGACCGGCCAGCAGCCCGTTGGAGTCGTGCAGGAACGTCAGATCGCCGATGAGCGCATAGCCCGGCCCGGGGTGCGCCAGGGCCGCCCCGGTTGCGGTGGCGATCGTGCCGTCGATGCCCGCGACGCCCCGGTTGGCCAGCACGGTCAGGCCGTGCCGGGGATGGGCGGCCAGCGCGACGTCGCGGATCGGGTTGGACGAGCCGAGCAGCAGCAGCGCACCGGCCGGCAGCGCGGCGACCACCTGGCGCGCGACTTGCAGGCCGGTGGGGTGCGGGTGGTCCGCCACGGTGGAGCTCACCGCGGCGGCGGCGCGGGAGTCGGCCTCCTGCCAGCGGTGCAGCCATTCCGGATCCGGTGAACCGGCGCACCGCACCGTGGTGCCCACCGCGACGGCGGTGCCCGCGACGTCAGTCCACTCCGGACGGTCGGTGACCGCGATGACCGCCACCGACCGGTCAGCGAGCAGCCGCTGCACTGCCCGGTGCAGGGTGGGGCGGCCCAGTACGAGCACCTGCTCGGGCCGCAACCGCTCTAGCGCGGGGGAGTCGAGTAACCACGGCCCGGCCGCCAGCCCGTCCGGCCAGCCGGGTGCGGTGGGCTCGGCCACGACCGGCAGCCCCGGTGGAGCCGGTGGCGCGCCGTGACCGGCGATCACCAGCGTCGGCCTGCCCAGGTCCAGCTCCACCTCGGCCTGCACCGGCCGCGCGGCGGCCACCCGGGTCCACGCGGCGTTGCCGGGACGGCCAGCCACCACCCCACCATCCGGTGCCGGCATGAGTGGCTCGCGAAAGGCCACATTGAGATGCACCGGCCCCCGCCCACCGCCCAACTCGCCGCGCGCCGCCGCGGCGGCACGGTCCACTGTGGAGCGCCAGCGGGTCTGGTGCTCGCAGTCCCAGGGCGCGGCCAGGGACAGCATCGCGCGCACCGCGGCGCCGAAGAGCCCGACCTGGTGCACGGTCTGGTTGGCGCCGGTGCCGACCAGTTCGGCCGGGCGATCGGCGGTGATCGCCAGCAGCGGGATCCCGGCGTGGTCGGCCTCCAGCACCGCCGGGTGCAGGTTCGCCGCCGCCGTGCCCGACGTGCACACCACCGGTACCGGGAGCCCCGAACGCAGCGCCAGACCCAGGGCCAGAAACGCCGCCGAGCGCTCGTCGATCCGGACGTGCAACGTGAGCCGGCCGGCCTGGTCAGCGGCCTGCAACGCGAACGACAGCGGCGCGTTGCGCGACCCCGGGCAGAGCACGGCGTGGCGCACACCGCAGCGCACCAGCTCGTCGACCAGCACTTCTGCCAGCGCGGTGGACGGGTTCATGGGTGAAGTAAACCCTCGTGCATGCGACGCCAGCCGCCAGCACCGGATGCCACTCACGAGGCACCCGCTAGCGTGCGCACCCATGGTTTCCGAGCTGTTCGATCCGGCTGCGTGGCGCGCTGTCGAGGGCTTCGACTTCGCTGACGTCACCTACCACCGCGCGGTAGCGCACGGCACGGTCCGGATCGCCTTCGACCGGCCCGAGGTGCGCAACGCGTTCCGCCCGTCCACAGTGGACGAGCTGTATCAGGCGCTGGATCACGCCCGGATGAGCCCGGACGTGGGGTGTGTGCTGCTGACCGGCAACGGGCCCTCGCCGCGGGATGGCGGTTGGGCGTTCTGCTCCGGTGGGGACCAGCGGATCCGGGGCCGGTCGGGCTACCAGTACGCCAGTGGGGAGACCGCGGACACGGTGGACCCGGCACGCACCGGCCGGCTGCACATCCTGGAGTGCCAGCGGCTGATCAGGTTCATGCCCAAGGTGGTCATTGCGGTGGTGCCGGGGTGGGCGGCCGGCGGCGGGCATTCGCTGCACGTGGTCTGCGATTTGACGCTGGCCTCGGCCGAGCACGCCCGGTTCAAGCAGACCGACGCCGATGTGGGTTCTTTCGACGGCGGGTTCGGTTCGGCCTATCTGGCCCGGCAGGTGGGCCAGAAGTTCGCCCGGGAGATCTTCTTCCTCGGCCGGGACTACAGCGCCGCCGACGCGCACCGGATGGGCATGGTCAACGCTGTGGTCCCGCACGCGTCGCTGGAGACGACCGCGCTGGAATGGGGAGCCGCGGTCAACGCCAAGTCACCCACCGCGCAGCGCATGCTCAAATACGCCTTCAACCTGATCGACGACGGACTGGTCGGCCAGCAGCTCTTCGCCGGTGAATCCACCCGGCTGGCCTACATGACCGACGAGGCCGTCGAAGGACGCGACGCCTTCCTGGAAAAGCGTCAGCCCGACTGGTCCCCATTCCCCTGGTACTACTAACGGAGCTTTGCCTCTGGCCGCCGAGCCGGGGTCATCTTGATCAGTAATGCGGTGAGTCTGATGTGGCGGAATCCCTCCGAACGCCGCCCATCCAGACCATGATCGCCATCCTGGAAGATTGAGCCGCGCTGAGCGCGGCTCAATCTTCCGAAACAGTGATCATGGATGACCGCCGGCCGATTGTCGCTGATCGACTCGACCGAGGGCAGGCTCCCGCAGGAATCTGCGATCATCATCGGCAGACCCGCCGCGACCGGCTGCGCCGACCTCCGGTCACCGTGGCTGTTGGTCACTTCCGGCGGCTGGATGACCTCACCGAGAGGCGAGTTCCGGTAGATCGGGAGAAGTAGATCCGCTCGCCAAGCCGCTGTGATCGGGGCACCATGCACCTATGGGGAGACGTTTATCATTCACGTTTGTTGTCGCCGTCGCGGCCCTGCTGCCCACTGCCTGCGCGTATAAGGGGCTCAGCATGTCCGAGGTCACCGCGGTGGTCCTCCACGGTGAGGACCGCCTCG
>JBOHFK010000217.1:0-6762 GCA_050699635.1 Pseudonocardiaceae bacterium | reverse complement strand
CCGCGGAGGCCCCTGAGGCACTCCCGGACGCCGGGGAACTCACCGACCCCGCTTGCGGCCGGGCTCCGTTGGCGCGCACCTCAGGCGCGGCGACAGCCGAACCGGTCCCAGCACTGGACCCACTCATAACCCCTACTGTGCCATCGAAACTCCCCGTACTCTACTCCTGGTTCACTCTCATGGGTGATACTGAATAGTTGATCTGATCACCGAGAGGTAGGGAATTGACCGTCATCGGCCCGGCTGATCACCGTAAAGGGCCTCGACGCCGCGGCGACGCGCTGTACGCGGCGATCTACGAGGCCACCTTCGCGGAGCTGACCGCGGTCGGCTACGCCGAACTGAAGATGGAACACGTGGCCAGCCGAGCCCGCGCGAGCAAGGGATCCCTGTACCGGCGCTGGCCCAGCCGCGCCGAACTGGTAGCCGACGCCGTCTACCACACCTTCCCCAAGCACGACGACCCACCCGATACCGGCAGCGTCCGCGAGGATCTGCTCGACTGCCTGCGCGGATTCGCCGATCTGGTCAACAGCCCCTCCGGCGAGGCGATCCGCTGCCTGATGGCAGAGACGATCCGCAACCCCGACCTCATGGATGCCATCCGGGCCCGCTTCATCGACCCCGAAATCGCCCGCTTCCTCGACGTCCTCCGACGCGGAGCCGTGCGTGGCGAGGTCCGCACCGCCGCCCTCACCACCCGCAACGCGAGCCTGGGACCCGATCTACTGCACCAGTACTTCATGGTGCATCACACCCCGATCCCAGCGCAGGCACTGATCGAGATCGTCGACGAGGTAGTCCTTCCCCTGGTCCGGCCATAATCCTGATTCTGGCACTCATCGCCGGGGCCGGATTCGCCGCCAGCTACTTCCTCAACGCCCGCAACTACGTCACCACCGACAACGCCCAGATCGATGGCGACAAGATCTCGGTCAATGCGTCCGCTGGTGACCGCGGCAGCTCGATGCTGCTCATCGTGCTCGCCGCAGCACATGCCAGCCAGCGGCTATGGCGGATGCGGCGACGCCACGCCCAGATCGCCAACAGCGGGGAGAACCGTCGAGTCGTTATTTTGTTGTGATCTAATTTAGGCTAAATGAGTGATATTTGCGCGATTCGGTACGTAAACACGAGACCCTGAGCATCCTTTCATGCGTAGCACGCCATTGCACGAGAGCGACGCGCATAGGGCCCTCTGCGGGGAGAGGGCAAAGCAGGCAACGCCGACGATCAGACGGTAGGGGCACTTCATGATCGAGCAGCTGTCGGGCCAACTACACCAGCATCGACGCAACCGGTAATAGACCATCGCGGCCGGACCAGTTGCAGGGCCGGGCCAATGACACAACTTTGCACGCCAATCCCGCACGGGCGATCACGGACAATTTGTCCTTTTTATCAGTTTCCTACGTCTAGAGGAACACATTAAGACCACTTCCCGGGGAATATTCCCAGGAAGGAGGGGGAGAGAGAGGATAAGACGATCGCGCATGAGGCAGGGCCAGGGGGCGCTTCTAGCCGACAGCATGATGACGCTTCTGCGGGCGTCTACGGCGCCGCTATCCGGTCGATGGTGAGACCGCTCCGACGAGCGGTAAGCGACGCGTCCCGTGAGGTTGACGTGTGGAACGAGGGGAACTCGGATGCTGATCACAGTGCTGAACCGGGAATCTGGAAATCGAGCCTGCCCGGCACCAACGCCAGGCTGCCGACCGGTACGCAGGCCACACCGGCCGGCGGTCCCGGGCTCGGCGGTTTTCTGGTGACCATTCAGGTACTTATCTGCGACGAACTGCCGGTCATCCGGGACGGTTTGCGGACACTGCTCGACACCGTGCCGGATATCGACGTCATCGACACGACCGACAACGGTATGGAGGCCATCATCCTGGTGCGGACCGCGCGGCCGGATGTCGTGGTCACCGATCTGGACCTTCGCACGATTTCCGGCCTGGAGATGATCCGCAGGCTCGGCAAAGAGGACGCCCGGCCCAATATCGTGGTGTTCACCGGATCCGATGCCGACAAAACGGTCAGCGACGTGCTGCACGCCGGTGCGAGCTGCCTGCTCGGCAAGGACGCGAGCCCGCAGGAGCTGGTCACCGCGATCCGGGCGGCGGCCGCGGGCCGGACCATGCTCGCGCCGGGCATCGCGCAACGCCTGGTCAACTGGTTCCGCGAGCAGCCGGACACCCTGGAGTCCACGCCGAGCCCGGAGGTGACCGAGCTGACCCGGCGGGAGCGGGAGGTGACCCAGATGGTGGCACGGGGCATGTCCACCGAAGAGGTGGCCCGCGAGCTGACCATCGGCGAAGCCACCGTTCGTACCCATCTCTACCGGGTGCGCACCAAGCTCGGTGTCCGCGACCGCGCCCAGCTCGTGTCACTGGCCTACCGGTCCGGGCTCATCCAGCCGGCCGGACGCGCCCCCGGCGAGGGGAGGCCTGGGCCGCCAGAGGATCTGCGCGCGGGTTGACCCTCACCGCGGCCGGGCCGCCGCCACGACCAAAAGTCCTGTGCCATCGTCGGCGACGGTGCGCCTGGCCAGGTCGAGGCGGGCGGCGCCGGCCAGCCGCCACAGCGCGGCAGGCTCGCCGTACCGGCTGGATTCGGCCGGGGCCAGCCGGAAGTACCGGTGCAGACCGAGTTCCGCCGTCATCGCCCGCGCTCCGCAGCTCTGCATGCACAACCGCACCACGTCGCGCGCGGTCTCAGCGGCCATCGCCAGCGCCGCGACCGGCGCGGTGCCGGCCTGAGCGTGCCCGGAGTCGACCAGCCAAGCCCCCCGGTATACCGCTGCCCTGGTCGCGCGCAACGCCACCACGGCACGCGCCAGCGGGAACGCCACCGCGGGCAGATCACGCAGCCTGGTGTCGAACTGCCGCCGGACACCGGCATAGCGCACCGCGATCTGGTGTGCGCCGTCGGCGATGCCCAGCAGGTAGGCGGCCTGCCGGAGCCGCGCTCGCGCCAGCGGGCCGGTGAGGGAGTCGTCCAGTGCCCCGGCCACGTCCGCCGCGGTGACCGGCGTGGCCTCGAACCGGACGACCGGCGGCCAGCACTCGCCCTCCACCCTGCGGCCGGGCGCGTCGCGCGGCACCGCGACGAGCACCGGATCGCCGCCCGTCCTGGTGGCCACCAGGAGCGGCCCGGGTTCAGGGTCGTCGACCGTGACCGTGCCGGTCAGCGTCCAGCCACCCGAACTCGGTGTCGCGGTGACCCCGTCGCCGACCGGCAGTGCCTCCAAGCCGGCCAGCGCCGCGCCTGCCGGGAAACCCGCATCGGCTGCCATCGCGTCGGCCCGGTAGGGGTTTCCGCACGCCGCGCGGCCGAGTTCCTCGCTGACGATCACCCCGGCAGTCAGGCCGAGGTCGAGGCCGCCGGCGGAGGCGGGCCGTTCGAAGTCGGCGACGCCCAGTTGGCCGAGCACGGTCCGTGCGGGGCCGGAAGCCCCGTCGGTCACCGGAGCGCCGTGCACCTCGGGCCGCACCGGTACCCGGGCGAGGGCCGTGCGCAGCGCACTGCGCAATTGGACGGCGAGCGGATCGGGGGTCAGGTCCATGTCAGCGCTTCTCCTGTTCGATGGAGTCGAACGCGGCGGCCACGATCTGCAGCATCACCTCAGAGGTGCCCGCCGAAAGCGTGAGCCCCGGCGCCTCCCGGTAGGCGGAGTCCAGTGTCACGGCCGCCCTGGTGCGGTTCGCCCGCTGCTCGGGGGCGGGGATGTCGGCGGCCCACGCCGCGACGCTCTGGGCGAGTTCGCTGCTGTGGTACTTGGCGACGGCGGCCGCGACCTGATCGACCCGGTCGGCCGCGAGTCCGGTGAGCACCTCCCAGGCGAGGGCGTGGTCGGCCGCGAGCGCGCCGTCCCAGCGGCCGATCTGCTCGAGGTGGGCGTCGTGCGAGGAGTCCGGATCGCGGTCGATCAGCGCCTCCAGCGCGGCCTCCAGCCAGCGCTCCGCCTTGAGGTAATAGTCGAGGCCGGTGCGTTCGATGGCCAGTGCCTCGTTGAGCAGCGGCCATCCCTGGTCACGCGGCCCGATGAGGTCGTCGCCGGACGTCGGCACCGAGTCGAGGTCGACCCGGTGGAAGTGCTCGTCGCCGACACCGGGCAGCACCGTCATCGTGACACCGGGGGCGCCCAGATCGACCAGGAACAGGCTGATCCCTTGGTATTTCCCGGTTTCCGGTGTCGTACGCGCCGCGCACAGCCCGAGATCGACGAAACGTGTCTTGAGGCTGAACACCTTCGTGCCGGTGATCCGGTAGCCGTCGCCGTCCGGCTCGGCCACGGTCCGCAGCGCGCCGAGATCCGATCCCGCGTCCGGTTCGGTGTAGAGCACCGACGCGAAACGCTCACCGCGAGCCAGCGCGGGCAGGTGCCGTCGCTTCTGCGCGGTGTTGCCCGCCATCAGCAGGAACTGGCCGACGATCTGGATGGTGTTGACGTGCAACGTGTCCGGCACTCCCGCCCGCACCAATTCCTCGGCGACGATCGCGGTATCGGTGAGCGGGCGGCCCGTCCCGCCGAATTCGGCCGGCCAGTGCACGGCGAGCAGGCCGAGCTCACCGAGCAGGCGGTACAGCGGCCGCACGTCCGGCTCGACGCCGTCCGCACCGGTGACGTCGGCCGCCGCCGCACGCACCTCGGCCGACCGCAGCGACCGCCGCACGTCCGCCCGGAACCGTTGTTGTTCCTCGGTGAATCCGAACCGCATGTGCGTCTCCTCAGTGGGCGAGCGTCCGTTCGATCTCGGCGACGATCCGGCTCAACGCCGGTTCCGTGAACAGCGTGTAGTGGTCGCCGGGTAGGTCGTGGCTCTGGAAGGGGCCCGTGCATACCGCTCGCCAGCGCTCTTCCACGGCGGCGCGGGACGAAGCGGCCAGCAGCGTGACCGGCCCGCCGTACGGGCCCGGCGGGCGATACGACTGCAACGCCAGGGCGCAGGCCCGGAAGACGTCGTAACGGCCGGCCAGTTCGTCGTCGCTCAGTTCCAGCTCGACTTCGAGCGACGCCAGCGTTTCCCTGACGCCGACGGCTGGATCGTCCAGCACCGCCCGCACTGGCGGGCCGTCCTGACCCGCCAGCCTGGCGACGTCGTGTATGAACCGCCGCCGCACCGTCGGCTCGTCGAGCGGGAGGAGGTCGTCGTCGGTCCAGGCGTCCACCAGCACCACCGGCGGCCGTTCTCCGGTGTCCCGCTCCAGCTGCCTGGCGATCTCGAAGGCGAGTACGCCCCCGTAGGACCAGCCTGCCAGGCAGTACGACTCCGGTAAGCCGTTCGCGGTCAGCGCCTGAACGATCCTGGCGGCGGTCGCGGTCATGGTCTCCCGGGGCGGCACGGCGATGTCCCGTGGATCGGCGGCGAACCCGGCCACGCCGATGCCCTCGCGCAGCGCCCTGACCAGCGGTATGTAGCAGAACAGTTCACCGCCCGACGGGTGCAGCAGGATCACCCGCGCCGGGCCGGGTGGCCGCATCAGCACCGATGCCCGGCCGTTCTCCTCGCCGGGCAGGTCCTGAAGCGTGTCGAGCGGATCGTCGTCACCCTGCCGCTTGGCGCGGACGGTGTCGATGATGGTGGCCAGGTGCGAGACGGTGGGGGAGACGAAGAAGTCGTTGAGCGCGATCTCCACCTCGAACCTGCGGTTGATCGCCGACATCAGCTGAGCGGCCTGGAGACTGTTGCCGCCCGCCTGGAAGAAGTCGTCGTGTACGCCGAGCCGGTCGTTGCGCAGCAGCGGGGTGACCACTTCGCCCAGCAGCACCCGTTCCGTCGCGGTCCGCCGCTCGTCGCCCGGCCCGTCGCCCGCCGAGTCGAGGTCCGGCGCGGGCAGCCTGCGCCAGTCGACCTTGCCGCTGCTGGTGAGCGGAAGTTCTTCGAGGACGACGAAGTACGACGGGATCATGTACGACGGCAGGAGCGTGCCGAGATGCTCGCGCACCGACGGCACCTGGTGCTCGAGGACGCCCGTCAGGTAGCCGACCAGGTGCTTGTCGCCGGCGTCGTCGGCCCACGGCCGCACGCTGACCTGCCCGATACCGGCGAAACCGGCCAACGCCGACTCCACCTCGCCCAGTTCGATCCGCAGGCCGCGGATCTTGACCTGCTGGTCGAGACGGCCGAGGAAGACCAGCCGCCCGTCCGGCAGCCGCTTCACCAGGTCTCCGGTCCGGTACAACCGCTTGCCCGGCGCGGTGCCGAACGGGTCGGTGACGAACTTCTCCGCGGTCAGCTCGGCCCGGTCGAGGTAGCCGCGCGCCAGCCCGGCACCACCGATCACCAGTTCGCCCGGTACACCGATCGGCACCTGGCGGAGGTCGCGGTCCAGCACATGCGCCACGTGGTTGGTCATGGGCAGCCCGATCGGCGGCGAGGCGTCCCAGGTGCCCGGGCACTCCTCGACGATCATCGTCACCGTGCACTCGGTCGGCCCGTAGCCGTTGAACAGCCGCCTGCCCGGGTTCCACCGGTTCACCAGCTCACCGCTGAACGCCTCGCCACCGACGAACGCGATCCGCAGTTCGGGGAACTTTTCCGGCGCCAGCAACGGCATCACGGTCGGCGGGAGGTCGATGACGGTGATGCCGGCTCGTTCCATCAGCGACTGGAGCCGGTCGATGGACAGCCGTTCGCCGTCGGTCGCCAGGCACAGGCGTGCCCCGGTCAGCAACGCGGAGAACGTCTCGAACACCGAGACGTCGAAGGTCGCCGACGCGAACCCGAGCACCCGGTCGGCCGGTGACAGGTCGAACAG
>JBOHFK010000216.1:0-6810 GCA_050699635.1 Pseudonocardiaceae bacterium | reverse complement strand
AGGAGATGATGCGGGTGATGGCTTCAAACCCGGCACGCGTCTGGTTTCGTATTGCCGACACGGCCTGCCGCGCACCGCTAGCGGCCTGGAACTCCAGCTCGCTGGTGGGCACGCCTGCGCTCCCGAGATAGCGGCGAGCCCGCTGCAGTGCCTCAAGATCAACCAGCGCCAGGCGAAAGCGATGATGGAGGGTCGCATGACCACTCTGTCGCAGGTAGGAATAGGAGCCAAGATGTGCATCACCGCGAACCATGCCACACAGGTAACCCCGACGGTAGTCAATCGAGCTCTCGGGCGGTGAACCGAACTGTCCAGTGCCCATGAGCTCATTACCTGTAGTCAGGTATGGACGGCGATCGGCACCGTTCATTCTTCCTGTTACATGCTTCCACCCCCGGTCGGTGAGGAAGCGATGGTCACCGCTGGCTACGAGCTGTGTCCCATCCTCAAGCGTAACGCGATAGGCAGGCTTGACGGTCCGCCATCGAGCTACCACCTCGGTGACGGTGTAACGCCGGTAGCTACCTTCCCGTACGGTGCCGTAGATCGCGTCTCCAACGCGCAGGTCCGCCAGAGGTTTGGTCCTCCCGTCAGCCATGAGGATCGGCGTATCACCCAGCAGGCAGTATCTGCAGGCATGACTGCAGCCTCGATACGGGTTGACAGTCCACTCGAACGGCATGCGTGAGCCGCCGGGTACCTTGTTCAGGACCGAACGGGCCCGCACCTCGTAGAACGTCATCCCGCGAAACTCCGGGGTGTCGAAGGTGCGCGTGATGGCCTCGTCCGTCCCGAACAGCGCATCCTGGGTGGACTCGCCGGACTGCGTTAGGTTGTCCCATCGCATGGGCCCATTTTATCGAACTGACGTTCGAAAAGCTAGGAAGCACGCCACCACATGAGCGCAGTCGACCACAGGACGGGACGGCATCGTCACCGCGATGCCGTCGAGCCGACCGCCGCCGTCCCTGGCCACGGGCACGGGCACGGACCGGCGCCGCCGGCGTCACACCGGGTCCGCAAGCTGCTGGCTGCGGCACTCATCCCGGTCGCGCTGGCCACCCTGGTCGGACTGTGGCTGACCTGGCCGGGAGATCCGCCCCGCCGCACTATCGACGTCGGCTTGGGGCAGCGGCCGGTACAGGGCCAGGTGCTCGCTACGACCTCCGCCCCGTGCACCAGCGGCAACACAGGTGCTGATCAGGCGAAGAAGTGCATCTCGCTGAACGTGCTGCTCACCAATGGCGACTCGCCTGGCGTGATGATCCAGCAGGTACTACCCGACGAACCGAGCACGCCCCGGTTCACCGCCGGCGACCAGGTCGTACTCGCCTACACCGGCGGAAACCCCTCCGACGCGGAGTCCTACCAGATCCAGGACTTCCAGCGAGGCACGTCGATGTTGTGGCTGGTTGCCCTGTTCGCCGCCGCGGTGCTGCTGCTCGGCCGGTGGCGAGGCCTTGCCTCGCTGGCCGCGCTGGGCCTCAGTTTCCTGGTGCTCGCGGTGTACCTGTTCCCGGCGATCCTGACCGGCGCGAGCCCGGTGATCGTCGGCGTGCTGGCCGCCAGCGTGATCATGTTCGGCGTGCTGTATCTCACTCACGGATTCTCCGCACAGACCTCCAGCGCGGTGCTGGGTACGGTATTGAGCCTCGGCCTGATCGGGGTGCTGGGCACCGCTTTCGCCGCGGCCACCCACCTGACCGGGCTCGATGAGGACACCGGCAAACTCATCGGATTCCTCGGCCACGGGATCGACACCCGGGGGTTGCTGCTAGCCGGGATGGTCATCGGCGCCCTCGGCGTGCTCGACGATGTCACGGTCACCCAGACCAGCGCGGTCTGGGAATTGCGCCGGGCGAACCCCGAACTCGGCGTGCGGGCGCTCTACACCGCCGCACTGCGAATCGGCCGGGATCACATCTCCTCCGCGGTGAACACCTTGGCGCTGGCCTACACCGGCGCAGCCTTGCCGGTGCTGCTGATCTTCTCCCTGGCCGGGCGGGGTTTCGGCACCATGGTCACCACCCAGGACATCGCTCAGGAGGTGGTGCGCACCCTGGTCGGCAGCATCGGTCTGGTCGCCGCCGTCCCGATCACCACAGTCATCGCCGCTCTGGTCGCCCGCCACGACACAATCGAGCCCATTGTCGATAACCAGTGGTCGACCAGCAGCGCAAACGCCGTCCGGCTCTAGCTCACATACCGTCGTGTCGCCGAGTTCGACACCACGGTCGTGCTGCCGCGAAGCAACAGCCCTGGTGTCGAACTCGGCGACATTAGGGCAGTGGCCGTGCGACCACTCGTCAGCGACCTAGCCACGGCGGCGGGCAAGGCTGTTTCGGGTGCGACCCTCACCTCCAGTCAGCCTTACATTTGGCGACCGCATGCCACCGGCCGGTGAGACCCGGGCGGGTATGCACACTCACAATCCTCGGGGCCGGCCCGGTGCGGCGAGGCCGTGCAGGAACGGGTTGCTGGCCCGTTCCCGGCCGATGGTGGTGGCCGGACCGTGGCCGGGCAGCACGGTGATCTCATCGTCCAGCACGAGGATCTTGTCCCGGAGTGAGGCCAGCAGCTGCTCGTGGTCACCACCGGGGAGGTCGGTTCGCCCGATCGAACCGGCGAATAGGGTATCGCCGGAGACCAGCAAACCCTGCCCACCGCCGGTCATCGACCGGAAGGTCACCGAGCCGCGGGTGTGGCCTGGGGTGTGGTCCACGGTGAAGCTCAAACCGGCCAGCTCCAAGGACGTCCCATCGACCAGCTCACACACCTCCCGCGGCTCGCGTAGCGCAACCCTCCCACCGAAGAACTGCCGCGCATCGGCGGAGAACGCGCGCATCGGATCGGACAGCAGCACCCGGTCCTCGGGATGGATCCAGGCCGGAATGTCATTGCCGTCGCAGACCGGGGTCACCGCGAAGATGTGATCGAAATGCCCGTGGGTGAGCAGCACCGCCACCGGGTCGAGCCGGTGCTCGCGCAGCAGTTCCTCGAGTGGCTGCTCCGAACCCTCCCCCGGATCGACCACCACGCACGGTCCACCTGCCTCCGCGGCAAGCACAAAGCAGTTCGCCTGGAACGACCCGGTGGCAAATCCTGCGACGAGCACAGGTTCAGACTAGAGGCCATAGGTGAGGCTGACGTCCGGCTCACCTATGGGCCACCTAGACTTCCCCGCGATCGTTGCCTCAACCACAGGAGTCCCGGGTGCCCACGAACGAGAAGCGTCGCGAAGCCGCGAAGCGCAAACTGGATCGCCAGCTCGCCCGCCGCGCGGAACGAGCGAAAGCGCGCCGCCGGTACGCAGTGGCCGGTGGCGTGGGCGCCGTGGTCCTGGTGGCCGGCATCGTGGTGCTGATCGTGACGCTGAGCGGCGGTAGCAAGACCTCCAACACCGCCGCGACACCGTCCACGCCGGCCTTGCCGACCAGGACATCCGACA
Organism: Pseudonocardiaceae bacterium; assembly: GCA_050699635.1. Classification (GTDB taxonomy): domain Bacteria; phylum Actinomycetota; class Actinomycetes; order Mycobacteriales; family Pseudonocardiaceae. The sequence continues at coordinate 3,362 of JBOHFK010000216.1, read as the reverse complement.
GCGCCGCCCCACCCGCGGATAACAAGGTGGCCGCCCCCCCGGTCCGGCCCAAGCCGTTGGCCGCCTCGGTCGACTGCCAGTACGCCGCCACCCCCCAGCAGCCCCCGGCCAGGCCGGTGAAACTGCCACTGGCTGGCGGTACCGACGCCAAAGGCACCGTGCCGGCAGCCATGCAGACTTCGGCCGGTCCGATCGCTCTCACCCTCGACCGCGCGTTGGCCCCGTGCACCGTCAACAGCTTCCTCAGCCTGGCCAAGCAGGGTTTCTACGCCAACAGCCCGTGTCACCGGCTGGTCACCAATCCCGGCCTGCATGTGCTGCAATGTGGGGATCCGACCGGGTCGGGCACCGGCGGTCCCGGGTACACCATCCCGGATGAGGTGTTCCCAGAGCTGACCTACGGTCGCGGCTATGTCGCGATGGCCAACACCGGCCAACCCAATAGTGGCGGCAGCCAGTTCTTCCTGATTTACGGCCAGACCCAGCTGCCACCCCAATACACCGTCTTCGCGACGATCTCCCCGGCAGGTCTCACGGTTCTCGACCAGATAGCCAAGGCAGGAGACGACGGGTCACTGGAGCCGTCGCCAGGCGGTGGCAAGCCCAAGCAACCGGTTACGATCACCTCGGTCGAGGTACCAGCAACCTGACGGCCCCCCAAGCAGGCGCTGCTCAGTTGGACGAGGTGACGCGGTAGACGTCGTAGACGCCTTCGATGTTGCGCACCGCGCGCAGCACGTGCCCGAGGTGCTTCGGATCACCCATCTCGAAGGAGAAACGACTGACCGCCACCCGATCCCGGGTCGTGGTAACTGAGGCGGACAGGATGTTGACCCGGCCGTCCGCGAGCACCTTGGTGACATCGGAGAGCAGGCGGTGCCGATCCAGCGCCTCGACCTGGATCGCGACCAGGAACACCGACGACGACGAGGGAGTCCAGTCCACACCGACCAGGCGCTCGGGCTGCGACCGCAGCGACTCGGCATTGGTGCAGTCGGTGCGGTGCACGCTGACTCCGCTGCCCCGGGTGACGAACCCCAGGATCTCGTCACCAGGCACCGGCGTACAGCACCGGGCAAGCTTGGCCAAGACGTCCCCGCCGCCGCGCACCCGCACGCCGGAGTCACCGGTCGGCCGGCGGCGCTGGACAGTGGAGGGGGTGGCCCGCTCGGCGAGGACGTCCTCTGCGCCCTCCTCGCCGCCGAGCAGGGCAACCAGGCGCTGCACCACGTGACGAGGCGAGGCGTGATGCTCGCCGACTGCGGCGTAGAGCCCGCTGACGTCGGGATAGCGCAGCTCCCGGGACACCGCGACCATCGACTCAGCGGAGACCAACCGCTGCACCGGGAGCCCGACCCGGCGTAGTTCCTTGGCGATGGCGTTCTTGCCCGACTCGATGGCTTCCTCGCGCCGCTCTTTGGCGAACCATTGCCGGATCTTGGCTCGGGCCCGCGGTGAGGCGACGAAGGACAGCCAGTCCCGGCTGGGACCGGCCCCGCCCGCCTTCGACGTGAAGATCTCGACGACCTCACCGTTTTCCAGCTGGCGCTCCAGCGCGACGAGCTGGCCGTTGACCCGCGACCCGATGCAGCGGTTGCCGACTTCGGTGTGCACCGCGTAAGCGAAGTCCACCGGAGTCGAGCCGGTAGGCAGCGTGATGACCTCGCCCTTGGGGGTGAAGACGAAGATCTCGCGAGTAGCCAGGTCGTAGCGCAGCGACTCCAGGAACTCACTGGGGTCGGCGGCCTCGCGCTGCCAGTCCAGTAGCTGGCGCATCCAGGCCATCTCATCGACATCGACAGCTCCGTTATGGGCGCCGTTGTGGGTGCCGCGGGTCTCCTTGTACCGCCAGTGCGCGGCGATGCCGTACTCCGCGGTCCGGTGCATGCCGCGGGTGCGGATCTGCACCTCCAGCGGTTTGCCATCCGGACCGATCACGGTGGTGTGCAGCGACTGGTAGACCCCGAACCGGGGTTGCGCGACGTAATCCTTGAACCGGCCGGGCATCGGCTGCCACACCGAGTGCACCACGCCGATCGCGGCGTAGCAGTCCCGGACATCCTCGACCATGATCCGCACCCCGACCAGGTCGTGAATGTCGTCGAAATCACGGCCGCGCACGATCATCTTCTGGTAGATCGAATAATAGTGTTTGGGCCTGCCCTCAACGGTGGCGACGATCCGCGTACCGGTCAGCTGCGCAGAAACCTCGTCGATCACCGTGCGCAGGTAGGTGTCGCGGGACGGGGCCCGGTTGGCCACCAACCGCACGATCTCGTCGTATTTCTTCGGGTGCAGGATCGCGAAGGAAAGATCCTCCAGTTCCCACTTGATGGTGGCCATGCCCAACCGGTGCGCCAGTGGGGCGAAAACCTCCAGCGTCTCCTTGGCCTTGCGGGACTGCTGTTCCGGCCGCAGGAAGCGCATGGTCCGCATGTTGTGCAACCGGTCGGCCAGCTTGATCACCAGCACCCGAGGGTCACGGGCCATCGCGATGACCATCTTGCGGATGGTCTCGGCTTCGGCTGCGTCACCGAGTTGGACCTTGTCCAGCTTGGTGACGCCGTCGACGAGGTGCGCGACCACCTCGCCGAACTCCGCGGAGAGATGGCCTAACGAGTAGTCGGTGTCCTCCACGGTGTCGTGCAGCAGTGCGGCCACCAGGGTGGTGGTGTCCATGCCCAGCTCGGCCAGGATCGTCGAGACAGCCAACGGATGGGTGATGTACGGATCGCCAGATTTGCGCTTCTGGTGGGAATGCTTGTCCTCGGCGACGTCGTAGGCGCGCTGGAGCAGTGCGAGATCGGCCTTGGGATGTAGCTCCCGGTGCACCGCGGCAAGTGGCTCAAGGACCTGCCTGACCGGGCCGGGGCGCTGCGCAGTGATCCGCCGCGCGAGCCTGGCCCGAACCCGCCGGGTCGCCGACGGTAGCCGCTGCGGAACCGGGGCTGCGTCCGAGCCGACCGGCGGCGCCTCGGTGCGCTGCAGGTCCTGGCTCACACCGCACTCTCCCGGTACATGGTGACAATTTCAGATCTTTAGCCTACCGCCCGCGAGTGGACGTCAGACCGTGAGCAGGGCGTGCAGTTGGCGGCCGCGCAGCCGGTCACGGCCGCGCAGCGATGCGATCTCCAGCAGGATCGCGATGCCGCTGACCGAGGCTCCGGCACGCTCGACCAATGCGCAGGTGGCGGCCGTGGTACCACCTGTCGCCAGAACGTCGTCGACCACGAACGCTCGTTGACCCGGATGCAGCACGCCGTGGGCCAGTTCCAACGAGGCGACGCCGTACTCCAAGGCGTAGCTCTCCCGGTCGGAGACCACCGGTAATTTGCCGGGTTTGCGGACCCCGACCACGCCAA
>JBOHFK010000215.1:0-6888 GCA_050699635.1 Pseudonocardiaceae bacterium | reverse complement strand
CGGGACTACGCGATCTTGGTGCTGCTGGTCAGGCTCGGTCTGCGCGCCGCCGAGGTCTCCGCACTTCGCCTCGACGACATCGACTGGCGGGCCGGCGAAATCGTCGTGCGGGGCAAGGGACGCACCGAGGAACGCCTGCCGCTGCCGGCCGACGTTGGCACCGCCATCGCTGCCTACCTGCGGCGGGGGCGTTCCAGACGGCCCGAGCGTGAGGTGTTCCTCCGCGCGTGCGCTCCGCTCCGCGGACTCACCCCGGACGGGGTAGGTGAGGTGGTGCGGGCAGCCAGTGAACGGGCTGGGCTGGGCAGCTTCGGCTCCCATCGCCTGCGGCACACGGCGGGGACGCAGATGCTGCAGGCGGGTGCGTCGCTGCCCGAGGTGGCGCAAGTCTTGCGCCACCGCACCATCGCGACCACTGCGATCTACGCCAAAGTCGATCATCGTGCATTGCGCGGGCTCGTCACCCCCTGGCCGGGGACTCAACGATGATCGACTATCGCACCGCTGCCGCGGACTACTTGGTCACCCGGCGGGCCATGGGCTACAAGCTCTTCTATCAGGGGCAGATGCTCGCACAGTTCGCCGCCTACCTCGACGCCGTCGGCGCCGAGCACCTGACGATCGAGCATGCCCTGCACTGGGCCAAGCAACCCTCGCAGGCCGCACCCGCGTGGCGGGCGGTCCGGCTGAGCACGGTCCGTGTCTTTGCCCGCTACCTCACTGCGTTGGACCCCGCCACCGAGATCCCCCCGCCCGGGCTGATCCCCGCGCCCAGCAGCCACCGGATCGTGCCCTACATCTACACCGAGCACGACATCACCCGGCTCCTGACGGCGGCCGGTCGGTTGCACAGCGCCCATCGCGCCGACACCTACCAGACCCTGATCGGGCTCGTCGCGGTCACCGGGATGAGGGCCGGTGAAACCGTCCGACTCGACCGCGATGACGTCGACCTCGAGCAGGGGCTGCTCACCATCCGCAACAGCAAGTACGGCAAGTCCCGCCAGATCCCGGTGCACCCGAGCACGGTCGACGCGCTCGCCGACTACGCCCGACGCCGCGATGCACGACGACATCGCCGCGACGGACGAGCCCATCACCACGCGCCAAGCGCTACGAGCTTCTTCACCTCCACAACAGGCACCCGGCTGCTGCGCGACAACGTCAGCACCGTGTTCCCGTGCCTGGTGCGCGACGCGGGCCTCGCCAGCTCGGGCCAAGACCGGTCTCCTAGGCTTCACGACGTCCGTCATTAGGCGGACGGCTGGGTTATGCGCCCTGCCGTGGCGTTTCCGCTGGTAGGGGCAGCGGAGCTCGGGTTGTTGTCCGCATAATCTCGGTGCGCCGGCGTCAGCGCCCGAGCGAGTCGAGCCAGCCGATCAGGGACGAGTCCAAGGTCCAGTCCGGCAAGGCATCTGGGGTGAGTGGCTCGTAGGCGTTTTCGATCGCCTTGCGTTTGGTCTCCGCGTCTGCGCGGGCGTAGATCTCGGTGGTGGACACATCGGCGTGGCCGAGCAGATCACGGATGTAGATCAGGTTGACACCGGCCTGGATCAGGTGCATTGCCCGGGTCCGCCGCAGCGTGTGGGGCGTGACCGGAAGGCCGGGAGCCCAGCCGGGGTCGCGCGCCCGGACGGCCCGCACGTGGCGGGCCAGGAGCTTGGCGACCCCGGACCGGGTCAATCTGGAGTGGTTCGGTCCGGGGAACAGCGGGTCTGCGTCGGCGCCGAGGCCGGGATGCCGATCGCGGTGGTCGAGGTAACCGGCGACGAGCTGGGCGGTCGGGTCCATCACGGGCAGGTACCGGATCCTGGAACCCTTCCCGCGGATCACCACAGTCATCGGGCGGGCGCGGCGGATGTCGGCGACGTCGAGATCGCAGAGCTCCTGGACGCGGGCGGCGGTGTCGTAGGCCAGGGCGAGCAAGACGGTGTCCCTGACAGCGCGTGCGCTGGCCGTGCCGGGTTCGGCGAGCAGCACCTTGACCTCGTTGCCCGTCAGGTGCCCCAGCTGCGGGGCCGGGGTCTTCTTCTGCCGGATCGCGAGGACCTGGGTGACCTGGTCGAGATGGTCGGGCTGCTCGACGGCGGTGTAGCGGCAAAACGACTTGATCACCGCGAGGCGCTGGTTGCGGGTGGCTGCCGAGCAGCTCCGCTCGGCCTCCAGCCAGTCCAGGAACCGCAGGACCCGGGGCCGGTCGATGTTGGCCAGGCGCAGCTTCTCCGGCGGTATGCGCTCTGCGTCCCTGAACCAGGTGAGCAGCAGTTTCATCGCGTCCCGGTAGGAGCCCATGGTCTTTGGTGAGGCTGCGCGCTCCCCGGCCAGGTGGTCGATGAAGAACTTCGACAGCCAGCGCCCGGCAAGCTCCGGTGGCGGCGCGGGGCGCGGGTTCACGGCTGGTCCCCGGGTGGCGCTGGGATGACGTAGCCGAACCGGATCTGGGCTCTGGTCATCACCTCGGGGTAGGCGTCCGCGGTCAGCCTCAGGTAGTACTGGGTGCCGCGAAGGTCGGCGTGGCCCATGTAGCACGCCAGGTAGGGCAGCATCACGGCCAGGTCCGCGCCTTGCGCGGCCCAGCGCCTGAGGTTGGCGACGGCGAAGCCGTGGCGCAGCGAGTGCGGGTGCGGGCCGCCGGTGAAGTGCGGGATGCCGGCATCGGCCAGGTAGCCGCGGAACCGCACGTAGACGGTCGACTGGCTGATCGGCCGACCGGCAGCCACGCTGTAGAAGAGGTAGTCGCTGCTTTCGGGGGCGGGGTGCGCGGCCCCGATGTAGCCCTCCAGGGTCGCGGCGAGTCGGCTGGTGACCGGCACGGTCCGGCTCTCGCCGTTCTTGGTGTCGCGGATACGCAGCGTCCCGCCGCGCGTGTCCACGTCCGCCAGGCTCAGGCTGAGCGCCTCGGAAACTCTCAGCCCGGCGCCGTAGAGCACCCTGAACAGGACCGGGTCGACCATCGCCTTGTTCGAGTAGCAGGACATGGCCTGGGAGTCGATCGCGGCGAACAATCGGCGCACCTCGTCGTCGGTGAACACATACGGGGGCTGGACGCGGACACGGACCCGGGTTGCCGCGGCCGGGGCGCAGGCATCCCAGCCGGCCGCCCAGGCGTACTCGGCCAGCTGGCGCAGCGCCAGCTCGTTTCGCCGGACCGTGGAGGACCGCAGGTGACCGCCGTAAAGGAACCCGTCGACCGCTTCCCTGGTGATTGACCCGTCCGGGTAGCCCTCCCGCCGGCAGTGGCCGGCGAACTGGCGCAGCACCCGTTCCTGGACTTTGAACCTGTATCCGCCAGCGTGGCGCGACGCGACCAGTTCGGCGACCAGGCCCGGCAGCGTCGTGTCAGGCACTGCGCTCACCCGCCCCCGCCTGGCCGGTGACGTCCTCGACGTCCAGCGCGCAGCATCGCAGCCGTTCGACGTCGAAACGCAGGTAGTAGGCCTGCGTGGTGTCGCTTGAGGCGTGTCCCAGCACGGCTGATATCACCGGCATCGGCGCCCCGTTGCCGATCATGGCGACGGCCAGCGCGCCACGCAGGGAATGCATCCCGCACACCTCGCCCGGCGGGAAGTCGATCCCCGCGCGGGCAGCGTGCCGCGACAGCCGGGAGGCGACCGACGAGGCGCACCCGAACGCGTCGAAGGGATGGCGGTGCTTGACGAACACCTTCGGGCAGGCGGTTTCGGGGCGGCCGTGCCCGGCGTAGTCGATGATCGCCCAGCCGACGTCGTCCAGCAGCGGCAGGCTTAACGGCCGGCCCGTCTTCTGCTGGACGATCGTGATGGTCTTCGCCCGCCAGTCCAGATCGCCCAGGTCGAGCTGGCGCAGATCGGAGATCCGCAGGCCGAGCCGGGCGGTCATCAGGATCATCGCGTAGTCGCGTTTGCCAGTGGCGGACTGGCGGTCGATCACGGCCAGCACCCGCCGGATCTCCTCTGCGGTCCACAGGTGCGGCTCGGACTCGTGGCGAACGTGCCGGTGCGGCGGCAGCCGGTCGGCCAGACTCTGCGGTGTCCGGCCCGCGGCGGCCAGGAAGGCCAGGAAGTCCGCCAGCGACGACCTCATAGCCGCGATGGTCTTGCGGCGCAGCCCGCGTTGCCGCAGGAAGAAACCCGACACGTCCCGCACGCCGAGCGCGGCCAGATCCCCTGCGCCCACCTCGTCCAAGTAGCCCAGGAACCGGCTGACTGCCTTGTCCTTCGCGGCCACGGTCGCCTCGGCGTTGCCGCGCACGCGGCACGAGGCAACATAGTCGTCTCTGAGCGGACGGAACCCGGCGGGACAGCCGTCCTTCGCCGGGATCACCGGCCGGCCGGCGACGACCGCCCGGCCTGCCAGCGCGTCCGCCATCAGCACCACCGGCCGGCGGACCGCCTGGACGCCCCTGTCCCTGACCGGCTCCCGCAACGCCCCCAGCCTGATCCCGGTCTGGTTCGCGATGAAATCCAGGCACACCTGGTCGCTCGCCGTGACCAGGCCCCGTCCGGCCAGGAACGCTGCGAACCGGTCCAGCACAACCTCGTAGCACCAGACTGTGCCCTCGGACCTCCCAGCCTCGCGTAATGCCGCCAGGACACGGCCCACGGCGACCCTGACATCTACCTCTCCCACGAGAATCACCTCTGCGTTCAGCTAGCGGAATGAACGAACAAGGTGACTCTTCGCCGACCCAGGCATGCCGCGCACCGAGATTATGCGGACAACAACCCGAGCTCCGCTGCCCCTACCAGCGGAAACGCCACGGCAGGGCGCATAACCCAGCCGTCCGCCTAATGGCGTAGGTCGTGAACGCGGGGCCTGACCGGTGAGTCAGCCCCGACCCCTGTCCTGGCTACGAGCTCGCGGAACTTGACTCCGAAGTCGGAGTAGATGATCGGTGTGCCCTTGCCGGAGACGAAAAACGTCGGGCTCGCCGGCCGGAGCACGCATCGGTCGCGGATCTGGGCATAGCAGACCAGGGCGCTGATCGTGGACGAGTCCAGGGGCAACTCTCGGGACTTGTTGAACTTGGAGGATTTGACCACGATCACGGCCTCGGTCCAGTCGATGTCGCCGCGGCCCAGGGCGATGGCTTCCCCGACTCGCATGCCGGTGGCCGCCAGAAGCCCGATCATGGTCTGGAAGGTGGCCGCCCGCAGCGGCGTGGGAACCAGCCGGGGCACCTCGGCCATCAACGCCTCAACATCCTGGCGGGAGTAGATGAACGGCATCCTCCAGTGCCGCCGGAAGGTCACCAACCCGAGCGGCGGGATTTGGGTGCCCGGGTCGATACCCGACATATGGCGAGCGAAGCCTCGGACCACGGTCATCCGCCGGAACCACACCGAGCTGGCCGGGTCAGCGTCGGGACGTCGCACCCAGACCAGGGCGACCTCGACGGTGATCGTCGAGGCGCCAATCGAGTCCAGGTAGGCCACGAACCGGGGCAACAGCCGGTGGGCGTCGTCGAGCTCATGACCCAATGCGCGGCGCAGACGCAAGTACTGTTCAGCCTGCTGGGCCAGCGCGCTCATCGCGCCGCTCCCGGCCAGGCCTGGGTAACAACGCGCAGGGCGACTCGGTCGACCTTGGCATAGCCCGAGGTGGTCCCGGGATCGGACTGGCGCAGCACCTGGGCGATCTCCATCAGGTTTCCGCCCAGGCGCAGCATCTCGGTCGCCAGCGCGTGGCGTAATCGATGCCCGCCCACCCGGGCCAGCCCGGCACGCCGACACGCGCGATAGACAATGTTGGTGATCGAGCAGGGCTGGATCGGCCGAAACGGCGCATAGAGGGTCAAAATCACCTGCCGACATTCGCTCCGGGGTCGGCTGTGGCGCAGGTAGTCCACCAGCGCCTCACCGACCTCGACCGGAAGCGGTAGCCGGTCCTGGCGGCGCGCCTTGCCCCGCACCATCAGCTCGCCGGCGCGCCAGTCCAGATCGCCTAACTGCAGCGCGGCGACCTCTCCCGAGCGCAGGCCCAACCGAGCCAGCAACGCCAACACCGCGTAATCGCGCCGTCCGCTCGGCGTTGAACGATCACAGCTATACAGCAGGGCATCTACCTGCGTGGCGCTCATGGACGCAGGCAGCCGGGCGCCCCGCCACGTCGCGACCGGCGGCATGGCGGTCCCCAGATCGATCTCCACAACGCCCTGCAAGTACAAAAACCGCAGCAATGCCCGCAGGTCAGCAGCCTCACGTTTGGCCGACTCGACTACCAGCCGAGAGCTGGCCTCCAACATGAAGGCGCTGATCTCAGGGCTGGCCAGGTTCTCCGTGCCGACCTCGGTGCCAGTACGCGCTGCACGCTGGGCCAGGAATCGTCGCGCGAAGCGCTCATAGCGCAACACAGTGCTCGGTGTCAGTCCCCGCTCGTAGACAAGATGGTGGTGATAGCCGGCCAGCAACTCCTCACGAGCCGTTGGCGGCTTGTGCTGCTCGAGTCGCACCACGCCGTGCTTTTTCAGGTACTCAAACAGCGGGACCAGACTGGCCAACGTGGGCACTCGCCGCTGACCACGGGCTCGTCGAGTGGCCAGGAATTCCTCGGCCACCTCCGGTGTGAGCTCGTCGACCTCGCGGCCTTGGCCCACAAGCCAGCCGTTGAGCTGGCCCATCAAGACCAAGTAGTGCTTCACCGCCGCCGGTCGATGACCCACCCCCAGCAACTCCCGGCGAAACCCGCCCGCAAACGGCACCAAAGGCCCCACACCACGCATCCACGAAACCGTGCCCATAACTCCTCCTCCCACAGAACGCTCTGCTCTGAAAGGAAGAGGATCAACCCCACCAACAGCGGGATTATCCCGACATCAGAACCATGAAGCCCGGCCCTGAGTAGGGCTTTCTGCGGCCGGACGAAGCACGGTCGGGATAACCGCGGGATCGGGATAAGTCGACACCCAGC
>JBOHFK010000214.1:0-6901 GCA_050699635.1 Pseudonocardiaceae bacterium | reverse complement strand
GGCGCGGACGCCGCGCTGCTGGTGGTGGTCCCCGCCGTCGCGGTGTTTGCGCTCGCCCTGGTCGCAGTGCTGCGCCGGATCACCAAGGAACCGGTTGCCGCTGACGCCCCGATCGCCCGAGCGGGCCTGGCATGACCGCACGGATCACGGCGTTCCTGACGTTCTGGTACGACTTCGTCGTCGGCGACGACTGGCGGGTCGCCCTCGGGGTGGCCGCGGCGCTGGGGCTCACCTACGGCGTCAGCACCACCACGATCCCCACCTGGTGGATCCTGCCCGCAACGGTGGTCATCCTGCTGCCGCTGAGCCTGTGGCGAGTGGCCCGCCGCCGCCCACCGGGAACCGGCGCCCGGCCTTAGCATCCGCAGACGGCCTGGCTGCAAATCGGGGATGGCGTCCATCACGGCCTGCTCCCCATCAAAGACCCGCGCGGTGCCCTCGAAGTGCGCGGCGAGGCTGCGCAGGACCTGCCCGTCCGGGTCGGGCGGGGCCAACTCGGCGAGGTTCTCGGCGACAGTGCGCCCGGTGACGGTGCGGCAGTCGCCGTGCAACAACCCTGCATCCAGCAGCGGCGTGCACACCCTCCTTGCTGGCCTCGGCCAACCGGTCCAGCGACAGGTTGCACGGGGTGATCTCGTTCCACGACTCACCGGGCGCCGGAGCATCCACTTGCGTCGGCTCACGATCTCCGGTCACACTGAATCCACGGCGATGAGGCTCGCCGAAATCGTGGACCACCCGGCCCGCTGACAGTCTCTACCGCACCATCCAGTGCTGTGCGCTGGTCGACGGTAGAGGAGGTTCGGGTGGTCGAGGGGCATAACGTGAGCTGGACTGCCCATTGGGGCTGCCAGCGATGACGCTTCCTATCCCCGTAGTGCAGGCGCTGCAGGTCCTGACGGTGCTCGTTGCGGCGCCGGGGATCAATGGCGTGATCGCCCGGGTGGAGGCCCGGTTGCAGGGTCGGCGCGGGCCGCGGGTGCTGCAGCCCTACTTCGACATCGCCAAGCTGTTCCGCAAGGAGGCGCTGGCACCGATCGGGTCGAGCTGGGTGTTCCTGGCCGCGCCGCTGGTCGCGATGACCTGCTACCTCACGGTGCCGCTGCTCATCCCGGTACTGACCACGTTCCCGCTGCCGTTCGGCTACCTGGGCGACATCCTGGGCGGCGGGTTCATCCTCGCGCTGGCCAGCTTCGTCATCGCCATCGCCGCCGCCGGCACCGGATCGCCGTATGCCCAGTTGGGGGCCAGCCGCGCGAAGACGTTCGCCGCGATCACCGAACCGGTGGTGCTGTTCGTGGTGTTCACCGTCGCGCTGGTCACCGGCACCGACCTGCCCTACGCGCTGGCCAAGACCGTGCGCGCCTCGGCTGACCAGATCGTCCGCCCGGCGCACCTGCTCGCCGCGGCGGCGTTGTTCATGGTGATCCTCTATGAGACCGGGCGGATCCCGGTCGAGACGCACACCGGCACCAATGAGTTCGGGATGATCGAGGAGGCCCGATCCTTCGAGCACTCCGGTCCCTACCTGGCGCTGCTGCGCTGGGGCTCGACGATGAAACAGCTCATCCTGTTCGTGATCCTGATCAACGTGTTCGTCGCGCCGTGGGGGCTGGCCTCGGACGCCACCGTGGTCGCCGTGGGGCTGGCGATCCTCGCGCTGCTCGGCAAGGCGGCGCTGCTCGGCGCCGGCATCGCGGTGATCGACGACTCGTTCGCCAAGCTGCGCCTGTTCAAGATCACCGAGTTCGTGTCAGCGGCGTTCATGCTGGCAGTCCTGGCGGTGTTCACGCTGTTCTTCGGGGGTGGCTGATGGGATCGCTCACTGCGGATGTCGCCGCGCCTCCGTCGAGCTATGCCGGGGTGACCACTGCGTTGGCCGTGCTCATGCTGGTCATCGAGTTCGGCATGCTGCAGGCCACCCTGCTGCGAGCCCAGATCCGGCTCTATGCGGCGCAGTCGGTGGTGATCTCGGTGCTCGCGGTCGTGGTGGCCTTCTCCCGGGACGTGCCCGAGCTCTACGGGCTCGCGGCGTTCTCGGTGGCGCTCAAGGTGGTCGCGGTCCCGCTGGTCATGCTAAGGCTGCTACGGAAGCTGCCACTGACCAACCAGGAGATCGCTGGCAGTCGCGCCCTGGGGGTGGCCAGCATGGTGCTGCTCGCGGTGGGGGTCGCGGCGTTCGGGTTCTTCGCCAGTGCCCGGTTTCACCTGGGCAGCCCGGTGCTGCCGGCCGCCGCGCTCGCGGTCGCGGTGGCGATCATCCTGGTGTCGTTCGTGCTGATGATCGTCCGGCGGGACGTCGCCTCCCAGGCGATCGGGTTCTTCGCGCTGGAGAACGGGGTGTCCCTGGCCAGCCTGGTGGTCGCCGCCGGGTTGCCGCTGATCCTGGAGGTCGCGTTCCTGTTCGACCTGCTGGTCGCCGTGGTGGTGTTCGCCGTGCTGATCCGGGTGCATCACGAGCAGTCGGAGTCGCTGTCCACCGAAGCGCTAACCGAGCTGCAGGGGTGAGGACATGACCGGGGTACTTGTCGCGCTGGCCGTGTTACCGCTGCTCGGGGCGCTGCTGTCGCTGCTGCCCGGGCGGCGCGCCGCGCCGGCCGCCTCGGTCGCGACCGGCGTGGTCTGCCTCGGACTGGCCCTGGCTCTGATACCAGCTGCTGCCAAGGGGCCGGTCACGCTCGGGTTCCTGCGGGCCGACGCGATCTCGGTGGTCTTCGTGCTGGGCACCGCGTTCCTCTACGCCACGGCCGCGGTCTACTCCGTCGGCTACCTGGCCGCCGAGCACCAGCGAAGCGACTACGCCCGCTACTCGCGGCTGTTCTGGGTCGGGCTGAACCTGTTCGCCTGGTCCATGCTGTGCGCACCGCTGATGGACGGGCTGGCGCTGCTGTGGATCGCGGTGGAGATCACCACGGTGATCTCGGCGCTGCTGGTCGCCCTGGACGGCACCCGGCAAAGCGCCGAGGCGTCGTGGAAATACGTCCTGATCGCCTCGGCGGGGCTGGGGATCGCACTGCTGGCCACGATCGTCATGTACTACGCCGGGGCAGCCGTGCTCGGACCGTCCTATGACCTGGCCTTCCCCCCACTGTTGCGCGCTGGGCCGGGGCTGTCGCACTCCGCGGTGCAGCTCGCGTTCGTGCTGGCCGTGGTCGGATTCGGCACCAAGGTCGGGCTGTTCCCGGTGCACACCTGGCTGCCCGACGCGCACTCCGAGGCCCCCACCCCGGTGTCGGCGATGCTGTCCGGGGCGCTGCTCGCGGTCAGCTTCTACGCCGTGCTGCGCTACTACCAGATCGCCGCCGTCACCCTGGGCAGCGGCTTTCCCCGCGGGGTACTGCTGGTCTTCGGGATGCTGTCGCTGCTGCTGGCCGCGGTGTATCTGGTCGAGCAGCGCAACCTCAAGCGGTTGCTGGCCTACTCCAGTGTGGAACATATGGGCATCCTGGCCATCGGGGTCTCCTTCGGTGCACCGATCGCCTTCGCCGGAGTGCTGCTGCACGTGCTGGCCCACGCCGCGGCCAAGGGCAACGCGTTCTTCGGTGCCGGCGCGCTGGCCCGCGCCTATGGCACCAAGGATGCCGGGCGGATCCGGGGCGGCTTCGACCGCCTGCCGTGGACCGCGCCGCTGTTCCTCCTCGCGATCCTCGCGCTGTCCGCGATGCCCCCGTTCGGGCTGTTCCGCAGCGAGTTCATGATCGTCGCCGGTGGGCTGGGCTCGGCCCGCTTCGCCCCCGCCGCGGCGATGGTCGCCCTGGTCACCCTGGCCTTCCTCGGGTTGTCGATGGTCACCACCCGGATGCTGTTCGTGCCGCAGCACGACGGCCCGGGAGCCGCGAGCGCGCCGCGGGGCGAGCCGAGCGTCTGGATGGTGGTGCCCATGGTCGTCGGGGTGGTCGCGCTGCTGGTGCTGGGCCTGCACCCACCGGACGCGCTCACCGCCCTGATCGCCCGCGGAGCCGCGGAGCTGGGAGGTGCGTTATGAGCCGGTCCGCGGTCCGCGATCTCGATCAAGATCCGGTCGGTGCCCTGAACCACGAGTTGCATCTGCGACTGGCTGGCGGGCAGCGGTTCGCCGCCCTGCTGGGCCGCGGTGACCCGGCCAGCGGGACCGGGCTCACCGCGCTGGTCGCGCACGACGGCGGCGTCACCCCACTGGGCGCGGCGCTACCCGCCGGCGTCACGCACTACCCGGCGCTGACGCCGCAGCTGCCGGCGGCGTTCTGGTATGAGCGGGCGATCCACGACCTGGTCGGTCTGGTGCCCGACGGGCATCCCCGGCTGGACCCCCTGGTGCTGCCACATCGCCATGACGGCGGCCCGCTGACCCACCCGGGAACGCTGCCCCACCCGGGAGCTCCCGGCCGGCCGGACCGGATCGAGCCCGACGAGCGGGCGCTGTCCGCGCGGCTGCACGGCACGGGCGTGTTCACCATCCCGCACGGCCCGGTGCGCTCCGGGGTGTTCGAGTCGGTCGAGTACCTGGTGGAAACCCCCGGCGAAGACATCCCCAACCTGCGGATCCGGCCGCACGCCAAGCACCGCGGAATCCAGAAGCGGTTCGAAGGCATGACCATGGAGGACGGGGTGTTGCTGGCCGAACGGGTCGAAGGCATCGCCTCGGTCGCGCACGCGCTGGCCTTCGCGCACGCCGTGGAAACCCTCGCTAGTGCCCACATCCCCTTCGCGGCCGCGATGATCCGGGTGCTGCACGCCGAACTGGAGCGCGTCGCCAACCACCTCGACGTCCTGGGCAAGCTCACCGACGCCGCCGGCCTTGCGGTGGCCACCGCAAGGTTCGGGCTGCACAAGGAGCACATCCTGCGGCTGGTGGGTGCCCTGTGCGGGAGCAGGTTCGGCCGCGGCGTCGTCGTGCCCGGGGGCGTCACCGCGCCACCCCGGCTGCCCGAGGACCAGGTCACCGCCGAGCTCGACCGGCTGGAGCACGCCATCGACAGCGACGTGCGCACGCTGCTGCACACCTCCTCGTTCCTGGATCGGGTCCGCACCACCGGACCCCTGGACCCGGCGCTGGCCCGCGCCCACGGCGCGCTCGGCCCGATCGGCCGTGGCTCGGGTTGTGCCGATGACTGCCGGGTCACCCGTCCCTACGACGGCTACCGCCAGCTCGCCCCGCCACCAATCCCGGTCCGGGACGCGGGTGACGCGCAGGCCCGGATGCAGGTCCGGATCGAGGAGATCGACATCGCGTTCGACCTCGCCCGCCACGCCGTCGGGCGGCTGCCGGACTGCGGCATCGAACTGGGGGACTCCGAGCGACTCAGGGTGTTCGTGCCACCGGCGCGGGGGCTGGCCGTGGGGTGGGCCGAAGCTCCGCAGGGTGAGGTGCTCTACCTGCTCGAACTCGCCGAGGACGGGCTGATCGGCTACTGCGCGCCCCGCTCGGCGTCGTTTCACAACCTGATGCTGTTCCCGGCGACCTTCGTCGGTGACATCCTGACCGACTTTCCGTTCAACGAGGCCAGTTTCGGGTTGTCCATCGCCGGGGTGGTGATGTAGATGCCCTGGGTCCTGCGCGGCCTGCGCAACGGAGTGGTCACCACCCGGTATCCCGACCGGCCCGACGTCTACGCCGACGCCTTCCCCGCCGGGGTGCGACCGTGGGTCGCTGGTCCGTCCAATGGGATTCCGGTCGACACGCTGTGCCCCACCGGGGCGATTCGTACTGAGGGCGACGTGTTACGGGTCGACACCGGCCAGTGCATCCTGTGTGGACGGTGCGTGCGGGAGCGGCCGGATCTGTTCGGCTGGGAGCCCGGTAGCCAGACCGCGCGGTTGGATCGGCCGGCCCTGGTCGTCCCACAGCTCCCGGAAACCGACGAGGCGATCGACGTCCTGCGCCGCCGGCTCGCCGCGCGGACCGGCATGCTGCACCGATCGGTCCACGTCAGGCACGTCGACGCGGGATCCGACGGCGCGGAGGAGTGGGAGGTGCTCGCGCTGCTCAACCCCGTCTACGACGTGCACCGGCTGGGGATCTTCTTTACCGCCAGCCCTCGGCACGCCGACGTGTTATTGATCACCGGTGCCGGGTCGCACGGGATGGCCGAGCCGCTGCGCCGCACCGTGGAAGCCACTCCCCGGCCGCTGGTGGTGATCGCCGCCGGAACCGACGCGGTCAGCGGTGGGCTCGTCTCCCCCAGCTACGCGGTGGCCGGGGGGATCGGCGAGCTGGTCGACGTCGATGTGTGGGTCCCCGGCGCACCCCCGTCGCCGTTCAGCCTGCTGCACGCACTGCTGCTGGCCGTCGGCCGGATCCAGCCCGAAGGGCGGTGAGCGCGCCGATGGAGTGGGTACTCGCCGCCGCCCTGGTAGCGCTGCTCGGCGCCGGACTGCTCGACCTGCTGGGCGGGGTCAGGCTGCGTTCGGTGCCCTACCTGGTGGCCACGGCGGCGTCGGTGCTGCTCGTCGTGTTGGGGGCCGCCGGTATTTCCGGCGCGAGGATCCGGCTCGGCCTGGACAGCGCCCTGGGGTCGGGGATGCTGGGCTTCGGCCCCACCGCGCTGTCCGTCGATCGGCTTTCCGGGCTGTTCCTGGTGATCAGTTTCGCGGTGGCAGTGCCGGTCGGCCTGGTGTGCGCCGGGTGGGCCGCCCGGCCGGGCCGGGTCGCCCACCGCAGCCTGGCGGCCACCCACTGCCTGGCGCTGGGATCGGTCGCCGTGATCATCACCGCCGACAACGCGTTCGGGTTCCTGCTGGGCTGGGAGCTGCTCACCATCGCGTTCTACCTGCTGGCCGGCTTCGAGCGGGCCCAGGCCGACGGGTGCGACGCGGCGATCATCACCGTCATGTTCGGCAAGCTCAGCGGCGCGGCACTGCTGCTCGGTTTCCTACTGCTCGCCGGTCGCGCCGGCGGTTTCGGCTTCGCCGAGCTCGCCGC
>JBOHFK010000213.1:0-7008 GCA_050699635.1 Pseudonocardiaceae bacterium | reverse complement strand
CCCCAGAACACGCCGAACGAGGTCAGCATGATCCCTACGACGAACTTCATCGTGTTCTCCGGGACCCGCGCCAACGGAGCGCGGACCGCGACCCCGGCGACCGTGACGACGACGATCGCGGCCAGGCCGGCCACGGCTGCCAGCGGGATGTTCTGCTGGTTAGCGCCGAAGGTCAAGACGATGAAGGCGACCTCCAGCCCTTCGAGCAGCACACCCTTGAACGACAAGGTGAAGGAGTACCAATCGGCGACGATCCCCCGGCTCCCGGTGGGAGCGGCTCGGGCGGCGGCGAGTTCGGTGGCGAAGATGGCGTCCTCGTCGTGCAGGGCCTTGAGTCCGCTGGCCCGCAGGATCGCCTTGCGCAGCCACTGCAACCCGAAGATCAGCAGCAGCCCGCCGACGACCAGGCGCAACCCATCCAACGGGATCGCGGTCAGCGCCGGACCCAGCGCGGCCACGACCACGGCCAGGACCGCAAGGCCCGCTGCGACGCCGGTGATCGCCGAGCGCCAGTCCCGGCCCGCGCCGGCCGCGAGTACGATCGTCAGCGCCTCGACCGCTTCCACCAGGCACGCCAGAAACACGGCAACGAACAGTGCGCCGCTGCCCATCGCCACCTCCCTCCCGCCGAGCGGGACACTCACCATTGTTCCCCGCCCAGCGTGGCGGCGTCAGTTCAGGCGAAGAGTCCCGACCGGTGCCGGCCCGGATGTGGAACGCCGTCACAGGGAGTTCATCGGTTGTTGGTCCCTGGGAAACCACGGACGTGGGACGGGACGTGCAGGTTGTCACCAGTGATGAACCCCCACGGGGAGACCCCCGACGTCGGAGTGCCGCGCTGCCTCGCCCAGGACATGACGATCGGTGAGCAGCAGGAGTGGCTGCGGTCGTACTCGGAGAGCGGAACAAAGTGTGGGAGGCACGCTCTACGACCCGGATCGATGTGTAGGTCGGCGGCGGGCCGGGTCGAGCGCCGCGGTGGCGGCGGCCACGGCGTCGAAGGTGGGTTGGGCGTAGATGGCGAGGCTGGTCAGGCTGGTGTGGCGGCTTTTGGTCGTGAGCATGGCCGGGGTGATCTGGGCAGCGGCAGGTCTGGGCCCAGCTGATGGGCGAGGCGGTGCAGGGTCAGGACGTAGACCCGTCGGGTTGACGGTGCCAGGTCCCGCTCGGTGAGAAAGCGGTCCACAGCTGGCCCCAGCAGCTGGCCACCAGCGGTGGACGCGGTGACGCTCGCGGGAACGTGCTGGTTCATCATCATCTCCCGAGTTCGCGGTAAACAAGGGCGAGCCACCGCTCTCGGCTGGGGCGGGTAACCACTGGTCAGATAGCTGTTCGGTTGCCTGCTGTGGCTCCTATTCCCCTCCTACCTCATCACCCACCGCCCCGTACTGCTCAGCTACATCCCCACACTGACCGGGATCGAGCTTTTCCTCCAAGCAGCCAGCGTCCTACCGCCCGGAATCGCCTCCGCGCAACAGAACTTCGCCCAGCGCCGAATTCTGTGGACCCTGTGGCCGCTTTGGCAGAGCCTGACCGGCACGATTCCGGGCATCACTCTGCCGGGCCCCGGATCCCGCCTCGGCGCCTTGGTCACCACCGTGGCCGATCTGAACTTGCGCGTGTACCGGCTCGTCATCGAGATCCGCGACGCCAGTCTCGCCTTGCGCGCCTACGTCACCCCAGCGATGGTCGCTGCCGCCCAACAATTCGCTGCCGCCCGCCAGGTACCACTCGCCGACCTCGATACAGCCGCTGCGGCCTGCTGGCTCGAGACCGCCCGGCAAGCCAAACTTGCCGGCAAGCCGCCCCGGTCGACAGTCTCCGATATCACCAGCCCGGGCGGGACAAACCTGCAGGACGAGATCGGGTTCCTGCTCAACGTAGCCCGCTTCCACTCCGGGCCGCTGCCTGCTGAGTTCGCTGCCAACCATCTTGCGGAGGTCGCGTGACGCCCATTCACGGCACCACCGACCCCCGGTTCCGGGCCGTCCGGGAAGCCTTCGCTGCCAACTTCCGCGACCACGGCGAAGTAGGCGCCGCGCTGTGTGTCTACCTCCGCGGCCGCCGCGTCGTGGACCTGTGGGGTGGCATCGCTGATCTCACCACCGGTACTCCCTGGGTAGAAGACACGCTCCAGTACGTCTTCTCCACCACCAAGGGGTTCACCGCCACCTGCGCCCACCTGCTGGTGCAACGAGGCGAACTAGATCTCGGTGCCCCGGTCGCCGACTACTGGCCCGAGTTCGCCGCCGCCGGCAAACACCAGATCCCCGTCCGCTGGCTGCTGTCCCACCGCGCCGGCCTGCCCGCCCTCGACGCGCCGATACCCCTGGCCAGCGCGCTCGCCTGGCATCCCATGATCGCCGCGCTGGCCGCACAACACCCCCTCTGGCCGCCCGGTTCAGCTCACGGCTACCACGCCCAAACCTTCGGCTGGCTCGTCGGCGAAGTCATCCGCCGCATCACCGGTCGCACTCTCGGCACCTTCTTCGCCGACGAAATCGCCAGCCCGCTCGGCCTCGACGCCTACATCGGCCTCTCCCCCGCCCATCAGTACCGGGTGAGCCGCCTCATCGAACCCCCCGCCGCTTCCCCCGCAGACTCCAGCACACTGCGCCGGGCCAGCACTGTCACCACCCCCCGCATCGATCCCAATGATCCCCGCGTCCACGCCGCCGAAATCCCCTCCTCCAACGGCATCACCACAGCCCGGGCTCTCGCCCGCTTCTACAACGCTCTCATCGACCCGGCCGAGGGCTTTCCCCTCCTCACTCCCGCCACCCTCACCACCGCCACCACCACCCAGTCCGACGGCCTCGATCAGACCCTCGGCGTCCCCACCCGTTTCGGCCTCGGCTACGCCCTGCCCTCCACTACCTTCCCCTTCTTCGGCGCGGGCTCCTTCGGCCACGGCGGCCGCGGCGGCTCGCTCGGCTGCGCCAACCTGACCACCCGCACTGCCATCGGCTACGTCATGAACCGCATGCACACTGGCCTCACCACGGACCGCCGCCTCACTAACCTCGCCACCGCCATCACCACATCCCTCTGATCGAAGTCACGAGCCGCAGCTACTCTGTCGCCCGTCCCTCGGCATAGCCCCGCGATCCTGGAGGCGCAGACCGCGTCCCGGGGTGGAGATGGGTTTTGGACCGGGTCGGCCCGCTCACTGGCGGTCTCGGTGACGATGTCGTCATAGAGGCGACCCTGCCCGACAGACCCGGCCATTCGCCTCGCGGCCAAAGCCACCCTCGCCGCCGCTCTGAGCGGACCGCTCGGATTTCCCGCCGGAACCGGCGAGGCTCACCCACCCACCGGTCCGTACGCTGTGAGCGGCGGCTCATGAGCCCGAGGAACTGCGGATTGCGCCCGGCATACGGGCATGCCATTTGGTTTAGGGGCGCGTCTTACCGATATGCATCTCAACCACGGATTCCGCTTGATGCCTCAGGCGTAGATTGCGGGTACGTGTCTGGGTACTGAGCCTGCAGCGACTGTCTCGACATGTCGGTGAGGTCAAGTGCCACTGCATAGCCAGCCAGCGGAAAACTTTCGCACAGCACCCCATCCCACTGCTCACTGAAGTGATGCCACATCTCGCCGTATTCTTCAAATGTTTCCTGGTAGGCAGGCTGGGCGCACTTTATGCATACCCTTATTTCACCGTCATAGTCCCGAATGCTCTTCACGATTCCTCCTCAGTGCGACAACCGAACTCCACCAGCTCATGTCCTGACCGCGCGCCGTAATAGCGGACGTAAGCACCGATCCGGTCATGCCCGCCAGTCTGCCGCGACCCCCCGACAAGATCGCTCGGCCGCACCTCCGACAGCCGACGATGGGCGAGTGTAGGTGTGAACGGGTGTCGAGGCGGGTGTGGCCGAGCATTCCCGGAGGATCTGGCGGTGATCCGGCGGCGTCAGCAGGCCGGTCAGCTGCCGGTCGACGCGGATCCGGCCTGTCTGCTGTTGCCGCTGACAGGCTGCCCGGCGTCGACGTCCTTCGGGCTCCCTTCATCGGCAACGGTCCCTTACAGCAGGTCAAGCTGAACATTGGGATCCACACGGCGCAACCTGCCAGGATCGTCGGTCAGCGCGGGCCAGCCGCGTTGCCGGGCGACGTACACGACGTGAGCTGCGAGAGCGTCGAAGACGCCGGCGGCGAGGAGTAGCTGGTCGACGTGACTGGCCGCGGTGGCGTCGAGCTCGCCGAGTACCAGCGAGGGGTGGCCCAGCACTTCGGCGAGTTGCGGTCCGGCGTCGGGTCGGACCGCGCGTACTTCGACCAGTGCGAGGGTGGGCAGGTACAGCGTCAGGCCGGTGGTCTTCGCGGTGGCGAACCAGGCGACAGCGGACAGTCGCCCGCGGACCAGCGCGGCGAGTGCTGAGGCGTCGAGGACTTTGCCGCCGATCACGCCGCAGCGGCGACGGGATGCCGGCGGCGGATTTCGTCGTCTCCAGGCCAGGGCACCCCGGACTGCTGGTAGACCCGCCGGTAGTCCTCGATCGTCGGCGCACCGTGGCGGGCCACCATTCGCGCCACGATCGCCTGCGCGCGCTCGTCGTCGCTGGCGTCGGGGGCGGCCAGCGGTGGCAGGCTCGCGGTGTCGACCTGGTGCGGAGTCACCCGCACACCGTAGCCGATGGCCAGCGACAGCGGCATTGACCGTGACGTGACCTCGTGGGGCACTTCGCCGCGTGTCGCAATCGTGCACCCAGACCACGCCCACAGCTCAGCGCGCAGTGCTTAAGGAGCGTGACCAGCGCGCCGGTGTGAGCCCTGGTGAGGGTGTCGCGGGGGTGGTGGCTGCGCACTCTGGACCACCGTGGCGGCTGCGCTCGATGCCCCGCAGCCCACCCGACCGGGTGATCCGGTCCCCGTCAGCTCTTCCCCGTGTGTGGGGGTCCTGCGTGACCGGACCACGCCGGTCGGGTGAGCGCGGGTGCCCCGACCGGTCCGCCCTCGGTGGTCCCGGGCGAGTCGCGCACCACCCACCGGCGGAGACACCCGGCACCCGGCGCCAGCAGCCGCCCGGGCTCCGCTCCCGACTTGCGAAGGAGAACCACCGCGATGACCGCACTGGACTCGGTGTTGACCAGCCGCAGCGCCAGCCTGAGTGACATGCTGGCGCTGCTGCAGCGCCAGCACGACGCCAAACTCGACGTCGTGGTACCCGCCCGCGATTTGGCCATGAGCGGCGGTGATCTGCACATCGAGGGCATCGGCGAGCCCACCATCACCCTGGACGGTGTGACCCCCAGGCGTGGGGTGTTCCGCCCGAGCGCCGTCTGCGATGGCGGTATCGCCGACAAGCTGGGCATCCCGTCGCAGTACCTGCGGCGGATGCGCGAGGAGCAGATCGCGCTGCTCGACCACAACGTCAACACCTGGCTGGCCGACGACCCCGCCAGGCGCTACCTGATCCGCACCCTGCGCGGCGAGGATGACCAGCGCGGTATCGCCCGCGCACTGCTGTCCGAGAAGTACAAGATCACCGACAATCTCGATGTGCTGATGGCGGTGCTGGATGGCATCCGCCGCACCGGGGTGCACACCGAGATCTCCCGCTGCGACCTGACCGAGCGGCGGATGTATGTCAAGGTCCGCTCCCCCGAGGTCGCCTCCTGCGCCCAGCAGCTGATCGCTGACTACCGAAGCCCGTTCACCGGCCTGCGCGGCATGGACAACCCGCTGGTCTTCGCCGGGTTCGTGATCTCCAACTCCGAAACCGGGCACGGCAGCTTCTCGATCATCCCGCAGATCACCATCCAGGTCTGCGACAACGGCATGACCTTCACCAAAGACGCCATGCGGGAGGTCCACCTGGGTGCGCGACTGGCCGACGGGGTAATCCGCTGGAGCGCCGACACCCACGACGCCGCCCTGGACCTGGTCGTCAAGCAGGCCCGCGACGCCGTCAGTGCATTCCTCACCCGCGACATGGAACGCCGCGGCCTGAACGCGATGACCCTGGCCGCCTCCGTCCAACGCTGAGCTCCCGCTGCCAGGCGGCTGGCCTTTGCGGCCGACTGGCAGCCCTGTTCGCCTGCCGCTGCGGAGGCTCCGCGCTCCCGGGGCGATCCCCTTTTCCCTTCTTGGAGGTAACCACATGTACGCCTTCACCGTTCCTACTGAGCACCAGGTCGACACCCACGTCGTCACCTCATCCGAACCGGGCATCGAGCACATCGGTGACCCCAAACAGCCGACCCGCACCCGACAGCACCATCCGCGTTGGTGTGACCGTCGCCAGTGCATCACCGGCGTGGACGGCGCCCGGCACAGCTCCACCGCCACCCGCCTGATCACCGGGGAGCAGACCTTCGTGCTGACCCTCATCCAGCACGATCCCCATGACCCCGAGCTGCTCATCGAGGTCACCGACACCGCCGATCCCGACGGCCTGCACGTGCTGTCCCTGCCGGAGATCAAGGCGCTCGCTGAGACCCTGCTCATCGAGTACCTCCAGGCCGCCGCCCTGGTCCCGGCGGCCCGCAATCCCGGCACCGCCACCGTGGAGCCGACCGGGGCTTACCCCGCGCGATGACCCAGCAGCGCTGTTGCGGGTGCCGGGACTACCGGCCCGGCACCCGCAAGACGCCGCGGCGCCACGATGGATCTGGGCTCAGGCTGCTGGTGGGCGCTGGTCGACCACTACGTGCCGGCCACGACGGAGCCGTTGTGGTTTAGGTCCAGGGCCGGTACCGCACAGCGAGGGGCCGGCCGGTAAGGGCCCGCACCTCGCTGTCGGTGCCGGGTACTCGAGTCCAGGTGTAGCCGTCGATGACCATCGCCCGTTCGCTGCCCCCTGCCCAGCTGACCAACTGGGTGGACCGCCCGGCGCCCTGCACGGCCGCCCATCCCTGGTGGCACTCGTCCGGGGGTCTGTCAAGTTAACGGTGTAACTGGGTGTGTTTAGGTGATCACGATGCGTTGCGTACGGCGGACAGGCGTCCGTCGAAGGTGATCTCGAAGGCGTTGAGGGCGGCTTTCCAGCGGTTGGACCAG
>JBOHFK010000212.1:0-7216 GCA_050699635.1 Pseudonocardiaceae bacterium | reverse complement strand
GGCCCGGCCCCTGTACGAGCGGGCGCTGACCATCACCGAGACCACCTACGGACCCGACCACCCCGACGTCGCCAACCTGCTGAACAACCTCGCCTTGGCGCTGGGCGCTCTGGGGAAGCCGGCCGAGGCCCGACCCCTGTACGAGCGGGCGCTGACCATCACCGAGACCGCTTATGGACCCGACCATCCGCACACCGCGACAATTCAACGAAATCTCGAAGCGCTCGACGAGTAATCCACCTCGCCCGCGCGGTACTCGGTCGCCGGTGGCGCGGAGCATCGTCGGGCTTCGTCGCAGTGCCCGCTGCGGTGTCCGGAAGAGATCTGCTCTGTGCATCGCCTGCGGCCAGCGCACCTACCGCAACATGCCGCCACCGGCGGTACGGTCGGCCGAGCACGGCCGGTTGACCGATGGCCGCAAGGAGCGCTTCTATGACCGGCCGCGCAACGCTGCCGCAGTCGGCACCTTGAATATTTAGAAGCGTATCGGTAGCACAACGCCCTGTGAGGGCGGTGCCATGGTTACCTTCTGCACCCTCATGACCTGCGCGAACGGCGCCTCCGAGCCCGGGAACGGAGGCGTTTCAGCACGTACTCGGCACTGCGACATGGCTCGGGCTGATACGAGAGGCACTGTTGCATCGAGCGATCGGCCACCCGATCTCCTCCAACCGGCCGCTGAGTCCCGACCAGCGATAGTTCAGCAGCGGCGCACACCGGCTCGGTGAAGTCCGTGTCCGGCTGTCCGCGCGCGGGCCGCCAACGAGGTCACCGCGGCAATCCCCTGGACCTCGCTACCAGTTGCCACTGGCACCACCGCGTGCGCCACCGGTTCTCCGGTGACTGGCCGAGCCGCCGCGCAGCGCCTCCGGTTTCGCCGTCCACAACACCGCCAGGTAATTCCATTCCTGACCGGGTCGGTACCGGCGACGCCGGGTGAAGCGCGGTCGCAGTGTCAAAACCCCCGCAGGACCATAATCGCCAGCGGCACACCCGCCATCACGAGGACAACCTGTAACGACGTCACAAGGTCACGCTAGCCAACTAGCCCCTCTGGTGGAGGCGCCCACCCAGCAGCTCCATTGCGTGCACTCATCATCGTCGGCCCACGCAAGATAAGGATCATGGACAGGTCGGCAGGGTGTCCGGCCCAGATCAATCTATACCGCGCGTAGCCGCAGGTCAGCGGCACGAACGGTGCTGCCGGGCATCCGGAGGGTTGGTTAGGGCTGGCCGACGAAGGAGACGGTGACCGTTGCGGTGTGCGCTGTTGGGCTGGTCGGGTCGGGGACGAACGCCACTGTGCCGCTGCCGAAGCAGGGCAGGGTCAAGGTGACCGGGATAGGTGCGCTCACCGCGTAGTCGTGGAGAATCACCGGGACGGTGGTCACCATGGGGGTGGGGAAGCGCACGTCGATAGCGTGGGCTGCGCTGCCGGTGAAGCCAAGGTCGCTGGTCGTGACCACTGGAGCGGGCAACACCTTGACGGTCTGACCGGCGAAGGGATGCCCGGTTTGGCCGGGATAGATCGGGCCGAAGCAGGCCATCTGGATGGTTGCGTGTCCGGCGTGGTCGTTGACTTCGCCGTAGAAGTACTGGTTCGGGCCGATCGGGGCGGGGTCGATGATGGCATCGGCTGAGGCGGGTGCCGCGGTGGCGGCGGTGATGGTGGCCGCGGCTGCGGCGATGAACCAGGGAGCGAGTTTGCGGTACACGGGTCCTCCAGTGACTGATGGGGTCTGGTGGAGGGTCCCTCTGCCTGAATCATCCTTCAATGTGCCCAGTGCCCAATTTAGCCAGTCGCCGTCCGTAGCTCACCGGCTCGTTTCCCGTGCGCTGCCCCTGACAGCCATCCACCGAAGGCGGGAACTGCAGAGGCGGTCGTGAGGCCTGGGACGATCAGAAGATCCACGACCAACCACGCGTACGCCCCGCGTGCCTACAGGGCGCATAGGGGGGTCAGCGGTCACGTCCCGTCACGTGGCGTCCAGGGGTCAACATCGATGCCTTGTCACCCCCGATGTCGCTAGCGACATCGTGCAGACCTGCCTGCCGGGCAAGACACCTTGCTGGACGTCCCTGACGCACTTATGGACGTGGATCGCTCTCCAGGCGGCAAAACGGGAGAGCCCCGCGGGGGCCAGCCCGGGGCCGCGGGGAAGTATGCAGCGTCGCGGCGGATCGCGGCGATAAGCAGGCCAGAGCCCGGGTCGCTATTGGACCCCGGCTCGATCGCAGGCCCGGGCTCGCCCACACCCGGGCGCGAGTCAGAGTGCCTCGGTGCCGCGTTCCCCGGTGCGGATCCTGGTGAGTACCTCGACGGGGGTGATCCAGATGCGTTGCGCGCGTTCTCGGGGTGAGGTGAGTTTGGTGAGGATGTGGACGAGGTCGGTGGTGTCGTGATCGGGGCGATGACGTCGAGGCGGACATGCGGGATGAGATCGGCATGGAATCGCTGGCCCGCGATAGATCTGGTCCCGGCCGCCGGTGAGGTCGCGCTGGAACACTTCGGTGATGGTCAGCCCGGCGACTCCAAAGGTGTCCAGCGCCTTGTGCACCTGCTCGAACTCAGAAGGGGTGACGACGGCAGTGATGAGTTTCATGGTCACCCCTTCTCGGGCTGGGTGGTACGGGTGTGCTGGTGGCAGCTAGGTGGACTTCGCTGGTTTCCCGGAGCCGGCTTGACCGGCTGGCGGGCGCCGTCGGTGGCGATGGCGATGGCGGTGGCGGTGGCGGTGGCGGTGGCGATCAGGGTGTCCACGGGG
The DNA here is from genome assembly GCA_050699635.1 of Pseudonocardiaceae bacterium. GTDB lineage: Bacteria > Actinomycetota > Actinomycetes > Mycobacteriales > Pseudonocardiaceae. Next base: position 4,451 of record JBOHFK010000212.1, on the reverse strand, counting down.
TAGGTCTCTTCGTCGTGGACGGCGAGATCACCGGTTTCCAGGGTGTCGTCAGGCATCCGCAGTTTCATGAACAGTAATTGTTTCGATAGTTAACGCCGATGACAATACGATGAAACATTCCCGTGGCCGCTCCGCTTCGCTGCACGGCGAGTGCGCCTTCGCCTTGATGTAAACTGGCCCCCCCTGCTGCGCGCTCGTGTCCGCGGCAACACACCATCCTCCGGCAACGTCCGCTCATGCCGCAGGGCGTGCGCGGGACCGACATCGCATCTCCCGTGTAGACGCGGTAGCGACTGGTCGGCCTGCGGCTGGCGGACTTGCTTGGTCAGACCCCTGGGTGCGGTACTCGTGACGCGGGACCCGACCAGCGTCAGTCCCTGGAATGGTGTGACCCCGGGTGGACCGCGAGCGCCGGGTGCAGACCGTGTAGCCCAGAAGGCTCCCACAAGTCAGGTAGTGTGTACTAATTCAGTGTCGATCGGGACGGTGACCCGCACCTGGACCCGGATCCGCGACCGGCGACGCCGCACCCGACGGCGCTGGGACCGGGGCAGGCCGGCCTCGGCGGTAGCGGTGCCGGTGCTGGTGTAGCCCGCAGCCCCGCACACCAGATCCACCAGCGCGTCAGCGCGGCGGGCGTCCACCGTGCGGTCGTCACCGGCTCCGCCGGTGGCCCGGGCGTACTCATCAAGCACCCCGTAGACCCCGATTGCTTCTCCGGCGGGAAGGTACGCCGAAACCACTGCCATCCCATCGGGCAGCTCCCAGCACGACACCCCCCGCTCGCGGCGGGCGGCCTGATGGCGGCGGCGCACCGCGGCCGGGTCGGCGCGGTTCACTGCCCGGCGCACCGACCGGCGCAGCTGACCCGGGGTCTGGGTAGTCGCCCTGCTCAACACTCGGTCCTCCACCGCGGCAGCGTGCTCCGGGGACAGCTGTTCGGCCTGTTCGGCGATGATCCGCGCCTTGCACAGCGTGATCCGCCCGGCGGTCAGGGCGACCATCGTGGCCGGAAACCGCTCAGTGAGTGTCAACGCGTCATCCAGCCGGGAGCTCGCGGTCACCGGTGCGATGCGCAGCATCAACGAGATCTCCGCCGCGGCCGATTCCAGCCCGTTGATCTGGGCTATCTCCGGCGCGACCGGTCGTCCCGCCGCCCGGGCCGCCGCGCGTTGCTCGGCGTGGCGGACCGCGTCCTGCTCGGCGCCATGGGCGAAACGCGCCATCTCGCGCAGCTGGTTGGCCTGTGCCCACGCCGCTACCCGCTCCCAGGCACCGATGCGCTCCAACCGCTCCCACTGCGAGCCCTCACCGGACTCGCGCTCCAACATGTCGGCCAACATTCCGTCCGGCAGGTAAGTGGACCACTGCGGACCCGGCCCGGGATCGTGGTCAGGGCATGCCACATCCGGCTGGGTCGAAGCTGTAGTGTCGAACACATGTTCGATTATACGTTATCGGGACAGCGCTGGCAACAGCGCGTAACCACACACGCTGACGGCGTGAACATCCCGTTGAGAGCGATGGCCGCCGACATGGCCCCGGCGATGGGTGGCTGGAATCGCCACAGGCAATCCCACGATGCGGCCTACGCCGTAGAGGGCGTCGGTCGAGAGGTCATTCGGGATCGTCAACGGGCGCGGAGTCGAGCCACTGCTCGAAGGTCGGGCCGGCAAGGGTGGCGTTCGGGCCGGGCCGTAGGGCACCCGTTTCCCTGAGGTGGGCGTCCGGGTCGGCCGGGTCGCTCACGCCCTTGATCTCCACCGGGTCGCCGCGCCGGGCCACGAGCAGGGTCGCCATGCCGACGAGATCCTCCTCCCGCGGACCGGCGATCTCCAGGATCGGGGCGCCGGCCGATCCGGACGCGGCTTCGGGGCCGGTGGCCAGATCGGCCAAGGCCTGGGCCACAGTCCTGGCGGCGACAAGTTGTGTACGCATCTTCGGCACGTGGCTCACCTCGCCCTGCCTGCCCCACTCCACGACCTGTGCGACGAACTCATGGAACTGGGCCGCACGCAGTATGCGTACCGGGATCGGACCCGACAGCATGGCCTGCTCGTGGGCGACCTTCGCCGCCATATAGCCGGCGGTGAACCGGTCGATCCCGATGATGGACACCACGACCATCCGCCGCACACCGGCCCGCTCGCCCGCCTCCTGCAGGTTCCGGGCCGCGGTGGTGAAGAACTCCGTGGCCGCCGCCTGATCGGGCGAGGGCCCGCTGGCCACGTCGATGACACACTCGACACCCTCCAGCGCCTCCGCCAGACCGTCCCCGGTGATCACGTTCACCCCGCTGGAACGCGATATCGCGACGACCTCGTGACCCTCCTCCTTAAGCACGTCGACGACGTGCCGGCCGACCCGTCCAGTCGCCCCCACTACTGCAACCTTCATGCCACAAACCTAACGCAGCCGGTCGGCCAGGAAGTCTTCCCAGGTTCGGTGGCCGACGGCCTGTTCGGGGGCGAGGTTGGCACCGGCCCGGAATGCGCGGGCGGCCTTGCCGGGAAGCGTGACCGGCACGATCAGCCGGCGTCGGTGAGTGGCCCGCAGGTAGCTGCGAAGAAGCTCTTGCATCTCGTATATGCGTGGCCCGGCGATGTCGGGCACGAGACCGGACGGCTCGCCGAGGGCGAGCTCGACGAGTCGGGCCGCCACCTCGCCGGCGTCGATCGGCTGGAATCGGATACCGGACGGGGCCGGTATCACGGGCAGCTTCGCCATCTGCCGTGCCGTCATCAGGATCAGGTCGTGAAATTGGGTGGCGCGCAGGGTGGTCCACGGCAGTCCGGAGTCGGCCACGATCCGCTCGGCGGCCCGCTTGGAGGCGAAGTAGCCGAACATGGCACGGTCGACGCCGCTGACGACCGGGATCCGTCCGGCGCCGACGACCGAGATGTACACCAGGTGTGGGGCACCGACCCTGGACGCCGCTTGTACCAGGTTCCGGGCCTTGTCCCCGTCGCCCTTGGTGCTGCCGGCGCAGTGCACGATGGTGTCGACCCCGTCGGCCGCGGCTTCGATCCCCTCGCCGGTGGCCAGGTCGCCGGTCACGAACTCGATGCCGTCCCCGGATTCGTGGTGGCGCCGGCTGAGCACCCGCACTTTGCCCCCGGCGTCCCGAAGCAGCAGCGTGAGGAGGCGTCCCAGCGTGCCTGTGCCGCCGGTGAGCAGGATGGTTGATGTCATGACTTCTCCCAACTCGTTCGCACCGGGCGGTTATCTCCCGGTCACATCAGGCCCAGTCACATCAGCAGGCTCTCGGGGGTCTATTTATACGACACCCCGCGAGCGAGGAATGTGACCTGATGGACGAGCGCACCTGGCTGACGGAGCGTTTCGAGGAACACCGGACTCGCCTGCGAGCGGTGGCCTACCGGATGCTCGGCTCGCTCAGCGAGGCTGATGACGCCGTCCAGGAAGCCTGGCTGCGCCTCAGTCGCGCCGACACAGGCAGCGTCGAGAACCTCGCTGCGTGGTTGACCACAGTGGTGGCGCGGGTGTGCCTGAACATGCTGCGCACGCGCGAGTCGCGGCGCGAAGAGTCCCTTGACGGGCAGGTGCCCGATCTGGTCAGCAGCGTCGAGGACGGGGGCGGCCCTGAGCAGGAAGCGTTGCTGGCCGACTCGGTCGGACTGGCACTGCTGGTGGTGCTCGACACGCTGACGCCGGCCGAGCGGCTCGCGTTCGTGCTGCACGACATGTTCGCCGTGCCGTTCGATGAGATCGCCCCGATGATCGAGCGCTCCCCAGCCGCGGCCAGACAACTCGCCAGCCGGGGCCGCCGCCGGGTCAAAGGCGGCGCCCCGGTGCGCGACGCCGATCTGACCCGCCAGCGTCGAGTCGTTGACGCTTACCTGCTCGCCGCCCGCGGCGGGGACTTCGACGCGCTGGCCGCACTGCTCGATCCAGACGTGGTGCTCCGCGCCGACCGAGCCGCCGGCCCCACCCCCGCACCCATGGTGATCCGCGGTGCCAACAGTGTGGCCAAGGGCGCGCTGCTCGCGTCGGAACGGGCCCGGTTCACCCAGCCGGCGCTGGTCAACGGAACGGTCGGCCTCGTGATGGCCCCTCGCGGGCAGCTGTTCCTGGTGCTCGGGTTCACCATCACCGATGACAAGATCACCGAAATCGATGTGATCGCGGACCCGGATCGCCTCCGCCAACTCGATCTCGCCGTTCTCGACGACTGACGCAACTCCTACGCCCAGCGCCGTACCGGTCGGCGTCTATACGGGTCAGATCCTCACCTACTTGAAGAACCGTCCCCAACCGAGAAAGCAGCCCTGCGCAAAATCGAGATCGCCGGCCCCGCACCGATGGGGGTCTGTCAAGTTAACGGTGTAACTGGGTGTGTTTAGGTGATCACGATGCGTTGCGTACGGCGGACAGGCGTCCGTCGAAGGTGATCTCGAAGGCGTTGAGGGCGGCTTTCCAGCGGTTGGACC
>JBOHFK010000211.1:0-7228 GCA_050699635.1 Pseudonocardiaceae bacterium | reverse complement strand
GGGTGCGGGTAGCGGGGGTCGGCTGGTGGGGTGTGGTAGGGCCCTGGCCGCCTACTGGTCACCTTCGGTGATCGGTTGCGGGGGTGACTGTGGGGGAAGAGTCGCCCCGGCGGGAACGGCGGCCTCGAGGTCGGCGCGGCGGTATCCGGCGAGGTTGACGCCGTCGACTTTGACCTGTCGGCCGGAGCGCCGGACTCCGGCGTGTTCGAGTTCGTCGGCGAGGCGTTCGGGGGTGAACTCGGCGTAGGCGTCCTCGTCGGTGTTGACCAGCCGGGCCAGCAGGGTGGTGGTGTGCATGCGTTCCACTCCGTGCATGGCGTAGAGCACGTCGGCCAGCACGGCGGGGATTTGGATTCCGGCGGCTTCGGCGGCGGCCACCGCGTCGGTGGCGGCGTCCCCGGTCAGGGTTCCGGCGGCGATCCGCAGGACCCGCCCGTGCCCGCAGATCTTGGCGAAGGTGGGCAGGTCCATGTAGTCACAGCGGACGATCTCGAACGAGCCAGGACCGATGACCAGGACGCCCACTCTCTTGTGGTCCTCGGACAGAATCGAGGCATCCGCTCCTTGGGCGGCTTTGCCCTTGCCCAGCACCATGTCGGAGGAGGTGCGGTCCACGACCTGGGTGCAGTACCGGTAGCTGATGATCTCGCGGAGTTTCGCCGGGACGCTGTCGGTGTCGGGGCGCTGGGAGGCGGCGTTGAGGATGAACCCGGCCGCCGGGGCGCGCCGGGCGAGCCGGGCCAGCTTGTCCACGGCTTCCTCCCGGACTGCGCTGGTCATGGCGGAGAGGTATTCCTGCAGTTCGTCGATGGTGATGAAGATGATCGGCAGGTCGTAGCGGCGGCTGATCTCCGGAGTGAGCTTGCCCTCCGGGCAGACCGAGGTGGGCAGGCCGCCGAGCAGGGTGAACCGGCGACCCATCTCCGCGATGAGTTCATCGAGCATGGCCAGGAAGCGGGCGATGGCGTCGTCTTCGGCGCCGATGACCAGTCGATGCGCCACGCCGCGCATGGGACGCCAGTCCGCGCCGCCTTTGCCGTCGGCGACGTAGTGCCGCACGTAGGCGTCGAGCACTCCGGCGGCGGAGGGCAGTCGTTGGGCGAAGGTCTTGCCCCGCCTCGGGAGTCCGCCGAAGAACATGGACTGCCAGATCAGCGCCAGCATGATCCGCCGTCCCCGGGCGTCGCGGCCAAACGGGATCGGCTCCCACACCGAGAACTGCTCGACACCGGTCAGCGGGGAAGGGTTCGGTGCCCCGATGTAAGGATCGTCATCGGCGACCCACACCATCAGCCGCCCGGCGTGACCCCCGGCGACGGCCCGGACCCGGGACATGATGACCTGGATCTCATCCACGCCCAGTTCAGCGGCCACGGTGTCGCGTTTGGCGATCGCGTCGGCGGCGGTTTTCCCCCCGCCCCGGGGCAGATCGAGGGTGACGGCCCACCCGTGGCCATCCCGCAGCGCTGGGGTGACCATCTGCGGGACGGCATCGGCCTTGACCAGCCCGGCCGCCCGCAGCGCGGCAGTGAGCATGTCCGCCGACAGCTCCAGGGCCACCGGCAGCACCGGACCGGGCGGCAACAGCGGGGCAGTGCGCGGACGGCCCAGCCACACCGCGCCCAGCCCCCCGGCGAGGGCAACCCACCACCCGAACGTCTTGCCGAGGGTGAGCACTCCGGCAGCGCCGACCGCTGCTGTGGACAGGGTCAGCCAGGCGGTGATGGCGATCCGGACCCGCGCCAGCGCACGCCGTTCGATAATCAGCTCACGGACCAGATCCCACCGTTTCGCCTCCCGCGCAGCGGAGATCATGGGCCGGTACTCGCCGCGCGCGCTGACCCAGCGGAACCCGGCGGCGATGGCCCGAGTAGCGCCGCGCAGCATCCACCAGGCCAGCCCCAGCACGTAGCCGGGGGCGCGCACCAGGTGGAATCCGACTTGCCGCCCGGCGTAGCGGACGGCCCAGCGCAGCGTGGCCAGCGCGGTCCGCCGGGAGCGCAGCCACGGCGGCAGCACGACCGGCAGGGGACGCTTCGTGTAGTCCAGGTCGGTGAGCAGTTCTCCCTCCAGCACCTCGGGCGCCGGTTGTAGCTCAGCGCCCGTGGTTCGGTGGGTGGTGAGCTCGTGGTCCTGCGTTGGGGTTGGGTCCGGGTCGTGGTGCGCCGCACCCAGACGAACGGTGGCGCTCAGGGGCGTGTCGGGAGTGTTCATCGCCGGGTCCTCTGCTGGGTGGGGTCGTGGAGAAGTTCGGTCACCGAGAACAGGCGGGCGATCACGCTGCCCGCGAACAACGCGGGCACTCCCAGCGCCACGCCCCAGGCGCGCGGATCGGTGGTGAGCGACACCACTGACCATTGCATCCCGACGATCACCGCGGCGGTGCTCAGGGCCCGGAGGAGGTTGCCGCCCATCCGCGTGACGTGCTGGGTCTGCCGGGCCACCCGGTAGGCGCTGCGGGCGCCGCTGCGAAACGCGGCGATCACCCCCAGACCGGCAAGCACAGCCAGCCCGACCAGCACGACATCGACCTGCGTGGGATTCATCGGAGCTCGCCCCCGTCCCGGTGGTTGTGGGTGGCAGGGAGGGATTCGTGATCGTTCTGTTTCTCTTGCTGGCGACGGCGTTGCCACTCCCGGTGCAGCGCGCGCCGGTCGTCCTCCGGCAACGCGCCCCACACACCCGTCGTGCTCGCCCCGGCCGTGCGCAGTTCCAGCTCCAGGCACTGATCGATGACCGGGCACCCCTCGCACAGCCGCTGCGCCAGCGCCCGGTCACTGGGTGCGCAGTCCTCCCAGTCCGGCTCCTGCGCAGGCCACAGACCCCACAGACACAGCCCCCGGCGCACGACGCCAGTGGTCAGTACGTCGGTCGGGATCTGCTGGAGCCGGTCGAGTTGAGCGGCCATCGCCGCGTACTCCGGAGTGTCGTCGTGGGTCGGGTCAGCATTGGGCATATCGGTAGTCATTGGCTTCTCCTCGATAGAAAATCTCGGATTTCATCACCATTGTGATGATTTCAGCTCATATGAGCGCGTGATTACGTAAGGGCGCAGCCAAAAAACGGGGTGTCAGCCGCGAGGTCTCAATGACCGGCTAACCTCGCCGCGACGGCGGAGCGCGGAGGAATACGTGAGTGAGGATTGGGTGGCGGTCGCCAACGCCATCAAAGAACGCGTGAACGAACTCGGATGGCGTCAACGCGAGCTCGCGCAACGCTCGCACGTCTCCCAAGCGATCGTGCGCGAACTCCAACACCACACCGTCGAGCGGCGACGCAGCGCCCGGACCATCGAAGCGCTCTCGCTCGCGCTGGGCTGGCACCCGCAGCACCTCACCGCCGTGCTGCGCGGCCGCACCCCGCCCGAGGTCGGTGACCAGGTCAGCGACAACGGCACAACGGTGTCCTCCCGCTTGGACGCCATCGACGAGCGACTGAGCGAGATCGCAGACCTGCTCCACGAGATGAACACCAACCTGGCGACGGTGATCAGTCATGGACACACCGGCCGTTGAGGCGTTCGGGAAGGAACTCAGTTGGTGAGTGACGTTCAGGTGCATAGCTACAAGGTCGTTGTTATCGCGCTTTCTCGGTAGACGACAACGGACGACAGACAAGGACAGCGACAATGTCCATGGACATCCGGACATCGATGGACAAGCATCATGTCCCTAACGCCGTCCTCATCCGCCTGCGCGAAGAACAAGGCTGGGGCCGCCCACGGCTGGCCAAACAATTCGAGTTGGTCGGGCGCCGCCATGGCATCCCCACCCCGGAACCCGCAGCTATGGAGAAGCAGATTTATCGACTCGAAACAGGCCGCACTCTGCGACCCACTCCGATGTATGCGAAGCTGTATTGCCTCACATTTGATCGAACCGCAGTAGACTTATTCGGAGACCTCGAAGCCGGAGTCCCGGCCGGTGCCACCTGCGCCACGCGGAGCCACAAGTTCATCCCGGTATTTGTCGGCGCCGAAGCAGCATCGATCCTGGGAACCTGTGGAGGGCAGTGGAGCCGCGTTAATGACCAGTGGACGGACTGCCAGCGGCTCAAGGTCGAGCACTCCACAGGCTCATGTCAACTCTACGTCTGGCCCTTCGGCGTGGCACTGTTCCACCTCGTCGAAGATCTTGCGCTTGAGTCCGTCGCCCACCTTGCGGTATGGCGACGAATCACCTACGAACAGAACATGCGGTGGGCGCAGGACAAGCTCCAGGATCTCGGCGGCATCCACGTCGCCGGACAACCTTATGTGCTCAGTGTCTACTGGGTAGACGAACCCGCATGGCAAGGAAACGATCTCCACACAGCTCTACGGCTGATGTGCATCCCCCGCGCACTGTTACCGCGAACAGACAACATCGACGAATCATGCCTCGCGTCTGCCGCGCTTGTCGAACGCGCACTGTTGGAAAATGGTTTCGACCATCCCGAACTCGTCGACTTCAGCATGAAGGGTATCTCATTCGGCTACGCCTCATGGTCCGGCGTCGTCTACCACCCCATCGCCCGAGACCGCGCCCTACGCGAAGATGAACTAGTCACCTGCGAACTTTCCGTACAGGCCGCTTGGGCGTACTGCGACCACCTCCGCCAACAAGTCGAAAACGGGGACGACCCAACAGTGCCCTCCGAGTTCGGATGGCGGTTCCTTCGCGGCATTCGCTCACGACTCACTACTGAACGGCCTCAAGAAACGTCACAGCACCGCTCGATGCGCGACGCCGTGGTAGAGACGAGCGGACTAGGCCGACACCTCACCCAAGCGATGGAAATCCTCCGAGACTGCGACAGGACGTGAGATGAACGCCGAACGCAAACCCGTGCTTGTGATCGTGGACGTGCAAAACGGTTTCATCACCGAACACTCCCAACCCGTCGTACCGGTCATCACCGACCTCGTCCGCCGATGGCAGGCCGCCCACGGCGACGTGATCTTCACCCGCTATCTCAACTATCCTGGCAGCCCATTCGAGCGCCTGATCGGCTGGAGCAAGATGGCCGACGGTCCGGAAACAGAGCTCGTCGCCGAGTTGGCGCCTTACGTCGGCCAATACACACCGGTTGTAGATAAATACATCTACACGCTATTCACGCCCGAAGGAACGCGCCTCGTCGACGAACGAGGCTGGACCGATCTCTACGTGTGCGGCATCGACACCGAAGTCTGCGTGCTCAAAACCGCCATCGACGCCTTCGAACATGACCTCACACCATGGATCCTCAAAGACGCGTGCGCCAGCCACTCCGGACCCCAAGGACACACCGCCGGGTTATTCATCGCCGGACGGTTCATCGGCGCGAACCAGATAATCCAGACCACCAGCGTTCCCGAATCCGTCCTACCGCTGCCTGCCTGACCACTTGGGATCAACGGGCGCGGAGTAGAAGCTAGCCCAAGAGGACGCGTGTGACCCCGGCGCAGTAGCCGCGCCGAGGAGTGCATCGAAGCCCGGTTTGCCGGATTTGTTGTATCAAGTAGGCAAGAGCTTGACGGAGAGGCTGGCCCAACCGCAATCCAGGGCCCCCGGTGATGTCTTGCTCTGCTCGGCGAGTAGCCGCAGACTGACCACAGACCGAGGGGCAACACCGCGGGGCAGAACGGGGAAGGGAGTAAATTCTATAGACTCGACACCAACAAGATCAGAAATGGCACTGACGACGGGAGCCCCCAAGAAACTGATTATTTAGGCGCGAAAGAGATTAACGCCAGCGCCAGCCACCAGTCCTCACACGCTAACCCATTGTACGACGCGCTCGTTGACGCGAAATGATTAGAGATTATGCGTATGAATCGAGATTATCCTCATGGATCGAGATTATACGTATGATGAGATAAACAGGTTGATATCTCGCGCGAGGATCATCTCTTGGCGAGAGACGACGACAGAGCACTGCAAAATTATCGCTTTCCGCCGCCAAAATACGATTGCCGTTTCCGACGATTCCAATTGGGGTGGGGATTTCCTCGCCCGACTCGATACGATCGATAAGACAACTTATTTCTTCGAAAGCACCGTCCTGATCGAACTCATAATACATGTTAAGGTCGGCTTCGGCCTCCTTCACGAACACGAGGATCGAAGCCATCCGTTAAGTCCTTCGTCTCTCAAGCTGACAGTCACTTCTGCAACTTCAGCTCTTTTCGGATCTGCTCCCATGTCTTGACAGTGCCGCTGCGCAGCGACAGTTCCGCTGCCTCCACGTCATGCGCAATGCTGGCAGCATGGGCCTTGATGTACCTCATCGTACGCGCACGCGGGCAGTCCGCCTTCGGATCCTGGTCGTTCATCGCTACCTCCGTAGGGCCGTGGTGTTCACTCAGAACGATGATCGAGCCCTAGTATTTGATACATGCGTACGCTACGTTGCTCCTATGTACTCTCTGTGACCCGAAAAGTCCAGTGTGAGTACTGTACACCCGCGGACTCCCCGCCAGAAAGTGATCTCGGTCTGCGGTCGCGGCGTTACTATGCGCTGCCCAAGGCCAACGGCTCGATCTCCCGATACACAGCGTGCGCACCGACGTATTGGCCCATACCACTCCCTAGCTGACCGTTGGACGGCGTGTTTCGTTGACTGCGATAGTTAGCCCTAGTACGGCGGCCGCAGAGTGTGATCTTGGTCGGCGTGTCGCGATCACGAAGGCGGCCACTGCGTGATCAACTCTAATCTAACGTGTGTTGGATCTCGAAGAGGACGCGGGCCGCGTCATGGTCTGTAGTTGATGATCATGTAGGCGGGTGGCGGGCCGGGTTCGAAGAGTTGTTTGGGCTGGTGGCGGGCCGGTTCGCGCAGGTGGAGTCGCGGCGTCGGGCGCGGTTGTATCTGCTGGGGCTGCTGTCGGGGGCAGAGCGTAAGAACTCGTGGACGATCGCCGAGCAGGCCGGGGCGGCGTGCCCGGATGGGGATTCAGCGGTTGCTGAATTTCTACCGAGATCATCCCTCGGTGAGGTGACGGCGACACAAGCATTGCCCCGATGGGCTTATAATACATGTTAAGGTCGGCTTCCCGATCACGAGGATCGAAGCCATCCGTTAAGTCCTTCGCCTCTCAAGCTGACAGTCTTGGCAGTGCCGCTGCGCAGCGACAGTTTAGCTGCCCCCACGTCATGCGCAATGTTGGCAGCATGGGCCTTGATGTACCTCATCGTACGCGCACGCGGGCAGTCCGCCTTCGGATCCTGGTCGTTCATCGCTACCTCCGTAGGGCCGTGGTGTTCAC
>JBOHFK010000210.1:0-7375 GCA_050699635.1 Pseudonocardiaceae bacterium | reverse complement strand
CATACCACGGGACGCTGTGGTGCACCGGCGAGCACACCAGTTGATAGACGGGCGAGCCATCGACATCGGCTCGTGCCACATAACTGTGATGCACATCGCCGGAGAGCACGCTGATCGTCGCGGGCGGGTCGCGGCCAACCGCGACCCGCCGCAGCAACGCGGCGAGCCGGTCGAAGGAATCCGGCCATTTTCCGCAGCACCGGCCAGGCATCAGCGGCGGCGTCCTGGACCGCGCACCAGGTCGGGTCGCTCTGGCGCTGCTGCGGGCACAGGTTGCCGATGTGTTGGTAGATCCAGTACGAGGCCAACGCACCAGTGATGCGCTCCGGCCACCACGCCTGAGCGGTGATCCGGGCCCGCCATGCCGCGGAGGTGTTCCAGTCGTCCCGCACGTCATGATCGTCGAAGATCATCGCGGTGGGCACGGTGGACATCAGCCACCGAAACGGCGGGTCCGACCAGCTGTCCCGGTAGAGCCGGGAATACTCGGTGAAGTCGGCGATCTCGTGTCCCGGCGCGGCGGTGGTGTCCCGATGCCGGTCCAGCCATCGCCGGGTCTGCGGGGCCGGGTCGTCGGCGTACACCTGATCGCCGAGCAGCAGCAGCGCGTCCGGCAGGTCCTCGGGTGCCATCGCAGCCATCCGGGCGGCGTAGGCATCCAGCGCGTCGGCCCCGTCCAGCGCCATGGATGTGGGGATATCAGCCCTGGCGCGCCGGCAGGAACCGAAAACCACCCGCACTCCCGTCCCCGTGCCGCGGGTACGGATCCGGCTCTCGGGCCACGATGATCCCGGTCGGGGCCAGACCAGGTTGCCGTCCAGATGCACCTGATAGGTCGTCACCGAGCCCGGTGTCAACCCGCTGATGTCCACCAGCGCGTAGTGCTCATCACACACGGTGAACGTCGAGGCCAGGAAACCGAGCACCTCGACCCCGGCGGGGCCGGAGGTCTGCACCCACACCGCCGCCGTTGTCGACCCGACGTGCCGGAGCAGGGGACCCAGCAGCAACCGGATGGGAGAGCCTGGCGATCGGGTGGCCACCGTTTCTGCCTACCCGAGTCGGCGTCGGTGCGCGACACTAAGGTGCAATGGTGACGATTCCTCCCTCGGCGGGGGCGAGGATGGGCACTCCCGCCGGACGGTGGGTGCTGCTGGCGACGATCTCCGGATCGGGCATGGCGATGCTCGACGCCACGGTGGTGAACATCGCGCTGCCCTCGATCGGCCGCGACTTCACCGCGGATTTCCGGACGCTGCAATGGATCATCAACGCCTACACCCTCACGCTGGCCGCGCTGATCCTGCTGGCCGGAGCGCTCGGCGACCATCTCGGACGGCGCCGGGTGTTCATCATCGGGGTGGTGTGGTTCGCCCTGGCCTCCCTGCTGTGCGGGCTGGCGCCCAACGCGGAGGTACTTGTCGCCGCCCGGGCCCTGCAGGGCATCGGTGGGGCGCTGCTCACCCCGGGCAGCCTGGCGATCATCTCCTCGTCGTTCGTGGCCGCGGACCGGGCCAGGGCAGTGGGCGCCTGGTCCGGGCTCGGCGGGGTCGCCGCCGCGATCGGCCCGTTTCTCGGTGGGTACCTCGTGGCGTTGAACTGGCGCCTGGTGTTCCTGGTGAACCTGCCGGTCGCGGCATTCATCGTGGCGGTTTCGCTGCGGCACGTACCGGAAAGCCGGGATGAGCAGAGCCCACGCGGCCTGGATGTGACTGGTGCGGCCCTCACCGCGGCCGGGCTGGCCGGCGTGACCTATGCGCTGACCAGCCTCGGTGGGGGTGACAGTGGCGGCGCGGCCTTGGTCACCGGCGTTGGCGGGATTGCCGCGTTGCTGGCGTTCGTGCTGGTCGAGCGGCGCTCGCCGCACCCCCTGGTACCGCTGGGGCTGTTCGCCGAGCGCCGGTTCAGCGTGGCCAACGCGGTGACGTTGCTGGTGTATGCGGGGCTCGGGGTGTTCTTCTTCCTGCTCGTGCTGCACCTGCAGATCGTGGCCGGGTTCTCCCCGCTGGTCTCCGGCACGGCGTTGCTGCCCGTCACGGTGCTGATGCTGCTGCTGTCGGCCCGGGCTGGCGCCCTCGCCGAGCGGATCGGTCCCCGGTTGCCGATGACGGTAGGGCCGCTGCTGGCCGCCATGGGTTTCCTGCTGACCCTGCGGATCGGGCCCCGGGCCTCGTACCTGGGCGATGTTCTCCCGGCAGTGGTGGTGCTGGGGTTGGGGCTCTCGCTCACCGTGGCGCCGCTCACCGCGACCGTGCTGGGCTCAGCCGACCCGCGCTACTCCGGGACGGCATCGGGAGTGAACAACGCTATCGCCCGGGCCGGCGGCCTGCTGGCCGTCGCGGTGATCCCGGTAGCGGCAGGCCTGGGCGACACCGACTACACCGACCCGATGTCCTTCGAAGCCGGCTTCCACACCGCGATGCTGATCAGCGCGGGTCTGCTGGCGCTGGGCTCGTTACTGGCCGCGGTCCTGCTCCACGAGCCTTACCCAGCGCCCGTCCCCCCTCCCCCCGAGCGCATCCCCCTGGAACGCTGCTCCCACTGCGGCGTCACCGGACCGCAACTGCACCCATCCCCGCCCTCAGCTGCCCGACATGGCGACATACCGGGCTCCTGAGTGCCCTCCAATGCCCGATATGGCTCCATGACGGGTTGGTTTGTGGTTAGCGTGATTCTCGTGGTCGGATTCGGTCAGTTGCTGGGTATGTCGTTGGTGGCTCTGGTAGTGATCGCTGCGCCGGGGCCCAGTGTGCTGTTCGTGATCAGCCGCGGAGTGTCATTGGGCAGGAACGCGGCGCTCGCCACCGTGGTCGGCAACGAGATCGGGCTGTCCGTGCAGGCGGTCGCCGTGGCATTCGGTTTAGGAGCGATAGTCGCGTACTCCGTCGCGACATTCACGGCGCTCAAATTGGTCGGCGCTGGGTATCTGATCTATCTGGGTGTTCGCGCGCTGCGGCACCGCCACGATCTGGCGGCGGCGCTCAACGCGACCGCTAGCCCCACCGGGGCACGGCGGATCCTGCTTGATGGTGTCGTCGTGGGCGTGACCAACCCCAAGAGCTTGCTGCTGTTCGGAGCCATCCTGCCGCAGTTCGCCAACCCGGCGGCAGGACATGTGCCGCTTCAGTTGTTGGTGTTCGGCTTGGTGTGCGTAGCGATTGCGCTCGTCTGCGACGCATCATGGGCGCTGCTGGCCGCCGCCGCGCGCAGCTGGCTCGGTCGCTCCCCGCGACGTCTGAGCATCCTCGGCGGTACCGCCGGGGTAATCATGATCGGGCTCGGCGCCCAGCTGGCACTCACCGGACGCCGAGACTAGCTGCCGGCGACTCAGCGGGTGACCGTAATGGCTTGTACGGGGCAGGCCAGGGCGCCTTCCTGTGCCTGAGCCTCCAGGTCGGGGGCGACCTCTGGGTTGCGGATAAGGCAGTACCCGCCGTCGTCCAGGTCGTAGACCTCGGGCGCGACGGCGTTGCACTGACCGTGGCCCTCGCAGATGTTGGGGTTGACCTCGACGCGCACGGCGCCCTCCTCGGCTTCAGCCCTGGTGTGGTGGGAAGTGCGACCATTTTGGACCTCGATGGTCCGATCGCGCGCACGGGAGCACTCGACACGGAGAGTCCACCCAAAATTACTTAGGCAATCTGGGTGCACTTTCGGCCGGGGGGTATTTCACCGGCAGCGGGCGGTCGTGGCTGATTGTGCCAGCTCGATCGGGTTCCTCATCCCGGTATGAAGGTCCTGACCAGGGAATACAGCTGTCTACCGAGTGACCCCACCAAGTCCTGACCCCTCCACGGGTGGGCCAGCACCGGTCGCCAGGGCTAGCACGACATCAGGGTGAGGGGCCTTAAGTCCGCGACCGAAGTCCGGTAGACAGTGCACTGCGGCGTGACGACAGCTCGGGCGGCTCGTTAACGTGGCAGGTGCGCTCTGGGGTTTGTCGGGGGAGCGACAAGGAGGTAGGTAGTGGATCGTCGGGTGCGACGTGCGGTGCTGGATCGGCTTGCGGCGGTTGAGGAGATGGCCGCGCGGGCGGGTGCCACCCTGTCGGCGCCGTTAGCGCGCAGGCACCTTCAGACCATCACCGACGGGTGGCGCGAGTTGCTCGTCCAGCACCAGCCGGACCCCACTGGCCGCTGCCCCGTCTGCTCGGGATGGCTGCGTCGGCGGCGCTGGCCCTGCGATGTGTGGGTGACCGCGCACCGTCACCTTATTGGTGATGGGACCGAGTCGATGGGATCTACCAGGAACTCCAACCCCTTCTGCCAGCCGCGCCAGGTGCTGGTAGTGCCGCGCCAGCTCGATGCTCGGGTCGTCAAGCCGGCTGTGACGCGCACCGCCTCCCCCCGCAGCCAGAGCGACAAGGCCTCGATTCGGCGCGCTTGACTCCCTTCCTGATCGCTGTCCGCCCCAGCACGTCTGGCGAAACTGTCGGGCGCGCCGCATAACCTGGCAATCGTGCCCGAACAGATCGCAGCTCGCCGCGGCTGGATCCGCCGACTGGGAACAGCCTGCTGGCGTCATCCCCGCCTCACGGTGGCGGCACTGCTCGCGTCCGGTATCGGGGTCGGGACGGAGGCGATCACCCCGCTGTTCACCCGGCTCGCGGTGGACGACGCCGTAGGGGGTAGTACTGGGCGGCTGGGCTGGCTGGTCACCGCGCTGGCCGGGGTGGCGCTGCTGCATTTCGGGACCGCCTTCGTTCGCCGTTATCTCGGTGGGCGACTTTCCCTGAATGTGCAGCACGACCTGCGAAACGCCCTATTCCGCGCGGTGCAGAAACTCGACGGCGCCAAGCAGGACAGCCTGCGCACCGGGCAGGTCGTGTCCCGGGCCATCTCCGACCTGCAGCTGGTGCAGGGCCTGCTGTCGATTGTGCCGCTGACGGCGGGAGTGCTGGTGCTCCTCGCCGTCGCGCTGGCCGCGATGCTGTGGCTGTCCCCACTGCTCACGCTCATCGCGCTGATCGTGGTGCCGGCCACGGCGGTGATCACCACGCGGACCCGGCGCACGCTGTTCCCGGCGACCTGGTCGGCTCAGCAGCGGGCGGGTGAGATCGCCGAACATGTCGAGGAGACGGTCACCGGGGTGCGGGTGGTCAAGGGCTTCGGCCAGGAGGCCCGCGCGGTATCCCGGCTCGAGGACCGGGCCCGGGAACTGTTCGCCGAACGGATGCGCGCGGCGCGGCTGACCGCGACGTTCGCCCCGACGCTGACCGCGTTGCCGTCGCTGGGTCAGGTGGCGGTCTTCGCGCTGGGCGGGATGCTGGCGCTGAACGGGAGCATCAGCCTGGGCACGTTTCTGGCCTTCGCCGCGTACCTGGCCATGCTCGCCGGCCCAGCCCGGTTGATCGCCAGCCTGGTGGTCCTCGCGCAGCTGGCCCGGGCCGGGGTGGAGCGGGTCTACGAGGTGATCGACTCCCAGCCGGACGTGGTCGACGCGCCGGACGCGATCGATGTCCCGGACGGGCCGCTGGCGGTGCAGCTGGACGGGGTGCGGTTCGGTTATACCCGCACCGAGCCGGTGCTCGACGGGTTGTCCCTGCGCATCGAGCCGGGCGAGACCCTGGCGCTGGTGGGTACCGCCGGCTCCGGCAAGTCCACCGTCTCGTTGCTGCTGGCCCGTTTCTACGATGCTCAGCAGGGCGCGATCCGGATCGGACCGCCCGGTGGCACCGTCGACGTCCGGCAGCTGCGGCTGGCGTCGCTGCGCCGTGCGGTGGGGATGGTGTTCGAGGAAGCGTTCCTGTTCTCCGACACGGTGCGGGCCAACATCGCCTATGGATGCCCGGACGCCACCGACGAGCAGGTGCACCGGGCGGCGACAGCGGCCTCGGCCCACGAGTTCATCTCCGCATTGCCGTTGGGCTACGACACCCAGATCGGGGAGCGGGGCCTGACCCTGTCCGGTGGGCAACGCCAGCGGATCGCGCTGGCCAGGGCACTGCTGTTCGACCCGCGGGTGCTGGTGCTCGACGACGCCACCTCCGCCGTCGACGTGGCCACCGAGGCCGCGATCCACCACACCCTGCGGATGGTCACCGCGCAGCGCACCACCTTGCTCATCGCGCACCGCCGGTCCTCGCTGGCACTGGCCAACCGGATCGCGGTGATTGACGGCGGACGCGTGATCGACGTGGGGACTCAGGCCGAGTTGAGCACCCGGTGTGCGCTGTTCCGCGGCCTGCTCGCCGGGCCCGACGAGGAGATCGAGAACGTCACCGCCACGCTGCGGCATCCGGATCCGGACGGCATCACGGCCCAACTCTGGCCCGCTGGCACGGAGGAATCCTCGAACGCACCGGGAACAGACCGGCCGGCGCAGGGAGCGGCCAGCCGGGTCGGGGGCGGTGGCGGGGGGCTGACGGCCAGCCTGGTCGGCAGCATCGGCCCGACCCCGGAACTGCTCGCGGCGGTGGCCGCGTTACCGCCGGCGAAAGCCGAGCCCAGCCTCGGCGGACTCGACCCGACCGCCGCCGATCCGGACTTCCGGCTCAGCCGGCTGGCCCGGCCGATGCGGTGGTGGCTGGTGCTCACCGCTGTCCTGGTCGGACTCGACGCCCTGTCAACCGTGGCGTTCCCCGCGCTGGGCGGCCTCGCCGTCGACGCCATCACCCGGCACTCGCCGAACCTGCTCACCATCGCGGTCGCGGTCGGGCTCGGGGTGGTGGTGGCCGACTGGGTGATCATCGCGGCCCAGACGGTGGTCGCCGCCCGGGCCGGCGAAACGCTGTTGTACCTGCTGCGAGTGCGCAGCTTCGCGCACCTGCAGCGGCTCGGATTGGACTATTTCGAGCGTGAGATGGCCGGCCGGATCATGACCCGGATGACCACCGACGTGGATGCGCTGTCCACGTTCCTGCAGACCGGGCTGTCCACCGCGCTGATCAGCGTCCTCACCGTGGTCGGGGTCGCCGTCGCGCTGCTGGTCACCGATGCCGGGCTGGCCGTGGTGGCGATGCTGGGCCTGCCGGTGCTGATCGTGGCCACCGTGGTGTTCCAGCGGCTGTCGTCGGTGGCGTACGCGGAGGCCCGGGAGCGCGTCAGCGAGGTCAACGCGGATCTGCAGGAGAACGTGTCCGGCGCGCGCGTGGCGCAGGCGTTCGCCAGGGAGCGGCGCTCAGCGCGAGACTTCTCCGCCCGCAGTGACGCCTACCGACGCGTCCGGTTGCGCGCTCAGCGCTACGTCGCCACTTATTTCCCTTTGGTCGCGCTGCTGTCGGATCTGGCCACCGCCACTGTGCTGGGTGTCGGGGCCTCCCGGGTGGCCACGGGCAGCGTCACCGCCGGGGTGCTCACCGCCTTCCTGCTCTACCTGGGTTTGTTCTTTGCACCGGTCCAGCAATTGTCCCAGGTCTTCGACGGCTACCAGCAGG
>JBOHFK010000209.1:0-7379 GCA_050699635.1 Pseudonocardiaceae bacterium | reverse complement strand
CTGCCCGCCTACCAGGTGGCGCGGGTGGAGTCGGGTGAGCTCACCGATCTGGCGCCCACTGAATACCGGGCCGACGCGGCAGTGGTGCTGACCTGCGCGGACACCCCGGTGCTGGCGGTGGTGGTGGTGGAGGTGCAGCTCAGCCGGGACGCCGACAAACGGTGGAGCTGGCCGGTGTATCTGACCACGTTGCGCGCTCGGTTGCGGTGCCCGACGGTGTTGCTGGTGGTCTGCGTGGACCCCGCGATCGCCGCCTGGTGTGCCACTCCCATCCAGCTCGGGTACCCAGGTGCCTCGGTGGCTCCGCTGGTGGTGGGCCCCGATCGGGTGCCGGTGGTGACTGATGTCGGCCCGGCCGGGGCTGGGCCCGAGTGGGCGGTGCTCTCGGCGATGGCCCATGGGGCCGACCCGGCGCGCAGCGCGGTGTTGGACGCGTTGCTGGCCGCGCTGTCGGGCGTCGATGAGCAGCGCGCGACCCTGTACCTTGATGTCGTGCTCGCTGCGCTGCCGTTAGCAGCGCGAAGCTACCTGGAGACGCTGATGACCGCTCAAGCCCACGAGTACCAAAGCGATTTCGCCCGCCGCTACTTCTTCCAAGGCGAGGCGAAAGGCGAGGCGAAAGGCGAGGCGAAAGGCGAGGCGAAAGGTAGGGCCGAAGGGCGGGCCGAGGCGGTGCTGGGCGTTCTTGACGCCCGCGGTGTCGAGGTCCCCGCCGAGGCCCACCTCCGGATCACCGAATGCGGCGACCTCGACCAGCTCGACATCTGGGTTCGCCGTGCGGCCACCGCCGACTCGATCCAGGACCTGTTCGCCGACTGATCGGCTCCGCACTGGACCGGTGGGTATCGCTGAGCACCACACATCAGCGCAGGATCCTTGAAGTAGCGGCCGCGGACGCGGTCCAGGGGCTCGCGGCGACACGCCCAGCGCCGGGCGCAGAACAGGTAGGCTGGCGCTACTCTGCGTGCTGAGAGGTCCACTTGTTGTAACGGCGTCGTCGTCGATATCGATGTACTCGGCGAGGTCAGCAAGGCGTGATCCGGTTCGCCATAGGGTAGGAGGCAAGCAAGCGTGACGCCACAGGTGAGGATCCCGGTTGCCGCGGGTGCACAGTTCCGGCGCAGCGCGGTATGTGCTGCGGCCGGCGTGCTGATGGTCATGGGTGGAGTGGCCGGGGGCGACATCATCAACGCATCACACAGTCAGGCCAGTGGCGAGGTGGTCGAGGCTCCGCTGGTGAAGGTGGTTCACTCTACGGCTCAGCGACCAGTTACCCCTGGGCCGTTCGCGCCCAAGCCTGCCCAAAAACCCCCGGCCCAAAAACCCCAGCCAGCTCAGAAGCCGCCGTGCACCATCACCCACATCGGTGGGACCCCGTCGACCCATCGCGGCGAACCAGGCTACCGCCCCTGGGTCGACGACGACCACGACGACACGCCCTGCGACTGATAGATTCCCGCGGCCGAGTCCATAACCTGTGCCTTACAGTTGTCGGCAGCAGGCCAGAATCAGCACACACCGGCGAGAGGTGACTGGTGGGCGACGGGTCTCCCGCCGATGAGCGGAGCCGAATTCCGGACATCGACACCACGATTCCGCATTCGGCCCGGTTCTGGGACTACCTATTGGGCGGTAAGGACAACTACCCGGTCGACCGCGCAGTCGGCGCGCAGGTTCTGCGCATCGATCCCGATCTGCGCGACGCCGCTCGCGCCGATCGCGGCTTTCTGGTCCGGGCGGTGCAATACATGGTGGGAGAGGCAGGAATCCGCCAGCTTCTGGACATCGGCACCGGGCTGCCTACGGTGAACAACACCCACCAGGTCGCGCAGGCGACGGCACCGGAATGCCGCATCGTCTACGTCGACAATGATCCGCTGGTACTGGTTCATGCCCGTGCCCTGCTCACCAGCACTGCCAAGGGCAGCACCGCCTACCTCAACGCCGACGTGCGCGACCCCGAGAAAATCCTGCACGACGCCGTCGAGACACTGGACTTCACCGCGCCGGTCGCGTTGATGCTGCTGGGCATCATCAACTACATCGTCGATGACGCCCAGGCGCATGCCGTGGTCAAGCGGCTCCTGGACGCCCTGCCGTCAGGCAGCTATCTGGCAATATCGCATCCCACCGCGGAAATCCACGGTGCGGCGGTGGACGCGTCGATGCGGCACTGGAACGAAAGCGGCGGGGCACCGATCAGGCACCGCACCCGTCAGGAGCTCATCGGCTTCTTCGACGGGCTCGAACTGCTGGAGCCTGGCGTCGTGTCGTGTTCGCTGTGGCGCCCGGAGCGCAGCGAGGTCGGAATCCCTGCCGAGGTGCACCAGTATTGCGGGCTGGCCCGAAAGTCCTAGCTCGACAGTCGTAGCTCAACCCGGGCCTAGATCAACCCAGGCGTCTCAGATCTCTTTCAGGGTACTGTTCAGGAACCTGATCGTCTCACTGGGTGACTTGGCCTGGACACACAACCGATCCATGACCACCAGGTAGTGCTGGACATCCTCGCTCTTGTCCAGGTACAGGGCGCTGGTCAACTGCTCGAGATACACGATGTCGGGCAGGTCGGGTTCGGAGAACCGCAGGATCGAGAACGGGCCACCCACGGCCGCGTGCGCGCCCGAATAGAACGGCATCACCTGCAGCGTCAGATTGGGAAGCTCGGCCATCTCGATCAGATGCTGGATCTGGTCCCGCATCGCCTCGCGACCATCAAGGCGCCACAGGGCCGCCTCGTCGATCACGCCCCACAGGTTGGGCGCATCGGGTTGGGTGAGGACCTGTTGGCGTTTCATCCGCAGCGCGACCCGACGATCGATATCAGCGTCGCACAAATCCGGGTTGCCGAGCTTGATGATGGCGCGCCCGACCTGCTCAGTCTGCAGTAGTCCAGGTACAAGCTGAGGCTCATAGGTGCGGATGACCGAGCTCGCCTGCTCCAAGCCGAGGTACATCTCGAACCAGCTCGCCAGGATGTCACTGTAGTGATGCCACCAGCCGGGCTCGTTGGCCCGCCGGGCCAGCGCCAGGAACGACCCGCGCTCTTGTTCGTCGGTAATGCCGTAGAGGGTGAGCAGATCTGCCACGTCACGCTCCTTGAAACCGACCCGTCCGAGCTCCATGCGACTGATCTTGGCATGGGATGCCCGGATCGCGTGGCCAGCTGCTCCGGTACTGATCCCGCTCGCTTCACGGAGCTGACGGAGCTGATTGCCCAATATGATGCGCAGCGCGGTCGGCCCTTGCGGTAGTACCTGAGCGTGACTGCTGGCCAGATCATGACCCGACCGAGCCGTCTTCACCATTCCTCCTACGGGTGAAACACTACAGAACGATCTCACCATAGACCTCGACCAAGACCATCCGGAACCCTGTAGGCGCCTTGACAGCGCGGGACTCGGGTCAACCGGCTCGCTGGCCGAACCCGTCGTCCTTCATGGCGCGGACGAACGCGGCCATCGCGGCGCGGGGGTAGATCTGAAGCGGGCCGCCCGGGTACCGCGAGTTGCGAACGGCGATCTTGCCGCCGGTCAGCTCCGCCAACTCCACACAGTTGCCGTTGGGATTGCTGTGTCTGCTCTTCCGCCACGTCATATCCCACACCGGCATACCGTTGGTGACTTGCGGCATCTCCCCAACCTCTTCCGTCGGCCCGGGTCGGCTGGAGGCCGCCAGAGCGGCCGAACACCCGGACACGATGTGGCCCGAGAATATGCGATTGCATCGGTACTTGCATTAGTACAGGACGTTCGGGTCCACGAACCGCTGGGGCATTCCGGTGAATCACTTAAAGTGCTCATTCGCGCACGGAATGCACAGGAAGATGTTCCGGAAACTACGACGGTCCAATCACCGTCAGTGATACCGGAGGTGGCATCGACGGGCCGAAGGCCGCCTGGTCGGCAGCGGTGAACACTGCGGTGAGTGAATGGGTGCCCTTGGCCAGCTTCGAGGTCACGGTCAGCGCGAAACCACCGATCACCGGCCGTGGCATCCCCAGTTCGGTGTCCCCATCGTTGAACTGGATGGTTCCGATTGCGTTGGCCGGCGACACCTGCGCGACCAGGATCACCGGGGTGCCCTGGATGACCGGGCCGCTCGGCGTCACCATGAACGCGGTCGTGGTGGCCCTGGCCCCGGCGGGAGCAGTGACCATGGCGGAGGTCGACCCGGTGCCGGTGGCGCACTGGGTCAGCGCTGCGGTCAAGCCGCACGGCGGAGGTTGCGGGACGGCCTCGGCGCCGGGGGCGAGCAGGTCCTGCGTGCCCAACACGAGACCCAGCAGCGCGACCAACGCCGCCAGCAGGCGATGCCACGGTGTCCTGCGTGGCATCGCCATTACCCATCCGGTGGGTGCGGTCTCGGTGGTGATTGTGCGACGTTGCGCCGCGAAAGTGAACGAGAAACTGCCATTAGTCGGGCAAGGGATGACTTCCAGCCCCACAAGGGATGACTACCTGCGGAGCCGGTCAGCAAATCAATGGTTTGTCGCCCGTGGCACCGTCCGGGTTCAAGAATTTCTCCGCGCGATGCGGCGCTCCTGTTGAAAATGGGTGGCCAATCTTGCGATACTACTTCTTTGACGCAGGGATATCCGAACGGGCGCCGCTGCTGGCGCCCCGCTTATGAAGTGGTGGCGCGGAGCGGACACTCCGCGCCACCGTTCGGTCGGGCCCCCTTACCCTGGCGACGCGATGGCGCCACTCCGGTACCCGACCAGCGGGATGGTCACTCCCCCGTAGTGCGAATCAGGATCTTGCCAACGAGGGATCCGCTGTCGCTAAGATGGTGACACTGGAGCAGGGTCGTAAGGGTGCCCACCGGCGGGTCATTTGCGAGTGCGCCCAAGATCGAATCACGCAAAAGTAGTTCATGATCACCGTTTCGGAAGATTGAGCCGCGCTGACCGCGGCTGAATCTTCCAGGATGGCGATCATGGTCCGGACCGGCTACCCCATGACGGCTTGGCCACGTCAGGTTCGCCGCTTTACCGGCCAAGTTGCCCCCAGCTCGGCGGTCTGAGGCCCGCCTCTTGAGATCATCTGCACACACTGATTTCACCCGGGTAACGCTGCCCACCGAACATGAACGGCACCCGTCCCCTTGCTGACGGAGGGACGGCGTCACATCTCACAAGGGACAGACACCCGGGGCGACTGCGTCGGAACCTTGAGACGTGACTGGATGTGACCGCTGAGGACGATCCGCCGCGCCGGCTCGCTCCGCGCGACTAGATCTCCGCAATTGCGGAGTTATCATGGACATTTTCCCAATCTTGCTGCCCAATCTTGTGAGGACGGTGGCTGACGATGCAGGTGCCGGATCGCGACGGCGTCGTGCTCGACGCCCCACGGCGGCGGGTGCACGTGGACGGCTACGTCGTGCACCTGCCCGCCCGCGAACTGGCGGTACTTCGCGTCCTGATGGCTCGGGGCGGCCAGGTGGTGTACCGCCCCGCTCTCGTGGCCGCGGCATGGGGGACCTCCCAAGGAGATCACCACGCCCTGGATCGGGTGGTGAACCGGCTACGGCGTCGGCTGGAGCCCAGCCCCCTGTCGCCCGCCCGGCTTCACCGCGTCGGCGACACGGGCTACATCTTCGGCTCACAGTATGTTCGGCAGCAGAGCCGCGACCTGGTCGACCAGGACCAGGTCGATTGAGATCAGCACCGGCACGCCGATCAGCCAGGCCGGCAACGCCCCGGCGCGGAAGCGCAGCCACACCGTCCCGATGGCCACCAGGGCGAACAACATCGACCATAGGAAAACGCCCAGGAGCGCCGCGCGGTCGCCGGCCATCACCGCCTCGGCAGCCAGCAGTGCCTGGGAGGGCAGCGGGGCGGGCCTGGCTTGGGCGAACCTGGTCAGGTTCGCGTCCACGCGCAACACGTTGGTCGGCCACAACGGCGATCCGTCGGTGGTGACCAGGGTGAGCCGGCCTTGGCCGCTGGTCAGCGCGGGTGGCACCAGGTTCCCGGCCCGCCGCACCCCGAGCACCGCAAACGTATTCTTGCCCTGCCCGGTGGTCACCGTGATCTGATCACCCGCGCGCAGCTGATCGATCGACCGGAACGGCCCGCCGTAAGTGGCCCGCCGCCCGGCGATCACGCTGGTGCCGACCTGGCCGGGAAACGGGGTGTCGCGCCGGTGCCCCGGCCCCGACATCAGCGGAACCGACGACGTGCCCTGCACCACGACCTCCCGCAGACCCAACCGCGGGATCTCCAGCAGGCCCATCGGCGCACCTAAGGCCAACGCAGCGTTGTTGTCATCGACTGGACCGATCGGCGCAATTCCGTTGGCGAGTTCGCTGCGGAATTGCTCAGTGAGTTGGGCCTGGTCCCGGTCGTGACGAAGGTTGCCCAACAAGGTCAGCTCGGCCAAGAAGGACAGTCCCAGCACGGCGACGATGACCAGCACCTGGCCGAGCAGCCGGTACTCGGGGCTGCTCGGCTTCGGGTCAGCTTCCTGTGGTCGAGGGCGATCCACGCGCTGCGCCCGTCGATGGTTCACCCGGTGCCTTTCCTGCTGCGGCGCAGCGTGGCCCGGCGCGACGCGAGCAAGACGGTAACGCGGGACTTCAGTCATGGAACTCCCTCACCGCCCGTGAGCGGGAACGCCGCCCCGAGCGCTGACGCCCGCTCACGGGCGGTTCTCACCTAGCGGTCACCGCCCGAATGAGAACAGCCAGCCGAACAGCGACCTCACCATCAGCTGCGCTGAATCGGACGATGAACCGTAGACAGCCGGGTCGGTGGGGGTGAACTCTGCGGTCAGGTCATGCGAGCTCTCATCCAACCCCGTCGCGAAGCCGAAAGCCAAGCCACCGAACACGCCGACCGGTTCGCCGATGTTCGTGATCCCGTCCTTGAACTGGACGGTTCCATCAGCGTTACGAGGAGAGACCCTCGCGAGGAGGATCACCGGGAAGCCCTGAAATGCCGTTCTCGGAAACGCCCGGAGGGTGGTCGTCGTCGGCGTTACCCCGGGCGCGGGTGTAGGCGTCGCTTCAGGCGGGGTCGGGGTTGCGCCGGGCGGGGTCGGAGTCGGAGTCGGAGTCGGAGTCGGAGTCGCCCCAGGCGGTGGCGTCGGAGTCGGCGGCGCCGGAGTCCCGTTGGGGATTGAGTCGTAGTGCAGAGGATTGGTAGTGAAGATGAATCCCCCGGTGAAAGTGCCCTTCAACTCGATGCCAAACTCGTCGAAGCACTTCGTGGTCAGGTCGTACTCACCAGCCTGGATCGGCCTGTCGCGCTCGCGGGCAGCTTCCCGCAGTGTCACCTGGAACTCCTGGGTGAACGGCATTGTATTGGAGAACTGGCCGGGCTCAGTAGCGACGAGCCCGAACGCGTTGCTGGATGGGAAAGTCGCGGTGTCCGGCGC
>JBOHFK010000208.1:0-7410 GCA_050699635.1 Pseudonocardiaceae bacterium | reverse complement strand
CCTTTAGGTCATAGACTAGAACAAGATCGAACACCAGGCGACACACCGAGAAACAGCAGATCAGCCCACTCGAAGCGGACTCCTCACAGGCTCAAGATCGAACTAGCCCGGAAACTAGGGCTAGACAACACCGACGGCCGGGGAGACCCGCACTGGGGCTGGCCGGATCCGCGGGGCACCTTCGACGTCGCCGGGTTCGCGAACACCCTGAGCGCGGCCGGTCTGGGCGACATCCCGGTGATGCTGGAGGTGTACCCCCGCTTCGAGGACGACGACCGGCAGGTCCGCGACCTGCTGATCAGCTCCGTCGAGCACTGCCGCCCGCATTTCGCCCCTGCCGGGTAGCCATCCCTACTGCTACGGGAGTTCGCCCATGTCTGCTTTAGCTGATCACCTGCCCCGGGGGCAGCTGGCGATCGATGTGTCGTTGTGGTCAGCGGACCTGGGCGCGCTGGGCGCCGAGGTCACCCGCCTGACCCCCTACGCCGACTTCTTCCACATTGACGCCTCCGACACCTGGTTCATCCCCGAGCCGTTGTTCTTCCCCGACCTGGTCGCCGCGCTGCGCCAGCACACCCCGGTGCCCTTCCACGTGCACCTGATGACGCAGCGGGCGCCCGATTTCGTCGAGGCGTTCGCTCGCGCGGGCGCGGATCTGATCACGGTCCACGCTGAGGCTGATGACGTGGGCGAAGCCCTGCATCGGATCCGTGACTGTGGCAAGGCCGCGGGGTTGGCACTGACGCTGGATACTGCACCCGAGACCGTCGCGGCTGACCTCGGCACCATCGACGCGGTGGTGATGATCGGCACCGTGCTGGGCACCAAAGGCAGCTCGATGCACCCCACGGCCCCCAGCCGCATCGCCGCGCTGCGCCGGGTACTGGCCGCGGGGGGACGCAGGGACGTCGTGGTGTTCGCCGACGGCGGGATCCGCTCGGACACCGTACCTGCGCTGGTAGCTGCGGGAGCCGACGTCGTGGTCGCCGGATCACTGCTCATGGGCAGCGCCAACCCGGCAGTGACCAGCGCGTGGCTACGCAGCCACAATCCCGCTACCTCGGCTTGCATGACCGGAGGATCTCGGTGAACGGGGACCTCGTGGCGGGGCCGCTGCAGGATTGGGTGATCAGCGTCGACCTGTGGGGCACGTTGCTCACCTACGGGGACCGCGAGGCCGAATCGGAATGGCGACTGCGCGAGTTCGCCACCGTGTTGCGGCACTTCGATCACCCAGTCCCAGCCCCAACCGTGCGCGAGGCCGTGCTCAGCGTGCGCCAGGAGACGCTGCACCGGCAACGGACCAGCGGAGAGCAACCCCCGGTTCGTGATCAAGTCTCTGCGATGGTGACGGCGATGGGCATCACCGATGACCGCCTCATCGACGTCCTGCTCATCCCGCACACGCACGCAGTGCTCCGGGCATGCCCGCAGGTCATACCCGGAGCGCACACCGCGCTGTGGGCGACCAAGACCGCGGGCGCGCGGCTGGTGCTGACCTCCAACACCCTGGCCACGCCGATGTCAGTCTCCCGCCTGATCCTTGACGAACACGGGTTCAGCGGGATCTTCGACGACACCGTGTTCTCCAGCGACGTCGGCCTGGCCAAGCCCCGCCCCGAGATCTTCCACACCGTCGCCAGCCGCAGCGCCACCACACCCGCCCGGGTCGTGCACGTGGGCAACGACTGGCGCACCGATGTGCTCGGTGCCCTCGGTGCCGGGTGCCGGGCGCTGTTCTTCAACCCGCGCGAGAAGCCCTCCCGGCCCAGCGCTCTCGACATCACTCACCTCGATCAGATGCTCGAGGCGCTGCTGCGGATCTGCACCAACCCGCCTACCCGCTCCGCCGAACCGAGCAGGACAACCACATGATCATTCCCCTGGGTATCCGCCGCGACCCGTACGCGGCCGCCGCCGCGCTCACCACCGCACCGCTGGAGTGGTCGGTGTCCCCGGCCGGTGACCTGATCGTCGGCGGCGTCGCGCGTGAGGGCACCGCACGACGGTTGTCCGACCTGCTCAGCGGAATCCCCGAGGACGGCTCTGCCCCCTCGACACACCTGGCCGACGTCGCCGCCGCCCGCGCCGCGGTGGCGCGCGGCGAGAATTCCCTGCTCTATCACGCCTACCGCGACGTCCTAGCCCCCCGCGGGGCGCCTACCGGCTACTGGTTCGCGGATCTGGTGATCTACCAGGGCGGTGAGCTGCCAGGAAGCCGGGAACTGACGCGTTCGGTCGGGCACTGGAACACCGCCGCGCAGTCGGAAGTGTTCCAGTGCCTCAGCGGTCGCGTGCTCATCCTCAGCAGCACACGCGACGCCGCGGGGCAGTTCGGGTTGCGCTACCAGGTGTGCGGGCCCGGCGACATCGCGATCATCCCGTTGGGGGCGTGGCACCTGACCGCGGTGCTGGCCGGCCCGGCGGCCGTGTTCAACATCTACACCGACGCCGACACCCCCGCCCCCGGACACGGCAGCCGCGACGCCGCTCAGCAGGACCAGCTGAAATACCACGCCAGGACAGCGGTGAAGATCGCAGTCATCCGCTGGGGTGCGGGCAACGCGATCAGCGGTGAACCCTCGGAGCTGGGGACCTACTCGCCCATCCGCCAAGTCAGCGCTCCGGATTGGGTCCGCGGCATGCTGGAACCCGAAGGCCTCGCCGCGTTCTACCAGCACGCCGCCGACACCGAGCTGGCTCGGTTGCTGCGTCAGGCACTGACCCATGCCCAGCAACCGCGCATCCCGTTCGCTGTCACCACCCGGTGATCTCTGAGCTGACCAGGAGAACCCGCTATGTCCCCTCGCCTGGCCGCCGTACTCGATGACCTCGCCGGCTCCGGGAGCGGTCGGTGGCACGCCGTTAGGTTTCGGCAGGGCGAGGGGTCGGTGACCTTCCGCGCCGATCGCGTCGAGGTGACACAGACAGCCATCGACACCCTCTACAGCTACCGCATCACCCCACCCGAACGCGGGCGGGCCGGGTGGGACATCACCATGTGTACGGCGGCGGTGCTGGACACCACGGCTGTAAGCGGAGTCTTCGCCGACGCACCGCGGCGCGAGATCGGTCCTCGGCTCCACGCGCGGGTGGTGAGCTCGGCTCGCGGTCAGACGTACTGGGTGGCCGAGCACGCCACGATCATCCACGCCGACCACAGCACCGCGACCATCACCGCGCACTGCACCAGCGTGCAGTCCGCGCGGTACTGGGCGGCCCGCCTGGTGCGCCAGGCCATGACCGCGCAGCTGCTGGCCGCCGGCGCCGTCTACGCCCACGCCGCGGCGTTCACCCACCGCGGGCGTGGCGTGCTGATCACCGGACATCGGGGCGCCGGCAAGACCACAACCCTGCTCACCAGCCTGCGACTGCTCGGCGGCGACTACGTCACCAACGATCGGCTGCTGCTACGCCGGGAGGGCGGAGACCTCGTCGGCCGCCCCTGGCCGGCGCGCATCCGCGTGGGCGTCGGCACCCTGCTGGCCATGCCAGAGCTGGCCGATCTCGCGCCGGTCGATCTCCGTGACCTTCCGGAGCATCAGCGGTGGCATCACCGGGACAAGGTCACGATCGAGCCTCCCGAGTTCTCCCGGCTGCTGTCTGAAGGCGTGATCGTCTCCAAGGTCCGTCCCCGCCTCATGCTGTGGCCCCACCTCAGCTCCGGCGCCAACGGCGCTGCACCCACGGCCGTCTCAGCCGACGACGCCTATGAGGTGCTGCTGGCCACCCGGCTGTTCATGCTCGATCCCTCGTCCGGTGTCAGCTCGCACATCAACCACTGGCTGATCGGCACCGCTCCGGCCGCCCGCACCGCCGAGAACCTCCGTCACGTGGTCGAGAACCTCGCTGCCACCGTGCCCTGCTACCGCCTACCCGTCGACGGCCATCCCGCAGCGCTGGCCGCCCAGATCAGCGCGCTACTCGCCGACATCCCGTCAGCACATGATCACTAACCGGAGCGGCAGTGCGAAGGCAGTGACAGCCGCTGCAGCCGACGATGCCGTGTTGCGTGCACTGTGCTGGCCCCCGCCACCCGACCAGCCGCACCTGCCCGACTGGCCGGTCCGCGACTGGCAGGCTGGCCTGGGTGGGCTCATCGAGCAGGCGATCCTGCACAAGGTGCTCTGCCTGCTCGCCGACCGGTTCGCGACCACCGAACTCGACCGCCATCTCCCCCGCGCGATCAGCCGCTTCCTGGCCGCCACGCTGCGCGCCAATCAGTACCTCACCAGCGTCTACCGCGCCGAGACCGCCCGGATCATGATCGCCCTCGGCGAGGCCGACCTCACCGCGGCCGCGCTCAACGGCATCGCCGCGGAGTCCAACCTCTACGAAGGCAGCGGCGCCCGGCAATTCACCGATCTCGATCTCCTACTCGCCCCCGAAGACATCACAGCCGCCCGCACGATGCTCACTGGGCTCGGATACCAATGCAGTCACGCGGAGGCAACGACTCTTACCCGCCATCTGGATGACACGGTGGTGCCACGCATCACCATCGACCTGGCCCTGTCGGTGCACCACACGCACAGCCAGGACGGCATCCGGGAGATCCTGAGCCGACGAGTCTGGCAACCACTGCCCGGTCACGACCAACTGCTGCCGGTCCTGGCGGCACCTGACGCGCTCCTGCATTGTCTGGCTCGCCTCGACCGGACCGCACCCACACCACCGGCGGCCGGCGCAGCACGATGGGCGATCTGCGCCGACGCGCTGCGCCTGGCCCGAGCCTGCGAGCTCCTCACCGCCGCGCACCTGACTCCCGCTCCGCGCGTGCCCCGCGAAGCGGCGGCCGGATGGGCGCGACTCCAGCGCCTCTGGCCGGGGCTTCCACCAGCGCCGTTGTCGGCTGGGGCACAGCGGTGATCGTTCAGTTGGCCGGGTTACCCGGCACCGGCAAGAGCTCGCTGGCCGCCGAACTCGTCCACCGCCTAGAGGGCCGCTTGTTGCTGCTGGACAAAGACCGCGTCCGGCACGCGCTGTTCGGGCCCCAGGACACCCTCTACACCCGCGAGCAGGACGACTTCTGCGTGGGCACCATGTTCCGGACCGCCGCCTGGCACCTGCGCCACACTCCCTGCTCCATCGTCATCTTCGACGGTCGCACCTGCTCCCGCGCCTACCAGGTCGCCCAAGTACGCCGGTTCGCGTCCCGCACCCGGCAACCGTTGCGGCTGATCGAGTGCGTCTGCCCCGACACCACCATCGATCAACGCCTGCGCGCCGACACCGCCCGCGGCACGCACCCCGCAGCCAACCGCGACATCCGGCTCTACCGGCGGCTACGAGCCAGCGCCGATCCGATCCCCGATCCGAAACTGCGCCTGGACACCACCGGGCCCCTACCCGAGTGCGCCGACCGCGCACTGTCCTACCTGCACCATCCATTGCCCACCGACCCCGACCCGGTCCACCCCGCCGCCAGGCCGTCGGGCAACGAGACCACCGCGTGAAACCGGACCTCACCTCGCTGGTGCCCGTCGCCCTGCGGGCGATGGACATGGCCGAAACACACGTACGCACCCACCAACCCAGCCAGGTCAGGCCCAAGGGCGACCGCGACATGGCCACCGACGTCGACCTCGCGGTCGAGCGCATGATCCGCGAGTTCCTCAGCCAGGCAACTCCCACGGTCGGATTCCTGGGCGAAGAGGAAGGCGGGATCGACGCACCAACCTGCTGGGTGCTCGACCCCATCGACGGCACCGCGAACCTCGCGCGCGGTCTGCCGCTCAACGGCATCTCCCTGGCCCTGGTGCACGAACAACACGCCGTGCTCGGAGTCATCGCCCTGCCGTTTCTCGGGCAGCGCTACTGGGCGGCCGAGGGTCTCGGGGCGTGGCGCAACGACCAGCCGATCACAGCGGCCCCCACCGCGA
This sequence comes from Pseudonocardiaceae bacterium, assembly GCA_050699635.1. Lineage (GTDB taxonomy): Bacteria > Actinomycetota > Actinomycetes > Mycobacteriales > Pseudonocardiaceae. Next base: position 1,528 of record JBOHFK010000208.1, on the reverse strand, counting down.
TCCTCTCCGAGGCAATTGTGGCCGTCGGGGACTACGGCACCGGCCTCGGCGCCCCCTCACGGAACCGGACCGCACTGGCCCTGCACGCTCACCTCGCGCCGCGCGTCCAACGCGTGCGGATGCTCGGCTCCGCCGCCGTGGACCTGGCCTGGGTCGCCGATGGGACGCTCGACGCGTCGATCACGTTAGGCAATCGTGCCTGGGACATGGCTGCCGGAACCGTGATCGCCCGCGAAGCCCGCGCCGCGCCAGTCGATGTCGACGGCGCGCCGCACACCACCAGCTCACGCTTCACCATCGCCGCAGCCCCCGCACTGCGGGATCACATCCTCGCCGCCGTCCAAGCCGCGATCAGGACAGACGTCTCCGGAGCCGCCCCACGCCAGCAGGCACCGCACGGTGCATCATGCTGATCAGCTTCGAAGGGCTACCCGGCGCGGGCAAATCCACCCAAGCCGCCCTGCTCGCCCGGTGCCTCACCCAGCACGGGCTGTCAGCTGTGACCCTGCCGGACCTCGCGACCCTGCACACCGACCCCGTGGGCTCCACACTCATCGACCTGTTCGCCTCCTCCGGCGACCCCTACATGCGCCACGGCGATGCCATCACCGACACACTCCTCGCCGCCGCCATCCGCGCCGACATCGTCGCCACCCGCATCGACCGCGCGCTCAAGGACAACCCGGACACGGTGGTCATCGAAGACCGCGGGATCCACACCATGCAGTCCTACGCGGTAGCCAGCCTGCTGCGCGACCACCGCGCCAGCGCGGACCTCGCCATCAACTGGGTACAAACCCTGGCCGCACTCACCGGTCAACGACGCGTCCACGCATTCTGGCTGCGCCTGCCCGTCAACGAGGCGCTGCGCCGAACGTCCCACCGTGACCAGCAGGAACCCGCCCCCGAACACCGCTCCTACCTGCATTGGGTCGACCAGGCTTACACCGAACTCGCACAACGCGATCCCCAGCTCACCGTCCTGGACGTGGGAACCCTGAGGCCCGTCGAGGTACACCACGCGGTGCACCAAGCCCTCAACACGCTGGGCCTCGGCCCCGCCGGATCAGGTGCCACAACCCCCCGGTGCACGGGCCTCCCACACGTTGCCCTTCCTGCCTCCTAGGCTGCGTCCCGCACAGCACGTGTCCACCGCGTCACGCACCGTCCAGGGGAGCTCTATGCAGCTGCTGTCCACCGGTCATCCCCCAGCACCCACGGCGCTTCTTACCGACCTGCGCCGCAGCCGCACCCCCGGCGGAGCGCCCCACCAGCAGACCCTCGAGGCATGGGGCCTACGCCCTCTCACCGGCGGACGAAACAACCACGTCTACTCCTGGGCCGGGCCCGACGGACCGCTCTGCATCAAGATCTACAAGCTCGACGAGCGGCGGCGCGCCCAGCGTGAGTGGCGTGCCCTGACCCTGCTCGCGCGGCACGGCGCCGACTACGCACCGACACCCTTATGGATCGACGAGGCACCCGACCAGCCGGCCATCGGCATGAGCCTGCTCCCGGGTTGCCCCCT
>JBOHFK010000207.1:0-7432 GCA_050699635.1 Pseudonocardiaceae bacterium | reverse complement strand
GCACGCCGGATCGGCCCGCGCAGCGGCGCGCCAGCACGCCAAGGGCCGTCAGACCGCCCGGGAGCGGATCGAGGCGCTGCTGGACGCCGGGTCATTCACCGAGCTCGATGAGCTGGCCCGGCACCGCTGCGCCGACTTCGGGCAGCAGACCTACCGCCCCTACGGCGACGGCGTGGTCACCGGCTACGGCACCATCGACGGCCGCCCGGTGTGCGTGTTCAGCCAGGACGCGTCGGTCTTCGGTGGCAGCCTCGGCGAGGTGTACGGCGAGAAGATCGTCAAGGTGATGGACCTGGCGATGAAGATCGGCTGCCCGATCATCGGGATCAACGAGGGCGGTGGCGCCCGGATCCAGGAGGGTGTGGTCTCGCTGGCTTTGTATGGCGGGATCTTCCTGCGCAACACGCACGCGTCGGGAGTGATCCCGCAGATCTCATTGATCATGGGCTCATGCGCGGGCGGGCACGTCTACTCCCCCGCGCTGACCGACTTCACTGTGATGGTCGATCAGACCTCCGCCATGTTCATCACCGGTCCGGACGTGATCAAGACGGTGACCGGCGAGGAAGTCGGCTTCGAGGAGCTCGGCGGCGGCCGCACGCACAACACCAAGTCGGGCAACGCGCATTACCTGGGCACCGACGAGCCGGACGCGCTGACCTACGTCAAGGAGCTGCTGTCGTTTCTGCCGTCGAACAACCTCGCCGAGCCGCCGGTGTTCGACGCGCCGGTGGCCGACACCGTGACCTCCGCCGACCTCGAACTGGACTTGCTGATCCCCGACTCGGCGAAAGCGCCCTACGACATCCATGAGGTGATCAGCCGCGTCATCGACGACGGCGAGTTCCTGGAAGTGCACGAGCTCTTCGCGCCCAACATTGTCGTCGGCTTCGGCCGGGTGGAGGGCCGCAGCGTGGGTGTCGTGGCCAACCAGCCCACCCAGCTGGCGGGCTGCCTGGACATCGACGCCAGCGAGAAGGCCGCGCGGTTCGTGCGGACCTGCGACGCGTTTAACGTCCCACTGCTCACTTTCGTCGACGTGCCTGGCTTCCTGCCCGGCACCGACCAGGAGTGGAACGGCATCATCCGGCGCGGCGCCAAGCTGATCTACGCCTACGCCGAGGCCACGGTGCCCAAGATCACGGTGATCACTCGAAAGGCCTACGGCGGCGCCTACGACGTGATGGGCTCCAAGCACCTCGGCGCGGATCTCAATCTCGCCTGGCCGACAGCGCAGATCGCGGTGATGGGCGCCGCTGGCGCGGCGAACATCCTGCACCGCAAGGAACTCGCGCGCGCGTCCGCCGGCGATGTCGAGGCGCTGCGCGCCCAGCGGCAGCAGGACTACGAAGACGCCCTGCTCAACCCTTATGTCGCCGCCGACCGCGGTTACATCGACGCCGTGATCCCGCCCAGCCACACCCGATCCCAGGTGGCCCGCGCCCTGCGCATGCTCAAGGACAAGCGCCAAACCCTGCCCCCGAAAAAACACGGCAACATCCCCTTGTGAGCGGGCAACATTGCCACAGTGGGTCAGCTGGCCCACCTGAAATGCTGTGGACATGAAGCGCAACCTGACGGTCCAGCTAGACGAAGAGCTGATCCATCGAGCGAAGGTGATCGCCGCTGAGCGCGGCACGTCGGTGAGCGGGCTGGCGGCTCAGCAGATCACCAAGTTGGTTGTCGAGTTGTCTGGCGAACGCCTCGATACCTCCGGTGACACCGAGGTTGCTCAGTGCTCCGCTTGCGCCGCGTGCTGCAGGGGCTTCTCCGTCACCCACTGATGCACAGTAGCCACATGATCCTTCAGTATTGCCAACACCTCACCGAGCCCCTCATGGTCCATGTAGGCGGTTTCGGTGATCGATGTCGCGTGCGCGCCGACCTGTTGGGCCAGCCCGCTGATCTCGTTGAGTGCCGCGACGATGTGCCGACTGTCGGTCGGATTTAAGTCACACATATCCCCGATGATACAGGTGAGGTCGGTTAACCTCAGCCTTCGGGCTCAGCGGAAATGCCTACGTGGGCTGAACAGCACCACTGGTGAGTTCGCCGAGCAGCGGCGTTGCCAACCCGAGGATCTGTCCGATCACCAGGTAGGTCAGCCGAACTCGCCGTTGCGGATGCCTGTGGTGAACGCTGCCCACTCGGCTCCGGTGACGAACAGCGCCAAGCCGACGGGGTTCTTGCTGTCGCGGACGGCGCGGCAGCCGTCCAGATCGGCGACCTCGACGCAGTCGCCGCCCGAACCGTTGCTGCGGGTGGACTTGCGCCAGGTGGCGCCGGTGAGGTCCATGGTGCACCTACTCTCGTTCGCCCGTTTCTCCTCGAACTTTAGCAAGAAACCGGCTGGTCTCGACGCTGGCGAGAGCGGTCGCCACGAGCTGGTTGAAGATCGTCTGGTAGCGCACGACATCCGCCGGGCGCTCCAGGTACAGCGCGCCGCGATCGTTCTCCAGATAGACGAAATCCAGCCCGGCCTCGTCCCCGGGGAACCGCATGACCCGAAAGGTCTGGCCCATGGCGACGTGCGGTCCAGCCGAGAACGGCAGCACCTGCAGATCGATATGCGGGCGCTGGGACATCTCGATCAGGTAGTCGAGTTGCCTGGCGAACGCCTCCGCACCGCCCACGGGCCGGCGCAGCACCGCCTCGTTGAGTACGAAGTGCAGTCGCGGCGGGGTGTTGCCGGCCAGCCGCTCCTGCCGTTCGTGGCGAAAGGTGACCATACGTTTCAGCTCGGACGGCGTGGTGTTCGGGTGCGCGGCCAAGGTGATGGCCTCGGCGTACTCGGCGGTCTGGAGCTGGCCGGGGACCAGCTCGGAGTCGTAACCGTCGATCTCGCTGGCGTCGGCCTCCAGCCCCACGAAGTTGCGGAACCAGTCCGGCACGGTGTCGCCGTAGCTGGCCCACCAGCCACGCTGGCTGGCCTCTCCTGCCAGTCTGATCAAGGTGTCGGCCAGCGGCGCCTCGATCCCGTAGAGCTGCAGCAGGAGCCGGACGTTGGTCGGCCGGATGGCCTGCCGACCGTTCTCGATCTTGCTGACCGTCGGGGATTTGATGCCGACCCATTGCGCGGCTTCGGCGATGGTCTTGCCAGCGTGCTCCCGGAGCTGGCGCAGTTCCTTGCCGAGCTGCCGGCGCCGGACCGTGGGACCAGGTCCATGGGTCATGGAAACCTCCGGTGTCCAGGCAGGAGTGAAAGGCACAGTGTGCACGCTGCGCGCTTGCGCTCCCGACGCGGGTCTATCACTGAGGTATTGTCTTGAGGAAACTTCCTAAGTTAGAGTCCGCACAGTCGGTCGTCCTAGCCAGCGGTTCAGTGGCGATCGGCAACCTGTCCCGTCGTGCTCGTTCGCCCGTGCCCGGCGGGGCAGGCCACGAGCCCCGCCGTTCGGCCCGTGATCCCCCGAGTCCAGGCCGAACGGCGGTTCCACGCAGAGAGGTGTACGGCTGGTGAGCACCCCGGAGGAGACCTATCGGGCCACGATGCGGGTGCAGACACCCGAGGACGGGCCAGCTACTCTGATCATCACCCGGCAGGGTGTCGGGCGGGCCGCGCGGATGTGGCTGACCCTGGATGGCTCCATCCGGGCTACCGCGGTGCTGGACGCCCAGGATGTGGACCAGCTGGCCAGCAAGCTGCAGATGGAGTCCGGCACCGATGAGCGAACCCAGAAGCGGTCCACCGGAGGTGCGGATCGTGCGCGGTGAACCGTCGGACGAGGAACTCGCCGCACTGATCGCGGTGGTCATGGCGTCGACACGAGATGCCGCTGCCGAGCCGCCGACATCACGCACCGCCTGGGCTGGCCCGGCTGCGCGCCCCCTCCGTCCCGGCCCCGGAGCGTGGCGCAGCTCGGCGCTATGGCGTGTCCGTTAGATCTACGACTTTGTGACCAGCCGCTGCGGAGTACGGGCGCGGAGGGCGACGGTGATGCCCGCGCCGACGCCTAGGACGATGGCGGCGAGCGCGAGACCGGTCAGCAGGTCCGGGTGCACGATCGACTGGCCGCGCAATGCCTGCCAGGTGAGCACGGCGAGCAGGGTGGCGTAGCCGGCCACAGCCACCCCGATCAGCCGGACCTTGACCGCCGGCCGGCGCAGCACCGGCCGGTTGCGGCCGAGGAACTCCAGGCCGATCGCCACCAGTGGGATGAGCTGGAGCGCGTGCATCCCGACGAAGTGCGGGATCCGCAGGTCACCACCGACGGTGCTCCACCCGAGCAGCGGCAACCCGGGCCCGCCGTCGGCGAGCCCGACCGTGTGGGCGCCGACGATCCGGGCACCAGCGGCGATCTGGCCCGCGGTGGGGATGGTCATCAGACCACCGAGCGCCATCCCGACGACCGCGATCACCGTCCCGGCGCGCACCGCGAGGTTGCGGCCCCGGTCCGGGCCCGGGTTGCGCAGCAGGATCACGCAGACGATCAGCGTGGCTACCCACACCGGCGCGATCGAGGCAGACATGATCTTCCAGAGGGCGGCGTTGACGGGGGTGGTCTGGTTGAAGTGGCTGGTCGTGCCGCGGATCACCTGACCGACGACGATCACCATCTCCACTCCGAGGAACACCGCCGACGCGGTGCCCGCCCACCAGGCGATCCGGCGCGCGCGCCTGAGCTGGGCGATGAGCCAGGACCACGTCACGGAGTAGATCAAGACCGACAGGGCGAACTTGGTCGGCTTGTCCCAGATGGGCAGACCGGTGAGGACACGATCGTCGGTGAGCATGCCGACAATCCCGACGACCGCCAGGCCGGCCATGGCCACGGCCAGACTCATCAGCGGGCGATGCCATCGCAACGCCTCCGCGAGCGAGTGACCGACGCCGGACACCGGCGACGCCGTGGTCGTTGTCATGGCTTAGCCCTTTTCTGCCGTCGGAGGAACCGTCGTGGACAGCGTGGCGAGGCGGTGCCCCCCGCGTCGTCTGGCTGGAGGCCGATCGTCGGGTCAGTCCGCGGAGGGAGACGCGGGTTGCCCGGGTTGGACCACGCCGTGGTCGAAGGCGAAGACGACGGCCGCGGTCCGGTCGCGGACGGCCAGCTTGGTGAAGATCCGACCGACGTGGGTCTTGACGGTTCCTTCGCCGACGAACAGCCGCCGGGCGATCTCGGCGTTGGACAACCCTCGCCCGATCAGCCGGAGCACGTCGAGCTCGCGGGCGGTCAGCGTGTCCAGCCTGCGCCCGGCTTCGGGATCGGTGCCCGGGTCGCTGCGGTAACGGCGCAGTACCCGGCCGCATACCGCCGGATCGAGCCATCCGTCGCCGGCGGCCACCGCGCGCACGGCCCGCTGGATGTCCTCGGCCGGCGCGTCCTTGAGGCAGAAGCCCGACGCACCGGCTCGCAGCGCCGCAGCCAGCACGCTGTCCTCACCGAATGTGGTCAGCACCAGGATCCGCGCCGAGGGATCCTCGGCGAGCAGCGCCCGGGTGGCCGCCACACCGTCCACCCGAGGCATCCGGACATCCATCACCACCGCATCCGGGCGGGTCCGGGTCACCACGGCGAGCGCCTCCGCGCCGTCGGGAGCCTCACCGACGACCTCGAAGCCGTAGGTGGGTCGAAGGATGGTGCGCAGTCCGGCGCGGGCGAGCTCCTGGTCGTCGACGAGCACCACTGAGATCACGCCGGCAGCACCGCTCGGACCACCCATCGCTCTTCCTCGGGACCAGCGCTGAGCTGCCCGTCCAGTATCCGAACCCGGTCGGTCATCGTGCGCAGCCCCATGCCGCTGGTCCACCGTAGGTTCTGGGTCGGACACGGATTGGCCACGGTCACACTCACCGCTCCATCGGGCGATACCTGCACCCGCACCTCGACCGGCTGACCGGGCGCATGACGGCTGGCATTGGCCAACGCCTCCCGCACCAGCCGGTACAGGATCAGGCCGGTGGTGGGGCTCACCGCGGTCAGGTCCTCGGCCAGAGTGGCCGAGACCACGAGCCCGGCCGACCGGTATTCGTCCAGCAGCGCCGGCAGCTGTGCTGCGGTCGGTTGCGGCGCCGCGATCGGATCAGCCGGGTCGGTGTCGTCCTCGGCGAGGACCCGGACCACCCGGCGTAGCTCGGTCATGCTTCGCCGGGCCAGCCGTTCCGCCTCCGCGATCCCCGCCTCGGCCTCACCGGGCTCGTGCGCCAGAGCCAGCCGCGCCCCACCCAGATGCAGCACCGTCACGGCCAACGTGTGCGCCACGATGTCGTGCAGGTCCCCGGCCAGCCGCTGCCGCTCGGTGACCGCCGCCGCCGCCGAGGCGGCCGACTCGGCCCGGTGCAGCCGCTCGATCAGCTCGATGCGATGTCGCCCGGCCCAGCAGACCCAGAAGACGATCGAAGTGCCTGCCACCCAGTTCGGCCATCCCGCGTCCGGTTGGGTTATCGCCGCGACCACGATCACGACCACCGCCACGAACCATCCGATGAGTCCGGGCCCGAACGGCAGCCGCAGCGCCACCAGCCCGGCGCAGCAGACCAGCACGAACCAGCCGACGTTGCTCGGTTGGGCGTCGGTCAGCGCCACCACCGCGCCCGACCCCAGAACCGCAGGCACCACCGCGAGAGAATGAGGCGCCAACCGGTCGATAGCCACGCACAGCGCCACAGCCGCGACCCCGCCCCCGATGGCCCAACCGCCCAGGGAACCCTGCACACCGAGCTGAGCCCACGCCAGTACCACCAGCAGGCACAACAACCCGAGCCCAGCCGGTCGCACCCAACGGGGCAGCACCACCCACCCATGCTAAGGACGCCGGCCCTCCATGGCGTCCTCCCACGGACAGATTCCCGCGCTGCCGCCCAGCAGGACCAGCCTCAGCTTCCCGAGCTCGACAGGAGAGTTATTTTATCAACAAGTCACCTTGCTAGAAGTACCTATTAGGGAGCTCGGTCCATGTTATTCAGCTTGGCATGTCGGGATCGTCGTCGGTGTTGCGTAGTAGGCCTGCGAGGCGTGCCAGTTGGTCGGGGGTGGGGCGTGGTGCTGTGTCTACGACGTGGCGGATGTAGGTGGCTAGTGGTTGCGCCGTGGTGACCGGTGTGTGCTGTGCGGTGGCGCCGACGTCCGGAGTGGCGGGTGAGGTGTGCTGCTGGCGGTGGGTCAGGGTGGGAACGCCCTTTCCGGTGGTGGTGGTGGAAGCGGGGCGCTGGTCGTCGTGGTCGGTCACGTGTTGGCGCCCTTCTGGTCACTGAGCGTGGTCAGATGTGGAGGTGCCGGGTTGGCGCGGGAACCGGTGACGGTGCGGTGGGGCGGCGTATAACGCCGGGAAACGGGTTCGAGGCAGTCGGGGTGGTGGGGGGTCTACCCCCCGCTACCGTGCTGGTCAGGGCCCGTTACCTGGGGGGTCTACCGGGGTAGCGGCCCCCCGCTACCCGCCGGGCTGCGGACGGGTGCGGGTAGCGGGGGTCGGCTGGTGGGGTGTGGTAGGGCCC
>JBOHFK010000206.1:0-7511 GCA_050699635.1 Pseudonocardiaceae bacterium | reverse complement strand
GGCGACGCCGGCGTCGCCGGACCCGCCGCGGCGGGGCGCCAGCGCGTCGACCTCGTCGAGAAAGATCAGCGCAGGTGCTGCGTCGCGGGCCCGGCGGAACAGCTCGCGCACCGCCCGTTCGGACTCGCCGACCCATTTGTCCAGCAGCTCGGCCCCCTTGACGGAGAACACGTTGAGCGCGCCCGACCCGGCGAGCGCCCGGACCAGGAAGGTCTTGCCGCAACCGGGCGGGCCGTAGAGCAATACCCCGCGCGGCGGGTCGATACCGAGCCGGGTGAACGAATCGGGGTAGCGCAGCGGCCACAGCACCGCCTCGGTGAGCGCTTGCTTGGTCTGCGTCAGGTCACCGACCTCGTCCAGAGTGAGTCCGCCGGTGTTGATGGTGTCCGAAGTGGACATGGAGATGGGCCGGACGGTGTTCAGCGCATCGATCAGGTCCTGCTGGGTGACCATAAGATCAGTGCCGGCATCGGCCGCGTGGCGCAGTGCCGCCCGCACCGCTGCCTCGCGACGCAGCGCGAGGAGATCGGCGGCGACGAATCCCGGGGTGCGCTGCCCGACGGTCACCAGGTCGACGTCGGTGGCCAGCGGCAGCGTGCTGAGCAGGACCCGGAGGATCTCTGCGCGCGTGCGGGCATCGGGTGCTCCCAGCGAGAGTTCGCGGTCGACCAGCTCCGGCGCGCGCAGCCGCGGATCAACCGACTCGGGGTGCGCGGTGGTGACCACCAGGGCGACACCGTCCACCATGGGACCCAGTGAGTCGAGCACGACCGTGGCCAGCGGCGGCGGGTTGGTGGCCGGCAGCAGCGCCTCCACGTCGGTAATCAGCAGCACGCTCGGTTGCCGCTTGCCTGCGTCTGCAACCACATCGCGCACCCGCATAGCGGCGGCCGCGGGCTCCACTGCTGCGACGCTCGGCGCCGCCAGCTCGACGACGTGGAGTCCGGCCTCGCGGGCCACCGCCCGCACCAGGGTGGCCTTCCCGACGCCCTCGGGGCCCTGCACCACTACCCCGAGGCGGGTGCTTGCGCCGAGCCTGCGCAGTAGTTCGGGGCGGCGAAAGGTGAGCTCGAACCACTCGGCCAGCCGCCGAGCGGCATCCTGGACTCCCACCAGCTCGGCCACGACGGACGCCTGGATCTCGGGCGTGGTGCTGCTGGGCAGGGGCTGCTCGTGCGTGGGCTGCTCGCCGGTGCGTAGACCGTCCCGCCAGCCGACCACCGTGGAGGGATGCGGGGCAACCGGGCCGGCTGGGTCGGTGGCCGTCACGGTGAGCAGCTCAGTGGTCCAGGTCATTCCGATCGCGGTAGCCAGCCGGCTACGCACTGCAGACGCATCCGATCCAGGGGCTACGTCCTGCGGGAGCAGGGATACCGCGTCCCCGGTGGTCAGCACCTTGCCGGCCAGCGCGAGCCGCAGCATCTCAGTGCTCACCGCCTGGCTGACCAGCGCAGATCCGGCGAAGGTGATTGAGCGGGCCGCCGGCACCTGCACCGGCGTGAGCACCACTTCGGATCCGTCGGTCAAGCCCAGATTGGACAACGTCAGGTCGTCGACCAGCGCCGTGCCGGGTGGGGTTTGCCCCGCTGCGGCGAGCGCGGCGCTGGACCGAGCACCGGTCAGCCGCACGGCATCCCACGGCCGCAAGCCCAGCGCATCGAGCACCTCCTGGTGCAGCCGCACGACGCCTCGCCGAGCGTCCACCGCCGAGGTGGTGAGCCTGGCGGTCAGGGTGATCTGAGGCGCGCTCACGCTGCCCGAGCCTGGTGCGTGCTACAGCTGCTACAGAGGTACTGGGAGATGGTTGGAGCAGGCACGGGCCGCACTCGGACGGGAGGGCGCCTGCTCCCGGTTATCAGGGTCACCGGCGGAGCAACTCCCTCCGGCTGATCAATCCGGAATTGAAATCCTCGATGTGCTCCCCGACCAGGTAGTGCTTGATGTCGGTCACTCAGACACCTCTCACAGCGACACCGCGTGCTAGAACTGTTGTGGTCCGTATTGGAACCCGGGCTTCGAGGAGCCGATGGCCCACTCCAGGCCGCGTGTCCGGGTCGTCCGGAGAGGAGTCAGTGCGGTCTCGTTACCGGCCGACGCTACCTCACCACGGACGATGTCGCCGCCTGGGTGGCGGAGCAGCACCAGCTTGACCAAGGTGAATTCTTCTTCGCCTGCGTCCACTTCTGTTTCAGCGTCACTCACCCCTTGTAACGGTGGTCGGTAGAGGCCGGTAACCGCTGTGGCGAGGCTGACGATCACAAGCAGTCGATGTCCAGAACCGGGCTGCGACGCAGGGTATTGGTGACGTAGCACAACCGTTTCGCGGCGGGCACCAGCCGGCGCAGGGTATCCGAGTCTGGCGCCTCGGCCTGCACCGAGAGCCGGATCGCCGAGAAGCTGGGGCCGTCGTAGGTGCCGGTTGCCCGAACCCGCAGCCCAGCCAGTTCGATGCCCCGCTTGCCGGCGGAATGGGCCAGCGCCAGCGTGAAGCAGGATGCGATGGAGGCGAGCAACAGCTCGGTGGGCTGCGGGCCCTGGTCGCTCCCACCGACCGACTCAGGCTCGTCGACAATCAGCTCAAAACGTCCGGCGGACACCCGGCAACGGAGCCCACCATCCCAGGTGGCGTCCACCGAACGAGTAGTCACTGATGCCCTCCTCGGCCCGGAATGTGCGGTGTTTCATCTGCGTGCAACACACCTGCAACGCGGTGGAGCACTGTGACCGGGACATTCATCCCAGCATCCCAGCAACAGGAGGCCCCGGATGACTGTTCCCCGGCCCCATACCAACGAGCGAGTCGTGGCGCTGCCCTGCCGAGCCGGCTGCCGGGTGGATCCGGCATTGCGCCAGCACCACGACCGGCTGCTCACCGTCGAGTCCGACGTCAACGAGTTGCTCGAGCTCGTTGAGCTCGCGGTAACCTGGGACGAACTGGACTATTCCAGCGCAGGTCTGGTTCCGCCTGGGCAGTGGCTGGAATTCGCCGCCTGCCATGAGTGGCGGGATCAGGCGCTCGCCGTGCGCATTTTCAGCCTGGTCACCGATATCGCGCTGCGAGCCGACCGGTGCAGGGCGGCCTATCCACCGCTTGGCGAGGTCGTGACCGGGAGCCGACAGGGATACCACGTCAGGTCCGGCCGAGCCGGGTGACGTCGTCGACGGCCAGGTCGAGGACGGTAGCGCAGGCGCCGCCGAGTCGCAGCGCAAGTTGCCCCGAATCGTCGATCCGGCCCACCGCGACTGCGTGCAGTCCGCGATCGAGAAACGGCTGAGCGCAGTCCGCCTCGCGACCTGCCGGGGAGCAGAGCAGAAATCCGAAGCTGGGAAAGCAGGTCAGCCACGCTCGCAACTCGACGCAGGGCGGCGTTGGTACCGCGTCTAGGTCGAGTACGACGCCGTGGCGTCCCCACTCCAGGAGCATCGCCAGTGAGCCGACCAACCCGGCCATGCTGATGTCCTTGGCCGCCACGCACGCCCCGGACTCGGCGAGCTCGGCGAAGAGCCGCACGTCCCCAGCGCAGCGCGACCCGCGCTGCTCGAAAGCCGGAAAGAATGGGAAGTCCGCGCGCATCCGGCCCTCCAGCGCGGCGGCTACCAGCAGACTTTGTCCGGCTTGCACCCGGGTCACCGACAACGCTTGCCCATTGGTCGTACCGACGCCGAATGCTGACACCGCGGGCTCCCCGTCGTGCAGCGTGAGGTGACCGCCGAGGATCGGCACGCTGTAGAGCTCGCCAGCCCGCCGCATCCCGAGCAGCGCCGAGCGGGCCACCTCCTCGGAGCCGACGATGGTGTCGATGATGCCCAGCGGCCGCGCGCCCATCGCGGCCAGGTCATTGACGTTGGTGAGTACCGCGGCGAAGCCGGCGCCGTACGGGTCGGCCGCGACGAACGGTGGCCACAGTGCCTCGCCGCAGGCCACCACCTGCCCGCCCAATGCGTCCACCGCCGCGCCGTCATCGCCCGGCCCGCAGATCCAGTCGGTGGGTCCCAGCACATCGCTGACCAGCCCGATCGCGGCCTTGCCGCGCAGCCCGGGGTGGGCCCGCAGAATCTGCACCAGCTCGGCCAGCGCGGCCGGTCTCGCCCGCATCGTCGTGTCGGCCATGGCCGCCTCCATCCCCGTGGTCATTTCCGATAGTAGGTGCATGCCCACTATCTGATCTAACATCGGGGCGGTGCGCCCGCCGAGCTTCCTCGAGCTGCCCACTCGCAGCGGCAAGCCTCGCGTCAGCGGACTGACGCATGTGCTGGACACCGGAGTGCCGCCGGGCACCGCCGCCGCCGTGCTTGCGACCGGTGCCGGTTATGTGGACGTGTGGAAGACCGGCTGGGGCACTGCCTACGTCGACCCCGGGCTGGCCGAGAAGCTGCGGTTGCTGGTCGAGACACACGTCGCCGCCTGCCTCGGCGGCACCTTGCTGGAGATCGCCTGGGGACAGGGTCGGGCTGAAGAGTGCCTGGCCTGGGCGCACGAGGCCGGCTTCACCTACGTCGAGGTGTCCCGCGGCACCTTGCCGATGAGCCTGGCCGACAAACACGATCTCATCAAGCTGGCTGCTGGCCGGTTCGCCGTGCTCGCCGAGGTGGGATCCAAGGATCCGGTGGAGCAGCAGGTGCCGGCGCAGTGGCGCACCGAGGCCCAGGCCGACCTCGCTGCCGGTGCCCGCCTGGTGGTCACTGAGGGGCGGGCGAGTGGCACCGTGGGCACGTTCGACGCCGCCGGGCGGATCCGCGAGGACATGGTTGCCGCGGTGGTGGACGGAGTCGGGCTGGAACACGTGATCTTTGAGGCACCGCGTCCCGAGCAGCAGGCCTGGTTCGTCCGCCGGTTCGGGCCTGAGGTGAACCTCGGGAATGTGGGTTTGGATCAGCTGATGGCGACGGAGACGCTGCGGCTGGGCCTGCGTTCAGACACCGCCGTGGCAAGGGGGCTGGTGCGGTGACAGCGGCGAACCTCGTACCTGGGCGCTACCGCGGGGTTGCGGTGGCCACCGTGTCGGGTCCACTGGAGGAGGCCGCACTGCGCGCGCATTTCCTCGGCCGGGAAGCCTACCGTCGCACCCGCTTCCTCGTCGTGCGCAACGGCGAGCGCACCGCGGTGCTGCGGGTCGCCAAGGCCTCGGAACTCGAGCTGTTCAGCCCGCTCGTCGAGGTGGAGGTGCTGGCCGGCCCGCAGGAATGCGTGTTCCTGCACCGGCCGGAGGTGGACACCGCGATCCCCTCTGCGCTGGCCGCGGCCGCGCTCGCCGACGCGCCCGGCGCACGGGCCGTGGTGGTGTGTGGCCGCTACGAGCACGTCAATTTCATTCTCAATCCCCGGCCACGCCGCGTGGTCGTGCGCGAGGTGATCCCGCCGGAGCCGGCCAAGTTGTTCGACCAGGCCCAACGGGTGATCGCGGTGACCGAAGACCTTCCCCCGCTGGAACTGGTGCGTGAGGTGGTGGACCTGGCGGAGATGGCCAGGACACACCCCGCCGGGCATTACTTGTTGCCCTGCCGGGGTTCCGGGGTCACCATCGCTGGCGCGAAAGTGTCCTATCTGGACGAACGGCCCCCACTCGCGGACTGGACCCTGCTGGGCTGCGAGCGGTCCCGGCAGATCCACCGTTGGTGCTATGGCAGCGAGCCGTCCTGCGTGGACTTCTGCCCGAAGCGGGACCCGGCACCCGGCATGCTGACCAAGTGCTGCCTGCAGGAGGAGCACGTCGAGTCCGGCGACGGCTGGGTGTCGGTGCCGTGGGGGTCCTCGCTCGAGCAGGTCCGGCAGGCGCTGACCGGCCTGGCCCACACACTGGAGCCAGCGTGGGCACCCGGTTGAGCGATTCGGCCAGCTACGCCCATTTGTGGGGCACCGAGGAGCTGGCCCGGGTGTTCGACGAGCCGGCCCGCCTGCAGTGCTGGCTGGACATTCTCGTCGCGCTGGCCAGGGCGCAGGCCCGCCTCGGCCTCGTGCCGGCCGAGGCGGCCGAGGCGATCGCTGCCGGTGCGCGGGTAACGGCGCTTGACCTGGACTACGTCGCCGAACAGACCCGGCTCACCTCGCACTCCACGCTTGGCCTCATCCGAGGCTTGCGGATGGTGCTGCCCGAGCACGCCCGCGAGTACGTGTACTTCGGCGCTACCGTGCAGGACCTCACCGATACCTGGTTCGGGGTGGTGATGCGGGAGGTCGGTGCACTCATCTGGCGCGAGTTGCGGGCGTTGGAGGCCGATCTGCTCGACTTGGCCCGGACCCACAGGGCTACTGTCCAAGTAGGTCGGACGCATGGCCAACCCGGTGCGCCGATCACCTTCGGATTCAAGGCGGCGTCCTGGGCCGATGAGGTGCGCCGCCACCTGCAGCGGTTACGCGAGGGGCGGTCGAGGTGGCCGGTTGGGCAACTCGGCGGCGCGGTCGGGGTGCTGGCGGTATTCGGGACGGATGGGGCGGCGCTGCGGCGGCTGTTCTGCGCCGAAGTGGGGCTCGCTGACCCGGGCATCTCTTGGCTCACTTCGCGGGACCGGCCCGCCGAGTTCGGCCACCTGCTGGCCATGGTGTGCGGCACGCTAGCCCGGATTGGCGGCGAAATCTACGAGCTGCAACGCCCGGAGATCGGCGAACTGGCCGAACCCACCACGACCACCACGGTCGGCAGCATCACCATGTGCCACAAGCGTAATCCAGAGGCTAGCGAGCACCTGGACACCCTGGCCAGGCTCGTCCGCTCCTCGGCTGCGGTCCTGACAGAGGGGCTGGTGCAGTTGCACGAGCGGGACGGCCGCGGCTGGAAAGCCGAGTGGGTGGCGCTGCCTGAGGTGTGCCTGCTGACTGGCGCCGCGCTGCGTACCGCGCGCAGGATTGTCATCGGGTTGGAGGTGAACGCCGACGTGATGGCGGCGAACCTCGCGGACCTCGCGGTTGTGCTCGCCGAGCGCGGGCAGGCCCGCGCCGGGGGGGTCGACGGTTGGATCGGCCGGCCGCCGGTGGGCGCTGCGGGGGAGATGGTCGACGCGGTGCTGGCCCGCGCCGCGGCGGCCCGGGCGGGTGAGCCGGAGAGCTGGCCGTGACCCCGCCGCGCTTCCCGCTCGCGGTGCTACCCACCCCGCTGGTGCGGGCGCACCGAGTGGAAGCGGCCCTGGGAAGCGGGCCGGTGCTGGTCAAGCGCGACGACCTGGCCGGGTTCGCGGTGGGTGGCAACAAGGTCCGGCCGCTGGAGTACCTGCTGGGACAGGCTCTGGCCGGCCGCTGTGACGTGCTGGTGACCGGTGGCGGCGCTGGCTCGAACTTCTGCCCGACCGCCGCGGTGGCGGCTCGTGCCGCCGGCCTGGATTGCGAGCTGGTCGTGTGCGGCGACGTGCGCGGCTCGGCCAACCTGGCTATCGCGGCGGCGGCCGGCGCCTGTATCCGGCCCACCGGTGACCCGGCGCGCGAGGGCCTGGACACCACGATCGAGGCACGCGCCGCTGAGCTGGCCGCGGCCGGCCGGCGGCCGTTTCCGGTGCCGCGCGGCGGGTCCACCCCGCTG
>JBOHFK010000205.1:0-7604 GCA_050699635.1 Pseudonocardiaceae bacterium | reverse complement strand
GTTTCCAGGTCACCCGGGAGGAGAAGCATTCCACCCGCGGCCGGGCGCACCTGCTGGCCGAGATGCTGGCCGGTGATCTGGTGACCGGCGGCTGGCGCTCGGATGCGGTCGATGAGGCGCTGGATCTATGCCTGGCCTGCAAGGCGTGCGTCTCGGATTGCCCGGTCAACGTGGATATGGCCAGTTACAAGGCGGAGTTCCTGCACCAGCGCTACCGGTGGCGGCTGCGGCCGCGCTGGCACTACGCGCTGGGTGCGCTGCCGCTCGCGGCCCGGGTGGCTGCGTTGTCTCCTGCAGTGGCCAACCTGGTGGCGCCGCTGCTCGCCCGGCTGGGTGGGGTTTCGACGGCGCGGCCGCTGCCCCGGTTCACTCGTGAGCGGCCCTTGACTTTGCCGGACGGGCCGGGCGCGCGCGGTCCGGTGCTGCTCTGGCCGGACTGCTTCACCCGGTCGTTCGATCCCGACGTGCTGCACGCCGCCGCCCGGGTGCTCACCGCGGCCGGCTTCGTCGTTCGGGTGCCCCGGGGCGCGGCGTGCTGCGGTCTGACCTGGTTCACCACCGGGCAGTTCGGGATGGCCCGGCTGGTGCTGCGCGGGACCCTGCGGCTGTTGCTCGGCGCCGGGGTACCGGTGGTGGGGCTGGAGCCCAGTTGCGTCGCCATGCTCCGGTCGGACCTGGCGGAGCTGCTCCCGGACGTCGCGGCGGCGGCCGTGCTGGCCGGGCGGGTCCGGACCCTCGCCGAGGTGCTGCGTGAGCAGGCGCCGGACTGGCAGCCGCCCGAGCGTTGTGCCGATGCGGTCCAGCAGGTGCACTGCCACCAGCACGCGGTGCTCGGCCACGACGCCGACGACTATCTGCTGCGCGCGGCCGGGGTCCGGGTGCGGCGGGCCACCGGGTGCTGCGGACTGGCCGGTAGCTTCGGCTACCAGCGCGGGCACGAGGACCTGTCCAACGCACTGGCCGAACGTTCGCTCGCTCCGGCCATCCGATCCATGCCGGACGCCGTGGTGCTGGCCGACGGCTTCAGCTGCCGGCTACAAATCGCCCACACCACCGGCCGCCACGCCCTGCACCTAGCCCAGCTCCTCGATGCCCCCCGACCCCCGAGCGGCTAGCCCTGAGCGCCCTCAGCCTCCCGAACTCGACGGCAGGGCTGTCAGAGCCTTGATCAAACCGCCCTCCTGTCGAGTTCGGGAAGCGCAGGGTTGGTGGGGGTCCTGACCGCTAGTCGAGCGCTCAGCGGTGGGCGTTTAGCCCGGTTGGGGAGGGTTAACCACAGGTAATCACCCGGTAGGAGGCTGCTATCGGCGATGAACGGTAGATAGGTTGCGCCGAGCGGTGGCGACGCGGATCTGTGAGAACGAAGTACGGGAGGGCGAATGAGTCGTCTGTCGAGCACCTACGATCTCGGTCTGGAGACCGGCGCGGAACTGAGCCGTGGCTCGGTACCCACGCAGCGCGGGCAGGACCCGCATCGCGTCACAGCCGAACAGGTGGACCGAGCTCGCCTGTCGGTGGCGCGGTCGGCCACGGGCGCCGAGGACTGCCGGATGCTGTTGGACATGTTGGGGTTGATCGACGGCGAGGACGGCGTCCCGCCAGTCCGCCGGTAACCTGGTTGCTGCGGCGGACGGCGCCGGCAGGTGCCGTCCGACCCGTTGCGAACCCGGTCGACGCGGTGTCCTATGCTGGTGGTGCTCACAACGGGCTACCGGTGCGAGCAGGTCTGGACGACCAAGTCCCCATCGTCTAGCGGCCTAGGACTCCGCCCTTTCAAGGCGGCAGCGCGGGTTCGAATCCCGTTGGGGGCACGAAAGCTAGGCCCAGTGGCGCAGTTGGTTAGCGCGTCGCCCTGTCACGGCGAAGGTCGCGGGTTCGAGTCCCGTCTGGGTCGCTCTGCTGCACAGCGGGCCTAGCTCGCACGGCCAGGTAGCTCAGTTGGTATGAGCGTCCGACTGAAAATCGGAAGGTCGGCGGTTCGACCCCGCCCCTGGCCACCACCTCTCACCAGCACAAGTATCCGTCTCTGTTGATCATTTTTTGATCTTTGTCCAACTAACTGTCCAATTCGGCTGCGACCAAGGCCGCTACGTTCCGTCCGAGACCGCGCTCGGGAGGAAAGGCCCTGACGGGGCAGCTCTGAAAACGGGCGCACGACACTCGCCTGGCGTTTCGAGCCAGGTAGGCACACAGCCCTCACCCACCCGCGCATTCTCTGCGTTTACGCACGTAGACGGCACGGGCCGATCAGGTCCAGCGGCCGCCCAATCCCGCGGGTCGCCCTATGGTCTCCGCTGGAGAGGAGGTCTCTGCGTCCCTTTCGGCCGGATCTGCGACAGCCAGCGATATTGGGTTGTGCCGGCGAGCCGGCTGTCTCCCTCAGCGACCGAGGGGGATCGCCTCCGAGCGTGGCACACAGGCGCAACATCGACAATTTTTTGTCGATCGGGGTCCCGCAAGCGCCTAGGGCTGCGAGTCGATGAGCTGCGTGCCGGCCACAGAGCTGAGGTGTGCTCGCAGGAGCTGTCCGGCCCGGTCGAGTGCCGCGACGGCTTCCTCAAGGGCGGTATGAAACGCCTGGAAGACATGCGGAACACCCGGGGTGATGTCGAGGGTCACGCCGACGTCGTCGGCGGCGGCTCGTTGTGCGAGACGAACCGCATCGTCGAGGAGTACCTCGTGGGATCCGGCTTGGATGACGAGCGGTGGGAGGCCGGACAGGTCAGCGAAGATCGGGCTGATGAGGCCCGTCGACGGGTCGTGACCGCCGACGTAGTCGGCGGCGCTACGTAGCAACCGATCGACGCTGAGCACCGGGTCGATCCCCTGCTTGGTTTTCATCGACGTCCCGGTGAGGGTGAGGTCGGCCCATGGCGACATCAACAGCGCCGCAGCCGGCATGGGCAGCCCACGGTCATTGGCGGCGACAAGCGCTGCGACGGCGAGGCCGGCACCGGCGGAGTCGGCCGACCACGACGGTGTGCGACGCGGCGACACCGCGCTGCAGGAGGGCGTCATAAGCGGTGACGGCGTCGACGACGGCGGGGTACGGGTGCTCGGGAGCCAGACGGTAGTCCACCGAGATCACTGCCGCGTCGATCCGCCGGCCGATCTGGGAGGCCAGGTCGGCGGCGAGGGCAGCGCTGCCAAGCACGTAGACGCCGCCGTGGAAGTAGAGCACGACGTGTCGAGGTTCCACCCCGGCGACCGTGATCTCCGCGGTCGGGACCGATCCCAACGCGGCTGCGGTCACGGTGACGTCAGGGGGCAGCGGTTGGGCGGCCATCATCTCCTGGAAGCGGCGCCGATGCTCCTTGACGTCACCGCTAACCCCGAGCGGCGATTGGCGCAGCATGCTGTCGAGGGCCTCTCGCTGTTCGATGCTCACCGTCGGTTTCCTGGTCACTTCGAGCCGACATCTATGCGCGCTGCAGGACGGCCTGGAGATCGCCGAGCACGCCCAGCTGCTTGAGGATGATCGAGACCTCCGGGTAGCAGTCGAAACGCTTGATCTTGCCACCCGACAACTCGAACACGTCACAGCAGGGCGCGTCCATCCGCCTGCCGGTGGGCGGGATAATTCCTTCGGGCAGGCTTAGCGGACCAAGGTGGGTGCCCTGAAGGGCGAGCTGCACCACCACGACGTCGTCACCACTGACGTAAAAGCGGAACAGTTTCCGATGCATGTCGGGAAACGCCTTCTTATAGATTTCGACGGGAATCCCGAGCCGGTCCGGACCGCGGTAGGCGACCCCCGCGGACTCGTCCGTGAAGGTTCCGTCCTCCGTGAAGGCCGCGACCCAGCCGGGAATGTCGTAGTCTTCCGCGGTCTGGTACGCCTTCCGGACGATCTGCTCGTTGTCCACTGCCATCTCGTCTCTTTTCATCGATGCACGTGAAAACCAGCTGCCGATCGACGGCTTGGCCGCGGCAGCGCCACTGGCTGAGCTGCCGGCGTTTTCTGCCTTTAAGCCATCGTCGACGGACTGAGATTGGGCTGGCATCTAGGAAACCCACAGTTCGACGGATTGGGCCGACGGGCGTGGCGCTCACAAGAAGTTGGGTCGACTATGGCTTGTCGGCCGTTCGCCAAAGTGTGACCGCAGGAGGAGTCAGATGGAGAGCCCGATCGAGGTGGTGCGCAGGTTCTGCGCGGCGTGGTCCGACGGCATGGGGGCCGGCGACCTGGCGGCATTCTTCACCGACGACGCCGTCTACCACAACATCCCGCTGGCGCCGGTCACCGGCAGGGAGGCCATCGCCAACACGATCGCCACGTTCATCCGTCCTGGCCCGCCGGGCATCGAGGGCGTCGAGCTGCGCGTCGTCAACATCGCAGCCGATGGTCCGGTCGTGATGACCGAGCGGGTGGACGTCTTCAAGCTCCCCGGCAAGTCGTTTGAACTGCCGGTCATGGGGACCTTCGAGGTCAGCGACGGCAAGATCAACGCTTGGCGGGACTATTTCGACATGAACCAGTTCACCAGCCGGATGGGATAAGGCTGGACCGGTTCCTGTTTTTGAACGTCACTGCCGGCCAGCGGCGGGTTGATCGACCGACTCTGCCTTCTGGTAACTCCCCTGGCGGAACTCGTCGACAAGTCCGCGGTGGGACGGAGACCAACCGAGCTCGGTTCGAGCCTTGGCAGCGTCGGTGCCCTGATCCAGCAGAAGGACTTCGGCGAAGTAGTCACCCAAGCGTGCCCGAGCCTCGTCATCGGAGCCAGGGACTGCTGCTGGAGCGCCGACGGCCACAGCGGCTGCCTCAGTGAGCTCGGCAACGGTTGGGTTCAAACCATCACCGATGACGTAATACCCGCGGGCCGAGTCGGATTCCAGCACGCGCCGGAAGAAATCCGCCAAATCGGCAACGTGGACTGTCGACCAGTGCTGTTGGCCCCTACCGATCATGATCAGGTTGCCGGCATCGTCACGGGGTGATCCGAGAAGCAGCCCGGGAATCCCTCCACCGCCGTCACCGTAGGCAATGCTGGACACGATCACGACCCCGCGAATATCGGTGGCTTCGAGCACCCGGCGTTCGATGGCTTCCTTCCAGGAGACCAGCGCCGGCGCGCTGAATGGAGATCGCTCGCTGATGGAGGCGTTGTTCCCGTAGACCCACAAACCACTGATATGGATGTAGGGCTTGCCCGTGCCGGCGAAGGCGTCGATGACTGCATCCACGACTGCGGAGTCCAGGTCCGAGCTCGTGGCGTCACCGGGGCTGGCCGTGTGAATCGCTCCGCCTGCACTATGGAGCAGGCTCACGATGGCCGGTCGGTCGTACAGGTCGACGACCTTCGGTGTCGCGCCACGGCCTGCGACGATCGCCGCTTGGGCGTCGTCGCGGACGAGTGCGGTCACCTCGTGGCCGTGCTTTCGCAATTCCGCGAGGGTGTGCGATCCGATGAACCCGGTTGCACCGGTGAGTGCCACCTTCATGATTGGCTTTACCTTCTTAGTTCGAACTCAGAGTTGCATCGTCCGGCTCCACCCTCCTCAATGGCATCCAGGAAACCCATAGTCGTTCGCCCGCGACCCGCCAATCGCGGACGCTCCAGGCCGGCGGCCGGAACCCACCCGCCGGCGCGAAGTCTTGTCTGGTTGCCTTCAACCGGGGCGTGTCTCGTGGGCAATGTCGACGGTGTCGGTGCGAGATCCTCGTCGGCGGAGATCATGTCGCCGGCGCGAAGGCCCGCTGGAAAGTCCGCTCGGCCAGCATGATGACCGTGACGTTGGTCACCGTGGAGGGGACCTCGGGGATGATGGAGGCGTCCACAACACGCAGCCCGTCTACGCCTTTTACCAAGCCGAGGGAATCCACGACAGTCCAGGGATCGGTCGGGCCACCCATCGGCGCGGTGGAGGTGGGGTGGCCGTAGACGGCCAGGTTGCCGGTCACCATCTCGGCCAGGGCGGCGTCATCATTGACTGCGTCCCCGGGGATGATTTCGCCTGCGTTGAAGGAAGCGAAGACGGGGTGGCGGGCGATGACTCGGCCGAGCCTGACGGCTTCGAGCATCCGTCGCGTGTCGCGTGCGGTTGGCCAGGTAGTTGCTGTCGATGATCGGCGCCTGTTTGGGGTTTGTGCTGGCGAGCGTCACGGTTCCGTGGGATTCGGGTTGGACCACGGCGGCGGCCAGGACGATCGCTGCGCCGGTCGGGCTGGCCGAGCCGTCCAGCAGGTGGGTGGCGGTCACGTGCAGGTCGAGTTCGTCGCCGACGGCTTCGCTGGAGGCTGTCCACAGCAGCGAGCCGACAGCAGGGGTCATCCGTGCATGCTCGGGTGCCAGAGCGTAGACATTGTAGAAGCAGGGATGATCATGAAGGCGTTGTCCCACCGGAAGGTCGGCGACCACGCCGATACCCAGCGACTTCAGGTGAGCGGCCGGGCCGACGCCCGAACGCATCAGGATCGCCGGGCTGCCGTAGCAGCCGCCGGACAGGATCACCTCATCAGCCTGGTATGCCGTGCCGTCATCGGCGACCACGCCGATGACGGTGGTGCCCTTGAGCAGCACGCGGTCGACGTTGACGTCGCCGCGGATGCGCAGGTTCCGACGCTGGCGTACCTCGGGGGTCAGATAGGCGAGGGCGGTACTTTGCCGCACCCCGTCGACCACGGTGACGGGATAGCCACCGGCTCCACTTTGCTCGGCTGCGTTGAAGTCATAGATCCGCTTGAACCCGGTTGCTACCGACGCGTCGATGAAACCCAGCAATGAAGGCGTCAGCTCCTCGTCTGTTCTTTGCCGGATCGACAGCGGGCCGTTGCGCCCGTGGTAGAAATCGTCTCCGGTGGGCGTGTTTTCGAGATGGCGGAAAGTAGGAAGGACATCCTCGTAGCTCCACCCTGCGGCGCCGTGCGCGCCCCAGGTGGCCAAATCGCTGGCGCGGGCCCGCAGGGCGACGGTGGCGTTGACCGCCGAGCTGCCGCCCAGGACCTTGCCGCGCGGAGTCGGAATCTGAGGGTTCCGATCGTTGCCGCGGGAGGTGTATCCCCAGTCGTGGTCCGGGTCGGCGATTGTCGATGCATCAAGTAGCCCTGCGGGGAACCGATCCGGGGCGTAGGCATGGCCAGCCTCGAGCAGCACAACCTTTCGGCTGGAATCCTCACTGAGTCGAGCGGCCAGCACCGCTCCAGCAGAGCCGCCGCCAACAATGATGACGTCGGCGGTATCGATCGGATTTGACATCGATCTTTCCTTACGTTTTGCGCGAGGGTTTCTGGTGTCAGAAGCCGGCCAGTCTCGCGTGTTCTGGCGCGGCTTCGTCTTGTATGCGCCTGCGGGGTGCCGGCGCGATTCAGGTCAGGGGACAATTGCGCGGGGGAATGACTCGAGCACGCGGCGGGCAAGCTGGGTCCGCGACTTCACGCCGAGCTTGCGGAAGATCTTGTGGAGGTGGTATTCGACCGTGCTCGGGCTGATGAACAGTTGCGCGGCGATCTCGAGGTTCGTCCTGCCTTGGGCCACGCCCTCTCTGTCAAACTCTCGTGGGACATGGCGATCATGTGAATCTGTGTAGCGCGTAGGGCGAGGACAGGACTCCAAGACCAGTGACGTTGACCATGGCAGACATGCCGTCCTCCGTGCGGGAGG
>JBOHFK010000204.1:0-7605 GCA_050699635.1 Pseudonocardiaceae bacterium | reverse complement strand
CGGCCGCTGCGTCGTCTCGGTGAACACGCCGAGGCAATCGCGGCGATCCGCGCCGGGCATCCCGCCCCGGAGCCGGTGGCTCCTCAGCGGCTCGACGAGGTCGGTGCCATCGCCGCAGGGCTCAACCGATGGCTGGTCACCGCAATCCCCATCCCGGGAGCCGTCGCGAGCACTGCGGCGCACCGCACTGACCCCCGCTCGCTCGTCCAGGCAGGGCTGTGACCATGGCCTTCTTGTTCAGCTTCTATCTGGTCGGCTGTCTGATCGCGCTCAGCGCCGGCGTCATCGAGCAGCGCCGCCACCATCGCCACCTGCACAGCATCCCGATCCGAGTAGTGATCAACGGCATCCGGGGCAAGAGCTCGATCACCCGGCTCTGCGCCGGCGCGCTACGCGGAGGGGCGCTGGTCACCGTCGCCAAGACGACCGGCACCGCCGCCCGATTCATCAGCCCGGACGGCGAGGAGGAGCCGGTCTACCGCAAGTTCGGCCTGGCCAACATCGTCGAGCAGATCGGCATCGTCCGGCGCGCAGCCGCCTACCGACCCGACGTCCTGGTCATCGAGTGCATGGCGGTACTTCCTGACCTGCAGGAGGTCAACGAACGGAAGTTGATCCAGTCCACCTTGTGCGTGATCTGCAACGTCCGCGAGGACCACCTCACCGAGATGGGCCCAACCCTCGACGATGTCGCCCGATCGCTGTCGCGGTCGATGCCTATCGGCGGCATCTGCATCACCGCCGAGCAGGACTGCATCCACATCCTGCGCGAGGAAGCCGATCGCCGCCGCTGCCGGTTGATCCAAGTCGACCCCGAGTCGGTTAGCGACGCGGAAGTCAGCCGGTTTCCCTGGATCACCTTCAAGGAGAACATCGCCATCGCCATCGCCGTGGCCGAGCTGTGCGGCGTCGACCGGCGGACTGCTCTGGACGGGATGGTCGCCTCCCGGCCCGATCCTGGCACGGTCGCAGTGCACCGTTACCAGGCTGACGGTCGGCAGATCGCGTTCGCCAATATCTTCGCCGCCAATGACCCCGCCTCCACGCTGATGAACATCGAGCTGCTCGATCATCGCGGATTGATCAGTCGCCCGCTCAGCGTGGTGATCAATTGCCGACCGGACCGGATCGAGCGCAACGGCCAGATGGGCGTGCTCACCGGTCAGCTGCAACCGGATCGGATCATCCTGATCGGCGAGCAAACCCGCTCCGCCCGCGTCACCGTCCCGGCCGAACTTGCCGATCGAGTCGTCGACCTCGGCGGCCGCCTGCCCTTCCACGAGCTGCTCGACAGCCTCGTGACCGGACCTGCCGGAGCCGGATCCCTCGCCGCGATCGGCAACATTCACGGGCAGGGCGAGGTCCTGCTCGACAAGCTTCGCGCATTGCCCACCGCACCGCCTGTTAGCGAAACGACCCCCATTCACCTGGCGACCGCCACGAACGGTTCGCTCTACGGCACCCCTCGGAGCGCATGATGCTTTACGGAACACTCGCCCCCGAGGTCGCGACGATCGCGCTCGCCATTGGCCTGCTGTTCGCCCTGACCTGCTACCTCACCACCAATCTCTCGCCAGGCGGAATGATCACTCCGGGCTGGGTCGCGCTCACCCTCGCCGAGGACGCCCGCAAGCTCGCGGTGATCATCGCCGTCACTGCCGTGACCTACCTAGGCACCCTGGCGTTGCAACGCAGGGTGATCCTCTACGGCAAGCGATTGTTCGCCGCGGTGATGATGTTCAGCGTGCTGATGTCCATCGGGCTGTTCCTGGTGGTCCATCAGGACTACCCGTTGATGTTCACCCACCAAACACTCGGCTTCATCATCCCCGGCCTGATCGCCTACCAGCTGGTGCGCCAACCCGCTCGAGCCACCCTGATCAGCACCGGCACCGTCAGCATGGCCAGCTACGGCGTCCTTGCCAGCGGCCTCCTGCTCGGACTCGTCCCAGCCGTGTGACCCGACCACCCACAGCGGAGAAACCGATGCCCGTCACCACACCCCGCCGCGCGCCGTTCACCAGACGCGTCATGCTGGCTGCGATCGCGATCCTCGTCGGCGTCATCGGCATCGTCATCGGTCGCCTCCGCGACGTCGACACCACCGTGGCCACCCCGGCGCCGAGTACCACCACCGCCAGCACCGCGGAGCTCAGCTACAGCCGGCTGAGCAACCCCGGTCGTACGGTCGTCCGCGACACCACCGGCGCCGTAGTTGCCACCCTGACCGACGGAGCCCGCACCGCGAACCTGGCCGGGCCGCAACGCACCTTCACCGATCGGGGCTTCACGACCGCCACCGTAACCTCCCACACCTGGGTGCGACTCCTTCCCCGGGAATGGGCGCTCGGCGCCGAGCTGCAACCCTGGTTTCACCCTTGGCTGGACCAGCAGTTACCCAATCGCGCTCCCGATGTCCTTGCGGTCGCCACCGAGTACCTCCACGACCAGCCCGACATCCAAGACGCGAACAACGTGCGCTATCGCGGTGACGCCGGATTCGGCCCAGCCGGCGAAACCGCCAACAGCCGCGAGGAGAACTCGGACTTCTACGACTATCTCGGCATGCCCTGGAGTTTCCCCGGCGGCCGCCACGAGCTCCCCGATCCCGTCCGCTACGGCGACGTCGACTGCACGGGATTCCTCCGGCTTGTTTACGGCTACCGCATCGGCTATCCCCTGCTCGGTACCAACACCGCCGGACCCGGACTGCCCCGCCGCGCCTTTGCCATGGCCGAACATGGGCCAGGTGTCATCATCGTGCCTGACCAAAACCGCCCGGTGGACAACTACGCTCCCCTGCAACCTGGTGACCTGGTCTTCTTCAACATCGATTCTGGGATCGACCGGAAAGTGGATCACTCCGGGATCTATCTGGGTCTCGACGACAGCGGGTACCACCGATTCATTTCCAGTCGAGCGACGGCCAATGGCCCCACCCTGGGTGACCTCGGCGGAACCTCCCTGCTCGACGACGGCGGCTTCTACTCCACTGCGTTCCGCACTGCCAAGCGGCTGTAAGGGAACCACCAAGCGCCGACTGTCGATCACGACCAGGACGAGTGATGGTCAACTACTCCGTACCCTTGCCGCCGTGACCCCGACACCGCCCCCCAACCTGCCTCGCCGAATCCTGCTCTGCGCGGTGGCGGCCAGTGTGGCCGCGCTCAGCTCCTGCGCACTCCCCGGCAGCCCAAGCCTGGACACCAGGCTGGCCCAGTTGGTCGACCGGCTAGACCCGGGCGGACGCTACCGCGACCCCACCCCCGACGAAGGTCGCCAAGCAATCAGAGCCACCGACCAGCTACTCACCGGTAATCCCGCCACTGCGTTATTCGACCAGCTGGGCCTGGATACCAGCGTCGCGGTCGATGCCGCCACCAATCGGCGGTACGCCCTGGCCGCTAGCCGACCGCAAACCAGCCGGGCGTGGGGACTGTTGGTCATCGACCTCACCGCACGGCCTCTCGATCTCCTGCTCGAGGTGCCGCACCCGGTCGCCGACCAGGACACCGAACAGATCGGGCTGGCCTTGTTCCGCGCCATCCCTGGCGCGGCCCTGCTCGTCGCCGGGGCCCACCGCCGCGCCGCCGCCGGTGCCGCCGATGTGGCTCACCAAACCCAGTCGCTGTTCCACACCCTCGCCACACACCTCGCCAGCCGCGGCCTGGCCCAGCTGCAGCTCCACGGTTTCGACGACGACAGCCTGCCCGATCACCAGATCGTCGTCTCCGCCGGAGCGGGACAACCCGACCATAACGCCGAACAGCTCGCCGCCCACCTCACCGGGGCCGGTTTCGACGTCTGCCGCACCTGGAGCCGACGTTGCGGCTCCCTCGAAGGCCGCAGCAACACGCAAGGACTCGCAGCTGCTCAACACGGATACCCTTTCATCCACCTCGAGGTTGACCACAGCACCCGCGCTAGCTCCGATCTACGCGCCACGCTCATCGACACCATCGCCGCCACCTACAACGGACCCTGACAGAGTCAGCACTTGGAACCGGTCGGAAAGCGCTTCCCCCGGAGTAACAGCAGGCGGCGCAGCGGGAGAGGTATCGACCATCTGGACGCTCCTTCCTAACGAGGGTGCCCCGGCCCGGGCGGTGTTGGGGCGGCACGCCGCGCCCGGGCGGCTGACGCCAGCCCTGCGCTGACATCGCCTTTCAAGGTGACCTGGTCGCCTGGTTGCCGACGGGCGCGGCCAGGTAGCCGGCGAGGGAACATGGGTGGAATCATGCGAGATGCAACTGACGTGATGCGATGCCGAGATGTTCGAACGAGTCGATGACGGATTGGCATTGCCATGAGTTCTACGCGGGTGGTAACGCTGAGGGAGACTGATGGAGGACCGAAGGTGCAGGACTTGCCAGGGGTCACTAAGTCGGTATAATCCGGAGCCTTTTTGTGCCAGCTGTACTCGACAGGTTTCAACGACTCCGACTGCTCCGACGTGGTTATGGGACTCCCTGCCACTGCGTCGAGCACTCGCCGACGCAGACCTAGGTGTAGCCCTAACAATCATTCGGACGGCGGTAGGGCTAAGCCAGCTCGAACTCGCAACCCTGTTGGGATGGAGTCAATCGGCAGCCCACGTATTACATGACGAGCTCCTGTTGGCCCGGGCGGAATCACGCGCCACTCTGCTAGTTGAGCCGGAAAATGTCTCAGCATATCGGACATATCTACATTGGGGCTGGCGCAAAGTAGCGCAATTGCGACCAGGATGGGACCATGCCCCGATTTTCGATGTGCTTATCTTGGCACTTGGCAAAAAGAACAGATGAACAGCGAGCGCGTGGTCAGTAGTGCCGGTCGTCGCGGCTGATAGCGAGCCGGGACCGGTGCTCGCTGATGATCTGGTCAAGCTGGGTGGTGTCCTCAGACAAGCGCGACACATCCCGGATCAATACGAGATCCGCGAGGCCAGCTGCGACGTCCGTCAACACTTGCCTGCACCGACGTGACGCTCGGACACCGATTACGACCTCGGCGACCGTGCTGATCGGCACAACGCCAGCACGGTCACACCACTCCTCCAGCTCTCGCACCTGCCGATCGAGGTTCTCGCGCCGATTCGACCGGGCGTAGAGGATCGCGGTGCGCGGCATGCGGTCGCGCCGATCGTCCATACTCACATCCGTCCCCCACCCCTGCGCTGTACCCAGGAAGACCGGGCGGGCCGAGGATCTCGATGCCGTATTCCGCGGCCACGGCGGCTAGCCGCGCCGGGTCAGGGTCCGGCCCGCCGGCGGGCGGCAGACTCAGCGCGGTCGCTGGCTGGGACCCGTCGCGGAGGAAGCTCTCGAAGCCCGTCGGTTGAGCTAACAGGAGGAATCGAGCCTGGTCGGAGGCGATGGCGAACGTGTGCGGAATATCTGGCGGTCCGTATACCAGCGATCCCTCGGGGGCGTCGAACAGCTCACCACCGACCCACATGGTCAGCTCACCCTCGAGTACATACCAGAACTCGGCTTCCCGGCGGTGCACGTGTAGTGGTGAGCCCGGGCCGCGCGGCGCCCGTGTCTCGATTACCGTCAGCCGTCCGCCGGTGGATGCTCCGGTGCTCTTGATCAGGTTCAGCTGGTTGAGGAACCACCTCGCCTCGCCCTCCTCGCGGCGCAAGACGAAAGGGACGCTGGTGTGACCGGCGCCATCGCTCATCGTGTTCTCCGATCATCGGGTCAAGTGGGCGGCCAGTAGCGGCACGGCTACGTGAGCGGTTAACCCTGGCCCCAGTTCGTGGATGGATGACAATAAGCCGTGTTCACTCTCCGTCGTCATTGCATGGCGCGGGTACGTACGACGTTGCTGTCCGGAATCATTGCTACCGCGATTGGGCTTGCAGACATGACCGTATTTGGCGGGACAGCCTACGCGGCGGGCGCCGCTGTCACCGCAGCACCAAACTGCGGGGCGGGTGAAATTCGTTTCCGCCAGGCGTGAATCACCGTCACTCCCTTCCAGCGCCTAACGGGACGGCACCATACCTCGGGGCTGGATAACCGCCCATTGCACCCAGCGTAACCCGTCAGCACATCCAGACCGGCGGTGGCGGTGACGCGCCGCCGCGTCAGGAACCAGGGCTGAGTCGACGGCCCCATGCGGCGATGTGAGATTCACGATCCTTCATATCCCACCACTCCTCCAGGTTTGCCCGAAGGGTTACGACGAACGCTGTCGGGTTGACGGCAGGGTCGAGGTCTGCGGGGTCGAGCGGAATCATCACCTGCCAATGTTCGGCCGTCTTGCTGCGGGCTGTGGTGACGGTGACCCGCAGCCGTAGCCGTAGCGTCGGGTCCTCCGCGGTCTCCACGAGCGTGGGATCGGCCACGGACAACTCCAGCCCGTCGCGGCGTGGGGCGAGGGGGCGGCTGAGCTGGCGAGCCAGATCCTCGGGCGGTGTCGGCAGTGCGGGCGGCATCAGATTCTTCAGATATTCTGGATAACCGTGCAGTCGGTACGGTAGGAAGACGCCGCCGCGATCACGCCACTCACCGCGTTGGCTTGCATCGCGTATGAAACGAGGCCGAGCTGCCTCTCGTATGCGGTCGGAACGACGGTTGACCTCTCGTACGCGGTAATGATGCCCTGGGGGCGCACATCGTTGCCTCGGTAGGCGCCGCCGTTATAGATGACTCGAAACAGTTCCTCGCAGCGGTCATTGAACAGCGCGTAGATCGCCGAGCCACCGTCCCCCTGCAGATCATTGACCTCCTCACCGCGAGAGATGGTCAGGGCGATGTTCGAGTCGAACGGTGCGTTCCAGCGAGCCGTGATATGCGAGAAGCCCCATGTCGAGGTGCCGCAGCGCAGCGGCAGAGTGGCCGCCCCGCGGGTGTAGTTCTTGACGACATGCGTGTAGGAGCGTCCGTTACAGTAGTTTTTTGGTACGCTCGCCGCGGCGTTCACCGCTGTGGCAAAGGGTATCGAAACGAGGACAATGCCCAACGCGACGGACGATGGCCAACGAGACGCCCAGCGTCCCTTATGTACCAACATGGGTGGACCTTAGCAGCGGTCCGTGCGCACCCCGCCACGGTGGGTGACCGGTGCGGTCCTGCGAGTCGCCATTGTGCCTGGTCAAAGGCGGCGGAAGCGGGTGGTGGTCAGGCACGTGCACCTGTCGGCGGGGGATCACGATACGAGGCGGCGGCGGAGCTGCTCGACCTCCCGCGCGATCCGGTCGACTGTGGCAACGGGTGAGGTGTCCGAGTCGGCCCGCAGCTGGGTCAGGATCCAGCTGCGTACCAGCGTCGACGCGGGCAAGTCCAGTTGCTCGGCGTGGCGGCTGAGCGCCTCGAACTCGTCCGGGTTGAGTCGAATCGAGAGCACCTTCGCCCGGGCGGGACGGGTCGCCTCCCCTGACAACGGCTCGTCGCGGCTCGCCTCGGCTTCTTCGCGGTATTCGCGCAGTGCGTCTGGATTGACCTCAGTCATCGGATCGTCCCTCCCGGTATTGGCGGCGCGGCCGGCCCTGGTGCGCCAGGCGCTCGCTCCGTGCAGTACTCCATGTCGGTCGCGAAGCGCTACGACCGTGATCAGCATCCCCGCGCTCGGCGAATAGCCGACGATGCGGACACTGTTGGCGTGCGCCGATTGCGG
>JBOHFK010000203.1:0-7614 GCA_050699635.1 Pseudonocardiaceae bacterium | reverse complement strand
TATAGCGACGTTCGCGCGATACCTGCCTGACGGAGCCGCCTACGCCTTGGTTCGCCTCCCGCTGGACTGGCCGGATGATGGGGGACAGGTGGTGGCCTGGTTCCGTGGGTGGCTGGACGAGCAGCATCGCTACAGGTGCCTGTCGTGCTGGTTGGCTTTGGCGGCGGCGCAACCTTCGCCGGCGGCCAGTTGCTGGCCGACCCGGAGCGGTTCGCTGCGGCCGCCCTGCTGTACGGCACGTTGCCCTTCGACGCGGGGCTGCCGATGACGCGCGGCCGACTGTTCGACGTGCCGGTCTTCCTGACCCACGGGGTGCACGACCTGGTCGTCCCGGCCGACCTGCAGCGCCGGACGTGGGACTACCTGGTGCGGGAGAGCGGGTCACCGCTGTGGACCCAGCGGGAGCCGGGCGGCCATGAACTCACCGCGAAGACCGTGACCGGGCTGGCGGGCTGGATCGAGGCGCGGCTGGGATTCCTGCAGCGACAGGGCCAGCCGGTAAGTGATCGGGCCGAACCGGCCTGCTGGCCGACCCAGCCTGATGGCTGGCTGCCGGTGCGCCACGGCGAGCCCCCCGAGGTCAGCGTCACCACGCCGCAGCAGCAAGAATCGCAGAACGCCCCGCCCGAGCTGCAAGAAGCGCTGTTCTCCCGGGTCATGCAACTGGACCAGGTCGCGACGGCGCCCAGTGCGGTCTCGGTCCCTGGTGCCAGAGCCTTCGTGCTGGGTCCCGACGCTGCCCGCGGGCCGCGCGAGGCGTTCATCGCGCCCGATCTCGGGGAGTTCGCCCACCTGCATCCCGGTTACGACGGCAGCCTGCACCTCGTGCTGCCGATCCCGCTGGCCCGCGACGCCGTGGTGCAGGGCTGGGCGGTGGCCCACCCGCTGGCCGGCCTGCGGCTGGGTGCCGGCATGGTCATGGTCTTCGGGCCGCGGGACGCGGCCGAGCTGGAGATCGTGACCGCGATCGTGCGCGCCAGCCACGCCCACGCCGCAGGCCTCGAAGTACGTTCGGGCTAGGGGGACAGGGCCTCTAGTGAGACAGGGCCTCTAGTGAGAGAGGGCCTCTAGTGAGAGAGGGCCTCTAGTGAGAGAGGGCCTCTTAGTGGGATAGGGAGTGCACGGGGAGGCCGGCGAGGCCTTTCCAGGCGAGGGCGGCGGTGAGCGCGACTGCCTCCTCCTTGGGGAGGTCCTGGCGGCGGGTGAGCCAGTAGCGGGCGCTGTGCTCGCTGATCCCGACCACCCCGACCGCGATCAGCCACGCGCGGTCGGCGTCCAGGCCCGCATCGGCTACCACGGCTTGCGCGATGGCCTGCACACAAGCGGTGTACATCTGTTCCACGACGGCCTGCACGGGCGGCTGGTTGCGCAGATCGGATTCGAAGACCAGCCGGAACGCCGCACCGTCATCACCATCGACGAAGTCGAAGTAGGCTCCCACCGCGTTTCGGACCCGCTCCCGGTTGTCGTGGGTCTCCTCGATGGCGGCCTGAACCCGGCAGACCAGCTCGCCGGTGTGGCGCTCCAGCAGCGCCAGGTACAGCTCAAGTTTGCCGGGAAAGTGCTGGTAGAGGACCGGTTTGCTGACACCGGCACGCTCGGCGATGTCGTCCATGACGGTGGCGTGATAACCGTTGTTGACAAAGACATCGGTGGCCGCGGCCAGCAATTGGGCGCGCCGCTCATCCCGGGGCATCCGCACTCCGCGGGGCGCCGCATCGGAGCGGGTCGATGCCGCTTCGGTCATCGGTCCGCTTCACCTCCCGCCTGACCGGGTAAACCCTACTCGCCAGTATCCCAGTGTCAGGTGGGGGAGCCGAGCAGCTGTGTCATCCTTTGGCGGTGATCCGCCCGACGCGAGCCGATCCCGACGATCAGCCGTTGGCCGCGTCGTGGGATCCGCCGACCGGCCCGGGGCCGCGGCACGGGTCCACGGGCCGTTCCCATTGGCTGGCCAGAACCGTGTCCACCTACGGTTGGCGGGTCTACGCGTTGCCCATCCTCGTTGTGCTCACCGCGCTGGCCGTACTCGACGCGGCCCGATCGCCGCTGCTGCTCTCCGGTCGCGCTGGCACCTCCGATGCGGCGCGCGATCCACTGATCCCCAACCCGGTGAGCGGCCCCGGCTTTGATGCGGCGAAACTCTCCGCCGAACTGCCCGGCGGCGGGCCGTTCACGGTGCAGGGGGCCGGCGTCTGGCGAGTGATCCCTGGCGCCGGCGAGCCCTTCGGAAGCGGCCAGTTGCTCACCTACACCGTCGAGATCGAGGACGGGGTCGAGCTGGAGGGCGGCCCGACCGGCT
Organism: Pseudonocardiaceae bacterium; assembly: GCA_050699635.1. Lineage (GTDB taxonomy): Bacteria > Actinomycetota > Actinomycetes > Mycobacteriales > Pseudonocardiaceae. The sequence goes on along the minus strand of JBOHFK010000203.1, from coordinate 5,312 downwards.
TCGCCACCACGGTCGACAGCACGCTGCGCAACCCGAAGAGCTGGATCGGCAGCGGGCGCTACCAATTCCAGCGGATCGACGACAGCCGGGCCGCGGCCCTGCGGGTCAGCCTCACGTCGCAGGAGACCACCCGCCGGTTGTGCGGCTTCCGGATTCCCTTCGACGCATCCTGCTGGCATCCCGAAGACCACCGCGTAGTGATCAACACTGCCCGCTGGGCCCGCGGGGCGGTGGCCTTCCAGGGCAATGTCGTGCAGTACCAGCAATACGTCGTCAACCACGAGGTCGGCCACGGCCTGGGCTTCCCCCACATCGCCTGCGACGCCCCAGGCCACCTGGCCCCGGTAATGATGCAGCAGACCTGGGGCGTAACCGACAACTACCTAGCCGCGCTAGGCACCGACCACGTAACCCCCGACGCCCTAACCTGCCAACCCAACGCCTGGCCGTTCCCCACCGTCAACTGACTGCGTTCTGGGGACAAACTGCAGTAATTCCACCCCGGATAAGTGCAGTCTGTCCCCAGAACGCGGGAAGAAGCGGCGAGTGTGGGATGTTGGGATGGCTACCGGGTTGTGAGGAGTGTGGGTTGCATGAGCTTGCCGCCGCTGGTGGAGCCGGCCGCCGAGCTGACTAGGGAAGAGGTGGCTCGGTACAGCCGGCACCTGATCATCCCGGATGTCGGGATGGACGGTCAGAAGCGGCTGAAGAACGCGAAAGTGCTGGTGGTCGGGGCGGGCGGGCTGGGTAGCCCGGCGCTGCTGTATCTGGCTGCCGCCGGGGTGGGCACGCTGGGCATAGTCGAGTTCGACGAGGTCGACGAGTCCAACCTGCAACGCCAGGTGATCCACGGCCAGTCCGACATCGGCCGGCCCAAGGGAGAGTCCGCCCGGGACTCCATCCGCGAGATCAACCCGTTCGTCCAGGTGAATCTGCATCAGGTGCGGCTGGACTCATCCAACGCCCTGGACATCTTCCGCGATTACGATCTCATCCTGGACGGCACCGACAACTTCGCGACCCGCTACCTGGTCAACGACGCCGCGGTGCTGCTCGGCAAGCCCTACGTGTGGGGCTCGATCTTCCGCTTCGAGGGTCAGGCTTCGGTGTTCTGGGCCGACGCCCCCGGCGGGCAAGGACTGCAGTATCGCGACCTGTACCCGGAGCCGCCACCTCCCGGGATGGTGCCCTCGTGTGCCGAGGGCGGTGTGTTGGGGGTGCTCTGCGCGTCCATCGGCTCGATCATGGTGACCGAGGCGATCAAGCTGATCACCGGGATCGGCGAGACGCTGCTGGGCCGGCTGATGATCTACGATGCGCTGGAGATGAGCTACCGCACCATCAAGATCCGCCGGGACCCGGCTGGGGATCCGATCACCGGGTTGATTGATTACGAGGAGTTCTGCGGCGTGGTCAGCGACGCTGCCGCTTCAGCGGCAGCGGGCTCGACGATCACCGCGGTCGAACTCAAGGAGATGATCGACTCCGGCAAGGACTTCGCCCTGATCGACGTCCGGGAGCCCCACGAGTACGAGATCGTCAGGATCCCTGGCTCAACGCTGATCCCCAAGGACCGGATCCTGTCCGGCGAGGCGTTGGCGGAGCTTCCCCAGGACAAGCCGCTGGTGCTGCACTGCAAGTCCGGGCAGCGCTCCGCGGAGGCGCTGGCCGCGCTGCACAAGGCGGGCTTCCGGGACGCCGTACACGTCGGTGGTGGGGTGCTGGCCTGGGCCAAGCAGGTAGACCCCTCCCTGCCCGTGTACTGAGCGGCGCAATCGCCTGGTGCTGTGACCGTGCAGAATTGCACGGTCACAGCACAGTTTCGACGATCAAGATGTGTGCGAACCAGTTCCAGGCCGCCTCCGATTAGGCTGCAGGCCCGCTCGTTGTCTTTCCGAGCCTGATGAGCGCGCCCGGTTTCCAGCGCCACTGCGCGTAGCGGAGTCACCTGATGAGGCCCGCGCGACGAAGCTCATGGTCCGCCCACGCGCGGGCCTCAGCGCTGGAGCCGCCGAGTTCCCGGTCGAGCTCTGCCAACAACTCGGCCAACGAGTTTTCTCGCTCGGCACGGGCGACGGCGTCCGCTACCACCCTCAACCTCAGCCGCTGCGGCGGCGGGTGGAGTACTGCCGGGAGGGCACTGCCGGGGCGGACCGGCGTGATATGGCGGATTTGCCGCCCTGGGGGGCCGGAGCCCCTTTTTTTCCGCGGCGTTCGCGGCGATTGGGTACTGGCGATGCGGCATCCTCGGACTGGTCCTGAGGTTCGAGTTGTTCTGCCATCAGGTCTCCTCGTTCGGCGTTGTAAGGGCAGCGGTACCGCTCGGCGTCCGGGCGCGACACCAACCGGACTGACCAGTCCGAGGGCATCAGCGGTGAGATACTGGAGCGCCGATGCTGGACCGCGGTGACACGGCCACACGCTGGGGGCGCGGCTGAGGAACATCAGCAGATCATGTGACCACGCTAGCGCGGACCTCCCCGCTGCGCATCCAGGTTTCCCGGCGGGTCGCGAAACGGCGTAAATCCGGTCCTCACGCCACTGCTGCACCACTTTGTGAACGGGAGTTCTCGGCACTGCAACAACTAGCAACATAGCGGCCATAACCGGCACATAGCGTCACTGGTCACACCCACCAGCTCTGGAGGCGCTATGAGCACGACCGAGACAACGGTGCCGGGGACACCGGCCCGCGGGGGGAGATGGCTAGACCACTGGGAGCCGGAGGATCCCGGGTTCTGGGAGACGACGGGTAAGAAGATAGCGAATCGGAACCTGTGGTTCTCGATCTTTTCCGAACACATCGGGTTCTCGATGTGGACCGTCTGGTCGGTCTTGGTGCTGTTCATGGGCAAGGCCTACGGCATCGACCCGGCCGGCAAGTTCCTCCTGGTCTCCCTGCCCGCCCTGGTCGGCGGTCTGATCCGGATTCCTTACACCATGGCGCCGGCCAAGTTCGGCGGGCGCAACTGGACGATCGTGAGCGCTTTGCTGCTGCTCATCCCGACCACTCTGGCGATCATCGTCATGCATCCCGGCACGTCATTCTCGACGTTCGTGATCGTCGCTGCACTCGGTGGCGTGGGCGGCGGCAACTTCGCCTCGTCCATGACCAACATCAACGCCTTCTTCCCGGAGGGCAAGAAGGGCTGGGCGCTCGGGCTCAACGCCGGAGGTGGGAATATCGGGGTCGCCGCAGTGCAGTTGCTCGGCCTGGTAGTGATCGCGACGGCCGGCACCGCCTACCCCCGTCTGGTGCTCGCCATCTACATCCCGCTGATCCTGATCGCCGCGTTGTGCGCGGCGCGGTACATGGACAACATCTCCTCGGTGCGCAACGACACCGGTGCGCTGCGCGAAGCGGTCCGGGAGCGTCAGACCTGGGTGATGTCGTTCCTCTACATCGGCACGTTCGGCTCGTTCATCGGCTACAGCTTCGCCTTCGGCCTGGTGTTGCAGACCCAGTTCGGCCGCACCCCGCTGCAGGCGGCCTCGGTGGTGTTCATCGGTCCACTGATCGGCTCGCTGATCCGGCCGGTCGGTGGTTGGATGGCCGACCGGTTCGGTGGTGCCAAGGTCACCGTGTGGAACTTCGTCGGGATGGCGCTGGCCACTGGCCTGGTGATCATGGCCTCCAACCAGAAGTCGCTGCCGCTGTTCATGGTCGGTTTCATCGCACTGTTCGTGCTCTCCGGGGTCGGCAACGGTTCCACCTACAAGATGATCCCGTCGATCTTCAGTGTGCAGGCCCGGGTGGCGATCGCCGCCGGCGAGCCGGCGCAGCGCGCGCTGATGAGGGCCCGACGGCTGTCCGGCGCGGTGATCGGGATCGCCGGCTCGATCGGGGCGATGGGTGGGCTGCTGATCAACCTCGCCTTCCGGCAGTCGTTCCTCACCACCAAGTCCGGGGTACCTGCCTGCTGGGCATTCCTGGTCTTCTACGGGCTTTGCGTCGTCGTCACCTACGTGGTCTACCTGCGCCGGGCCCCAGCCACTGTGACGTCCGAGGCCCCGCAGCTGGCTTACGCCCAGGTTTGATCAACACAGGTGTGTGATGAACCAGGTGTGACGAAACAGGCCGGAAACACTGCGTTCACGAAACACGCTCAAGATGTCAGCAAGGGTCGGACGGCGGGTGAGCTGCTAGGTCGGTGTGAGCAGCTCACCTCCTCCGGTGCGCATGCCTCGACCGGTGAGCTGGGAGCTGGCTTGCCACACCGGTTGTGCCGCTAGCGGGAAGGAGCTCCCACGATGCGCACGGTCGTCATCGCAGGCCATGGCATGGTTGGCCACCGGCTGGTAGAAGCCTTGATCGGCCGGGACGTGGCTCGGCAGTGGCGGATCGTGGTGCTCGCCGAGGAGGGCAGGCCGGCTTACGACCGGGTCGCCCTCTCGTCGTATGTGGACTCCTGGGATGCCGCGGCGCTGACTCTGCCGGCCGTCGTGGACGACCGGGTGGAGCTGCGGCTGGGTGACCCATGCGTGTCGATCGACCGGCGCAGGCGCCGAGTGCGCACCGCATCCGGGCGCCGGGTGCCTTATGACGCCTTGGTACTGGCCACCGGGTCGGCCCCGTTTGTGCCTCCGGTCCCCGGCCACGACCTGCCCGGCTGCTACGTCTACCGCACCCCGGAGGATCTCGACGCCATCCGCGCGGCGGCGCAGCGCGCGATGCAGACCACGATCGCGGGCCGGCGATCCGGCGTAGTGGTCGGTGGTGGGCTGCTCGGGTTGGAGGCCGCCTACGCCCTGCGCCAACTGGGCCTGTCCCCGCACGTGGTCGAGCTCGCACCCCGGCTGATGCCGATGCAGGTCGACGAGGGTGGCGGGGCCCTGCTGCGCCGGTTCATCGAGGCCCTCGGGGTCCGGGTGTACTGCGGCCACGCCACCAAGGCCATCGAACCCGACCGGGGCCGGCTACTGGTCCGGCTGGCCGATGAGACCGAGCTCGACACCGACGTCGTGGTGTTCTCCGCCGGGGTGCGTCCCCGTGACGCACTGGCCCGGGAGGCGAAGCTACCGCTCGGTGAGCGGGGTGGCGTGCTGGTCGACTCATCGTGTCGCACCGGGGATGAGGACATCTGGGCGATCGGGGAGTGCGCCGCGGTTGACGGGCGTTGCTACGGGCTGGTCGCCCCCGGCTACGCGATGGCCGAGGTGGTGGCCGATCGGTTGCTCGGTGGCAACGCCACCTTCCCCGGCGCAGACACCTCCACCAAACTCAAGCTGCTCGGGGTCGACGTGGCCAGCTTCGGCGACGCCCACGCCACCGCCAAGGGTTCCCTGGAAGTCATCCACAACGACCCCATCGC
>JBOHFK010000202.1:0-7732 GCA_050699635.1 Pseudonocardiaceae bacterium | reverse complement strand
GCCGAGATCTTCGACCTGCACCGCTGGGCGCCCCAGACTTAGGTCATAGGAAACCCGAAGATCCACACCCATCGTGACCAGCAGAAACACCGACCTAGATCACGCTAGCCCGGAAACTCCCGCTAGAACGTCGGGGGAACTCTGCAAGACTCGCGTGAACACCCCTCGAACGGCGATGAACCGCACCAAGGCACGCTCATGTACGCGGGACATCTCTTTCGAGCGGGCTACTCCATTCGCTCGTGAGCCGGCATCCTGGCTCAACCGCGATAGCGAGGAGTTAAGGAGGGACTAACGCTGAGGGAAACCCTGGAGTCGTCACGACCACCACGCGCCCCGGGAAGGGCACGCCTCCCTGCGACTTTCCGCGCTGAGTGACCGAGGAATCCACGCAGAGCAACAATTGTAGCGTTGACATTCTCCTTATGTTTCGAACGTGACCTCCGGCAACCTCGCCCCGGCCGATACCGCCGGCGCTCCACAACCGCCCGCGCTCTCGCCGGTCGTCGACATCGTCATTCCGGTCTACAACGAGGAAATCGACCTCGAGCCGTGCGTGCGAGATCTGCATGCACACCTCACCGCCGGGATGCCCTACTCGTTTCAGATCACCGTCGCCGACAACGCCAGCACCGACACCACGCTGGAGGTCGCGAACCAGCTGGCCGCGGAGTTCCCCTCGGTACGAGTCGTCCATATGCCGGAGAAGGGCAAGGGCCGTGCGCTGCGCGCGGTCTGGTCGACTTCAGATGCAGCGGTCCTGGCGTACATGGACGTCGACCTGTCAACCGATCTCGCGGCCCTGCTGCCGCTGATCGCGCCGCTGGTCTCGGGCCACTCCGATCTCGCCATCGGAACCCGGCTGCACCGGGGGTCCCGCGTCATCCGCGGCGCCAAACGGGAGTTCATCTCCCGCGGCTACAACCTGATGCTGCGGCACACCCTGTCCACCCGCTTCTCCGACGCGACGTGCGGGTTCAAGGCCATCCGGCGGGACGTCGCCACGCACCTGCTGCCACTGGTCCAGGACAACGGGTTCTTCTTCGACACCGAGCTACTCGTCCTCGCCGAACGCAGCGGGTTACGCATCCACGAGGTCCCGGTCGACTGGATCGACGACCCGGACAGCCGCGTGCACATCGTCAGCACCGCGAAGGCAGACCTGCGCGGGATCGCCCGGCTGGCCCGCGCGCTCGCCACCGGCACACTGCCGATCAACGAACTGCGCGCCCAGCTGGGCCGGGCCCCGCTGGAACCCTCGACCCCGGGGGTGCCGCCCGGGCTGACCCGCCAGTTGGTGCGCTTCGCGGTCGTCGGGGTGTTCAGCACCGCGGCCTACTTGTTGCTGTTCCTGCTCACCCGCAACCCGCTGGGCGCCCATGGCGCCAACGTCTTTGCCCTGCTGAGCACCACGATCGCGAACACAGCGCTGAACCGGCGGTTCACCTTCGGGATCGTCGGGCGGCAGCGGCGGACTCGCCACCAGCTGCAAGGCCTGATCGTCTTCGGATTAGCCCTGGGCTTGACCACCGGCATGCTCGCCGCGGCCCATTCCCTGCACAGCGCGCCGTCGGCTGCCCTCGAGGTCGCGGTGCTCGTCACCGCCAACGCCATCGCCACGCTGTTGCGCTTCCTCCTGCTGCGCCGCTGGGTCTTCCGTGAGGCCTGAACGGCCGCCCAGCTTCACGCACTGTGCTTGAAGACCTCGCGCTCCAGTCGGGTGAGTCGTTCGGCGACAGTTGCGGCGGTGTCGTCACGCTCGGCGCGCAGCCGGTCGATCGCCCAAATCCGGATCAGCGTGGACAGGGGCAGGTTGGCCTCTTCGGCCGCCCGATGCAACTGCCCGTACTCCTCGGGGGACAAGCGCACCGAGACCACGCTGCCACGCCCGAGGTTGGGCCGACTGACCTTGACGTGTCCGGGCAACGGCTCATCGCATCGAGGCCCACTTTCAGTGGCGCGCCCTCATGATCGCTGAATGTGTGCTGTGGCCCTGCGAATTTGCACTGTCACAGCGCACATTCGACGATCAAGACGGGCGCGAACCGGTTCAGTTGGGACTCGCCCCCTATCGCGCCGGCGTCGACGGTTACCAAGACAAGCCCGTGCCCACAGGAACCCACCCGGCACTCCCCCACATGCCCTCGACCGCTGCTCCCTCAACGACGGCGACCGCAAAGCAGAACCAACACCCACGGAACTAACGCGGTGCCGTGCTGGCTAGCTGTCCTTTGTGAGGTTGGTGGCCATTCACCGGTCGACTGCAGGCCTTGCTCTATTCACGTTCGAGGCACAGCGTGAGCCTGCTACGCCGGCATTGTCTTGGCAAACCCCTTCCTCCTGGAGTATGGATGCGCAAGGTCTTCATCCTGGTCGCCGCACTCGCGATGGCCGCCGGTGTCGGCGTGTTCTGGCAGCCGGTCGCCGCCACCGCCGCCGATCCGGTGACCCCGGCCGGCCGCCATCCCACCGCCCGGGCATGCCCGGATCACGGCAAGCTGCTGGTCTGCTTCGCGATCCGGCAGACCGACACGGTGCAGCCCAACCTCGCGGCCAACGTGGTCCCCAGCGGATACGGTCCGGCTGATCTGCGCAGCGCCTACAACCTCACCGGCTCGGGCAGTGCCGCAATGACCGTCGCGATCGTCGACGCCTACAACGATCCCAACGCCGAGTCGGATCTCGCCACCTACCGGTCCACCTTCGGCCTGCCCCCGTGCACCACCACCAACGGCTGCTTCCGCAAACTCAACCAGAACGGGCAGACCGGCCAGTTACCCAGAGCGGACTTCGGCTGGGCGGGCGAGATCTCCCTGGACCTCGACATGGCGTCGGCGATCTGCCCGAACTGCCACATCCTGCTGGTCGAGGCGAACAGCCCGACCATCGGCAATCTCGGTACGGCGGTCAATACCGCGGTGAGCCTGGGCGCAAAGTTCGTGTCCAACAGCTACGGCGGCTCGGAGACCGGCTTCGAGAACAGCTACGACTCCTCCTACTACTACAACCACCCCGGCGTGGTGATCACCGCCAGCAGCGGGGACACCGGCTTCGGCGTGTCCTACCCCGCCTCCGGCAAGGGCGTGACGGCGGTGGGCGGCACGTCGCTGGTCCGTAACAGCAGCGTCCGGGGCTGGTCGGAGACCGTGTGGAACGGTGCGGGTTCTGGGTGCTCGGGATTCGTGGCCAAGCCGGCCTTCCAGGCCGGCCTCAGCACCGGTTGCGCCAGGCGCGCGGAGGCTGACGTAGCCGCGGTGGCGGACCCGCAGACCGGCGTCGCGGTCTACCAGACCTACGGTGCCAGCGGTTGGCAGATCTATGGCGGCACCAGCGTGGCCGCACCGATCATCGCCTCGGTGTATGCGCTGGCCGGTGACCCGGGTGCCTCCGACTCGCCCAACAGCTACCCCTACGCCCACACCAGCGCCCTCAACGACGTCACCAGCGGTAACAACGGCAACTGCGGCGCTCCGCTGTGCACCGCCGGCGCCGGCTACGATGGCCCGACCGGGCTCGGCACGCCCCAGGGCACCTCCGCCTTCGCGCGCCCCCGCACCGCGTCCAGCACGACACTCGCCTCGTCGGCCAACCCCGCCACCTTCGGCCAACCGGTGACGTTCACCGCGGCGGTGAACTCAACCGGCACCCCCACCGGAAGCGTGACGTTCAGCAGCGACGGAAACCCGCTAGGCACCATTGGACTCACCGGAGGTCAGGCCACGCTGACCACCTCGGCGCTGCCGGCCGGCCCGCACACCATCACCGCCAACTACGGCGGGGACCCAGCCGTCTCCCCCAGCAGCGCCACCCTGACCCAGACGGTGAACACCGCTGCCACGACCACCGCGCTCACCTCATCGGCCAACCCGGCGCTACCCGGTCAAGCAGTCACCTTGACCGCAACCGTGACCTCTCCGGCAGGCACACCGACCGGCCAGGTGACCTTCACCAGCGATGGCACCGCACTGGGCACCGTCAGCCTGACCGGCGGCCAGGCCACCCTCACCACCTCGGCACTGGCCATCGGTGGCCACTCGATCTCGGCCGGCTACGGGCCCGACCCCAACTTCGCCACGAGCAGCGCCACGCTGGCGTTCGTGGTCGACCGGATCACCTATGCAGTCCGGCAAGGTAGCAACATCAGCAGGAGCCTGGCTCCGGACACTCTGCTGAAGATCTACCAGTGTGATTCCACCCTTCCTCCGAACACCTTCGAGCCGTTGCTGCCTCAATTCGGCTCAGGAGCCCGGAAATTCTTCCTGGAACAGGTCCTCCAGGTGCCCGGCGGCGACCGACCGACCTACACCACAGAGTTCCCGTGCGTCAAGCAGGCGGACCTAGCGGGCAATCCGCTACTGGAGAACACCGGTAATCTGCTCGGCAACGACCGGCAAATCGAGCCGTACTCCGTCGCGGCGTGGATCGCGCAGGTTAGCGATGCCGTGCCGGACGTCCACGGCATCACTCTGCTCGGGAATATCGGCGGCACCACGTCGCTCATGCAGACCGCTTCCGCGGCGGGAAGCTACCCCGTCTTCAACGTCGTTCCCGACAGCGACATCGGCGCTGGCACGGTGACTGACCAGGTGTTCGTCGGACCGACCTCGCAGATCTGTAGCAATACCGACACGATCAAACGATTCGGCTTCGGAATAAACCCCGACTGCGGCTCCACGAGCATCAAGACCGACCCCTAACCGATTCCCCGACGTGTTGCCTCGCGACGTTGCTTGCCACCTTCACGACACGGTCCAGCCCGTGCGGTCCGAGATGCTCAACTATTGGATTTGGAGCGCCCGGCGCGGCAAGCCGTCGAGGCGGTGCTGAGCTGACGTCGCTCCACCGCGCCCCGCGATCCCAGTAGCCCGGCGAGTGTGGCGGCTCGCCCCGAAACCGTGGACTACGTCCATAGTTGCAGGCCTGGGGCGTCCACTGCGATTGGGCGTCGCCCGGTGACAGTCGCGACGATCAGCAGCCGATCGGGCGGTCCCATAGCCGGTGGGCGACCCGAACGATGCCGATCCAGCAAGCCCGGCAATCCCTCCCACCGGAACCGGCCCCGCCCATTTGCGGACGGTGGCTTGCTGCGTGAGGTTGCCCACGATGGAGTCGGGTCAGCAAGGCCGGGCTGATTCATGATCGCCGTTTCGGAAGAATGAGCCGCGCTGAGCGCGGCTCATTCTTCCGAACTAGTGATCATGACCGAGCTGGTCGCCCGCTGCAAGGCCGGGCCACTGCGGAGTCACCGCATTAGCGACCACGATGCCCTGCCTCGGCGGCGCGAGGCGCAGCCTCTCTTAGAAGGTGAACGTCATCGGGGTCGACGTTGATGGTGCGAAGGGCGACGCGGGCGCCGGAGTGAACACCGCGGTCACCGAATGCGCACCGGACGGCAGAAACACGAACCCGCCGAAAGCCAAGCCAGCGAACACCGGCACTGGGGTACCGATGCTAGTGTCCCCGTCCTTGAACTGGACCGTCCCGGTCGGGAACGGGAAACGCGGGGTGGCCGACACTCTCGCCAGCAGGAACTCCGCCCGGATGAAAGGAATCGCGAACCCGTGGTTCTTCGTGGTCGTGACCGACACGCCGGGTGACGTCGACGGTGTAGGCGTAGCAGTCCCCCCCGGAGGCACCGGAGTCGCGGTCGGAGTGGGAGTAGGCGTCGGCGTCGCGTCCGGAGTCGGGGTCGGGGTCGCGTCCGGAGGCGGAGGCGGAGTCGGGGTCGGAGTCGGGGTCGCGTCCGGAGGCGGAGTCGGGGTCGGGGTCGGAGTCGGAGTCGGAGTCGCGTCCGGAGTCGGAGTCGGAGTCGGAGTCGGGGTCGTGGCGCCGGAGTTGTAGTGAGTCGCGTCGGTGAAGAAGATGGACCCCTTGAAAGTGCCGAATTCCGTCAGGAAGTCCTGGTCCTGACAGACGACGGTGAATTCGTACTCACCAGGCTGGATTACCTTCTGGAGAATATCAGCGGCAGTCTTGACGGAGACTCCGATGGGGATAGTGAACGAACCGGTGTTGGAGAACGTGTTGTTCTCCGTCGAAGTGATGACGGTCCGTTCCGGGAAAGTCGGGTTCGCGGAACCCACCGGGCCAAAGATCTCCAGATCGGCGGCATTGGATGGCGCATCGCAACCACCAGAAGTGATGGCGGTGATAATTTGTACGTCCAGACTGCTCGGCGGGTCGAAGGTTAGGGTGCCCAGAGTGCCCGGGGCCGCCACGGCTTCGGGCGACCCACCGAAGAGCAACGATCCCCAGGCCGCCATAGCGACCGCCAGCGGCGGTGCTACAAATCGGGTTAAGAACCTTTTCTTATCCACGTGTGAACTCTTTCTGTTCGAGAGAGGAGGCTTTCAGATGGCGACCTTTACTGCTGGCCTGGACCCGACGCGTCATCTCCAAACGCTCTGGCCAGAAACTGATCGGCTTGCCACCGCGGTCCGAGCGAGTGGCAAACCCTGCCGCACGCCACACCCCCATCAAGCCTCCTTCGCAGATCGATTTGGCAGGGGTAACGTTCCCCTCCGAGGGTAAACAGAAATAGTCCTCAAGTCGGCCAGAGGATTACAGCAGACCCCACTAGGGACAACTTTAGTATCGTCGCGGTGCGTTCATCTGACGCGATATCAACCACCACACGACGAACCGAGTTAAGAATCTTGTCTTACCAGCGCGCGAACTCTTCGGCACTCTAGAAAGAAGATGGCAAATCGCTGCTTCACTCACCATCTTCCAGACGGGTATCCGGTTCACCGGCTGCACGAGCCTGTTCGCTCACAGTCGTTTTCCTCGGGCGTTTCATCCAGACCACCAACGCCAGACCCACAGCGAGGAGGATCACACCGCCGAGAAAGATGACCGCGATCGGAGCACCGGTCTTCGCGAGTGCGCTGGTCGATGAGAGGGACTGCGTGTCGCCACCTGGGTCGCTCGTGATCGTCGGCGGTGTGGTCGTCGTGCTGTCCGGCGTTGTGCTGGGAGTCGGAGTGGGCGAGTCCGTCGGGCTTGGACTCGCCGCCGGACTCGGAGAAGGACTCGCCGCCGGACTCGGAGACGGAGAAGGACTCGAGCCCGGAGACGGACTCGGAGAAGGACTCGAGCCCGGAGACGGACTCGGAGAAGGACTCGCACCTGATGACGGAGGCGGCGTAGTAGTGCCGGAGTTGTAGTGCGTCGCGTCGGTGAAGAAGATGGACCCCGTGAAAGTGCCGAATTCTGTCAGGAGATTCTGGTCCTGACAGACGACGGTGAATTCGTACTCACCAGGCTGGATTACCGTCCCGAGAATATCAGCGGCAGTCTTGACGGAGACTCCGATGGGGATAGGGAACGAACCAGCGTTGGAGAACGTGTTGTTCTCCGTCGAAGTGATGACGGTCCGTTCCGGGAAGGTCGGGTTCGCGGAACCCACCGGGCCAAAGATCTCTAGATCTGCGGCGTTGGATGGTAAGTCGCAGCCACCCGAGGTGTTGGCGGTGATAATTTGTACGTCCAGACTGCTCGGCGGGTCGAAGGTTAGGGTGCCCAAAGTGCCCGGTACCGCGGCTTCAGCAGCCCCACCGAAAAAAAACGATCCCCACGCCGCCATAGCGACCGCACAGGGCGCCGCGTAAACATTCAGCCCGTTTTGGATGGCAGGCGTGATGGCCGGTCGGCCGGTTGGGCGTCCGGTGGTGTGCGCTGTGGGAGGCTGGGTCAGGTCGGCGCGGATTGCGGGGGCGTCCAGGGGTGGCCG
>JBOHFK010000201.1:0-7888 GCA_050699635.1 Pseudonocardiaceae bacterium | reverse complement strand
AGGTTGTTCATCGTGCCCTGGCTGGCGGCCGGGACCCGATCGGGAATCGCCTGGGCGAAGGCGCCGAGCAGGACGTCGACGATCCGCTGGCTGGTCTCGACGTTGCCCGCGGCCGTCGGTGCGGGGAAACGCGCGTGCACCACGGAGCCTTCCGGCGCGCGGATGTGCAGCGCGCGGTAGCAGCCGGCGTTGGGCGGCGCGTCCGGGTCGGTCAGCATCCGGAACACGAACATCGCGCAGGACTGGGTCACCGCGAGCACCGCGTTGAGGTTCACCGGGATCTGCGGGTCGGTGCCGTCGAAGTCGATCGTCACCTCGTCGTCCGCGACGGTCACCGCGGCGCGGATCCACACTCCGGGACCGACTTCCAGGACGTCGGAATGCCGGTAACAGCCGTCCGGGATCTGCCGGACGGCTGCCCGGACCCGCCGCTCGGAGTAGTCGCAGACGGCCGCCATCGCCTCGCGCAGCCGCACCGGCCCCAGCCGGCCGGCCAGCTCACGCAGCCGCCGCGCCCCGACGTGGTTGGCCGCGAACTGCGCCCGGAGGTCACCTCGGCGCTCTCCGGGGGTCCGCGAGTTCGCGGCGATCAGCCGGATGACGTCGTCCCGTTCCCCCTCGGCGTCGGCGATGAGGATGGGCGGGATCCGGATCCCCTCCATCGCGATGTCGGTGGCGGTGGCCGGCATGGACCCCGGTGCCGCTCCGCCGACGTCGGCGTGGTGCGCGCGGTTGGCCACATAGCCGAGCAACTCATCCGAGGCGGAACCGACGGCGGCGACGATGGTGAGATCCGGCAGGTGCGTGCCGCCCAGGTAGGGGTCGTTGACGCAGACCTGCTGACCGGGCTGTAGCGGCCCGTAGCTGTCGAGCACCGCGCGGACGCTGGCCGGCATGGCGCCCAGGTGCACCGGGATGTGCTCGGCCTGGGCGACCAGCTGCCCGTCGGGGTCGAACACCGCCGCCGAGCAGTCGGCCCGTTCCTTGATGTTCGGCGAGTACGCCGCCCGCCGCAGCGCGACACCCATCTCTTCGGCGACGCCGGCCAGCGCGTGCCGGAACACTTCCAGCTCGACAGCAGATAGATGAACCGGGGACAGCTCAGCCATGCAGGTGCACCACCAGGTTGCCCGCATCGTCGACTACGGCGACGTCGCCGGCAGCGAGCAGCGTGGTGGTGTCCGGCTGCTCGATCAACACTGGGCCGCTGACCTCGTCGCCTGCGGCCAGCCCCGCTCGGGAGACCACCCGCGCCTGCACCGTCCGGCCGGCAATGCCGATCTCGCGAGACCGCTGCGGCGCAGGTTTCCCCTGATCCCAGTCGCTCGGTGGCTGCGCCAGGACCGGTTCGCCCCGGGCCACCACTCGCAGCGTGACGATCCGGACGGGCTCCTCAGGCATGGCGTACCCGTAGGCCTCGTGGTGCGTGCGGTGCAGCAGCGCCGCCACGTCGGCGCCGGCTTCGGTGGTGATCCGCAGCTCGTGGGACTGGCCGGCGTAACGGACGTCGGCGAGCCGGGACAGCGTGATCTCACCCACCACGCCCTGGCGCTTCAGCTCCTCGCGCGCCTGCACCTCCAGGACCTGCCAGGCGTCGCTGAGATCGTCACCGGCGGGGGCCATCACCGTCCGGGACGCCTCGTACCGGGCCGGTGCGAGCAGCAGACCCAACGCGCTGAGCACTCCCGGGGCGGGCGGCACCACCACCGCCCGGCAGCCCAGTTCCCGGGCCAGTGCGGTGGCGTGCAGCGGGCCGGCGCCACCGTAGGCGACCAGAGCCAGCCCGGCCGGGTCGACGCCGCGTTCGGTGCTGACCTTGCGCAGCGCGCGAGCCATCGTGGCCCGCACCACCGCCAGGATCCCGGTCGCCCCACCGGCCGTTTCCGGTAGCGTGCCGATCGCGGCCGCAGCGGCGCTGACGTCCAGGCGCAGCCCGCCGCTCATGTCCCGATCCGGGTCGAGGTGGCCCAGCGCGCAGTGCGCATCGGTCACCGTCGGCTCGGTGCCACCCTGGCCGTAGCAGGCCGGCCCGGGATCCGCACCGGCTGAGCGCGGGCCCACCCGCAGTGCGCCGCCGGTGTCGACCCAGGCGATCGACCCGCCGCCCGCGCCGACGGTGTGGATCCCGACCGCCGGGGTGCGAAACGGCAGTCCAGCGATCTGCGCGGATGTCGACACCTCCGGCTGACCGTTTCTGATCAGGCACACGTCGGTGGAGGTGCCGCCCATGTCGAACGCGATCGCGTCCCGGAAACCCGCGCTGCGCGCCACGGCCCCCGCCGCGACGACCCCCGCGGCCGGCCCGGACAGCAACGTGTGCACCGGCGCGGCGGCTGCGAAGTCGACGCTGGCGGTGCCACCCCCTGAGGTCATCACGGTGATCATCGGGCCGGGTAGCCGGGCCGTCAGGTTGGACAGGTAGCGGCGCATCACCGGTTCGACGGCGGCGTTGAGCACGCACGTCGAGGCCCGCTCGAATTCGCGGAACTCCGGCAGCAGCGCGCTGGATCGGGTGATCGGCACCTTCAGCGTGGCCAACGCGTCGCACAGCCGCCGTTCGTGGGCGTCGCCGGCGTAGCTGAACAGCAAGCTCACCGCCACCGACTCCGGCTCCAGGCGTTCGACCTGGCGCAGCACCCGATCGATCTCCTCGTCGGTCAGCGCAATGATCGCCGCACCGTCCGGGCCGGTCCGCTCGGCGACGGTCACCACCAGACCGTGCGGCACCAGCGGCTCCGGGCGGGTGACGGTCAGGTCGTAGAGCGCGGGCCGGTCCTGCCGGGCGATCTGCAGCACATCAGCGAACCCGCTCGTGGTCACCAGCACGGTCCTGGCCAGCCGGCGCTCCAGCACCGCGTTGGTGGCCGTCGTGGTGCCGTGCGGCAGCAGCCGCAACGCCGCGCCGGGCCACGCTTGCCCGACACCGCGGTGCACCCCCACCGCCTGGTTGTCCGGGGTGGTGAGCACCTTGACCGCTCGCGGCCGGAGGCCGGCTGCGTGCACCACGACATCGGTGAAGGTCCCCCCGACATCGACCCCGGCGCATGCCCCGGACGACCCAGCCACCACGGCCCCCTCCTCCGCCCACCCGTCGGCAGGTAGGCGCGGCCGCCGAAAATCCGAACTGCTACCGAGGCGATGCCGGACAGTATGGGGCATTCTGGGAGTGGGTCCGGCCAGTGGATGGAGATCGGCGATGAAGCTCGCTTTGCCTGTTGTGACGGCCTGCGCGCTCGGCGCGCTCGCGCTGACCGGTTGCTCCAGCGGCAGTGCACCAGCCGCCGCTCCCAGCGCTGGATCGACAACCGTTGCCGGTATCACCACCCGTGGTCTCGGCACCGTCACCAGGGCCCCGGACACCGTGACCATGGTCATCGGAGTTCAGACCCGGGCGCCGAGCGCGAAAGGCGCCCTTGATGCCAACACCGCCAAGGCGACCGCGCTGATCAACGTGCTGAAGAGTAAGGGAGTCGCGGCAGCGGACCTGCAGACCAGCCAGCTGTCGGTCAACCCGACGTCGGAGCCGACGACCGGGCGGATCACCGGTTATGAGGTGACCAACCAGGTCACGGCCAAGCTGCACGACATCGGTGCCGCCGGCGGGCTCATCGACGCCGCCGGTGAGGCGGCGGGCGACGCGGTGCGGCTCCAGCAACTCAGCTTCTCGATCGCGGATGACAGCGCAGCCCGCGCCCAGGCCCGCTCCGACGCGGTACGGCAGGCCCAGGCCCACGCCAAGCAAGTGGCCGACGCGGCCGGAGTGCAGCTAGGCCCGATCCGCTCGATCACGGAGATGCCGGGTAGCACACCAGGCCCCTTCGGGCGGAACGCCCCTGGGGCGGCTGCGTCGGTCCCCATCGAGCCGGGCACCCAGGACCTGACCGTCATGGTCGAGGTTGTCTACGCCATCGACCAGTAATAACGCGCTGTGATCAAGTCTGACTCGTCACCCCGGGGCGGCCGGGGACCAGGAGGTCGGAGTTCTGCTCAGCGTGGGCTGCGGTTCCGGCGCTGCGCTCGCGTTGCCGGCCTGCTCAGGCGCCGCTGCGGGTGGCCGCTCGGGCACCCCCGCGGGCGCAGGTCGCGCGGCGGGGGACTTTGCGGCGGTCGGTGGCTTAGGCCGGTAGGTGGCGCGAGGTGGGGGTACCGCGGCGGTTGGCGGCTCGGTGGTGGTGTCCTCAGCAGGTGGGCTCGGAGCAGGGACAATGGGTGCCGGGGCAGTGGATTCTGGGACAGTGGGTACCGGAGGGACGATCGCGGGTTCCGGTGTCAGGACAACGCTCACGGGGGCTGAGGTCAGCGCGGGCGTCACTGGCGTGGAGACCTTGACGCTGGGCGGCGGGTCGGTGCGGGTGTGGCCGGTCATGAGCAGCGCCGCCACCCCGCCACCGGCGACGGCGAGACAACCCGCGATCGCGAGCGGCTTACCCCATCGGAACCCACCCCAGCGTCGCTGACCGATGGCCCGGCGCCGCAAGTCCTCCCAGGGATCGGGCTGGGCCTGCAGCGGGACGCCGGGAGGCGGATCCGGGATCTCGAATCCGGCTGCGCCCGTCACCGGCGCGGGAGCCGCTGCTTCCGCGCCCATCCGGTCACGCAGGGAGCGCAGCTCGTCGATCGTCAGGATCTGGTCAGCATCCGGCTCATCCACAACCCCGTATAACGAGGCGCCGGACCTGCTCGGCACTGGGTTCACCCACCTTCACGCAAGGACCCTCCTGTTGCCGCACCGGTATCACCCTCCGTCAGAGCCGGCGAACGAATGCCGTCACGTGCGGAGGGCCATCCGGGCCAACTTCTCGACCGCGGTTGCCTTGAGTGGCACACCACGGCCGTTTCAAGATCGCAAACGAGTCGCTGGCCGCCAAGTGGAACCTTTTCGCGGCTCTGGCGCTCCCGCAGACCGCCAAGTGGAACCTTTTCGCAGCTCCGGGATCCCCGACACACCCGGCTATTTGGTGTGCGGCTCGCCGGGTTTGTCGTCGACTTGACCGGTCTGCAGGTTTCCGAGCACCTGCTCGAGGGTCCTGAACTGCTCCGCGATAACCCGGCGCAGGCGGGCCAGGACGACCAAGACCACGCCCGCAACGACGAAGATGGCGACTACGGCGATCACCGCGATGATGATCAGGGTTCCGCTCACGGTGGCATCCTCTCAGCCGGCGGGCCGGGTTCAGCCGCTCGCCCCACGCGTGGCGGCTCAGCCCATGATGGCCTGCCCGGCGCTGATCACGCCCAAAACCGTCATCACCAGCGCGGCGGCCCGGGCGATCCAGGTCAAGGGAATCCAGCGAAGTAGCTGCCGGCCACCCAGCACAGCCAGGCCCCCGACGGCCCACAGGCCCAGCATGGCGCCGATCCCCACGGCGAGCGGATCGTGGTATTTGGCGGCCAGGTTGGCAATGGCGATCTGGGTGAGGTCACCGAACTCCGCGATGAACAGCACTCCGAAACTGGTCGCCGTGACTTTCCAGAACCCGGTGGCGCGCCGGTCTCCGGCTCCGGTCAGCACGGCCATCGTGCTGTGCTGCTGCTCCCGCTCGTCGCCGGCGGGCCCGGAGCGCCGCTTCGGCTGCTCCGTTCCCGGCGCACCGGGCGGGGGAGGTTGCTCGTCGGGCTCCGGCCCGCCGCGGCGCAGCAGCAGCACCGCACCGGCCAGAAACAGCACGGCCACGATGGCCTCCACGACCCGGCGGGGCGCCAGGCTCAGGGCGCTGCCAGCGGCGACGGCGATGATCACGTGTAGTGCGAACGCCGCCGCTACCCCGACGAACACGAAAGCCGGCCGGTACCGGGTGCCCAGCACAAGACTCGCCAGCGCGGTCTTGTCCGGCAGCTCGGCGATGAAGATGATCCCGAACACCGCGCCAATCAACCCCACATCCACCAGCACCATCCTCCCCGCCCCGACTGACCCCGACATGGAGACATATCGGGGTCACCGATGCCCTGGTTGGCCCGACAAGTCTCCATGTCGGGCGCGGGGCCGGCTTACGCTGGCGATCGCGGCGATCGCGGCCATGATCGCGGCGGTGGTGAACACGATGACCAGTCCGTGGTGGAACGGTCCCGAGATCAGCTCGGGGAAGAAGCGGGTGCCGGTGAGCACCGCGACGTTGTGGGCGGGCAGGCTGGACAGTGTCCCGGTGGGCGCCAGCAGGTGCCCGATCGGGTTGACGCCGAGGAAGGCGGCGAACAGCGTGCTCACCGGGGGCAGCTGGGCGACCCCGGCGGCGACGGTCGCGGGGACGTGCTGCCCTTGCAGTCCGGTGCTGAGCGTGGCGGGCAGCGAGCCGGCCAGACCCGCAATCATCAGGGAGAAGAACACGCCGATCGACAGCGATGTCCCGGCGTTCTGGAACGTCGAGCGCATCCCTGAGGCCACCCCCCGTTGGGCGGCCGGGACGCTACTCATGATCGCTGAGGTGTTGGGCGCGGAGAACATGCCCTGCCCGACGCCGCTGAGCACGAGCAGAGCGGCGAATTCCAGGTAGCCGAAGTTCACCGGCAGCGCCATGAGTCCCAGAAACGCCGCGCTCACCAGCACCAGACCGCCGGTGGCCAGGGCTCGGGTGCCGAACCGATCAGACAGGTGCCCGGACAGCGGGCCGGCGAGCAGGAATCCGGCCGTCAACGGCAGCAGGTAGATACCGGCCCACAGCGGGGTGTCGGCGTAGTCGTAGCCGTGCAGCGGCAGCCAGATGCCCTGCAGCCAGATGATCAGCATGAACTGCAGGCCGCCGCGGGCGATCGCGATGAGCAGGGCGGCCAGGTTCCCGGTGGCGAAGGCGCGGAGCTTGAACAGCGCAAGCTGGAACATCGGCTCGGCGATGCGGGTCTCCAGCACGCAGAACAAGATCAGCAACGCGACCCCGGCCACCAGGCCGCCCAGCACCCAGGGGTTGGTCCAGCCAGTGGGGTGCCCACCGTAGGGCTGGATGCCGAAGGTGATCGAGGCGAGTAGCACCGCGGTACCCGCGGTGAAGGCCACGTTGCCCGCCCAGTCGATCCGGGCGCTGCGGCGCGACCCGATCTCCCGCAGGCTCCGGTAGGACCAGATCGTGCCGACGATCCCGATCGGCACGTTGACCCAGAACACCGCGCGCCAGTCGACGGCGGCCAGCAGGCCACCGGCGAGCAGGCCGACGAACTGCCCGGCCAGCGCGGTGATCTGGTTGACGCCCAGCGCCATGCCGCGCTGCTGCGCCGGGAACGCGTCGGTGAGGATCGCCGCGGAGTTCGCGGTGAGCATCGCGCCGCCCACCGCCTGCACAATCCGGAACCCGATCAGCCACAGCGCCGCATCGGCGCCGGTGAACGGATCGACCGACAGGGCCAGCGACGCGATGCTGAACACCAGGAAACCGACGTTGTACAGCCGCACCCGGCCGAACATGTCGCCCAGCCGCCCGAACGTCATCACCAGCACCGCGGACACCAGCAGATACCCCAGGATCATCCACAGCAGGTAGCCGATGTTCCCGGGCGCCAAGGGATCCAGCCCGATGCCACGGAAGATCGCCGGCAACGCGATGATCACGATTGAGCCGTCCAGGGCGGCCATCAGCACGCCCAGGGTGGTGTTGGACAGCGCCACCCACTTGTACCGATCGGGCACCGGCGTTCGCGCCGTGGTCGCCGTCGGGCTCACCGCAGCGCCGCCGGTTTCTCCTGCAGCGATCCCGCGATGAACCTATTGGTTTGCACAGCTAACTAACATAGCCTTACCTGCCTGAATATACGAATTGATCTGTGGTGAGGGTGATCGCAAAGCCGGATCTCGCTGGGCTACTGTTGGGTGGTACGGGGTGGGGTGGCCCGGACCAAGAGCGACTCGCTGCTCGGAGGGTGCGACGTGGAGATAGGTCGTAAGCCAGAGGAGCTCTCG
>JBOHFK010000200.1:0-7900 GCA_050699635.1 Pseudonocardiaceae bacterium | reverse complement strand
TGATCACCTCCGGGGGAAACCGGAACCCCGCGGAGCCAGACCTCGGTGTGGACACTCGGGCAGGCGAGGATGCATCAGCCCAACCTGCCCGCTCGCCACGATCCGTCGATGCAACAATGCCTACCCGACAGCTTGGAATCCCGCACGTCGATGGGCGGCGACCGCTGCATCGTTGTCGACGTAGACGGACAGGGCAGTTCGATCAAGGCCAGCGCCCGTGAGAACTTCTTGAAGCCGCCGCAGCAGAGTCGTCGCCACACCCGATCCTCAAGCCGGTGGATACTGTCCGTGGATGCCGACTACCCAGGATTCCCTCGACGGCCTGATGCCATGACCACCCCGCGCCATCGAGCCGTGTTGTGGTCGCTCCCAATGCTGCTTGCCTTGTCGACGTTGGCTTTTCGTTGGCGCCAGCGGTGGACGGCCACAGGCATTTGTGCGTTATTGCACCCCCACCCACCATTCCGCCGTGGATCCAGGGTCAACGGTCGCTAACCTAAAGAGAGCTGGCGACACCTCCAAGAAAAGTTGAGATGTCGTTGCCCACGGAGGTGAGAAAGGCGCTAATTAAAGCAGCTAAACCCATGATAGACAGTCCTTTCGTCATGCACCGAGAGTAGCTGGTTTCGGTGTTACGACTGACGGCATGCGTTACTAAACAGACAAACACTCCCACTGTCAAGGTCTACCCCCATTAATTTATCCAAGTAGATCAGTATCTAGCGCGGAGCAATCGCTCGCTCTCAGAGAGTGAACTAGCCAACGAAGTATCCTTCACCGTTAGGAAGTCTCCCGGCTGGACTATTCAAGGAGATCGGCATGAAGCGCGGGGCTGTTGCGTAGCGAGATTGATCTCCGGTTGGTCAGATCGCCAGGGCCAGCTCGGTGAAGACAGTCAAGACCCTCAGGTTTGCTACTTCCTCGCCTCCGAGTTCGTAGTGGCTGCGGCGGATGTTCTGCACGAACGCGTGCCCGGTGCTGACGACCGTGGCTCCGCGACTCCGCGGTCGGCGAGTGCTCGACGAAGTGATGCCCGTGTCCACCACCAGACAACCGCCGCCGATCACCAATCCCACGAAAGGATCCAACCCCGAGTGCCACTGCACCAGCACTCCATCCACCAACTCCACCCACCGCGTCACCCGTCCCGACATGGAGATGGATCGGGGTCGGGACGGAGCGGATGCGCGGTGTGGCACTGTTGCACACTGTGCGCGTCTATCTCGGTTCGGATCATGCTGGGTTTGAGCTTAAGGGTTTTCTGGTGAAGCACTTGGGTAGCCTCGGGCACGATGTGGTGGACGCAAGGCCTGACGTCTTCGATGTTGGCAATGCCTACCCACCGTCCTACATCGAGACCGCCCACCGGGTAGTGGCCGATCCGGGCAGCATCGAGGTGGTGATACGCGGGTCGGGCAACGGCGAGCAGATCTCCGCCAACAAGGTCGCGGGCTGCCGCACGGCGCTGGCGTGGGGCACCAAGACCACCTGGCTGGCACGGGGCCACAACGACGCCCAGGTGGTCGGGGTCGGTGCCCGGATGCGCGGGACCGCCGGGGCCGCGGAGATCGTGGAGGCGTTTCTCGCGACACCGTTCTCCAGCAGCGAGCGGCACGGCCGCCGGATTCGGCTGATCTCGGATTTCGAGGCCACCGGGAACGTACCGCCGATCTGCGCGGGCTGATCCTCTGATGCCGGAGGGTCACACGACACACCGGCTGGCGGGTGCGCACCAGCGGCGTTATGGAGGGTCGCCGGTCGCGGTGTCCAGCCCGCAGGGTCGCTTCGCGGCGGCGGCTGCGAAGCTTGACGGACGGGTGTTGCAGCGTGCTGAAGCGCATGGCAAGCATCTGTTCCACGTCTATGGCTCTGATCTGGTGGTGCACGTGCACCTTGGTTTGTACGGTTCGTTCACCGACGCGACGTTGCCCGTGGCGCCGCCGCAGGGGCAGGTGCGCATGCGGCTGGTCGGCTGCACGCACTGGAGCGATCTGCGCGGGCCGGCGGCGTGTGAGCTGCTCACGGGGTCCGAGGTGGACGCGGTGCGCGGCCGGCTGGGGCCGGATCCGCTGCGTCGCGACGCTGACCCGGATCGGGTCTGGGCTCGGATCTCCCGGTCCCGGGCGCCGCTGGCCACGTTGTTGATGGATCAGGCGGTGGTCTCGGGAATCGGCAACGTTTATCGGGCTGAGCTGTTATTCCGCCACCGTCTCGATCCACTGCAGCCAGGGTGTGAGCTACGCGAGGATCAGTGGGCGGCACTGTGGTCGGACCTCGTCGAGCTGATGGGCGACGGGGTGCGCCGCGGCCGGATCGATACCGTCCGGCCCGAACACGACCCGGTGGCGATGGACCGTGCTCCACGGCAGGACCGGCACGGCGGCGAGGTCTACGTCTACCGCCGCGCCGGACAACCATGCCTGGTGTGTGGCACGGTGGTGCGCACTGCGCGGCACGTCGGACGCAACCTCTACTGGTGCCCCCGCTGCCAGCAGCCAGCGATCTAGAAATCGCCGCCACCGAAGTCGCCGTCGCTACCCCAGTCCCAACGGAATCGTCAAGCTATGACCACGCTGCTCGAGGAGCGTGTCTCCAGTGGCGTGACCGTGGGCTCACAACACCGTTGAACACCGACGGGTCGCAGCCCGCTAAGCAGTCAGCCCCCGCGGGGACGACAGGGCAACTAAAGCAACCCCGGCGAGCACCGACTGGTCCATGAGCAACGTGGCCAGCGGAGCCCGGGACCGGGAGATTCGGTCCCAGGCCCGGCCCGGGTCGGCGTCACGACGGAGCGGGTCGGGTCCCAGCCGGGCGCGCACCGCGGCGGTTTCGGCCTTGGTGAGCAGCTCGCAGGCGGCGGGTCCGCGCAGATCAGTCCAGTGGGTGGCGCCGATCAGCCGCATGCGCACCTGGCCCCGCGGCGATGCCACGGGCAACGCCGCCTCGGTGAACGAGCCGTAGAGCCCCAGGTGTACGTGCACCACAAGGTCAGCGGCGTACACGTGGAACAGGTGTTTGCCATGCGCTTCAGCCCGTTTGAGCACCCGCCCGTCCAGCACCTCAGCGGCTTTCGCGAAGCGACCCTGCGGGCTGGACACCGCAACTGGTGACCCGCCGTAATGGCGTTGGTGCTGGCGGGCCAGCCGGTGCGTCGTATGACCTTCCGGCATTGGAAGTCTCAGCTCGTGGCGAGCGGGGGAAAGTCCCCGCTGGACTCGAAGTCCGAGATCAGCGCGATCCGCCGGGCATGGCGCTCGCCGCCGGAGAACGGCGTGGTGAGAAACGCCTCGACGATCTGGGCCGCCTCGGCGGGTTGGTGCATCCGGGCACCGATCCCCATTACTTGGGCGTCGTTGTGCTCCCGGGAGAGTTGGGCAGTCTCGGTGCTCCACGCCAGCGCGGCGCGGCAGCCGGCAACCTTGTTGGCAGAGATCTGCTCGCCGTTGCCCGACCCGCCGATCACCACGCCGAGGCTGCCCGGGTCGGCCACCACCCGTCGAGCCGTCTCGAGGCAGAACGGAGGGTAGTCATCGTCGGGGTCGAAGACGGCGGGGCCGACGTCCACCACGTCGTGCCCGAGACTGGTCAGGTGCTGCACCAGGAAGGCTTTGAGCTCGAAGCCAGCGTGATCCGAACCGAGGTAGACGCGCACAGTGTGCAACATTGCCATATGACGGATCACCGGGTGAGGGGGCCGCAGAACTTGCGGCCGGAACATGTGCAGGACGGCTACGACGTGCGTCTGGAGTGGGGCCGGGAGGGGGTGATCACGCTCGGTGCCCACTGCGCCGTTGTCGTGATCATCGACGTGCTCTCCTTCTGCACAGCGGTCGACGTGGCCATCGGGCGCGGAGCGGCGGTGCTGCCCCTGCCGTGGGGTGACGAGCGCGGTGCCGACGTCGCCCGGCGGGCCGGGGCGACGCTGGCCGGTCCTCGCGGCGCAGGTGGCTGGTCACTGTCGCCGGCCTCGCTGGGCCGGCTGCCCGCCGGGACCCGGCTGGCGCTGCCGTCCCCCAACGGTGCGACGCTGTGCGCCCTCGCGCAGCGCACCGGCGCTGAGGTGCTCGCCGGGTGCCTGCGCAACGCGGCAGCAGTCGCCCGCACGGCGCATCGGCTGGCCTGCGGCGGCCCGATCGGGTTGGTGCCCGCCGGCGAGCGCTGGCGGCTGCCCGGCGAGCCGTTGCGGCCCGCGCTGGAGGACATCATCGGTGCCGGCGCGATCGCTGGAATCCTGCCGGGCGCATACTCCCCCGAGGCGGAACTGGCCGCGGCTGCGTTCAGCGCGGCTCGCTCCCGCGGGCTGCACGGTGTCCTCGCCGCCAGCGCTTCGGGCCGAGAGCTGGCGGGCGACGGATTCGCCGACGACGTCACCCTGGCCGCCGCGCACGACTCCAGCGAGCATGCCCCCCGCCTCCACGCCGGTCTGCTCACGGCGTGACCCCCGGGCCCGACATGGAGACATATCGGGGCTATCAGCGGCCCGTTAACCCCGATATGTCTCCATGTCGGAGGGAAGGACGATGGGTTGAGCTGGCCGATGGGGTGCTGGTGCGACGGTATGCCGAGTTGGATCTTTCGGTGGGGCTGGTGATCGGGGACGGTGGTTGCCTGGTTATCGACACCCGCAGCGATCCCGATCAGGGCGCTGAGCTGCGGGGCGCCGTCCGCGAGATCACCCGGCAACCGTGCACCGTCGTGCTCACCCACGCGCATTTCGACCATTGCCTGGGTACCGAGGCCTTCCGGCCGGCCCCGGTCTGGGCGCATCCGCGGTGCCGGGACGATCTGGCCCGGGGTGGCGCAGCGCAGCATGCCGAGGCGCTTGCCTGGTCCCGCTCTCAACAGAGGCCGCACGATCCGGTGCTGGTGCCGCCGGTGGTGCCTGATCACCTGGTCACCGAACTGGTCGAAGTGGACCTCGGCGATCGGCGGGTGCTGCTGACCCATCCCGGGCAGGGACACACCGACCACGACATCGCGGTGTGGTCACCCGATACCGGCGTGCTCTTCGCCGGCGATCTCGTCGAGCAGGGCGCCGACCCGGACTTCACCGATGCCTACCCGCTGGACTGGCCCACCGCGGTGACCAAGCTACTCCGGCTGGGCCCACGCATCGTGGTTCCCGGACACGGCGACCCGGTAGATATCGCCTTCGTCAGTGCACAGCGCGACGACCTTACCGTCCTGGCCGACCTGTGTCGCGCCGTGCGGGACCACGAGTTGGACTCCCCCAGCGCATTGAGCGCGTCCCCCTTCTCCCCCGCGACCACCCACGCCGCGCTAGCCCGGCTTCGCCCACCCGATATGGAGCCATATCGGGCTTAAGGGAGGGGCGCGCACCCCGATATGTCTCCATTCCGGGGTGCGCGGAGGTTAGGAGAAGTCGGGCTTTTCATGGCGCTGACTCTTATGTGTCTTGGATTGCGGCGATGATTTGTGACGCCCAGGTTAATGGTTGGTGGTGTCCTAGTAGGTCGGCAAGGCGTTGAAGACGCGCTTGCCGTTCTTTAGGTGAGAGTGTCAATGCCAGCATGAGTTTTTCGATGAGATCTTCGGGCGAGTGTGGGTCGGTGAGCAGCGCTGCTGCGCTTAGTTCTTCGGCAGCGCCGGTGTAGTGTGATAGCACCAGGACACCGGATCCTCCTGCGGCTGTCTGTGCAGCGACGAACTCTTTGGCGGTCAGGTTCATACCGTCTTGCAGGGAGGTGACCCACAGAACGTTAGCTGCTAGATAGCTATCGATTACTTCGGTGAAGGATAGGGTGCGGGCCAGGTACTCAATGGGTTGCCAGTCGTCCACGCTGTATGCTTGGTTGATTTCAATGATGCGTTGCTCAAGCGCTTGCCTGGTCGCGTCGTATGCGGTGATGCCAGGCTCGGGCGGGGCGCACACGAGTCGAAACCGTAGGTGTCCGCGTAGTTCGCAGTGGCGTGTGAGCAACATCGCGACGGCCTCGACCTTTTCTAGCGGGGCCTTGACGTAATCGAGACGTTCGACGGAAAGCACCAACGGTCCAGCCTCCTGCCGTATAAGGGGAGCTCGGGTCCGGGCCAGTTCCTCGATGGCATTTCGATCGATGCCCAGCGGATGGATGCCGATACGCGGCAGTCGTGGCGCATCAGCTAAAGCCCGGCGGAAGCGCTCAGCGAAGGTTGAGGTATGAAATCCGGCCCAGTCCAGACAGCTAAGCGAGGCGTGAATCTCCGGAGAAGTGGGCAAAGCGGTGAAGATTTCCGGCGGCGGGAAGGGCGTATGGTGAAAAATGCCCACCTTCAGGTCCGGGCGGGTTGATCGGAGCAGGCCCGGCACGAGCCATAGGTTGTAGTCGTGCAACCAGACAGTTCCCATCGGAGCGGCCGTGCTGCCGATGTGGTGGGCGAAGCGCTCGTTGACCGTTCGGTAGTGCGCCCATGCCGCTGAATCGAAGTGCATCCGCTCGGGCTGAGACATGAGCACAGGCCACAGTGCCTCTTTGCAGGCCTGATGGAAATACCCGGCCCACTCGGGAGGAGCGAGCGGCACGAAGGACAGCGGCAGCCCAGTGCCGTGTCCGCTGAGGTGCGCTACGTATTCTTCCTTCTCAACGATCGCCCCGGTTACCCAGACCGCCTTCAGATTCCCCGTGAACAGGCGCTTCAGGGTGGGCAGGATGCCGTTAGGGCTTGAGGGTTTTTGCCAGCCACGCTCGGGAGTCCAGGTCACTGGCGGACGGTGGTAGCCGATCACTAGCGGATAGCGGAATTCCACCCAACCCAGGTTGCCTAATGCCTCCAGAATGCCGGCGGCGCCCGGCTGTGTGGGTCTGTGCACCGCGTCCTTGACCGGTACTGCCGAGACCAGGGCGGACTCGGCGTTGCCGACGATCACGCCGTGCGCACCCAGCGTGAACAGCGACAGGTCGTTCAGACTGTCGCCGGCGACCAGGATCGAGTCCACCGGCCAGCCCTGCTGTTGCGCGAGGGCTACCAGGGCGCTGCCTTTGGAGGCGCCGTATGGCAGCACATCGAAGTAGCGGCCCGCCGAATAGATCCACCTGCATCCCAGGGTCGACACGGCGTCGGTGATGTCCGCCGTCAGCTGGTCGGGATGGAGATAAAACGAGCAGCGACCTTCTTGGATGACGTCGTCTTGATATTTCAGCGCGCGGAAATGGCGTAGCGCGGCGCGCACCCGCTTGGTACCGGGCCAGCCAGCGCGGAGCTCCGTTTGGAGCGGCTCGACCGGGGACAGGTCAGTACCGTCGAGGACAGTCGCCCCGATGTCGGCGATGATCCAGCGAGGCCGCGGCAGCAGGGGATCACGCAGCGCCTCGTGCACCGCGGGCAGCCCGCGGCCCGTCGCGAAGACGACCGTCACCTCTGGATGGCGTGCCAAGCCGGCGAGTAGTCGCCACCGGTCCGTCACGTCGCCGCCCAACAGCGTGCCATCAAGGTCAGCGGCCAGGACCCTCACGCAGGGGTCCTCGTTGGGCACCGATCCTGGAGGGAAGTCGAGCACGAAAGTCGCGAGTGGAGCCCGAGAGTCTTCGAGCCGGTGGGCATTTAACCCAGCTCCGTTACAGGGTACGGAATGCGGGAGATCCACTGCTGCAGCTCGACCAGGTTGGGTGCGGCGCTGGAGCCAAAGTCGGTGGTTGCTGCGGCACCGCAGGCGACCGCGGCAGCAAGGCAGCCATGAAGCTGGTGTCCGATGAGCTGGGCGTGAACGAAGCCGGCGTTGAAGCAGTCACCGGCGCCGGTGGTATCGACAACAGCGCACGGAATGCCGGCAATGTCGTACCGCCGCCCGCGCTGTACCGCAGTGGCACCGGCGCTGCCGCGCTTAATTATCACGGTGTCCACGAGATCAGCGAGCGCGTCTAAGGCGTCCTCGACGGTGGTGGTGCCGGTCAGCCGCAGC
>JBOHFK010000199.1:0-7999 GCA_050699635.1 Pseudonocardiaceae bacterium | reverse complement strand
GACCAGGCGACGACCCTCGTCGAGACCCAACTGATAGGGCTTTCAGCACACCGTGGTGATCACGCGGCGGAGCGCGGAACAAAACTCCACCGTTTGTACTTCCTGACACGAGCCTTACCGACAGGCCAAGTGCCACCATCCCGGCGACGACGAGCGGGCCGAGCACCGCCCCGGACTGGTCCAGCGCCTCGTGCAGGGCAAACGCCCAGCCGCGGCCGGTCTGGCTGCTGGCCTGGGCGAGCATGGTGTCCCGCGCCGGGGTCCGCACGGCCTTGCCGAAGCGTTCTGCGACGACCAGCACGGCGGCCTGCCACAGCGTCTGGGCGAGGGCGAGCAGCGGGACGGCGACCACGGTGACCACGTAGCCGGCGATGGACAGCGCCCAGTGCCGTCCGGTGCGGTCGGAGAGCCGCCCGGTGCCCAGCCGCAGCACCAGTGCCACCGCCTCGCCCGCCCCGGTGACGAACCCGACGACGAGCGCGCTGGCGCCGAGGTTGGCGAGGAAGGGGCCGACGATCGCGCGGGCGCCCTCGTAGACGAAGTCGGCCAGGCAGCTGACCACGCCGAAGGCCACCACGAACCGCATCGGTGACAGCCGGTTGAGAGCCGGTCCCAGATCAGTCACGAGACGTCCTCACGCCAGCCCGGCCACCACGGCGAGTACGGCGAGCAGGGCGATGAGCATGTAGCCGAGGTAGGCGTCCAGCCGGCCGTTCTGCAGCCTCTTCGCGGTGCGCACGGCCAGCAGCAGCGGTCGGCGCAACGGGCGGAACAGGAACCGCTCGACCACCTCGACGACATCGGTGGTGTAGCCCAGGTGCGCTCCCGCGGCATCGCGGTGCGGGTCGCCGGTGCGCCCACCGGTCTCCCGTTCCAGGACGGTGAGCTCGGACCGGGTAAGCAGCAGGTTGGCCAGCACCTTGCGGGTCGGGTTGGCGAACCCGAAGGGGGTGTATTGGTTCTCGCCGGCCACCCCGCCGGTCGCCGAGCGCCAGGCCGGGACCCGGCGCACCGCGAACATCCGACCGCGCCCGAAGACGACGCTCATGCCCAACACCGCCAGCAGCAACAACGGCATGACCACAATGAGCCAGGACGGCGACAGTGCGGAGAACTCGGAGTAGACCGGCTGCAGCACCCACTCCGACTTGAGCGCCCCGGCGGCCACGTCCCGCCCCACCACGGGATCGAGCCCAGTGATCAGCACCCGGATCCACAGCGGAGCGACCGCGGCCACGCCCACGCAGCCCACCCCGAGCAGGGCCAGGCCGGTGGCGCCCAGCGGGCCGACGTCACGGCCGCGAGTCGCTTCCCGCGGCCCGCGAGGACCGAGGACTATCAGGCCGACGATCCGGACGAACGCCACCGCGGCGAACCCGGCGGTGATCGCCACCAGCGCGCCGGCCAGCGCCAGCGGCAGCGCGTAGGCCAGCCGACCCACCCGGAACTGCTGCATGAGCGCCTCGAGCAGGAACCACTCCGAGACAAACCCCACCGTCAAAGGCAGGCCGGCCAGCGTCAGCGCCCCGATGGCAAGGCCAGTTCCGCTGACGGGTAGGCGATGCCCGACGCCGCGCAACGCCTCCAGCTCGGTGGTGCCCGTCGCGTCCTCGATCCCGGAGGTCGCCGAGAACAGCAGCGATTTGGCCAGCGCGTGCGCCACCGTCTGCAAGGTCGCCGCGAGCAGACCCACCGCGACCAGTGGTGGCCGGCCCACCGCGGCCCCGACCAGGGCGACGCCGTACCCGACGCTGATCAGGCCGCCGTTCTCGATGCTGGAATACGCCACCACGTCGGCCAGGTCGGTCTGCACGGTGGCGTGCGCGATGCCCAGCAGCGCGGTGAACCCGCCCAGCAGCAGGACGATCACCGCCAGCCAGCCGGGCGGCACCTTTAGCAGATCCAGGGTTCGCCACATCCCATAAAAGCCGACGTTGACGGCCACCCCGGCCATCACCGCCCGCAGCGGGCCGGGAGCGGCGCGGTAGCCGCGGGGCATCCAGACGTGCAGCGGGACCAGCCCGACCTTGACCGCGAACCCGGCGACCAGCAGCGCGAACGCCGCATCACGCAGCCCGGACCGGGGCACCGAGGCCAGCTCGGCGAAGCTGAATCCGCCCGCGCGGCCGGCGAGTAACAGGAAACCGAGCAGCAGCGCCGCCCCGCTGAGCTTGCCGAGCATGACGGTGATGATCGCCGCGTCGGCCCGATCGGCCTTGACCCGCTCAAAGCCGGCCAGCAGGTAGAAGGCGACCGTGAGCAGCTCCCAGCCCAGCAGGAACACGAACGCGTTATCGGCGGTGATGATGACCGCGACCGACCCCAACGCCAGGCAGTGGGTGGCCGCCAGACTGCGGTGGGCAACCCGGTCCGGCCGGGCGGCCCACGCCGCACAGACCAGGCCGACCGGCACCGCGACCGCGAAACTGATCACCAGGAATAACCCGGAGAGCCGGTCGACGGACAGCGCGGTGGGACCGAAGCCCAGGATCCCCGATCCTAGTACGGAGTCCAGGCCGAGCCGGATCGTCGCGCCGGAGATGCCGGCGGCACCAACGATGACCAGCAGCACCGACGCCGCCGAGGCCACCAGATAGGGGACCGAACGCAGTATCGCGTGCTTGACCCCGCCGAGGAGGTCGAGCAGCCCGGCGGCCAGCAGGGCCAGCAGGGCGGTGGCGAGTATCCACACCATTGGCGGGTTCACCGGCCTTCCGGCTGGATCCGGCCAACGGCCAGCAGCAGCGCGTGCAGCAGGCTGAACGGGGACGGGGGTGAGCCGGGTACCCACACATCGACGTCGACCAGCTCGCCGATCCCGCCGCCGGCCGCGGCGTAGTTGGGTGCATCGCTGGGCGCGATCAGCCCGCCGCTGACCGGGTCGGTTCCGGCGGCGATCACGACCAGCGGCCGGGGGGTGGCTTCCACGGTGCGGCGCAGTGGTTCTGCCATGCCGTGCGACCCGGCCCCGGTGATCAGTAATACGTCGGCGTGCCGGGGGCTGGCGGTGAAGAAGATCCCGAGCCGGTGCACGTCGTAGATGGGATTGAGCAGAGCGAGCACCTCCCATTCCTCGGACCCGTCCGAGCCGGCGTCGACGTGCCTGATGTGGACCGATCGGCGGAGCATGCCGGTACGGGCGGCGAGCTGGCGGCGGACGCTTTCCACGGCCTCGTCGGTGTCCGGCAGCTGCGGGACAACCAAGGCCTGCCGATGCAACCGCGCGGTCTGGCTACCGGCGATCCAGCCGAACAGATCCGGCCGCTCCCGCACACACCGTCCACACAGGATGCACCGGCCGGTGTCGACCCGTAACACGTCGCCCTCAGTACGGATCGCCCCAGTGGGGCAATAGCGTGTCGACCGGGGACCCGTTGGAAGGCCCGGGCGCGAGCGGTCGCACCGCGGCGGGGAAGGCGTCTGCGTACGGATCGGGCCGGCCGGGGTAGCGCGTCGTGACCACCCCGTTGCGCAAACCACGCAGAACCCACGGCATCTACATCACCACCCCGGCGATGGACAACCCAAAACTGGCCTCGTTGAAGGGAAAGTCGGTCAGGATGTCACCGACGAAGATCGACGGGAACAGCATGAGGTTGTGAAACGACGCCGAGCGCGGCGCGCAGTAGCCGATCCGCCCGTGACTATCCAGTTCGAGGAGGTAAAGCACCTCGCCCTGGGGGGCTTCGGCCCACCCCACGGCCTGCTCCGCGCCCGGCTGCACCACCACGCGAAGCCGGTCGATATCACAGTCGGGCAGTCGTCCCACCGCATGGCTGGCGAGCAGAAACGCTGTCTCGATCTCGTCGATCCGGACCTGCATCCGGGCCTGCGCATCCCCCGCCTCCCGGACCGGGACCACGAGCGGGGCCAGCTGATAGTAGGCGTCGTAGGGACGGGTCACCCGGCAGTCATCGGCGTAGCCCGAGCCGCGCCCGATCGGGCCGAGCGCGCCGTGGGCGCGGGCCAATGCCGGGTCCAGCGGTCCGGCGGTGCGGACCCGATCCAGGAACGAGGACGTGTCCAACAGCGCCTGCACGTCACCGTTGATGGCGTGCTGCAGCCGGTCGAGCTCGGCGGTGACCTGGCCCTCGGGCAGCCGGGGCAGCGCGGTCACACCGCCGGGCACGACGACGCCGCGACCGAATCGGCTGCCGCACAGGGCGCCGACCAGCCGCAGGGTGCGCTCCTTGTGCAGCCCAAACCGTGCGGTGGCCACGGCCAGCCCCGCCGCGTCGGTGAGCTTGCCCAGGACGTCGAGGTGGTTGGCGATGCGCTCCAACTCCGCGTGCAGCACCCGGATCAGGCCGGCGGCGCGCGGAACGGACGCACCGGCGAGGGTCTCCACGGCATGGGCGAAGGCCAGCGCATGCGCCACTGACGCGATGCCTTCGACCCGCTCGGCCAGCAGCACCCCGTCCTCGACGGTCATGCCTTCGAACCGCTTCTGCACGCCACGGTGCTTGTAGTGCGGCCGGATCCGCAGGTGCGGGATGTCCTCACCGGGGGTTTCCACCAGGTACTCGACTGATTCGAACACCCCGGAGCGCACCGGGCCGTGCGGGATGGTGAACACTCCGGTCCCGTGGAGATGCACCGACAGTGCCCGCTCGTCGGGCTCGACCCGTTCCGGCTGGCCGGCGGCTCCGGGGTGTGGCAACCGACCGGCGCCCTGGCGGTGCGGCAGCACCAGCGGATCCAGCCGTGGGTGCCCTTCGGGTACCAGCCCGACCACGTCATGGATCGCCCGCTCGTACCAGAACGCCGCCGGTAGCTGCGGCGTCAGGGCCGGATAGTGCGTGACGCCGGCCGGTAGCGCCGCGCTGAGCGGGGTGATGCCGCCGTCGTGCGCGACCAGCGCGGTGAGCACCGATCCCGTGGCGGGGTCACCGCGGCCCAGCAGGGCAGCCAACCGCTGGCCGCTGGCCAGACGGCTGCGCAGCGCGTCGTGCAGGGCAGCGACCGGGTCCTGAGCGAGGTCGCGGATCACGGACCGGCTCATAACGCACCTCCCAGCTCCGCGGCTCCCCGGGCGATCAGCGCGGTGAGCGCGTCCGGCGGGTGCAGACCCAACACGAGTAGGGCTACCACCCCGACGACCATGGGCACCACCATCCAGACGCTCGGCTCGCCCCGCGGCGCGCTGGCGGCTCCCGGGCCATCCTGTGGCGCCAGTGGCACGAACAGCATCCGGGTGGTGGCCATCGACAGCCCGAGGAACGCCAGGGTGACCAGGGTGACCATCGCGGCGGCGGGGGCGAAATGGGCCGAGCCCAGGCCGCCGGCGACGATCAGGAACTCGCTGCGGAACAGCCCGAACGGGGGCAGCGCCGACAGCGCGAGGATCGCCAGGAGGAACAGCGGGGCGGTCCACGGCAGCCGGTCGAAGGCGCCCCGGATGCGCCCGAGGTCCTTGGTGTGGTAGGCGTGCACCAGCACACCGGCGCCGAAGAACGCGTTGCCCTTGGCCGCGGCGTGGGCCAGCACGTGCAGCAGCACCCCGGCGAAGGCGAGTGGTGCGCCGAAGGAGACCCCGATGGCCAGGATGCCCATGTGCTCGACGCTGGAGTAGGCCAGCAGCCGCTTGAGGTTGC
The DNA here is from genome assembly GCA_050699635.1 of Pseudonocardiaceae bacterium. Lineage (GTDB taxonomy): Bacteria > Actinomycetota > Actinomycetes > Mycobacteriales > Pseudonocardiaceae. Next base: position 2,405 of record JBOHFK010000199.1, on the reverse strand, counting down.
GCTGCTCGATCAGATACAGCGCGGCCAGCAGCAGCGACAGCATGCCGAACACCAGCAGCACCCCGCGCGGAAAACCGCTGCCGAGAGTGGCGCCGGCGATCTGGTAATAACGCAGCACGGCGTAGAAGCTGACCGCGAGCAGGGATCCGGACAGCATCGCCGAAACCGGGGTGGGGGCCTCGGAATGCGCGTCGGGCAGCCAGGTGTGCACCGGGAAGAGCCCGACTTTGGTGCCGAACCCGACCACGGCGAGCACGAACGCGAGCGCAACGGCGGTGTGCGGCAGCGTCGCCCCAGCGCGCAGCAGCCCGGCGATGCCCAGGTTGTAGGACGACCCGAGCACCGCCGCACCCGCGGAGTACATGACGATCGTGGCCAGCAGCGCGATCCCCAACCCGGCGGAGCCGAGGAGCACGTATTTCCACGCTGCCTCCGCGCCCTGCCGGGTGCCGTCCAGCGCGACCAGCAGCGCGGAGACCACGGTGGTGATCCCCACCGCGATCCACAGCAGCGCGAGGCTGTTCATCAACGGCGCGCACAGCATGGCCCATGCGAACAGGTTCAGCCCGACCCAGAACAGCCGCGAGTAGCGGGAGAAGTCTCCTCGCTGGTGCTCGCCGCGCAGGTAGCCGACTGAGTAGACGGCGGTCGTGGCGTAGAGGAACGCGGTGCCCAGCGCGAAGACCACCGAGATGGCGTCGACCCGCAGGAAGCCGGCCGCGACTGATCCCCTGGCCGCGGCCGGCACCAGGGCCAGCGCCAGGGCCAGGCACGCCACGCCGGCGGCAACGGAGGCGGCGGGCGCGGCCCAGCGTCCCGGCAGCAGCGACAGCACCGCTGCGAGCAGCGGCAGCACCACCAGGGCAACGAGCACGGCAGTCATCTGCTCACCCCCGCAGCTCGGTGAGTGTCGCGGTGGACAGCGATTCCGCCTGTTCGTGATGCACCCGGATCAGCACGGCGAACACCACGACGGCGACCAGCAGGTCGAACAGGAACACGACCTCGAGAATCAGCGGCAGCCCGGCGGCGACCACCATGCTGGCCAGGGACACCCATTCTCCAGCGCGAAGAACCCGATCGCCTGGGAGGCGACGTCCCGCCGGACGATCATCAGCACGAAGGACACCAGGATGATGGCCACGGCGGCGGCGAGCGCGGCGGCCGGCAGCACCGGGCTGGCCAGCCCGAACCGGGCACTGACGAAAATCCCGAAGGCAGCCACCCCGACCGCAAGCAAGATCATGCTGGCCACCCCGAGGGCGCGACTGGCAGCGATCTCCTGGTTGGCCCGGCGTAGCAGCCTGAGCATGACCAGCGGTACCGCCACCACCTTGAGCAGCACCGAGAACGCCGCTAGCCCGTAGAGCTCGGGCACGCCCCGGGAAATGGCCACCACGACTGCGAGCACGGAGATCACCAAGGACTGAGCCGCGTAGAGCCGGATCTGGGAACGCAGCAGAGTGGCCTGCAGCATGCCGAATTCGATGACCAGCATGAGCACGGCCAGCGTCGTGGTCAGCCCGGCGTAGCTGGACGGCGCCCCGGCGACTCCCTCGGTGAGTAGCGCCATCAGCCACCCCCGAAGAACAGCGTGAACACCGACAGGACCGACAGCATGAAGGCCGCCGACACGAACTCAGTGATCTTGAACAAGCGCAGCTTGGCGAACGAGTCGTCGATCACCGCGATGCCGGCGCCGAGCAGCGCCGCCTTGCCGAGCAGCGCGAGGATCGCCAACCCCACGGCGACCACGCTGGCATCCGACGCCAGCCCCCACGGAGCGACGAACACGTTGATGAAGATTACGAACAGGATGAGCTGTTTCATCGTCGAGCCCCAGCGCAGCAGCGCCAGGTAGGGTCCGGAGTGCTCGAACGGCCGAGCTTCCTCGATCATCCCGAACTCGTTGGTGCCGGTATGCGTCTCGACCGGGATCCGCCCGGTCTCATAAAGGATCACCATGAACAGCGCCGCCGCGGCGAGCAGGTGCGCCGGGCGGACGATCTGGTCAGCCGACGCGCGGACCGTCTTGGCCAGCGCGTAGGGCAGGTCGGTGCCGGTGACCAGCGCGACGGTGAACACCACGAACAGCACCACCGGTTCGGTGATCGCGGCGAAGGTCTTGGCGCGGCTGGCTCCCAGCTGGGCATAGGGCGATCCGGTGCCGGCGGCGGCGATGGCGATGACGAAGCTGGCCAGCGCGAGGATGAACCCGCCGCCCAGGATGTCGCCCAGGTAGCCGAACGGCAGCGGGAACGTGGTGAGCACCGGGATCAGCAAGGGAACGGTGAGGTAGCAGGTCATCGCGACCAGCGGCGCGGCCAGGAACACCCAGCTCGACCCGATCGGTGCCAGCGCCTCCTTGCGGAACAGCTTGGCGATGTCGAAGTAGGGCTGCAGCA
>JBOHFK010000198.1:0-8016 GCA_050699635.1 Pseudonocardiaceae bacterium | reverse complement strand
AATCGGGCACAACGATTGAGCGCCGGACCGAAATAATTCCCCACATCACGCAGCTGAGCCTCAGCAGTGTGCAAGGCAATGCGCACCTTCAACGACGCACCCGCCGGCCAGCGCTCACAGCCAAACACACGCTGAATATCCAGCGCCCGCGGCCACCGCATCCGACGCCCGGACAAACGCCGCCACAACACTGTCACCCTCGCCTTGCTCCTGCGGGCGCACCCCCCGTGCAACGCAATAGCCGCGTCCAACAGCTGGTAATGCCGGCGGATCGCCGCCCCATCGCCTCCGAGGCGGACTCCCACAGCCGCGTCGAGCCCTCCACGTCAGTCAGCAGAAACGTCACCGTGCCAGCCGGCACATCAACAGTCGCCTGCTCGATGCCGCTCATGTCCACCAGGGGTCACTCCCCACCACCCGTGCCAACCCCTCCAGCCTCCAATAGTCCCACCGCAAGGTCCCGCATGTATATATACGACCAACCTCAACGGACCTGCCGCAACCCCGGTACCACACCGCAGCCAACCGATCGCGCCAGGTAATTGGCACAGCCACAGCGGCGAACGCAGGCAATCGGCCACGCCGTAATACGGATAACAGAAGACCCGGAACACGACGGGCGCAACCTGCCAGAACCACCTTCCCCGGCCTCAACGCGCACCCACAACAACAGCAGACGCAGCTCCGGAAGACTCCCACCGCTATCGGCCAACGCTCTGTGAGGCACCATCGCACCCGATCGACGGACCAATCGAGAATGTGCTACAAGAGCTGCACACGCGGCTCCAGTGTTTGGCCGATGGGTCGCTCGCGACCTACATTCCAGAGCTGGCGACCGCTCAGCCAGGGTGGTTCGGCTTGAGCGTCGCCACGCTCGACGGCCATGTTTACGGAGTCGGCGATTTCGAGCTGCCGTTTACCATCCAGTCTGTGTCAAAGCCCTTTGTCTATGCGCTGGCCCTCGCGGATCGGGGCGCCGATGCGGTGCACGACCGCGTCGGTGTGGAGCCCACGGGCGACTCGTTCAACTCCATCACCGTCGACGCCGCAACGGGACGGCCGTTCAACCCGATGGTCAACGCTGGCGCCATCGTCACAACCAGCCTGGTCGCCGGCGGTGACAGAGCGCAGCAGTTCACTCGCATTCGGCAGGGCCTGTCGGTCTTCGCTGGGCGAGACCTGGACGTGGATGAAGGTATCTTTACCTCCGAGCGGGAAACCGGCGACCGCAACCGCGCGATTGCCTACCTGATACGGACCTTCGGCCTGCTCGACGACGATGTCGACGCCATGCTTGATGTGTACTTCCGGCAATGCTCCATCCGTGTTACCTGCCGTGATCTGGCCGTGATGGCGGCGACCCTGGCCAACGCTGGGATCAATCCGGTCACCGGACAGCGGGCTATGCCCGCGGCGGACGTGGCTCACGTGCTCACCGTCATGAGCACCTGCGGCATGTATGACTACGCCGGTGAATGGCTTTTCCGCGTGGGACTACCGGCCAAGAGCGGCGTGTCCGGCGACATCGCCGCAGTCCTGCCGGGTCAGCTGGGTATCGGTCTGTACAGTCCCCTGCTCGACGCGCGCGGCAACAGCGTTCGCGGGATCGCCGCCTGCCAGGAGTTCTCTTCGGTCCTGGCCCTGCACCTGTTCCATCCCCGTGGCAGACCGCCCTCGGGCCTTCGTCGCTGCTACCGCGGAGACGTTGTCCGATCCATGCGCTCTCGCACCACCCGGGAACGCGAGATACTCGCCCGCGCGGGGCACCGGATCGTGATCCACGAGCTGCAGGGCGACCAGGCATTCGCCACTGTGGAGCATCTCATCCGGATTGTGCGGGCCAACCTCGACGGTGCCACCTGGGTCATTCTCGACTTCCGGCGCGTCGGCCAGGTCAACCCTGCAGCAATGACCCTGCTCCGCGGCCTCGTCCGCCTACTTGCCGATCGAGACGTGACCACGGTCCTCGCCGACCCCTGGGCGCTGCCACCTCTGGCCGAGCTGACACGCGTCGAGAACGCGACCCTGTGTCGCTTCACCGATCTGGACAGCGCACTGGAGTGGTGCGAGCACTGCGTGCTGGCCCAAGAAGGAATCGACGACGTCGCGCCGGACTCCCTAGTCCCGCTGGAGAGTCAGGAACTCTTGCGGGACCTCCCACCAGAGTCCCTCGCGATCGTGGAGAGTCTTCTCACTACCAAGGTACTGACGCCCGGTTTAGTCCTCTTCGAAGAGGGAGACCCGGCTGAGGCCCTGTACTTCGTCTCCGCAGGACAGGTCAGCGTCGACATCCTCGTCGGCCGCCCCAGGCGACGGGTACGCATCACCACAGTGCCAGCCGGTCAGGCATTCGGAGAACTCGCACTCGTCGATGGAGGCACTCGGTCAAGCAGAATCGTGATCGACCAGCCGACCCTGTGTCACGTACTGCCAGCTCACGGGTTCACGGTGTTAAGGGATCAATACCCAGACATCGCGCTGATCCTCTTCCAAGCCATCGCACGCAGCCTATCAGCGAGGCTGCGCCACGCTAACGGCGAAATCCGCACCCTTATGAATTAACGCTCACAGCAGGGGAAGGAGCACACAGAGTGATATTGACTCAACCTGCTTACCAGACTCGGGGCGGCACCGTCCGTGGACCTACGTTGATCACCGCTGTCCGGGTCTCGTGCTGGTAGCTGATCGACACCCCAGCCGGCCGTCCCCGGCCCGCCCGGACTACATGCTGGCCGACAAGGGTTACAACCCGCGCCAACCGGGAACTGCTGCGCCGCCGCGGGATCGCCCACACCAATCCCCGAGACCAGCAGGCCAACCGCCGTCGCCGCGGCAGCGCCGGTGGTCGCCCGGTCGGCTTCAACAAGATCCGTTACCGGCGCCGCACCGTCGTCGAGCGCGGCTTCTGCCATGCTGGCGCGGGCGCGCCACCCACTACGACAAGCACGCCCGCAACTACCTCGGTGCGGTCACCCTCGCCGCGCTATTGACGTGGTTGCGTTGATCCGCCAGACACGCCTTAGGAGCTGGAATTGGAACAACAAATCCACTGAAGTTGACATCATCGCAGGTCGCAGGCTCGATAATGTCTCCGAATGGACTAGTTATTCCATTCCGGCTACTTAGGCGACGTGCGGACGAGGGGCCACGCGCACCGTTAGATCCGCGTCCAATGCTCGCGCGATCCGCCCCAACACCGGCAGCGTCGGCACAGTCCCTCCCGCCTCGAACCGCGCCACTGCCGACTGCGTCATCCCCGCCGCCGACGCCAACTCCGCCTGACTCCACCCCCGCGCCAGCCGGAGCTCCCGAACGGCCACACCCAGCTCGAACGCCAACCGAGCAGACTCGTACGCCCCCTCCGCACCCGGCTCCACCATCCGCCGATCCCGCAGCTCCGACCACGACGCCCGCCCAGTCCCTGCCGACTCAGCCATCGCCGTCCTCCACCTCGTGCTCCTCCGCTATACACCGCACCATCGCCCGGCGAGCCCGCTCCACCTCGCTCGACTCCCGCATCCTCGTCTTCGCGAACACCGTCAACAACACGATCCGGCGGCCCGACGCGATCCAGTACGTCACCCGCATCGCGCGACCGTCCAGATGAAACCGCAGCTCGCGGAGCTTGCCGTCGAGCTGGCGCGTGTACGGCTCACCCAGCAGCGGACCCTGTTCGGCGACCAGATCGACATAGAACGCTGCAGTCGCGAAGTGCTGCGCCGACAACGACTCGAACCAGTCTCGGACCTCAGGTTCCAGCTCCACAGTACCCCAAGGCATAGCGACAATGCTATATGACCCCTGGAACCCTCAGCTCAGCGCGGTCCGGCCGTTAGCCGAGCCCGTTGAGCCAGCTGTGTACGTAGTGGTCAAGTCCCCTCTCGGACACGTGCGCTGACCACATGCGCCAAGCAGTGCCGTCCCGACAACGGCTTGGTCGTGTGGTTCCTAGTCCCCCGCAAGGACTCTCACACGTCGTCACAGTGGCCAGCACCCCGGCAATGGCAAGAGGCCTATTTGGCCGAAGACGAGGAGGCATGATGACCACTCCCGATCGCGAACTGCTCGACAAGATCGCGGCCGAAGCCGACCATGCCGAGGCCACTCGCGACGTCAATCTTCCTTACCGTCGTCGAACCGGCAACACCAGCCCGGTCTACGGATTGCGGCTGCCCGCTGAGCGCATCGGGCAACTGCGCCGGATCGCCCAGGCTCGCGGGGTCGAACCCAGCGTGCTCGCCCGGCAATGGGTCATCGACCAACTCGACGCCGCCGAACACGCCCGAGACCAAGCGCATGAACGGTGGGAACGCGACCTCCGCACCACGACCGACCACCTACGCCAGCTCCTCGACGAGCGCCCCGGAGCGTGAATCGTCCCCTGTCGCCCCGGAGACCGGGCCGCTCGCCGCGTTGATCCGGCTACACCTGGCCACAAACCCTGCTGCCCTTCGCGATAGCCCGCGACCGAGCCCGCCTACCGCTAGCGATCGCGCGAGATTGGCAGCTGAGCATGCGCGAACCAGCCGCGCGAGTGATCGAACGTCATGCATCAGCTGTGCGGGCGGACGCGACACGTCCAGCGTCCTCACGTGCACCCGCTTGCTGGCTTGCTCGATGACGAGGTCGGGCGACGTTGACGGCCAACCTCGCGTGACGTGGTGCCGGGCGAAGTCATGCCCCGCTCGATGAGCCCCTTCGCCTCCGGGCCGCTGGCCGACAGATGACCACCTTCGCGCCCAAGGTTCCGCGGAACCTTGGCACGCCTCGGTGGGCTCGCCGCGCCCGCTCAGGCCTCGGATCGATGACGCTGAGCGGAGCCCGGCTCAGCCGGGCTCGCCGACCGCGATCGCCTCGAGGATCGGCACCGCCGCCGACACGTCCGGCAGGGACGCGATCTCGGCCGCCACCCCTTCGGCGGCCCGCCGGAACGACTCGTCGCTCAGCACGCGGCTCACAGCCGCCGGGATAGCCGCGACGTCCTCAGGTCCGCCCCCGATGTGGACGCCGACGCCCGTCTCCGCCACCCGGAGGGCGTTGACCGTCTGGTCGAACGCGAAGAGTGGGAGCACGACCTGCGGCACGCCGGCGGCCAGCGCCGTCATCGTGGTGCCGAACCCTCCGTGGCCGACCACGGCCGACGCCATCGGCATGACCTCGGCCTGGGGCCACCAGCGCTCGACGTGGACGTTGCCGGGCCAGGGTTCGAGGCCGGCCGGGTCGCCGCCAGCACCGGTCGTCAGCAGCACCCGGTACGGCAGCCCCGCGAGTGCGGCGACCACCTCGGCATACATCGAACCGAAGCCGCCGAGACCGGCGGCGACCGAGCCGAACGTCACGTACACCAGCGGATCGGCGGCCGAGCCTCACGGTTCGGGGAGCGAACCCGACCCGGCGGTGAGCGACGAGTCTCTGAACCGCCACAGCCGCCCGTCGGCCTCGACGACCTCGTCGTCAAAAGCGGCCGGCACCGACGTGAAGCCGGCCAGGTTGCGCAGGCGCCTGAGCTGCGGGTCGCGGGTCAGGCCGGCCTCGACCCGCAGCTCGTTAAGGGGTGCCTCCAGGATCGGGAGCGCCCACGCGTCGAGCGAACCAAGGCCGATCGCCACCTGGACCTGGGGGACGCCGGCCCGCTCGGCCGCGACCAGCGAGGCGAACTCGCAGGGTTCCCGCACCACCACGTCGGGCTGCCACGACGCGATGGTGGCCGTCACACCGGGCAGTGCGGCCCGGGCGTCGAGCCGACCGAAAACCTCGCCGATCACCACGGCGTTCGCCTCCTCGCGGGACAGACTCGGCAACCGGGCGAACACCGGTCCCATGATGTCGCTCGGGACGTCGGCGAACGGCGCGTGGTCGAGCCCGGCCCCGGCGATGGCGGCCGCGAACGCCTCGGGCGCAGCCACCAGCACGTCGTGCCCGTCGTCGAGGCAGGACCGGGCGAAGGGAACCAGCGGACCGAAGTGCCCGGCGCCGGCGGTCGTGGCCATGAGCACCCGCATAGTCGACATACTCGCACGTGCCGGTGAACGGGCTGGGCTAGAAACTGCACCCGCGGGCAATCGCGGCCGCCTAACCGCCGACGATGTACCCTTTCGGATCCCCATGCGGCGCGACTTCGCCCGCAGCATGACCCAGCAGCAGGTGGCCGACAAGATGGGCGTCACCAAGGGCCGCGTCTCCCAGATCGAACAGGGCAAGATCTCTGGACACGCGTGAACATCGTGCGTCCTGCACGGTGAGGACGGCCGCGCGGAACTGTCGGTACCCTCTGGCAACCTGCCGCCGAGCGCGAAGGAGGGATTATGATGTCGACAACCGTCCCACGTTGGCGCCCTTCCCGTGCCGGCATTCTCAACGTCTACCAGTACGAGGACGAGACGCTGCACTTCGCGGGCGGGCGGCTGCTGCTGCGCGGTGTAAACGGCTCGGGCAAGTCCACGGCGATGAACATGCTGCTGCCGTTCCTTCTCGAGGCCGACACCCGCAAGATCGACGCGGCGGGCGAGCAGACCGGAGTGCTCCGGTCGTGGATGCTCGCCGACACCGACGAGACACAGCGCACCGGCTACCTATGGATCGAGTTCGCCCGCGCCGACCCCGACGCGCCGGGCGGCGTGCGCCACCACACCGTCGGCTGCGGCATCCGCGCCAACCGCAGCACCGACCGGGTCACGCCGTGGTGGTTCTCGACGCCTCGCCGGGCCCGCATCGACTTCTCGCTCACCGCCGGGCGGATCCCGCTGGCCGTCGACGCGCTGCGCGCCGAGCTCGGCGCCGATGCCGTCTTCACCACACCGGCCGACTACCGCGCTGAGATCGCGCGCCGGTTCTTCGGCGGTGCCGACCCGTCCGGTTACCTCGCGCTGCTGCACCAGGTCCGCAACCCGCGGGTCGGGGACCGGATCGATGCCGATCTCCCGCGCCGGCTGCAGGAGGCACTGCCGCCGGTGCCGGAGGACGCCGTCGCCGACGCTGCCCAGCCGCTGGAGGACTTGGAGGGCCACCGGCACAACGTCACCGCGCTGGCCAAGACCGACCGTGCGCTGGGCAGCGTGCTGGACACCTACCGCCACTACGCGCGCCGCGTCCTGCTGGCGGCCGCCGACCGGGCCGGCACCGGAGTGGGCAATGCCCGCTCCGCGTTACAGCGACGTGGCCGGGCGCGCGCCGCCGCCACCGCGGCCGGCGCCGAGGAGCAGCGGCTCGCCGGCGAGGTCATGCGGCTGGGGCGCGAACACGGCGAGGCCGCGGCGGCGCTGGCGGGCCTGATCGCCTCCCCCGCCTACCGCGAGCTGCAGGCACTGCTCGCCCGCCGCGACCACGTCGCCAGCCTCGAAGCCCAGACCCGCACGCTCAAGGATCAGCAGGCCGCCGCGGAAAAGCGGGCGAGGCAGGCGATCGACCGGGTTGCGTCCAACCGCAGCCGGCTCGACGGCGATCTGGCCCGCGTCCGGGACGGCGTGACAGCGGCCGAGCGGCACGCGCGTGCCGCGGCCGTCCGACTCCCGCTGCCCGATCCACCCGTGCTCCGGACGCAGGTGCTCGACCATGGCGTTGAAGGGCCCGACGGCGACGCGCTGGCGGGTGTCGACGTGCGGCCAGCAGCCGACGCCGTGCGAACCCGCCGTCAGCAGGTCACCGACGTCACAAACATGCTGGGCCGCGCCGAGACCGCGGACATCGCGGCCACCGCGGCACTCACCCAGGCCGAGGACGCCGACGAGGCGGCCGGGCGGGAACGGGAGCACGCCGCCGGGGCTCGCGCGGCCGCCGAGGCAGCCGGCGAGCGGCACCGCGGCGCCGTCCTGGCCTGGACAGATCAGCTCGCCGCCCACGCAGCCGCCGTGCCAGCGGCCGAACCCGGCGGGCGCGGCGGCTGGCTGCCGGCGCCACCGCGACCCGATCCAGGTGGGGCCGAATTGCGCGAGACAGCGCGCGCCCGGATCACCGAAGCCGGCCGGTCCGCGACCAGCCTCGACGCCGCGCTCGACCCGGTGCTCAGCGCTGCGGCGC
>JBOHFK010000197.1:0-8163 GCA_050699635.1 Pseudonocardiaceae bacterium | reverse complement strand
GCGATAAGTTGATCATTCGTCGCCGCCGCACCGGCAAGAAGCGCTGAGCAGGAGGGAGCAACCATGCCACGTAGCCTGAAAAAGGGCCCGTTCATCGACGACCACCTGCTCAAGAAGGTGGACGCGCAGAACGAGGCCGGCACCAAGCAGGTGATCCGGACCTGGTCGCGCCGCTCCACGATCATCCCGGACATGATCGGCCACACCATCGCGGTGCACGATGGCCGCAAGCACATTCCGGTATTTGTCACCGAATCGATGGTCGGCCACAAGCTGGGTGAGTTCGCGCCGACGCGCACGTTCCGGGGACACATCAAGGACGACCGGCGGGCCCGGCGGCGCTGAGTAGATGAACGCCTAAGCACATGGACCACCCACGGACGAACCGCAACACAGAAGAGGTAGCAGCGCATGGACGCCCGTAACCAGGCTGGCGCGACAGCCGCGCAGGAGCCGTCCCGCGCCATGGCGCGGGCCCGGTATGTCCGCGTGACGCCGATGAAGGCGCGCCGGGTGATCGATCTGATCCGGGGCCGCAGCGCGCGCGAGGCGCTCGCGGTGCTGGAGTTCGCCCCGCAGGCCGCTTCCGCTCCGGTGTCGAAAGTGCTGGCCAGCGCGATGGCCAATGCGGAGAACAACCTCGGGCTGGATCCGGACTCCCTGGTCGTGTCCGGGGCATTCGTGGACGAGGGTCCCACTCTCAAACGGTTCCGGCCGCGGGCCCAGGGCCGGGCCTACCGGATTCGCAAGCGCACCAGCCACATCACGGTGGAGCTCGAGGCGGTACCCCAGCGGCAGACCGCCCGGGGTCAGACAACGCAGGCCCGGTCCCGCGGCAACAAGGCCACCCAGACAAGGAGTGCCCGCTAGTGGGTCAGAAGATCAACCCGCACGGCTTCCGGCTCGGTATCTCGACCGACTGGAAGTCCCGCTGGTATGCGGACAAGCAGTACGGGGAGTACGTCAAGGAAGACGTCGCGATCCGCAAACTGCTGTCCAAGGGCATGGAGCGGGCGGGTATCGCCAAAGTCGAGATCGAGCGCACCCGCGACCGCGTCCGGGTGGACATTCACACCGCGCGCCCGGGGATCGTGATCGGCCGGCGTGGTGCGGAGGCCGACCGGATCCGGGGCGAGCTGGAGAAGTTGTCCGGTAAGCAGGTGCAGCTCAACATTCTTGAGGTCAAGAATCCGGAATCCGAGGCTCAGCTGGTTGCCCAGGGAGTGGCCGAGCAGCTGTCCAACCGGGTCGCCTTCCGGCGCGCGATGCGCAAGGCCATCCAATCGGCGATGCGCTCTCCCCAGGTCAAGGGGATCCGGGTGCAGTGCTCGGGGCGTCTGGGTGGGGCCGAGATGTCCCGTTCGGAGTTCTACCGCGAGGGTCGCGTTCCGCTGCACACGCTGCGGGCTGATATCGACTACGGGCTCTTCGAGGCCCGGACGACCTTCGGCCGGATCGGTGTGAAGGTGTGGATCTACAAGGGCGACGTGGTCGGTGGGCGGCGCGAGCGTGACGTAGAAAACGCAGCGAACGCTGCCGCTGCCGCTGCGGGTGCTGCCGCCCGGGGACCCCGGCGGGAGCGCCCGGCCCGGCGCCGGTCCGGCTCGGCCGGCACGACCGGAACCTCGACCGAGGCGGGCCGCGCCGCGGCGGCGGAGCTTGCCGGGGCACCGGCAGGTCCTCCGCAGGCCACGCCGAGTGAGTCGGCCGGCACCCCAGAGCCCGGGGAGGGCTGAGACGTGCTCGTGCCACGCAAGACCAAGCACCGCAAGCAGCATTCGCCGGGTCGGTCGGGGATGGCTACCGGCGGTACCCAGGTCAGCTTCGGTGACTTCGGTATCCAGGCCCTGGAGTCGGCGTACGTGACCAACCGGCAGATTGAATCCGCCCGTATTGCGATCAACCGGCATATCCGCCGTGGCGGCAAGGTCTGGATCACGATCTTCCCGGATCGTCCGCTGACCAAGAAACCGGCGGAAACCCGGATGGGATCCGGTAAGGGTTCGCCCGAGTACTGGGTGGCCAATGTGAAGCCGGGCCGGATCATGTTCGAGATGACGTACCCGAACGCAGTGGTGGCCCGCGAGGCATTGCGCCGCGCGATCCACAAGCTGCCGATGAAGTGCCGGATCGTGAGTCGTGAGGGAGGGGACGTGTAGATGGCGGCCACCACCACTGCGAGCGAACTGCGCGAGCTCACTGATGATGAGCTGGTGCTGCGGCTGCGGGAATCCAAAGAGGAGCTGTTCAACCTGCGTTTCCAGATGGCGACCGGACAGATGGACAACAACCGCCGGCTGCGTACCGTCCGGCGGGATATCGCCCGCATCTACACCGTGATGCATGAGCGCGAGCTGGGTCTGTCGGTGTCTCCGGACGCCGTTGCGGGAAGTGAGGGTGCGGCATGAGTGACACCGGGCGTAATGAGCAGGCCCAGCCTGCCGGGCGAAATAAGCGTAAGGTCCGGGAAGGCTACGTCGTCTCGGATAAAATGGACAAGACCGTCGTAGTGGCACTTGAGGATCGCAAGAAGCACCCGTTGTACGGCAAGGTGCTGCGGTCCACCACCAAAGTGAAGGCCCATGACGAGGCCAACGTCGCGGGCATCGGTGACCGGGTGCTGTTGATGGAGACCCGCCCGCTGTCGGCGACGAAGCGCTGGCGGCTGGTCCAGATCCTCGAGAAGGCCAAGTGATCAGGGAGTTGACGTGATCCAGCAGGAGTCGCGACTGCGAGTCGCCGACAACACGGGTGCCAAGGAGATTCTGTGCATCCGGGTGCTCGGTGGCAGCTCGCGCCGCTACGCCGGCATCGGGGACATCATTGTGGCGACTGTCAAGGAAGCCATTCCCGGCGCCAACGTCAAGCGTGGCGATGTGGTCAAGGCCGTCATCGTGCGCACCGCCAAAGAGAAGCGCCGTCCGGACGGTTCCTACATCCGGTTCGACGAGAACGCCGCGGTATTGATCAAACCTGACGGCGAACCGCGGGGTACCCGGATCTTCGGCCCAGTGGGGCGAGAACTGCGAGACAAGCGTTTCATGAAGATCATCTCGCTGGCACCGGAGGTGCTCTAGATGAAGGTGCGTAAAGGCGACACGGTGGTCGTGATTGCCGGTAAGGACAAGGGTGCCAAGGGCAAGGTGATCCAGGCCTATCCGGATACCGGCCGGGTGCTCGTCGAGGGCATCAACCGGATCAAGAAGCACACTCGGATCAGCCGCACCCAGCGCGGTGCGCAAAGCGGCGGGATCGTCACCCAAGAGGCCGCCATCGACGTTTCGAACGTCATGGTGATTGATTCCGACGGTAAGCCGGCCAGGGTGGGTTACCGCAGTGACGACGAAGGCAGGCGCGTGCGCGTGTCGCGGCGCACCGGCAAGGACATCTGAGATGACGACCGCAGAGAAGGCCCGACAGGTGCCCAGGCTGAAGACCCGGTACCGCGAGGAGATCGCGACGGCACTGCGCGATCAGTTCGCCTACTCCAATGCCATGCAGATACCCGGGGTAGTCAAGGTCGTCGTGAACATGGGCGTCGGCGAGGCCGCCCGGGACGCCAAGCTGATGGACGGCGCGGTGCGCGACCTGACCGCGATCACCGGCCAGAAGCCGCTGATCAGGCGAGCACGCAAGTCCGTCGCGCAGTTCAAGCTGCGCGAGGGGATGCCGATCGGCGCCAAGGTAACCTTGCGCGGTGACCGGATGTGGGAGTTCCTGGACCGGTTGCTGACGATCGCGCTGCCCCGTATCCGCGACTTCCGTGGTCTGTCGCCGGCCCAGTTCGACGGTCACGGCAACTACACCTTTGGGCTTAATGAGCAGTCGATGTTCCACGAGCTCAACCCGGACAACATCGACCGGCCGCGTGGCATGGATATCACTGTGGTCACCTCGGCGACCACCGACGAGGAAGGCCGGGCGCTGCTGCGTCGGCTCGGCTTCCCCTTCAAGGAGAGCTGATGGCGAAGAAGGCGCTGGTCATCAAGGCCGCGCGGAAGCCCAAGTTCGCAGTGCGGGGCTACACCCGCTGCCAGCGCTGCGGGCGGCCCAAGGCGGTCTACCGCAAATTCGGGTTATGCCGGATCTGCTTCCGCCAGATGGCACACCGGGGCGAGCTCCCCGGTGTGAGCAAGTCTTCATGGTGAAGCGCTTCGCCGCTGCGCCATCAATCGCCGTAGGCCCGGTCCGGGAACCGCGGTGGGAAGGGACCACGAGGTCGCCATGACAATGACCGACCCGATCGCAGACATGCTGACCCGTCTGCGCAACGCGAACTCGGCCTATCACGACCGGGTCGTGATGCCGCATTCCAAGATCAAGGCGAACATCGCCGAGATCCTCCAGCGGGAGGGATACATCTCGGGCTTCCACGCCGAGGACGCTCCTGTGGGCAAGTCTCTGGTGGTGGACTTGAAGTTCGGCCCGAACCGGGAGCGCAGCATCGCCGGCCTGCGCCGGGTCTCCAAACCCGGCCTGCGGGTCTATGCGAAGTCGACCTCGTTGCCCAAGGTGCTCGGTGGTCTGGGTGTGGCGATCATCTCCACATCCACCGGGCTGCTCACCGACCGGCAGGCCGCGAAGAAGCGCGTGGGCGGGGAAGTCCTCGCCTTCGTCTGGTGAGAGGGGAGCAGACGAGATGTCGCGCATCGGGAAGCAACCGATCACAGTGCCCACCGGCGTCGAGGTGGTCATCGATGGGCGCACCGTGCGGGTGAAGGGTCCCAAGGGCTCGTTGTCCCACACCGTGCCCGAACCGATCACCGTGGCGCAGGCCCAGGACGGTACCCTGCTGGTCCAGCGGCCAGACGATGAACGGCGCAGCAAGGCGCTGCACGGGCTGTCGCGGACCCTGGTGAACAACATGGTCCTCGGGGTCAGCCAGGGTTACGAGAAGAAAATGGAGATCCACGGCGTTGGCTACCGGGTGGTGGCCAAGGGCTCGGATCTGGAGTTCTCGCTGGGCTACAGCCACCCGGTACCGGTCAAGGCGCCCGAAGGCATCAGTTTCGTGGTGGAGAGCCCGACGCGGTTCTCGGTGTCCGGCATCAACAAGCAGACGGTCGGTGAGATCGCGGCGACCATCCGTAAGTTGCGGCGCCCTGACCCCTACAAAGGCAAGGGCGTGCGCTATGCGGGCGAGAAGGTCCGGCGCAAGGTCGGGAAGACAGGTAAGTGATCATGGCTGAGACGGCAAGCAGATCGACGGCTGCGCCGTCGGCAACCAGCGCGAAGCGAACGCTGGTCGGCAAGGACATCTCCACTCGACGCCGGGTGGCCCGGGCTCGGCGGCACTTCCGGCTGCGCAAGAAGGTCAGTGGTTCTCCACTGCGCCCGCGGCTGGTGGTCAACCGCTCGGCTCGGCACATCTCGGTGCAGCTGGTGGACGACCTGGCCGGCCACACGCTCGCGGCGGCGTCCAGCATTGAGGCTGACGTCCGTGCGATGGACGGTGACAAGAAGGCCAAGGCCATCCGGGTCGGCGAGTTGATCGCCGCCCGGGCGAAAGCGGCTGGCGTCGGCGCTGTGGTCTTTGACCGCGGTGGTTACACCTACCACGGTCGGATCGCGGCGCTGGCCGACGCGGCACGCGAAGCCGGCCTGGAATTCTGACTCATGAACAGTAAGGGAAGGAACGCCTGATGCCTGGACGTCAACGGCGGGAAGGCGGAGGCGGCGAACGCAGCGATCGTCGGGACCGCCGCGACGGCGGCCGTGGCGGGCCGCCGCAGCAGGAGAAGAGCCCACACCTCGAGCGTGTCGTTGCGATCAACCGGGTGGCCAAGGTCGTCAAGGGTGGCCGGCGGTTCAGTTTCACTGCGTTGGTGGTCGTGGGCGACGGTGACGGGATGGTCGGCGTCGGTTACGGGAAGGCCAAGGAAGTGCCCGCGGCGATCCAGAAGGGCGTGGAGGAAGCGAAGAAGAGCTTCTTCCGGGTGCCCCGGATCGGCAGTACCATCCCGCACCCGATCACCGGTGAAGCGGCGGCCGGCGTGGTGCTGCTGCGCCCCGCCTCTCCCGGTACCGGAGTCATCGCAGGCGGCCCGGTGCGGGCGGTGCTGGAGTGCGCGGGCGTGCATGACGTGCTCTCCAAGTCGCTGGGCAGTGATAACGCGATCAACATCGTGCACGCCACGGTCGCGGCGCTGAAGGGATTGCAGCGGCCCGAGGAGGTGGCCGCGCGTCGCGGTCTGCCACTGGAGGACGTGGCTCCGGCCGGCATGCTGCGGGCCCGTGCGGCGGCGGGGCAGGGTGGGTGAGATGGCTGAACTGAGGATCACGCAGATTCGGGGCACCATCGGCAGCCTGCGCAACCAGCGGGAGACGCTGCGGTCGCTGGGGCTGCGCAGGATCCGGCACTCCGTGGTCAAGGAGGACAACTCCCAGGTTCGTGGCATGATCGCCACCGTCCGTCACCTGGTGACGGTAGAAGAGGTCCCGAGCGAGGTGACGGCGAAATGACCATCAAACTCCATCACTTGCGTCCGGCTCCCGGTGCGAAGACGGCCAAGACCCGGGTCGGTCGTGGCGGGGGATCCAAGGGCAAGACCGCCGGACGCGGCACCAAGGGAACCAAAGCCCGGAAGAACGTCCCGGTGGCGTTCGAGGGCGGGCAGATGCCGATCCACATGCGGCTGCCCAAGCTCAAGGGTTTCCGCAACCGGTTCCGCACCGAGTACCAGGTCGTCAACGTCGGCGACTTGGCGCGGCTGTTCCCGGATGGCGGGCCAGTGGGGCCGCCGGAGCTGGTGGCTGCTGGGGCGGTGCGCAAGGGGCAGCTGGTCAAGGTGCTCGGCGATGGCGACATCGCGGGGGTGGTGCTGCAGGTCAGCGCCCACGCGTTCTCTGGTTCCGCGCGGGACAAGATCGCTGCGGCGGGTGGCGGCAGCACGGAGCTGTAGGCGGCCACCGGTGCCTACGGGCTCTCCTGTGAGGAGTCCGGGCCGCGGCTGTTACAGTCGGCCCAGAGTGCGTAGGCGAGCCGGCTGGCATCCGCGGTCAGGTTCTCTTGCACCGTCCGGTCGCCGCCTCCGGCCTTGCGACCGCCGGTCCACGATCGACGGCCACACCACGGCCGTGCCCAGGAGGTAGGAGTGCTCGGCGCCTTCCGCTCGGCTCTTGCGACGCCGGATCTGCGCCGCAAGATCTTATTCACGCTCGGCATGGTGGTGATCTACCGATTCGGTGCCACATTGCCGTCGCCCGGGGTCTCCTACGTCAATATCAATCAGTGCCTGGACCGGGTATCGAAGGGCGACAACCAGAACGTCTACTCGCTGATCAATCTGTTCAGCGGCGGGGCATTGCTGAAGTTGTCGGTTTTCGCGTTGGGGATCATGCCCTACATCACCGCGAGCATTATCGTTCAGCTGCTCACGGTGGTGATCCCTCGCTTCGAAGTGCTGAAGAAAGAGGGCCAATCCGGTCAGAACAAGCTCACCCAGTACACCCGATATCTGACGATCGCGCTCGCCGTCCTGCAGTCCACCGGCATCATCGCCCTGGCGGTGCGCGGTCAACTGTTCTCCGGCTGCCCGCTCCCACCCATCCCGGATCAGTCGATCTTCAACCTGGTCGTCATCGTCGTCGTGATGACCGCAGGTACCAGCGTGATCATGTGGTTGGGCGAGCTGATCACCGAGCGGGGCGTCGGCAACGGGATGTCACTGCTGATCTTCACCTCGATTGCGGCACGCATCCCCGCTGAAGGCAAGAACATCCTGGACTCGCAGGGTCCGCTGGTGTTCTTCCTGGTCTGCGTGTTCGGCTTGGCCATCATCGCCAGCGTGGTGTTCGTCGAGCAGGGGCAACGCCGGATCCCGGTGCAGTACGCCAAGCGGGTGATCGGTCGCCGGATGTACGGCGGCACCTCCACCTACCTGCCGCTGAAGGTGAACCAGGCCGGTGTCATCCCGGTCATCTTCGCCTCGTCGCTGCTCTACCTGCCCGATCTCATCGCACGGCTGACCAGCTCGTCGAGTGGTACGCCGGGGTGGTTGCAGACGTTCATCACCCGCTACCTGGTGGACCAGGCGAGCTGGGTGCACATCTCGCTGTACTTCTTGATGATTATCTTCTTCACCTACTTCTATGTCGCGATCACGTTCAACCCGGAAGAACGTGCCGAGGAGATGCGGAAATTCGGCGGCTTCATCCCCGGGA
>JBOHFK010000196.1:0-8304 GCA_050699635.1 Pseudonocardiaceae bacterium | reverse complement strand
GAACGAGGCCGGCTGGCGGCAGCTGTTCGCCCCGGGGATGCGCTCGCGTACCCTCTTCGTCAGCACCTTCTATATCTGCGTGGTCACGCCGTACTTCGCGATCTTCACCTTCGCCCCGAAGGTGTTCGAGTCACTCAAGCTCAACGAGATGGCCGGCACGATCTTCGCCAACAGCATCGCGTTCATCGGGGCGATCGCCGGCATGCTGACCATCGAGCTCATCGGGCGCCGCAAGCAGCTGATCGGCCCGTTCTGGGTCATGGCGGTGGCGTTGCTGGTCATCGGGCTGTGGGCCGGTGCGCCGCCGATGGCGCTGGTCGGTGCCTTCGCGGTCTTCGCGTTCTTCAACGCCATGGCCGGCAACCTCACCGCCGTCTACCCGATCGAGGTGTTCCCGACCGACGTGCGGGCCACCGGGGTGGGCATCGTCAACGCGTTCAGCCGGATCGGGGCTGCCGCGGGCACGTTCCTACTCCCGATCGGGATCGAGACCATCGGCCTGCCGTGGTGCATGGTGACCGGGGCAGCGATGTGCGTGATCGGCGCCGTCGTGTCCCAGCTGCTCGCCCCGGAGACCACCGGCAAGTCGCTGAGCCACACCAGCCTGGTGGCCCCGCTCTCGCCGAGGATCGCCCCGGCCTGAGGTTTGCGCCTCGCCGGTCGCCCGGCCGACCGCTGGCGGGAGAAATGGGACATCGACCTCGACGGCGGGGTCGGCTGTCGTGAAGTACCGCCGTCAGACATTCCAATGTCGGCGAGGAGACGTTAGGACTATCCGGGACGGACGTCGCGGGGGGCTTCGGCTCCTCTCTGCGTCAGGTTGATCTTGGGGATATCTGTGTGTCCGGTACTGTCCGGCCATGTCCGCTGTTAGTTGCGCCCTAATGGTGCTCCCTACCGCCCGGGGTCGCGGGAAGAATCTTGGCAGCTGCATGCACGGGCCCATCACCCCACCGTCAGGAGCGACAACCAGAGGCTGGGGTTGAGTAGGTTGATGGCGGGCCGCGCAGCAGTAGGTGCCCACCTCTCGCCTCGCTCACACTCAGGTCGGGTAGCTGGGCCTGAGAGCGCATAGCGCCCTTATGATCCCCGAGGGCGGCTGCGTTCCTGGGCAGCTTCCCTTAACGGGCGATGCCTGGATGGTCCGGCTTCGGTAGACGATCCAACCTCTGTTCGGTCAGATCCGGGCCGCGACGGCGACCAGTTCGACGAGGCTCGACGGAATCGGCCCGAAGGCGACATTTTGGTTTACGAAGGTCAGCGGTCCAGTTACAGGAGGGTAGTTTTGGGCACGACCGTGGGATCGCTGCGAAAGGCATGGAAGGTGCCGTCGGTCGCCTCTGGCAGTGCTACCAGCCCGTGATGGCGCAAAAAGGTCTCCATGTCGGGCTGGTGCCGGATGCGGAAGGTGTTGTTTTGCACCGCGCTGCCCTGGGGGCCTTCGAAGGTGTATTCCTTGTGGAACAGGGTGCCGCACCAGCTGATGCTCTGGCGGTAGATTACATCTCCCGAGAGCGTTTTCTCATAGTCTTGGTGTACCCCTTGAATGCTTAGCAACAGCAGGCCTCCCGGCTTGAGGTGGCCCAGCACTTTGCCAAAGGCGGCGGCGTCTTCCGCCTCGTTGGGAATGTGGCTGCACAACTGCTGCTCGGTGCCAGCGTCAATCAGAAACCACACTCCACCGCAGGAGAAAATGACATCGAAGCTTTGTCCGAGGGCCAAGGTGGTGACGTCAGCCTGCACCAGTGTGCACCACTCACCGACGCGGTCGTGGGCGATGTCCAGCATGGCCTGGGTATGGTCCACACCAGTTAGATGGCAGCTCGGCCGGCGGTGACGCAACTGCTCGGCGACCAAGCCAGTGCCCACACCGACCTCCAGGACGTGGTCGTGGGCACCGATGTGCCGCTCCAGTGAGGCGCCGATGGTGTCGTAGTTGTAATATCCCCCGGTCATCAGGGTGTCGTAGTAATGAGCCATCTTGGTGTACTCGTTCATAGACCTTATTCCTCCACGATGGGGAATCGCCGTTGCTGCACTCCGACTGCCTTGACGGGTATCAGGCCACGCTACCCTTTCGTTGTTCGCTCACCTGAGTTTAAAGTACGGCATCCGTCGCAGATCGGTCCACCAGTCGTTATCGTGTGATTTGGCCTTTTGTGGCAACAGTGCGCATGAACAGCCGCTTTACGAAGTTGTCGCCCCCAAGCGCGCTATCAACGCAGCCGCGACGTCAGAGACGGGACACGAAGCCGCTCTGCACTGCCTCACAGGCAAGCTCGTCGGCAAGCTGCGCTACTGCCTGGTCCACCACTACCACCACGATCTGCAGGACCGGTCTTCGATGGGTGGCAACGCCTCGTTACCCGAAGTCTGTATGCACGACGAACAGGCCGGCCACGGTCCTTCCGGTCCGCGTGGTCTGCCGGCGGGCGCTGCTGACAGCTGGTGACTCCGTGAGTCCGCCGGACCGGCCCGCGCGAGCACGGCCGCCATGCCGCGCGCAGCAAGCGGGATCGGTCCGAGCGGGCAAGTGAGAAAGACGACGAACTCAGCCATGATGACGCCTGCTGACGATTCGCTGACGATCGACAGTGATCACGCACATGAAGATCGGCCCGAAAGCATCGATAAGGCCTCTGACCTGGGATTTTAAGAGTGGGCGATACTGGGATCGAACCAGTGACCTCTTCGGTGTGAAGGAACGCCGACTTATTCGCGTAAGTTCGCGGACATACATGAAGCCACTGGCAGAGCAGCTTTCGGACTCCTGAAGCAGTCGGGAGAGTTCGGGTGAGTTCATCTCGATTGGCTCCCCGATTGGCTCCCCTGACTGTCCACATAAGACGGCCCCGACGCGACGACGCAACCGCCGGCCGGGGCCTTGATCGGAAACGGAGATTCCGACCCATGAGCAACCTATCCACCCCGCACACCACGTGGTGCGACCAGGAGTCCTGCTACACCGACCACAACGGCAAGCCGATACACCGGTCGGAGGGCCGTCCGTTCGACCTCGACCCGGCCCGCATCTGGACGGCCAGCATGTTGTGGGTGCAGCTGGCCGACGTCGGCAACGGCATCGAGATCGGCCTCTCGATCGAGGGGGCGATCACGAGGGTGCAGACGACGATGCTCCCCGAGGATGCCGCCGAGCTCGGCGATTGCCTGCTCGACCACGCGGAGCGCGCGATGGG
The DNA here is from genome assembly GCA_050699635.1 of Pseudonocardiaceae bacterium. GTDB lineage: Bacteria > Actinomycetota > Actinomycetes > Mycobacteriales > Pseudonocardiaceae. Next base: position 5,107 of record JBOHFK010000196.1, on the reverse strand, counting down.
GCTCTCACGCCTCGCTGAGTAGCCGCCAGAGCGACGAACGGCCCCCCTCCGGTACCTCCGGGGTGGGGCCGTTTCGCTTGGGGAGGCACCGCCGGAGGCGGGGAGTTCTCCCCCGTGCCTCCCCGGGACTGCCTCCCCCCGGTGACGTGCGTAAACGTTGATCGGGGGAGGCGGGGAGGCGCTACGGGGAGGCTCGAAAAACCCCCGAATCCGAGAATTGCGCACACGCGTGCGCGGCCTCCCCCGGGTCTGGTCGATCGCTAGCTAGGGCCCGCGCGGGTATCTGCGCGCGCTTCGGTTAGCAGGTCGGGGTCAGCGTCGAGGGGAGGCGAAAGCCGAACGGGCCGTTCGGGATTTCGGCACGCGCGTGCCGAATTGGCCCCAGGGAGGCAGTCAGGGAGGCACCGCCGGAGGCAGGGAGATCTCCCTGACGCCTCCCTGAGTCTGCCTCCCTGCCATGAACTGCGGAAACACCAGTCAGGGAGGCAGGGAGGCACCGGTAGGGAGCCCGCGAAACCCCCGGATTCGAGTGCATATGGCACCTCGCGCACTGCCTCCCTGATCCACCGGTGGGCAGCCCGGGCTAGCCTGGACTCACCTCCTTGCCGAGGTGTTCCGCCCCGGGGCGACGGCCCCGGGGCATCGGCAGCGGGGTCCCGGCAAGGAGAGGTACCTGGTGGACGCTGAGGAAGCGTCGGCGATCGGTGCGCGTGCTCGCATGATCCGTCGTCGCCGTGGGTTGAGCTTGGACGTGGTGGGCGGGCTGGCCGGGATGACCGGGGCCTATCTGTCGATGCTGGAGACCGGCAAACGCGGCTTCAATCGTCGTGGCCTGCTGGAGGACCTGGCCGACGCGATGGGCTGCTCGGTGGCTGATCTGACCGGGCAGCCCTACCTTCCGGCGGACCGGGGGACAGCGGACGCTCTGGCGGTCATCGCCGAGATCACGCCGCTGCTGTACGACATCACCCTGGACCACGTGCCAGAGGTCCCCGCGCGGCCAGTGGACCAGCTCGCCACCTTGGCAGCGCAAGCCAACGCGCACTGTGATGAGGCCCGGTACGCGCTCGCCGGTAAGGACCTCGGCGCGCTGCTGACCGAGCTACACGTGCACGCGGCGACGGGAACCCCAGCGGCCCGCGATACGGCGCTGGCGGCACTCGTGGAGGCCTGCGCGGTCTGCTTCGGTATCGCCCGCCAGCTCGGGCACCCACAACTGGCGGTGCAGGCGATGGATCGCGCACATGCCGCAGCTGTCCGCCTCGGCGACCCGGCGCTGGCCGGGTTCGCTGGCCTAGCCCGGGCTGGTGCGTTCAGCCGCCTTGGCGCCCGACGTACCGCGACCAACGTTCTGGCTGAGGCGAGGGCGGCCGTTGAGCCGGAGGCCAACCCCACCGGCCCGGACGTACGCGCGGCGGAAGCGCTCGGGATGACGCACCTGCTCGCGGCTCAGCTCGCCGGCCGCGGCGGCCGTCCCGGTGACGCCGACGCTCATCTAGCCGAGGCGACGGAGATTGCGCACGCGACGGGGGAGCGCAACACGTTGGCATGGCACTTCGGCCCGGCCAACGTCGCCGCGTGGTCGCTGGCCATCGCCGTGGAACGAGGCAACGGCCCAGGCCATGCCGAGCGGCTCGACGCCGACCCCGTGGCGCCTAGGTCGGCGGGACGGCGCAGCCGGTTGCACTTCGACCTTGCCCGTGGCTACGCGCAGGCCGAAGGGGCCAGGGACAGTGAGGCGATCCGGCACCTGGACACTGCCGACCGGATCGCCCCGACTCGAGTCCGCAACGATCCGATTGCCCGGGATCTGGCGCGGACGCTGAAGCGGCGCGCCCGCCGGCAGGTGTGGGAGCTGGACTCGCTGCTTAATCGCTTCGGGATCGGGAGCGCCCGGCCTTAACGGATTGTTAGACCCCGGACGTGATCTAGGCCGCAAGCTCTGTCGAATGACCAACGAGGGGGAAACGGCCAACACCAACCGCCGCATGATCAACGCAACGTGCGCCATCCATCCCGGCCCCGCCGGGTTCTGCAACCTGGAGGTCCGCCGGGACGGGGACACCGTGGCGCTGAGTCCGCACGTGACCGGCGCGTGCCAGCTGCTGCTGACCATGGCCGAGGCCCGTGACCTGCACGCGGCTATCGGGGAGCTGCTGGGCTGATGTCGATTCTGTGGGGGCTCAGCGTGCTCGACTGGCGCCGGCACGCGGTGGATGAGTCGATCGATCATCCGATCGGCGTCTACAAGGCGCAGTGCGGGCACCTGCTGATGATGGTGACGCCGCTGGTGACTGAGCCTGCCGGTTCCCGATGCGAGGCGTGTGCAGCCGGCGGGAGCCCGGTGAGCGGCCTTGACGTGGACAAGCAAGAAGAGGACGGCCCCGGGGTGTGGGGCTTCTGGATCGGCGAGTGCGGTCATATGAGGCCGCTGCTGGCCAACGGGCACGTCGGTGGGTGTGAATGCGATCGGGATGATGCCAAGGAAGGCCGTACGACCCTGAAGGCCGAGCGGTGAGCGACCAGCAGAGAGGGCCAATTCGACACACGCGTGACGAATCTGAACCTTCGCTTGACGACGGCGTGCTGTGGCCGGTCCTCGACCGGGTAGTTAGCGGCACGATCGCGGTGCGGATCGACGAGTACGGGTGGCCTTGGTACCTCGATGACGGCCGCCATTGCCCGTTCTCCGGCTACCTGCTGGACAAGCTGGTGGAACAAGGTTATGCGCGCTGGGACAGCATGGTGCAGGGACCACAGGGGTTGCTGGTCGTCCGGGACGACGGACTCCGGGCGGTCGTGCTAGAGGAAAAAGGCCGAGCGCTGCACCAGCGGCTCTCCGCGGGGCGCGTCCTCGACCGAGAGCGGGCAGCGTGTTCTTCGTCGCCTCTATGTGGCCTGTCGGCGGTGTGCGGTCGCTGCGGCTGGACGACCTGGCCGAGGCAGACCTAACACCACCGTCCTGGTGGGCAACGAGGACCCCGAATCGGACGGTGACGACCAGTGATGTCTGTGCGGCCACACAGAAGATCAATAAGTGGGTTGACCTGCGGTTACGGTCTTACGCCGCTCGCCCGCACAGACCCGCACAGATCTCGTCCACTACGTCTGACCAGAGGAAACGACCCATCCGGAGATCTTTTAGCCGTTAGAGTGCTGAAACCGGCGTTTCCGCAGCTCGAACCCAATTACGGCAGGTCTGCCGTAAGCGTTTCGCTGATCACTCGCACAATCCCCACGCTCGTAGCTGAGACCAGTTGGGATGCGGTTCGCTGCCCTCGCCGTAGGTTCTGGTGCCCTGGCCTGTCTCCAGCGCCCAGCCGGCCGCGGCCTTGCTGCGGCGGCTAGCGGGGGATGCCGCGACGCCCATCCGCTCCTTCGCCGGCATCGACCAGCCGCGACGATTCATGAACTGGTGGTAGGCGCGCTGGTCACGCCAGACCGTGGCGGCGGGGTCGAGCAGCTCGGGGGGTGCGGGTGGCCCCACCGAGGCACCGGGCGCCGAGCGGGCCGCCGCCTTCGCCTGGCGACGGGCGCTAGTCATCGGACAGGACCCAACCCAGCGCCGACATGCCCGCCGGGGTCAAACCCAGCTTGTCTCCGAGGTGCCGGAACTCCTGGGCCTGCCAGGCGGCGGCATCGTCGCCCATGATCGCCGAGCCGTAGCACAAGTACGCCGCGACCGCCTCAATGTAGGAGTCGTCCCAGGCGTTGGCCTGCGGGCCAGACCACAACCGGCGCCACCGGCTGCGCTCGTCGGTCGACCAGCGCCGGGAACGCGGCAGCGGCGGAACGGGCAGCTCGCACGACGTCTCCAGGACCTTTAGGCCGCCGCGAGCGCCGGTCGACCGATGCGCGCGGCTGTTGGCCTTGGTCGCATTACGCAACGGACCTGGCATTACCGTCACTCTCCGTGCTCCCCGTTGGGTCTATCTGGTAGGCAGACCTGTCAGCGCCCTACCCCGCGCTCTTACCCCCCTGGCCGAGGGGGTCCACCCCCCACCCGCTCAGTCACTGTCGGTCACCGTCCGTTATTGGTGAACTCGTCGGAGTGGACGCGACCATCACGCATCCCGTTCGCATCACGTGATCGCTCGAACAGCCGCACGTACCCCGACGCGAGCCACGACTCGACGTGCTCACGCGGCAAAACCATCTCGTCGTCATAGCTGTAGGTGTGACCACCGTGGCTCAGCGCGGTCGTTGTGACCACGACCCGCACGTATTGCGCCGAGCCCACGCGCGCGATCACCTCGCTGCGCGTGGGCTCGGCATCGGTCCCGCCCTGCCGCACGGTGGCAGGGCGGTAGCCGGGTGGGGAGACGGGGTCAGGCCACCGGGTCACCGAAGGTCGGCGCGTCCGAGGGGAGCATGCCCCGCAGTTCCTGCACCGCCATGTTGCCCAGCTGATAAACGGCGTCGCGTGCTCCGGAGAGGTTGGGCAGCACCTCGGTGTACTGCGCTGCCACCTGCCGTCCCGCGTCGGTGGTCTGCTCGGCAGCGGCCTGGAGCGCATTGGTGTGCGCGGCACCGTGGATCTCCTGGACGAACCGGTCGTCTGCGCCGTCGATGGTGCGCAAATAATCCGCTCCCCAGCTTGAGTTGACCAACGCGCCGACGTCGTCGCCTCGGCGGGCGAGCTCGATGAACTTGGCGGTCTTCTGGTCGCCCGGGGCCCGGTCCAGGGCCATCAGCGCGTCCTGCCGTGCGGCGCTCTCCCGGCGCCGGTCGAGCTTGGGCAGGGCCTCCTTGAGCAGCGATTGCCTGGCGAGCGCGAGTGTCTGCTGCGCGTTGGTGGTCGCCCGGTCGACGGTCTCTGCGAGGGCCTCGATCTTCTTCTTGGCCGCCTTGGTGCGGCCCACCGGATAGATGTTCTCGTCGGCCAGCAGCTCGGGGATGCTGCCCGATGCCGCGCTGATGGCGACTTGGGCGTCCCGCAGGGACAGCCGTGCGGCTTCGACCAGCTGCCGGGGACCATCGGGCAGCGATCGCAGTCCGCGATCTGATTTCGCCTTGGCATAGTCGCGCTCAGCGGCGTCGACGGCCTGCTGCATCAGCTTCATGGCCTGCTGAAGGTCAGCGATCTTGGTCTTGTTCATCTCGGTAC
>JBOHFK010000195.1:0-8311 GCA_050699635.1 Pseudonocardiaceae bacterium | reverse complement strand
CGCCCCACACCACCACCCCTGCCCACCACAGCCTGGATCAACCAGCCCCCCACAACCATCGAAACCGAGGAGACACCACACAACAACCGCGCCGCCTGATGTCCCATCGAGTTTGACAGGTTCCGAGTGCCCCAGCGACGTGCTTGTCGAGTTCGGCAAGGCAAACGCTCCAGCCGGCTGCGTTGCGCGCAGCGGTATCGCGTGCTGCCAGGATGTTGATCAGCGTCAGCTGGCAGTGGGTGTCACCGACCGGTTCCAGCTCGAAGTGCAGTTCGTCGACGTGCCAGGTGAATACCAGGTGGCGGGGTGGATCAAAGATCAGGATCGTGCCGGTGGTCGGCTCGGCGTGGGGATCATCGGAAAACGTGATCGTTCCTCTGGTCCGCGGCTCGATCGTCACGGTGGAGGGAAACCAGTGCGACAGCTGCTCTGGTTCGGTCACCGCGGCCCAGACTCGCTCGATCGCGTGCGGGTAAATGCGCTGGAAACGCACGGCAGGACGGCCGTGGTATTCGAGATAGGTTCCGCGATCCATCAGCTCTCCTTGTGGTTGTCGAGGTGCCGGCCGAGCGAATCGAGACTGTCGTTCCACAGCCGGCGGTACGGCGCCAGCCATGCGTCGAGCTCCGCGATCGGCGCCGGATCGATCATGTAGATGCGCCGCTGGGCTACCTTGCGCACCCGCACCAGGCCCACCTCGCGGAGCACCTTGAGGTGCTTGGACGTCGACGGCTGCGAGAAACCGAGCAGCTCGACCAGCTCGTTGACCCCGCAGGCGCGTTCGCGTAACAGGTCCAGCACAGCGCGTCGGCGTGGATCCCCCAGGGCCAACCAGATAGCATCCGACACCAGCATAATATTCCATTAAACGTATATAACTGTCAAGGAATACTTCGCTCGAGTTCTACCGCGGCACGGCAGGGTCAACTCGCTGGTCGGTATCGGCTGGCAGGAGGTGTGATGAGCGCTGAGCAGGTGCTGTTCCCCAGCGGCGGCGTTCGTTGCGCGGGCGATCTGTATGTGCCCGCAGGGCCCGGGGTGCCGGGACCGCTGCCCGCAGTGGTGCTGGGGCACAGCGGCCACCTGGTCAAGGAGGCTCTCGCACCCTGCGCGCAATACCTGCGGCAGGTCGGATTCGTGGCGCTGGCGATCGATTACCGGACGATCGGATCGAGCGAGGGGCAACCCCGAGGGCAGGTGTTCCCGCAGCGCTACGTCGAGGATGTCCGCAACGCTCTGACCTACCTGCAGTCCCGCCCGGAAGTCGACCCCGAACGGCTGGGTTTGTGGGGACACAGCCTCGGCGCCGCTGTCGGGATCCAGGTCGCCGCGATGGACCGGCGGGTCAGGTGTGTTGCCGGGCAGAACCCCAGCATGTTCAACGGTTGGCGGGCGATGGAACGTGGCCGCGGCCACGTCGGGGTGCTGGCGATGCTGCAACTGATCGAGCAGGACCTGCTGCAGCGCTACCGGACCGGCCGCGGGCTGCGCATGCCGCTGCTGGGCAAGGACCCGGATCCGCACATCGTCGAGTACGCCGGGTTGGCCAAGCAGGCCTTCCCCACCTTCGACGACGAGGTGGAGGTCGAGTCGATGGCGCACCTGCTGCAATGGGCACCCGAAGAATTCCTGACCCGGATGGCCCCGACCCCGCTGCTGATGGTCAGCTCCCGCCAGGACGTGGTGCATGACGTCGAGGAGGTCCTCGACGCCTACGCTCGCGCGCACGAGCCCAAGCGCCTGGAGTTGCTGCCTTATGACGAGCGCGGGTTGTCGATCGAGCCCGGTCTGGGTGAGTCCATGGCACTCGCGATCGACTGGTTCGACGAGCACCTGCGCCGGGCGCGATCGTGGGCAGTCTCTCCGCCGGCCACTGAGGTCCGGGCGCGCGGGCTGCGCTCGTAGTTCACGAATACCGAACCGGGTACCTACCCGGATCCCCGGTACTTGGGTTCCACCGGCCAGGTCAATGCGGCCTTCCGGTCAGCCGGCTCCGAGCCGAGCTTCGTCCAGGCGCGGGAGGTGCCGTGTTTGCCGGTGAACAAATAGAGCTCCTGGCCGATTCTGGGTGGAACACCTGCGATTCCGTTCGCGAGGGTGTCGAAAGGGCGGGTCTTCCAGCGCCCACCGCGAAATACCTCAAGGAAACCTTCACAGCCGCACAGTGGGAACGGGCGCACCAGGCCGTCGGTGCGCTCTCGGCTCACTTCGCCGACACCCGATTCGCCGACGCGGCCACCTTCGGTGTGCTCTTGGTACCCAATCCGGACAAACTTGACACCCGTGGAGCCGTCGACCCGGCGATCCGACGGGACCAGACCGCGAAGGGCGCCGCCGACGTCGTCGACCGCCAACTGCCCGCCGGCCGCTTGGTCGTCGATCCCGGTACCGACTGGACACTGGTGGCCACTATCACCGGTGCCGCCGGGGTCCACCTCGGCAGCTACCACGACATCAGGAACGGCGACGCGAAAACGTACACGGTGGACGGTGTCGACACCCGCGATCTCATGGTCCGCCAGATCTGGGGCGCACGGGTCCTGCAGGGCGGCAGTGCTCTGTCAGATTGCGAGGCTGCGGGTGCGTGGACGTTCACCCTCTTCCCGGGCGAGGAGACGACCAACGGCCAAGCCGCGTCGGGGACCGTCCTGTACGGAAAGGTGCGCTTCCGGCTGGGCAAACCCACTCGAGGTATCGCGGTGGTCCGGGTCTGTCCAGCGCTCGTCATCGACTGAGACTCATGACGATCGCGGAGGGAAGCGATCGCAACCCTGTCGTCGCCGAGTTCGACACCACGGCTGCCCAAGTCCAAACGGACAGCCCTCGTGTCGAACTCGGCGACAGGAGGGCTCCGGAGATCGAGAAGCCGGCTCAGTTGGATGGGCTGGGTGGGTCGGCGGGTTATCGACGAGCGAACCAGCGCCGGGCGGACGGGACCGGTTGACCAGCCGGGATAGGAACGCGGGCCGACGGCACGTGGACAGGCGGTGACTGCGCCTGCTGGTTTGGGGTCGTGGGGGTGCCGTAGGTGAGCCGGCGAAGCAACACCTCGGCCGGGCCCCGGTAGCCGTGCCGGCTCATTTGGTCAGCCAGCAATACGGTCAGCACCCAGGTCAGGGTGGCCACGACGGCGATCTCGACGAGCCCGAGCCGGTTACCGAGGCCACCACCGTAGGCGGCCAGCACGGCGACAAACACCACCGACTGCAACAGGTAGCAGGTCATCGAACGCTGCCCGCAGGCAGCAAGCGCGCCGACCACCGGCCCGGCGGAGTCCCGGCGTTGCAGGCGGATCGTGATGAGTCCGGCGATCGCGGCATAACCCACCCCGCCGGCGTAACCGGAGAAGGTGTGCGCCCCGCCCGCCAGCAGGCTCACGGCGTCGGATGACGGTGTCCACCACGACGCCCGCACCAATGCCCAGGGCAGACCTCCGATGGCCGCCAGTCCCATGCCGAGCATCGCGGCGCGCACCAGGAACTGCCGGTGCCGCTGCGGCTGGTCGAGTAGCTGCCGCCGGGCCGCCCAGACTCCGATCAGCACGGCGGGCACCAGCATGAAGACCGAACCGATGATGCTGGCCTGCATCCATTGCAGTACCCGCAGTACTGCTGCGTGCAGCAGCTCAGGCGTGGCGCTGGCCTTCTCGTGCAGCGGACTGACTCGATGCTCAAACCCGCGGAACAGCGCGATCGGCACCACCCACAGCGCGCTGACGATCAGCAGCGTCCGATCCCGAGCCCGGAACAGCACACCGGCGAACAAGACCGCGATCAGCCCGTAGGCGCCGATGATGTCCCCGCAGAACAGCAACAGGGCGTGAGCGAGGCCGATGAGCACCATCCACCAGCCTCGTCGCCGGACGAGCCGCAGGACGCTGGCCTGATCGATGCCCTTGGTGGTGTGCCGTCGCAGCAACTGGACGATGCCGTAGCCGAACAGCAGGGCATACATGGGATATGCCCGATCCCGCACAAAGATCGTTTCAATCAGCAGGATGACGTGGTCGGCGAGCGGACTCCCGCGTAGCCACAGACCGTCGCCAACGGCACGGTTCCCGTACTGGTAGAGGCAGGCATTGGCCAGCGCGATGAGCAACAGCATCGCGCCTCGGGCCAGATCCGGCGCAAGTGAACGTGCCGACACCGCGACGGCGCCCACTGGCTGTGCGTGGACAGCGTTGGATCCAGCCATGACCCTCCCCCCGGAGCGCTGTATGGGGGAGATCGCTCGGCGAAACCAAAGCGTTACTTTCTGGGGTGGAGCTCGTTATTGGCCCCAGCCAGACAGTTCGGCGAGGTCGGCGTCAGTGTTGTCGTCCATGTTGTCGTCCATGTTGTCGTCCACCGAGGCGATGTCGAGCAGGTCGGCGATCTCATCGAGAGCGCGTAACAGCCGCTCCAACCGGGTGGGCGTGGCCGTGCAGGGCGCCGCGGCCAGCACCCAGTCCTGCTCCAACCAGGCAACCGGGATGTCGGCGCCCAGCGCGTTGGCGGCGAAGGCGAATTCGGGCGTGACGAGGGCGCGAGCCTGGTCAGGTGCGGTGGCCAGGGCGACCCGGTCCCCGGCGGAGCCGAGCATGATGAGGTCAGGATCCTGGGGTAACACCTGGTCCGGCAGCCACAGCTCCACCACCAGCTCCGCATCCCGGACCCGCCGCTGCACCGCGACCACCACGTGGGAGACCTGACTGCCCCGCTGGTGGTCGAAAATGTGCACCACCCGGCGACCCAGCGGGGTGAACAGGCTCCCGGTCACCAGATCCCGGGCCACCCCCGTGCCGGCGATCACCCCGTGGCGCCAGCGCTCGGTGAGAACCGGGTCGGAGGGCACGAACCGCCACCCGCGCAGCGCCGCCCAGCGACGACGTTCCCAATGCAGCGCGGTGTGCTGTCCGTGGTCGGCAACCAGCAGCGCGCTCCCGGCGGCAGCGGCCAGCCCGGCGATCAGAAACCACACCCACGGCGTCACCGGCCGAGCCTAAGTTCTCGCCGCCACGATCTCGGGGAGCACACGCCGCAGTCCCGGTCTATTCACGTGACCGGCGACGGGAAACCGGTCGTCTTTTTGGGTTGACAATAGCCATCCTGTGTGCAGTCCGGGGGAAGCGTTGTCGCAGTGTGAGGAGGTGCCACAGGTGGCAACTTCTGCCACGAGTTGCCGCCCTTGGCACGTCCAGAGAAAATCCCTATGCATGCCCCGTGGGACCTACGTGACCGCTGTGGCCAGGCCCTCCCGGGTGCCACATCGCGCTTCGGCCCTGCAGCGCCGGCGCCGCTCCTGCATCGCTTCGCCCGCGTTGGGTCTGGGACCGACCGGCCGCCGGGAGCGTGACGGGGGCTGGCTCAACCGACGGCCGGTCGGGTACTGGGGGTGGTGGTGGCCTCCGCGAGGAAGAGCACCCGGCAGGACTCGCACGGCGGGCCGGGCGGTGGCTGGTCGTACGGAACGGTGGCGATGGGCAGGACCGCGCCACATCTGACGTTCAGTCCGCCGGGCGAGTGGTCACAACCCTCGGGTGCCACCAGGTGGCCGTCGGTCCGGGAGACAGCCCACCAGCGGGTCACCGGTTGCCCGCCTCGGCCAGCGTGGTCAGCCGGTCTCTCAGCTGCTCGTCGGTGAGCGTGTCCGCCTGCTCGGCGAGTGCGATGAACTGGCGCAGCGTGCGGCGCGCAGCGCGGAGCAACTCGCCGAGGTCGGCCGGGTAGACCGGACGCAGGTGTGGGTTCACCCAGGTGATCACCCACTCCAGGCCGCACTTCGTGCACGTCCAGGCCTGCACCTTGGGTGGCGCGGGCTGGGGTTGCACCCCGCTGGTGGCGCCGCATCCGGGACATGGTTCGACCTGCGGGGCGAATGCCGGTGAGTGGGTGCGCATCGGATCCCTCCCCCGGAGTCGGGCGAGGTCCACCACCCCGCTGAGAGTGAGAGAACCCGTTAACCAAATGGTGATGCAATTAATTAACCCGGTGGTCAATCTGATGGCGTTAGTCGAATTTCGCGATAACGGTCGCTATGATCTTGCGCCGGGAGGTGTCAATCGTGCCACATCGCGATCCGACGATTCGCAGCCGGGAACTGGGTGAGGGGCTGCGCGAGGCCATGAAACATGCCGGGCTGTCCGGTAAGCAGGCCGACCAGATGCTCGAGGTGACGCCGAGCTACGTGTCGATGCTGCTGGCCGGCAAACGCGGCGCCAGTGAGGTGGACATCGCGGCGTTCCTCGGGGTGTGCCGGGTCAAGGGCGGCGAGCGGGACCGGCTGCTGGCGCTGTGCCGGGAGCAGGACACGCCCGGCTGGTACCAGCAGCACGGCTCGCGGCTGCCCAAACAGCTCGTCACCCTGATCGACCACGAGAACAAGGCGGTGACGATCAGCGAATTCGAGGCGACCCTCGTGCCCGGCCTGCTACAGACCGGCGAGTACGCCCGCGCGGTGATCAGCCGCATCGCCAACGTGCCGACCGAGGAGGTCACCGATCGGGTGGCCGCCCGGCTGGCCCGCCAGAGCCTGTTCTCCCAGGAGCGCCCGCCGCGGTTCACCTTCTACCTGCACGAGTCCGTGCTGCGAATGCCGGTCGGTGGGCCCGCGGTGATGGCCGAGCAGCTGCGCCACCTGCACCGGATGTCGGCCCGCCCCTACCTGACCCTGCGGGTGGTGCCGATCGCGCTCGGCGCGCACGCCGCGATGGCCGGATCATTCCGGCTGATGGAGTTCGCCGAGTTCAAACCGGTGGCCTACCTGGAAAGTGAGACCTCCAGCCTGTTCCTGGAGCGGCCGGTGGAAATCCAGGCCTACCGGTGCATTCTGGCGGCGCTGGCGGATACCGCACTGAGCGAGGGACAATCGAGGGAGCTGATTGCCGCTCTGGCAACCGGGCTCTACGCGAATGGAGAGGACCATGATGACCGCGCGTGAGCCGGACCGCATCGTCTGGCACACCAGCAGCTACAGCGCCGGAAGCGGTAACTGCGTCCAGGTCGGCTGGCGCACCAGCAGCTACAGCGCCGGAAACGGCGGCTGCGTCCAGGTCGCCCCCGCGCCCGGCCACGTCCTGGTGCGCGACTCCAAGAACCCCACCGGCCCCGCCCTAGCCGTCCCCGGCACCGCGTGGCGCGCCTTCCTCACGACCGTCTCCCACTGACCTCGGTCCGGCTCTTCTCGATGTAGGTAACTGAAGGGTCACCCGCCCACTGCGGGGCACTGCACGGCTGGGCGATCACACCAAACGGTCCGGGCCGACCGGCTCGGGGTGCTGCGTGGACCACCGGCAAGTGGGAAGCCCGGCATCCCGAGTCGAAATCGCCCCTCACCCCACCGGCCGCGCCCCGCCCGCGACCTGCTCGCCGCCCAGCGACCCCAGGCCTTCCCGCAGACCGCCAAGTGGAACCTTTTCGCGGTCGTCGGTGCCCCCAGCCGCCCAAATGGAACCTTTTCGCAGTTGTCAGTGCCCGAACGCAATCGAGCCAAGCTGTGGGCTGGACAATATCGCGATTCGGGGGGAAGCCAGCGATACGTCTCGTCGGGCTGGGACTGCCCTGCGCTCGTCCTTCGGGGGTCGAAGCCACCCATCGCGAACCACTCCTTGGCCGCGTCGGTGACGTGCAGCGCAAGGCGCCGGGCCGCCAAGCAGCGGGCCGGCCCCGCCACCTCTACCGCCTCACCCCACCGGCGTCACCGCCGCCCGCGAGGTTCTCACCGCCCGGAGACCCCCGGCGAGGTCCCCCCGCCCCCAACACCCTCAGGGGGGACCCGAGCCGGGAATTAGCCTAGAACAGAGCGCGGACGGTCAGGGGTACCGGAGCTGAGGTGGAGGGGCCGAAGGCAACCGGATTCGTGGGGGTGAACACCGCAGTGAGGGTGTGGTTGCCTTTCGCGAGTGGCGGGGTGGTGAAGAAGGCAAGGCCGGCAGTGACGGCGACAGGTGCGCCCAGTGCGGTGCTGCCGTCAAAGAACCGGACGGTTCCCGGGGCGCTGAAGGAGCCACGGTGGCGATGAGGATCACCGGGACGTTCACGAAGGTGGGGTTGGGGATGGCGCGCAGAGTGGTTGTCGTGGCCGTGGCATAGACCACATAGGGCACCGCTGAGGAGGTTGAGCTGGTGAACGCCACGGGGTCGGTGGGCGTGAACATGACGCTCAGCGAGTGAGTCCCGATGGGCAAGGTGGTGGTGATCTGGGCGGCGCCCGAGGTGACGGTGACCGGGCTGCCGAGTGGCGTGGAGCCGTCACTGAACTGTACGGTGCCGGCGGCGCCCGGCGGGGTCAGTGTGGCGGTAAGGGTCTCCACCGTGCCCGTCACGCTGGGCGA
>JBOHFK010000194.1:0-8391 GCA_050699635.1 Pseudonocardiaceae bacterium | reverse complement strand
GGGTTGCCATGGCCTACCCCCAGGTCGCAAACACCCCAACCCGGCAACCCTGCCCCGCACCCACCGCCACGTCATCCACCAACCCAGCCACCGGCCTCGGCGGTCAGAGGCGCAGCCTCGCTAGTCTAGGTGGCGGGTCGCACGGGGGTCCGGGGCCGTCATGGGGCGGCCTCCTGAGTGGAGGTTCTGTTGGACCAGTCGTACGGGTGGTGCAGGATCAGTTAGGTGGTGCAGGCTTTCTAGTGCCGATGAGTGGGATATTCGATGGTCCCACGATGGCTGCGGTGAAGGCATTCCAGAAGGCGGCCGGCTTGGTAGCGGATGGCGTCGTGGGGCCGAAGACAATGGGTGCGCTGAAGAACCGAGGGGATGCTGGTCCGACGCCGAATGGTGGCACCGGTGGGAACGGAGCCACCGGCGTCGATTCGGGTCTGCCGCCGTTTGTGCTCACCCTTCTTCCTCGGGAGACGGGGGGGCAGGCTGTAGAGGCGGTGGTGATGAATGTTCTGCGCTGCCTAGCCTCTTTTGTGGGCTGGGAGACTCTCGCTTACGCGGTTCCGGAACTTTGGAAGCGTTGGGGTGAGTGGTCAGCGAACCAGAAGATTGAGTACATCATGAAGGCTGTTCTCATTGGTGGCATATTTCGACAAGACGTCATGTGTCATTGTCCGCCCAGAGACTGGTTGATCCGGCATGCTCGCTCGAAGGTGGAAGAGGCTGGGCCACGTGCCCTGCAGCATTTAGACCACTACCTGGAGGGTAGCGGTACTCCGATCACTGAGGACTTGGCAGCACTCTTCCAAGAAGATGCCGAGTTTCGACGAACCGTCGAGAACTCGATCAACGACGGGGCTGGCGAACATCTTATTGGGGGTCGAGGCGGCGGAACCGGCGCCTTGTCGGATGATCTCTACCTGCCGAATGTTGGCTTATACTCTGTGCGTAATTGGGAATTTGCCCTTGGTGGTCTGGATCATCTTCGGTACAAGCTCTTGCGACGACAGGCTGACGGCAAGGTTGTCGTCGAGTTCGATCTCCGCGACCCTTATCAGTGGCATCCCGCCGAATATGACCGCGGCGCTGGTGAGACCAGGTGTGCGCATGTGGTGTTGGAGTTCGCCAAGGAGAGCGGTGCACGAGAATTTGAAGAACTCGGGCACGCGCAGATCCCACTCAGACTTTCGAAGAAGTTAGCTGACAAAGTCCCGTCAGCCGATTAGCTTTGATCATTCACTGGGGTTGCAGGGTGGGTTGCCGATCCCAGTTTGTTGATCTTCGGTTGGTTTGTTGATGGTGTTGTCAAGGTGCGGTCAGGCTCGGGGCCCGGTTGTCGCCTCGGGTGGGCGCCGGATTCCAGGGGTCCGGGTGGTTTTCCCAGGTCGGGGATGGGCTATTGGTGATCAACATGGGGTTGGTGGGGGTAGGGCTAGCGCGGTGAGCAGGCAGATGGCCAGTTGGGTGCCATCGGAGTCCTACGGGCAGCCGGTGACGAACGTCGCCGCCAGCCTCCGCCACAACGCCCGCGATCCCCGCCGCCCCCTTACATCGGCCTCGCTTGAGCACAAATCGGACGTCACCCGACTACGCCGAAGCCCTGCCAGAGGTGGCGAAACGCTGGCCCAGGTCAAAGCGCGGCGCGGGACAATCGCGCTCAGCCATCAAGTGATCGACCTCGTGCTCAGGCAACCACAGCCCTCACCGGAGAAGACGTTCGCGCTGATCGAGGAGTTCTTCGACGCTGGGGACGCTACGCCCTCGCTATCGCCCGATGGGAACGAATCACCGGGAGACCCGCTCCAGCGCCGGCCATTCTGAACCAGAATGCGGGGCCGCGCCCCGCCCCGGCTTTGTGGAGTGGTTGATGGGTCTACCGGCTGCATGGGTTACCGACCCGCGGGTCGGTCTGACTCAGGCCCAGCAACTTACAGCACTCGGCAAACGGCGTGGTGCCGATTCAGGCTGCTCGTGCGATAGCGGCCCTAACATGGTGACTCGACAAAAGCGATCTACTAGCCAAACAAGCTCCCTGGGGACGGAGACGGGTTGGTGGATGGACTCAGACATGCAGGGTGGGCTGGTAGATGAGCTCTTGGATGTTGCCGTCGAGCGTCCGGCTCTCAATCAGCTCGAGGTCGAAGTCGGCCGCACCCTGGAAGATCGGGTCCGCCCCGGTCTGACCGGTGACCACAGGAAAGAGCGTCACCTGGACGCGGTCGACCAAACCGGCGGCCATCAGCGCCCGGTTCATCGACAGGCTGCCGTGCGAGCGCAACGGCACCTCGGACTCCTCCTTGAGCCGCCTTACGACATCGACGGCGTCACCGCTAACGACGGTCGCGTCCGGCCAGTCGAGCGGCCCTTCCAGGGTGGTCGACACCACGGTTGCCGGCAGGCTCCTCATCCGGGAGACCCACGGGTCACGCACCTCCGACTCCTCGGTGCTCGAAGCCAGCATCTGCGCGAATGCCCGATACGTGTTGGCCCCGAAGACCATCCGCTGCTCCTCGCCGTACAAGGCGAGGCGGTGGTCGAGCAGCTCCGGGCCTTGCTTGCCCCAGTAGCCACCCCAGTCGCCGCCGCTGACGGAGCCGAAGCCGTCGAGGCTGGAAAAGACGTCGAACGTGTAGGTAGCGGTCATGATGCTCTCCTCGGGTGTGGTTGGTCGGGTGCCGCGATGAGTCTGACCGTCAAGCCGATCAGCGCCGCCGAGCACTTGGCGTTCGTGTAGACACAGCAGTCGGTCAGCTTCCTGCAGACCCCGGCATGGGGCCGCGTCAAGATCGAGTGGCGCAGCGAGTCCTTCGGCTGGTACGACGGCCGGCAGCTGGTCGGCGCCGGGCTCGTCCTGTATCGGCCGATGCCGCGGCTGCCCACCACGAGGGCGACCTGGTCGCCGCCACCATCCTGGTGCGCGTCGGCGCGCACGCGTGGTACTCCTACGGCGTCTCCTCCACCGAGAAGCGCGAGGTCCGCAGCTCCAACGCGCTGCAGTGGGCGATGATCCGCGACTCGCTGGCGACCGGCTGGGGCGTCTACGACCTGCGCGGCATCACCCCACCCTCGACGCGGACGACCCTCATGTCGGGCTGATCCAGTTCAAGGTCGGCACCGGTGGTCAGGCCGTCAGGTACGTCGGCGAGTGGGACCTGCCAACACGCATGCTCCGGCGCGTTATCGGCCGGTGGCATATCGTCGGCATATCGAAAACCAGATACGTGCTGGCAACACCCTACTACCTGGCGCGGGAGAGCGGGCTGTGGCGCTGGCAGACAACGCCGCAGCCGTCGACTGGCTGCGTGGCCACCTCGCCGCCGGCGATGTGGTGCTCGTCAAGGCCTCACGCGGGGCGCGCCTCGATGAGATCGCCGCCGCGCTCGCGTAGTTCGGTTAGCGCGCGTCGATTCACGATCCGGGGTCGTTCAGGTACTCACCAGGCACTGTCGGGCCTGCGCGGTTGCGTAGAACGCTGCGCCTTCATCGGCATCGACCCGAACAACACAACAGCGTGGACCTCGCATCCGGCGGCAGCGTTGACGACCTCCTTGAAGCGTTGCTATGGATTGACCAGTCCTATGAGCGAGGGCACTACGGCAACGTGCTACTCGTTGGCCGGTCAGGTGGACTCTCCTCTATGAGTGGAAGGGTCGTCCTCGACGATCAACGCAAGCATGGTCCGCAGGTTCTCGGTCGGCCACATATCGTCGACATATCGAAAACCGGATACGTGCTGGCAACACCACGCTCCCTTGACTGGGAGGTATGAGCTACAGCGAACCAGCACGAACAGCGGTCTGCCGCACCCGATCGCTGGCGTTGTCGTCCTCCCCGGCCGTCCCAACAACGGGAATCACAATCTACGGATCCGGCCAGGACGAGGCCATCCTGTTCCGAAAGATGGCGCCTCGCTTTGGCGTAGTGCCAACCATCACCGAGGCAGCGGTATCTGAAGCCACCATTGGACTGGCACTCGGAAACCGATGCATCAGCATCGGCCACAAGACTCAAGTCACGAATCCCACGCTTCTCGAACTCAGCCGAGCCGGCGTGGAATATGTCTCCACAAGAAGCATTGGGTACAACCACATCGACGTGAAATACGCGGCGAGCGTCGGCATTTCCGTTGGTAACGTCGCCTACTCGCCCGACAGCGTGGCCGACTACATGCTGATGCTGATGCTGATGCTGATGCTGATGACGGTGCGCCATGCGAAATCAATCATTCGCCGCGCCGACACTCATGACTACCGACTGAGTGACACACGCGGCAAAGAACTGCGCGACCTGACCGTCGGAGTGGTCGGAACGGGACGCATTGGCACAGCAGTCATCGACCGGCTGCGGGGCTTCGGCGGCCGCATACTGGCCTACGACAATCGCCCTAAGACCTCCGCCGATTACGTTCCGCTCGACGAAATGCTACGGCAGAGCGACATTGTCACGCTCCACACCCCGCTTACCGCAGATACACACCATCTCCTCAATAGCCAACGCATCGAGCAGATGAAGCACGGCGCGTTCATCGTCAACACCGGACGCGGGCCACTTCTTGATACCGAGGCCCTCCTTCCGGCGTTGGAGAGCGGCAGATTGGGCGGCGCGGCGTTGGACGTCCTCGAAGGAGAGGAAGGAATCTTCTACGCCGACTGCCGAAACAAGCCCATCGAAAGCAAGGCGCTGTTGCGACTACAAAGCCTGCCGAATGTGCTCATTAGTCCGCACACCGCCTATTACACACACCACGCGCTGAGCGACACCATCGAAAACAGTCTCATCAACTGCATGAACTTCGAAAGCGGTAAAACAGAATGGATAGGTTGAAGCTCGGAATCATCTTCGGCGGTGCTTCCGAAGAACATCCCGTCTCCGTCAAATCTGCGCAAGAGGTCGCAAGGAACCTCGATACCGGGAAGTACGAACCGTTCTGGATCGGCATTACGACGAGCGGTGCGTGGAAGCTCTGTGACGGCCCTGACGCGGGTTGGGAGAGCGGCAGCTGCCGGACGGCTGTGTTGTCACCGGACAGGAGCGTACACGGGCTGCTGGTCCTGGAGCGGGGGGAATACGAAACGGTCCGCTTGGACCTGGCCTTCCCCGTACTCCACGGCAAGCTCGGCGAGGACGGTGCGATCCAGGGCCTGTTGGAGCTCTCCGGCATCCCCTATGTCGGCTGCGACGTCCAGAGCTCTGCTCTGTGCATGGACAAGTCCCTGGCCTACACCGTCGCTAGGAGCGCAGGAATCGCCACGCCGAACTTCTGGGTCGTCGCGGGGAACGAGAAGGTCGACCCTGACCACGGCGCCGAGTACGGGCTGTGCCAGATAGTCCGCAACGAGCCCTGGCACTACGAACTGCGCCCCGAAGCCATCGATCACCGCTGCCCGCGCATGTATGCCGACCCCACGCACGATCCGAGGATGCAGCCGTGACCGGCGCTGTCGGCCGATCCTGGCCCGCCACCGCGAAGGGCAGGCGATCGCCTGAGAGGAACGAGCACCATGCCCACCGCCACCAACGCTGATGCCCACACCGCCCTACCTACCGCTGACGAGGGTCTGAACGACGCGCAGCGCGCCGTCGCCTACATCCGGGTCTCGACCACGGAACAGGCCGAACGCGGCGGGTTCGAGGAGGGCTTCTCCATCCCCGCCCAGCGCGACGCGATCCGCCGCGCCGCCGCCGAAGCCGGCGCGGTCATCGTCGAGAAGTTCATCGACGCCGGAGAGCGCTCGGAGTCCACCGGCGTCTACGAGACCGTCCTCGATCCCACCAACCGGCTCCACGCCGAGTTCTGGCAGCGCACCGGCCAGCTCCACCCCGACATCGACCTAGACCGCAACGAAGAAACCCTGCCCACCGATCACGGGGGCAGGGTTTGAACTTCGACCAAATGGTGGAGCTACTTGCCTCTTACTCACACTCCGCGCAAGCCGCTGACCTGAGGCTTTGCGTTTCTCGCGGCCACACGGAATCGGCGGCCAGAGACTGAATCGGCAACCATGGCCCAGTGGAGCCTTCGCGAACGACTCTCCGATGACATGATCCAAGCCATGGCATGCGCCTACCGTGCCGGAGCCACCGCCCGCGACCTGGCAGTCGCTCACGACATCAGCCTCAGTGGCGCGGCGGCCACGGCTACGTCACCGGCCACCTACCCGACGACGAACAACTCCCGCTGTGCCGGCTGCGCTACCTCGGCTCAGACACCGAGTGGGGCTTCGCGCTCTACCAGGCCAGCAGCGAAGCCTACGACGACACCCTGCTGCCCAACGGCAACCCATCCGGCACACCCGAACAGGCCCTCGACTGCGCCCTCGGCCTCTACCTCGCCGATCCCAGCTCCTGGATCAACCCCCCGAAGGATTAATGCGGCGCTGCACTAGCGCTGCGGGCACGGTCCCGGTCTGGATGATGGCCGCCACGCTGTCAGCCGCTTCGTGGGCGGTGGCCAAACCGCCCATCAGGCTCCGTGTTACTGGGGCGATGGGCCGTAGCGTCACGGTGGCTTCGGTGAGGATCCCTAACGTGCCTTCCGAACCGATGAACACGCCCAGCAGGTCGGGGCCCTCGTCGGCGGCGCTGAGGTGGATGACGGTGCCGTCGAAGAGCACTGCCTCGACGTCCAGGACGTGGTTGTAGGTGACGCCGTACTTGAGCGCGTGTGGGCCGCCGGCGTTTTCAATGATGTTTCCCCCGACCGTCGCTAAGTGGGCAGATATCGGGTCGGGCGAGAAGCACAGCCCGTGGGGGCGAGCTGCTGCTGCAGGTCGGCGTTGATGACGCCGGGCTGCACGCGGGCGGTACGGGTGGTGGCGTCGATGTCGAAAATCCCGTTCATTGTGGATAAGTCGATCATCACGCGGTCCGGGTTGGGCATCATCCCGGCGCTGCAGTTCGACGCGCCGCCCCGGGTGACCACGGGAATGTGGTGTTGGGCGGCAATGCGCACGGCTTCCACCGCTTGAGGTAGCCGGGATAGCTCAAGGCGAGCGTCGTGTGCGGCTCGGCCCCGTCGTCCTCGGACGACAGCTCGAAGTCGAACGGCGGGAAATCCCGGTGGGAGGAACAGTGCATAGCTCATGGCTCGCCACTCGTAGCGGTATGTCATGACGATGGCGTCGAAGAGGGAACGCGGGATCTGCTCGGTGAACAGAACGGTGAAGAAGCTGATCAGGGTGAGGAGTTGCCGCAGCGCACGCAGGGCATGGAAATCAGGAGGTGCGGAATGGCGAGCAGCCATTGCACCAGCAGGCGCCACCCGGGTGACCTGGGTGTCAGCCTGGAATTCCAGCTGGACGGGATATGGAACTGACATGGACACTTGTTTCTCCTTCGGTTTGGTCGCCTCGGGACATCTGACGACTGGAACAAGGCGGGAGCAGGTAGCTCACCCACCCGGATCGATTCGTTCGCGGAAATGAGTGGCGTTCACGCCGCAACGCGCTCTACCCAGGGTCTGGAGGGCACTGACACGCCGGATCTCGGCCCGTGCCGTCAACGCGGTAGCTGCTTCAGCCACTTCTGCTGCGGCCATTGATCGTCCACCCTTCAACAGCGAACTGAAGACCCAGGCCGGGGCTACCTGGGCTGCGCACGGCGCGGATTACCCTATCTGCAGGCACTGACAGAGTCTGTCCGCCCCGTTGGATGGCGTCACGTCCGCGCCACTCACTACGCGAACTGCGCCTTCGGTGAATCGCCTATTAAACACAGGCCGCCGTCGACCGTGTTCACCTCCATTAACGCAACAATGACTGTGTCGTACTGCTGTCACTCGAATCCGCATCCGACTCGGAACGTAATGCGGGACATGGGATTTCGGTCGCCCGGCCGCTCGAAGGACGTCTCCGGGACGAATACGGCGTCCTGAAGCTGACACTCTGCCGCGGTTGTGACGTTCCTGTCCCGCTTGGCAACCTTTGGCAACGGCACCGGGGCGGCTGTGTGGGACGTTGAGCCGCCCGTCTCGATTCCTGACCACGAATGGATCAAAGGACAGGCGCGGAGGGGGTTGGAGTTGGCTCGACCACTGGCCGTTGGCATTGTGCACACGGATGGGGAGGTGCCGCTGGGCCTCTGCGGCGTCGCCCGGGTGGCCGGTGCCTCTGGGGTCGAGCTACCCCGGAGCCGCGTAGAGCCAGTGTATGGGTTGAATCCCCACGGACTGGTGGCCAACTTCAACCATTATTCCGACCGTGGCCGCCCGGCCCGGCAGCAAAAGCACTGGAGCAGCCTCTATTCCAGGTGCACCAGTCTGCTTGTCCGATTACCTAGCGAGGCTGCGCCTCTGACCGCCGAGGCCGGTGGCTGGGTTGGTGGATGACGTGGCGGTGGGTGCGGGGCAGGGTTGCCGGGTTGGGGTGTTTGCGACCTGGGGGTAGGCCATGGCAACCC
>JBOHFK010000193.1:0-8459 GCA_050699635.1 Pseudonocardiaceae bacterium | reverse complement strand
CCCAGTGGAGATCTGCGTGGGCGGTGGTCCACTCCAGGTCCGCGAACATCTCCAAGGGCAGCTCGACATCGAAGTGCGTCTGCACCCCGTTGACTGTGTACTGCACGGCGCCCAGCTCGGTGCCCATAGTGACCGGGTGCGCCGCGAGCGCTTCCAGTGCTACGTCGAGATCGCCCCACCAGGATTCGGGCAGCTGTGGATCGTGGTGAAGCACGTTGTCCGGTGCGATGGTCGACCCGTGAGCGAGGGTCATCACCTCGCCCCGGAGCCGACGACCTTCCAGGTAGCTGCCGCTGCTCGTCCAGTCCGCCCACCGCAGCACCTGTGGTTTCGGGACACCGCGGATCGAGTTGGCCGCCAGGTTACCGTCCCAACGGCACGCTGGCTGGTAGTCAGGGTCTTCGACCACGACGCGCAGCCACACGTCGTGGTCACCCTCGCGTGCCCTCGCGCCGGCTGAACGCATGTCGTAGGTGTTCACGACGTCACCGACCAGATCGACGCCGAAGCCTGCCGCAGCCACTTCGAGGTGGCCCTGGAGCCAGACACGGCGTTGTTCGACGGCCTTCTCGATGTCCTCGGTGTCCATGCTCATTTCTTGGTGAACTGCCCGTCCTTGTAGTGGCTCCCGCCCTTGCGGCTCCATTCATTACAGCTCGGAGACGCCGGAGCGTTGTCGGCCTGATCGACGATCATCTCGGCCCACTCAGGATCGATTGTAACAGTCACCACCAACTGTTCCAGTACCGTCATTCCGTCTCCTTGCTGTTCACCAGGTCCGCTAGCGCCAATACTGGCGCCTGCACGGAGGTCTTGCAGTGCTCGGTTTCGGTGGCCATGAATGTGCCGTGCTCAAAATACCTGTCACCCGCGTGGGCACCCTGGCAGTAGGAAAAGAACTCGCACGTCGCTTTGCATCGCTCTAACCCAATCAGGAACTCTTGGACGTAGGAAATATTAGTAGCGCGGTCGAGAATAGGCGCCAACGAGTCCGTCAGCACGTTGCCGACGACGAAATCATGATAATGGGCGTCACGCACACCCAGCAGTTCGGGCGAGAGCAGCACAACATCACCGTTCCATCCGATTGTCGGAATGAGATCATGCCGCGCGTCGGCTTCTCTCGCCTCTGGATTCAACCCGATGAATCCGAGAAGCTGGTGGACTTCCCGCACTGTCATCTCGCGGTTCTTTTTGCACCAGATGAACGTGTCCCGCCAGAAGCGCTGTGCCTGTTCCATGGCGGGTGTGTCACCGCGGACGTTGGCGCCCTCCCGCGCCTCGATATTGAACCCCACCCAGCTGGAGCCAAGGTCGCGCAGGAAATCGAGCACGTCATGGGCTCGGCTCGTGCTGTCTCGGCTGACAACGGCCAGCACGATGAACGGAATCTCGTGCCTCTTCAACGTTTCGATCCCGGCCACGACGCGGTCGAACATGGGACGCCCAGCCCGGTCAACGCGATGGTGGTTGACCGACCTGGGCCCATCGATGCTCACGCCGACGCCGATCTCGTACCGCTCGAACAGCTCGCACCATGCATCCGTGATCAGCGAGGCGCCGGTCTGCACCTTGTGCTGAACCCGGCCCACCTGGCGCAGCGACTCGAACTGCTCCACCAGCTCAGCGAACCGCACCCGCCCGCTCGCCAGCGGTTCCCCACCATGCCAGACAACCTCGATGGGCGCCCAACTCGGCTGGATGCTCGCAGCGACCGCCGCCGCGACAGCCGGGGTCATGTCCTGCTTGATATACCGTTCGGGCAGATAGCAGTAGGTGCACGCCAGCGGACACAGACTCGTGGGCTGAAGGATGATCGTGTCCGGCTGGCTCGTCAACCAATGGCTCACACCAAGCCGAGAGCGCACGTCGGTCACGACTCACCCCCAACACTAGATCACTTCTGACCGTAGAGAACCGACGCCGGGCAGCTGCACCGCATGGTGGGTGACATCGCCAGATCGAGACATCCGCTACAGGCCGGCGCGGCGCGTCAGGCGTGGCGCGGTCACCAGCCGAGGGTGCCCAAGCCATTGCTGTTGGGCGGGGTGGTCCTGGTGAGCTGGATGAGGAATTCGGCGTTGGTACGGGTCTTGCGGAGGCCGTCGAGGAGCATGTCGATGGCCTGTTGGCTGTCCCGGCCGTCGAGGGCACGGCGCAGCGCTCGGGTGGCCGCGAGTTCCCCGGCGGACAGCAGCAGCTCTTCCTTGCGCGTGCTGGACTGGCTCACGTCGACCGCGGGGTAGACGCGTCTGCCCGCGATCTTGCGGTCCAGCCTCAGCTCGGCGTTGCTGGTTCCCTTGTATTCCTCGAAGATCAGTGTGTCGCCGAGTGAGCCGGTTTCTACCAGCGCG
The DNA here is from genome assembly GCA_050699635.1 of Pseudonocardiaceae bacterium. Taxonomy (GTDB): domain Bacteria; phylum Actinomycetota; class Actinomycetes; order Mycobacteriales; family Pseudonocardiaceae. Next base: position 6,105 of record JBOHFK010000193.1, on the reverse strand, counting down.
GTGGCGAAGATGGTCAGGGAGCCACCGCCTTCGATATTGCGGGCCGCGCCGAGGAACCGTTTCGGCGGCACGAGAGCGGTGGAGTCCACACCGCCGGACAGGATCCGCCCGGACGCGGGCGCGGCGAGGTTGTAGGCGCGGCCCAGCCGGGTCAGCGAGTCCAGCAGCACCACCACGTCCCGGCCCATCTCGACCAGGCGCTTGGCTCGTTCGATGGCCAGCTCGGCGAGCGCGGTGTGCTCGCGGGGCGGGCGGTCGAACGTGGCGGCGATCACCTCGCCGGGCACCGCGCGGGCCAGGTCGGTGACTTCCTCCGGGCGCTCGCCGACCAGGACGAGCATGAGGTGGCATTCCGGGTGGTTTTTGGTGATGCCGTGCGCGATCGCCTGCAGCACGGATGTCTTACCGGCCTTCGGCGGCGCGACGATCAAGGCCCGCTGTCCCTTGCCGACCGGCATGAGCAGGTCGGCGACCCGGGTGGTCAGGGCGTGCGGTTCGGTCTCCAACCGCATGCGCTCGTTCGGGTAAAGGGGGACCAGTTCGGAGAAGCTGGGTCGGGCCGTGGCGTGTCGTGGGTGCTGTCCGTTGATGGTGTCGACCTGGACGAGCTGCGCGAACTGCTGGCCCTTGCCGGCGGAGCCGGCCCTGCCGGTGACGGTGTCACCGCGGCGCAGGCCGTGTTTGCGGACCTGCGTGAGCGGGACCTGGGTGTCGTGCGGCCCAGCCAGGTAACCCTCGGTGCGAACGAAAGCGCGGTCGTCCACGATATCGAGGATCCCGGCCACCGACCGCAGGGAACCCTCCTGACCTGATTCGTGGGCCCGGCCGATGTCGGCGTGCGGAGTGGAGATGTCGTTGTCGTACATATGGATGTCTTCCTGGGCTGGTCAATCATGGAGTGTGCGGCGATTGGGCCGGGACACGCCGGCTCCTGCCGCGGAGGGACCCCGTTGGCCAGGAACGGCTTCACGTCGGGAAGCCAAGTCCGGCGGGCTGGGGGCATCTAAAGAAACTTCTGTGGGGGCATGTCATCTGCCTGCATCCACAAGAAGGAGACGCCCGCAACGGTACCCACTCGGTGCTGGGCGCGCAACAGCGTTCCCCACCAGCCGACTATCCGAGGTCGCGATCGGGCTTGGACGGCCGCCCTAATAGAGTCCGGTGCTGATGGACCTCTTGCTCGACGTACGTGATCTGCGGGTGCACTTCCCGACCGACGACGGCGTGGTCAAAGCCGTGGACGGCATGTCGCTGCAGCTAGCCCGCGGCCGCCGGCTGGGGATCGTCGGGGAGTCGGGCTCAGGCAAGAGCGTGACCAGCTTGTCGATCATGGGGCTGCATCCGCCGGGCAGCGCGCGGATCTCTGGCGAGATCTGGCTCGATGGCCGGGAGCTGCTCTCGGCCGATGCCGAGCAGGTCCGCAAGCTGCGCGGTCGGAGCATGGCGATGATCTTCCAAGATCCGCTGTCGGCGATGCACCCGTACTACACGGTGGGGCAGCAGATAATCGAGGCGTACCGGCTGCACCACGACGTCAGCAAGCAAGCCGCGCGGCAGCGCGCTGTGCAGCTGCTCGATCGGGTCGGCATCCCGCAGGCCCGCGCGCGAGTCGATGACTACCCGCACGAGTTCTCCGGCGGCATGCGGCAGCGCGCGATGATCGCGATGGCGTTGTCGTGCAACCCCCAGCTGCTCATCGCCGACGAGCCGACGACCGCTTTGGACGTGACGGTGCAGGCCCAGATCCTGGACCTGATCCGCGATCTGCAGGCCGAGTTCGACTCCGCTGTCTTGATCATCACCCACGACCTGGGCGTGGTCGCCGAGCTCGCCGACGACATCCTGGTGATGTACGCGGGACGCGCCGTCGAGTACGGGCCGGCCGGTGTGGTGTTCTCCGCGCCCCAGCACCCCTACACGTGGGGGCTGCTCGGCTCGATGCCGCGCTGGGACCGGGAGCGGACGCAGCGGCTGGCGCCGATCCCGGGCAGCCCGCCGAGCCTGATCAACGTCCCGCCCGGTTGCCCGTTCCACCCGCGCTGCGGCTACGCCGAGCTGACCGGCGGGCAGTCGAGCACCAGTCGGCCCGAGCTGCGGCCGGCGCGGTCTGCGGGTCACCTGGTTGCCTGCCACCTCCCCGGCGAGCGCCGGCAGCAGATCTTTGACGACGAGATCCGGCCCAAGCTGTGACCGCGCTGCTGCACGTTTCCGGGTTGCGCAAGTACTTCCCGCTCCGGCGGGGCCTGCTGCGGCGCCAGGCCGGAGCCGTCCAGGCCGTCGACGGGCTGGACTTCGAGGTGCGCGGCGGTGAGACGTTGTCGCTGGTGGGCGAGTCGGGCTGCGGCAAAACGACCACCGGGCGGCTGCTCACCCGGCTGCTCGAGCCCAGTGCCGGATCGATCGTCTTCGACGGGCGCGACATCACGCATCTGTCGGCCGGCCGGATGCGCCCGCTGCGCCGGGACATCCAGATGATCTTCCAGGACCCGTACGCGTCGCTGAACCCGCGGCACACCGTCGGCACCATCATCGGTGCCCCGTTCCGGATCCAGGGCGTCGATCCGCCCGGCGGGGTACGAGCGGCGGTGCAGGAGCTGCTGGAGCTGGTCGGCCTGAACCCCGAGCACTACAACCGCTACCCGCACGAGTTCTCCGGCGGCCAGCGCCAGCGCATCGGCATTGCCCGCACGCTGGCCCTGCGGCCCAAGCTGATCGTGGCCGATGAGCCCGTCTCCGCCCTGGACGTCTCCATCCAGGCCCAAGTGATCAACCTGCTGGAGGACCTGCAGGACGAGCTCGAGCTCACCTACCTGCTCATCGCCCACGACCTGTCCGTCGTGCGGCACGTCTCCGACCGCGTCGCCGTCATGTACCTCGGCAAGATCGTCGAACTCGGTGACCGGGATGCGGTGTACTCCCGGCCCCGGCACCCCTACACCGTGGCGCTGCTCTCGGCGGTACCGCTGCCCGACCCGACCCGGCGCAGCCGGCGAATCCTGCTCACCGGCGACGTCCCCAGCCCCCTGAACCCTCCCCCAGCCTGCCGCTTCCACACCCGCTGCTGGAAAGCCCAAGACATCTGCCGCACCCAAGAACCACCCCTGACCGAGCGCGCGTCCGGCCACCACGTCGCCTGCCACTTCCCCGAGGCTCCCCAACCGCGTTCTGGGGACAGACTGCAGTAAACAGGGCCCAAATTACTGCAGTCTGTCCCCAGAACGCTGAACGACGCGCGGCTGATCGCCCGCAAGCCCGGCTCATAGGGATCGCAGGCCGGGGTTTTCTGGGGACGCCGGTGAACGAGACCAGGTGGATGAGCGGATGACGAGCTCGGGTTGGAAGAGTGATTCACCCCGGGGGGCGCCGTGGCCGTGAATCTCGTCCATGAGCATGCGGACGGCGGTGGCCCCCATGGACAGAGCAGGTTGCCGGATGGTGGTCATGGGTGGGTCGGTGAATCCCATGAGGATGGAGTCGTCGTAGCCGATGACGGACACGTCGCCGGGCACCGACCGGCCACGTTGCCTGACGGCTCGGATCACGCCGAGGGCCGCCAGATCTGATCCACAGACGATCGCTGACACCTCCTTGTCCTTGGACAACAGTTGCATGGCCGCCGCGTAGCCGCCTTCCACGCCGAAGAAAGACGTCGCGACCAGGTCGAATCCGCCACAGTGGGTCTTCATCGCGGCGCGGTAACCCTCGAGCTGGCGGTTGACCGGGCTGTGCCGGGTGTGCCCGGTGGCAAGGGCGATGCGGTGGTGTTTCAGCGATACCAGATGCTCGACGGCGAGCTTGCCGGCGGCCTCGTTGTCGCAGGAGATGAAGGGGGCGTCGACGTCGTCGAGGTAGCCGTTTACCAGCACGATCGGGAGTCGTCGAGCGACCAGGTCACGGTAGCGCGAGTGATCGAGCGCGGGGTCGGTGTGCAACCCGGAGACGAAGATAATCCCTGCGACACCGCGGTCTAGGAGCATCGCGACGTACTCGTCCTCGCCGACACTGTCCGGGGTTTGCACACAGAGCACCGGTGTGTAGTTCTGGCGGGACAAACCATAGCCGATCACCTGAGCAAACAGGGGGAAGATCGGGTTCTCCAGCTCCGGCACGACCAAGCCGATCAGTCCCGCGCTGCGCGGGCGGAGCCGGGTCGGCCGTTCGTAACCAAGAACGTCCAGCGCGCTGAGCACGCGGCCGCGGAACTCGTCGCTGACGCCGGGCTGCTCGTTGAGTACCCGGGACACGGTCGCTTTGCTCACGCCGGCGTGGTGCGCGATTTTCTCGAGTCGAGACGTCACACGATGGGAGCGTAGCAGCACGTCTGCAACGAACAGCGCAGAGTCTGAAATTTCACCTCAAATTATTGAAACATGTTTTAGAGAAAGCCAAATACTCGTACAGTTATGAACCATAATGGCAGCGAACTGCGCCTCTGCATCAGCAAAGTCGCTGCTCAGACCCGATTCTTAAGTGGTCGCGTTCGAGACCCACTCGAGAGTCGCATCGACGAGCAAGCAGGAGACGATCATGAGCCGCCGTTCCACCCACAGCAACCTGTCCACCCCGCACCACGACGGGTCCGCGTATCACGTCGGCGATCCGAACCCGCGGCTGGGCGACCGGGTCAGTGTGTTCCTCCGCACCCCGAACCCGTCGGACGTCGATGACGCTCCGAGCGCGGTGTGGGTGCGGACGACTCCCGACGCCGAACCGCTCTACACGCCGGCGCGAGTGGATCGTGCGACCGATAGCGAGCTGTGGTGGCGGGCCGACATCGACATCCGGAACGCGATGACCAGCTACCGGTTCCTGCTGGACGGCCCGGCGGGAGTCCGGTGGTGCACCGCGGCCGGCACGGCGCCCCATGATGGGCCGGACGCCACTGACTTCCGGTTGGTCGCCGACGCCGCTGTGCCACCGTGGGCGTCCAGCTCGGTGGTGTATCAAATCTTTCCGGACCGTTTCGCAAGGTCATCAGCCGCTGCTGATCGTTGCTTGCCGGATTGGGCGCTTCCCGTCGACTGGGACGACCCGGTGATCGGTAGGGGGCCGATCACACCACTCCAGGTGTATGGCGGTGACCTTGACGGAGTGCGGGAGCGGCTCGACCACATCGCGGCGCTGGGCGCCAACGCGCTGTACCTGACGCCGATTTTCCCGGCCGAGTCCAACCATCGCTACAACGGCTCGTCGTTTACCGAGGTGGACCCGCTGCTAGGTGGCAACGAGGCCTACACCCGCCTCGCCGAGGAGGTACACCGCCGGGGTTGGCACCTGGTGGGCGACCTCACCACCAACCACTGCGGCAGCGGCCACCCGTGGTTTCGGGCCGCCAGCGCGAGCCCGGATTCCGCTGAGAGGGAGATGTTCTACTTCGACGACGAGGTGGTCAACGGCTACGAATCATGGTTTCACGTCCCGTCATTGCCGAAGCTGAACTGGGGCAGCACGGAACTGCGCCGCCAGATGCTGGAGGGACCTGACTCCGTGGTACAGCGCTGGTTGCGTCCGCCCTACCAGCAAGACGGCTGGCGGATCGACGTCGCGAACATGACCGGTCGCAGGGGAGCCGACGACTACGCGGCAGAAGTGGCCGCCGCCATCCGCGGTGCGATGGCCCAAACCGGCCGCGAGCTGCTCCTGATCGGCGAACACTGTCACGATGCCAGCGGGGATCTGTCCGGGACGGGTTGGCACGGCACGATGAACTATGCCGGGTTCACCCAGCCGATCTGGACGTGGCTGCGCGACCCCGATGTCGACATTCCGCTACTCGGCCTGCCGGTCCCGCCACCGCGACTGCCCGGCGGCGCCGCAATGTCCATCATGCGATCTTTCGCCGCGGCCATGCCCTGGGTGTCGTTGACTCACTCCTGGAACCTGCTCGGCTCGCACGACAGCGCCCGCATCCGCTCGGTCGTCCGCACCCCGGCCCACGTGGAGGTCGCGGCCGGACTGATGCACACCCTGCCCGGCATCCCCATGATCTTCGCCGGCGACGAGATCGGCATGACCGGCACCTGGGGGGAGGACTCTCGCCAGCCCATGCCATGGGACCAGCGGGACAATTGGGACCTCGACACGCTACGTCGCTACCGCGAACTG
>JBOHFK010000192.1:0-8663 GCA_050699635.1 Pseudonocardiaceae bacterium | reverse complement strand
CGCCAGTTCAGCGGTCGATTCCCATCACCCCAGTCCGAGCGTGACGCTGAGTAGTCCCCGGCGATCCAGAACGGCGACCCGGCCATCCATCAGGGTCCTTCGCTCATCGAGGACCGACTGCTGGCCATCGAGGGTGCCCTGCCGTCCATCGTACGGCGACCGACCGTCGAGAATGGACGTCCCGATGTCGAGAGACAAGCCCGAGTCCTGCGAGTCGAGGGTCACCAGCGCTGCGCTACCGGACCGGGACCCGGTCACCACGACAGATGACACAGATGACATTGACGGGTTGAAAGCGCCCGCATTGGCGGGTATGAACACGGCGTTCAGCGCGTGCGAGCCGACGCCCAACCTGGACGTGGACCCGGTCGCGAGACCGTTGTTGACGGGTCTCGGATCGCCGAGATTAGCGGCCCCATCCCTGAACTGCACCGTACCGACCGCGTCCGCCGGAACGACCACCGCGTTCAGCGTTACCAGGTCTCCCTCGGCGGCATCTGCGGCCGGTGTCGTGGTCAACATCGTGTTAGTGTCGGCGGCCCCGACGACCATGAAGGTCAGCGGCGACTGTGTGGCTGACGGGCTGAGGGCTGTTGAGCCGGGGATGAACATCGCGGTCAGCGAATGCGAGCCGGCGGACAACGTCGGCGTGGCCGTCGCGGTTCCATTGATGACGGGCACCGGATCGCCGAGGGGTGCAGTCCCATCTCTGAACTGCACGGCACCGACCGCCGTGGTCGGAGTGATCGTCGCGGTCAGCGTTATCGGCGTGCCTGGTCTGGCCGATGCAGCCGGATTCGCGGCCAGCGTGGTAGTCGTGATGGTCGGCGCAACGGCTTCGGTGGCCACTTCGGTGCTTCCCGGCGGCGCGGAGTTGGCCACCCCACCGACAAGCAACGACGCAGCCAAGACTGCGACAGGAACCGTGCAGACAGCCGCCGTGTGCCAATGGAACGTTCTGCTGCTGGGCATGATGTGTTTCACTTCCATTCCAGACGCAAGGTGGGCCAAGGACTGGTCTCCCGGATTTGGGCCGGGTCCCTCGACATCGTCGTCCTCTGAGAGGTCCTCGACATCGTCGTCCTCTGAGCGCGCCCGAGATCAAATCGTCACGACGACGACGCCACCACAGCGCAGACGGCGACGACTATTGGTCGTGCGACGACAAGTGCCCCCTCGCCAACACACCCCGTTACATGCATCATCATCCGCGTGATCGACCAATCTGGTATCACCCTAAGGGGTGACGATCGTCCTCGAACGAGTATTTCGCTACGTTCCGGAGGCGATCGCCCCTACGGGGCAGGTGAGGCCTCTCCTGGATGGGGCGTCAGCACCGACCCCGATAACCGGACATATCGGCTCGGTCCCCGCCAGAGAAGCCGAGGTCAATGACGCCACCCACACGAGCGTGAACACAATAAATGTATGTATTCAGCCCTGTCCGGACTCTAAAGTTCAACGCGGTCGATCGATTGTCGACCGGGGATGTGCACTGGGCTACGCCAAGACCGCGGGCAAGCCGCGGAGGGGAGCGAAGACCATGTCAAACCCAACGCCGACCAGACCGCGGGATGCTCGCGGGGCTACGCCGCACGGCAGTGGGTCCGGCAATGAGTGTTCACCCGATCACAGAGCGTGTCCACCGGCCCCCGGACTCCGACGGGAGCGGCTACTGGAGCGGCTGCGGACGCCGGCGCGGCTGACTCTCGTGCTGGCCCCCGCTGGCTGCGGTAAGACGACTCTGCTGTCGCAGTACAGCAACGAAGCCACGAGCCCCATCGTCTGGTGCCGGACTGACCGCTTGGACGCCGATGCGGGTCACTTCACGGCCAAGCTCACCCGCGGGCTGGTCAACGGTGGCGTCTTACCTGCGCTGCCGGAGCTGGGCACCACGCGAGATAGCGTCGACCGGTTCATCGACACGGTGATGGCGGTGGGACCGGTCACCGTCACCCTGGTGCTCGATGACGCCCACCTACTGATCGGATCGCCGACCGAGAACTGTATCGAGACAATGCTCTGCCATCTCCCGGGTGTCTCGGTTGTGCTGGCCTCCCGACGCCCGCTGCATCTGAATCTCTGCCGGATGGAGATCACACCCATCACTGTCGTGACAGCCGACGACCTCCGCTTCCGGTCGTGGGAAGTGGAAGTGCTGTTCCGTGACGTATATCGCGAACCGCTGCCGCCCGACGATATCGCTGCGCTGACCCGCCGCACCGAGGGCTGGGCAGCGTGCCTGCAGTTGTTCCATCTATCCACCCAGAACCGCCCGCTGGATGAGCGGCGCCGCGCGCTCCGCGCGCTGGCCGGCGGTCCCCGGTTCGTCCGGACCTACCTGGTCAAGACCGTACTCGAGGAGCTTCCCCAGCGGTTGCGCGGCTTTCTCACCAGAACCTGCGTGTTCGAGCTGGTCACCGCGGTGCGCTGTGATCGCCTGCTGGACACGACCGACGCTCAACAGCTGCTCGAGGAGCTGGAAGGGCTAGGGGCGCTGACCACTTCGACCGACGGCGGACAGACCTTTCGATACCACGAGGTGCTGCGGCGGCATCTGGAGGGTGCGCTGCTCGGCGAGCTCGGGGCGAGGCAGACCCAGCTGTGGTACGCCAGGGCAGCAGCGCTGCTGGAGGCGTCCGGTGCGCTGGGTGAGGCGATCCGCGCTCACCTGCGGGCGGAGTGCTGGACTGAAGCCACCCGGTTGCTCCGGGAAGGTGGAGCTCGGGTGATCGCGGCCGAGCCGAACACGGTATGGCGTGACCTCGTACCGTCGCAGATAGTCGATGAGGATCCCTGGCTGAGTATGGCCGTCGCACGGCGGCTGGCCGTTGAGGGACGGCTGCAAGAGGCCGTCCGCCGTTATCACCACGCCGAGGCCCTGTTCCCGGACCCAGCGGATCGGCAGCGAGCCGCCTGGGACCGCCGGCTGGTCGAACTCTGGACTGAGGGCCGGGCACAGCCCCAGCTGCACTGGTTGGACCGGTTGCGCGCCGCCGTGCACCGCCATCCTGGCTCCCTTCACACCGAGCAGTCCCACGGTGACCAACTATGCGCCGCGATCGCGTCGTTGCTTACCGGGAACGTCCGCGCGGCAGGCCACTCGGTGCGGAAATTGCTCGACGACCCGAACAGTGACGAGACGCTTGCGCTCGCGGGTCGCCTCGTGCAGGCGATCGTCGATCTGACGTCCGGCGTAGCCAACGACGAAGCGGCCGAGCGGCTGACCACCGACGCCGAGCGCAGCGGGATCCTGTGGCTGGCCCGGCAGGCGCGGGTGCTCTGCGCCCATCGGAGCGGCAACGCCGAAGAGATCGCCCGGGTAGCCGCCGAGTGTGAGGCAGTGGGCGACGAGTGGGGCACATTGCTGGCCCACGCTGCCCACGCGTTGTGCCAGTTAATCGCCGGGAAACCATCCCAGTCGGCCTGGCGCGAGGTGACAGCGCGGTGCCGAGCGCTCGGCGCTGGAAGCATCGAGGCGTGGTTGTTGACCTTCGCCGCGTTCGCGGCCGCCCAGCAAGGTGAACCTGACGCCGCGTCGATGGCACGCCTCGCCGAGTCATTCAGCCGCACGGCAGGTGCCTGGGGCGCCCAGGCGTTGACCGCGCTGGTGCTCGCCGCCACCGAACCTGGGGACGGCGCTGCGCAGCTTCGGCAAGCTCGCTCGCTGGCCGACACGCACGGGCTGCCGTGGCCGGAGAAACTGGCCGCCCGGCTGCTGGGCGCCACGCCTTCCGCCGATAAGCCGGTAGTGGCCACTGCGGCGCCGCCCGCAGTGCAGGTGCGGTGCCTCGGCGGGTTCAGCTTCGAAGTCCTCGGATGCCCACTGAACTGGGGCACGGTCCGGCCGCGAGCCGCGACGATGCTGCGACTGCTCGCCATCCATATGCCGCAGCCGGTGCACCGCGAACTGCTGCTACAACTGTGGCCGGATCGGTCGACGGACCGGGCAGTGCGCAGCATGCAGGTCGCGGTATCCAGCCTGCGCACTTTGCTGGCGCCCGGAACCACGCGGGGCACCTTCGGTACGGTCGAACGCCACGGTGACACATACCTCCTGGTCCTTCCCCAGGGCAGCGATTCCGATGTGGTCGAGTTCACCACCCAATTGCAGGCTGCGGCACAAGCCAGACGCGTCCGGGACGCCGACGTCGAGCGCACTGCGCTGGCTCGCGCGGTTGCTGCCTACCGCGGCGAATTGCTGCCCGAGGACGGTCCCGCAGAGTGGGTCATCAGCGCTCGGGAGCGACTACGGCAGCAGGCGGCTACCGCCACAGCACGCCTGGCCGAGCTCGAGTTGGCCGGTTTGAACTACCGATCAGCCGTCGACGCGGCCCGCCGAAGCGTGGATATCGACCCGTACCGGGACGCTTCGTGGCGAATGCTGATCGATGCCTGCAGCAAAGCCGGCGAGCCCGCCGCGGCCGCCCGGGCTGCGCGGGACTACACCGAGGTGCTCAGCATGCTGGACATCCCGGCGCCCCCGGCAAACCCGCAAATCCTGACGCCCCGTCCCAAGGCACCCGCACCAGCCCCCACCCGCTGACCCAAGTCCTTCCTGGGCGGAGGGTGCTCCGACCTTATCCCCGGGTCCGCTCGGGATCGTCTGGGCGACGGCCGCGGCCGACTACCTGACCTCGGCATAGACGATCACATTTGACAGGTAGCTGTTGCGAGTCCGATCGAGCTGGCCACCACATGTCACCAGGCGAAGCGCGGGGTGCCCGACGTCGCCATACACTCTTGATGTCGGAAAATTACTCTTAAGAACCCTTTCAACACCAATCACTTCAAATCTCAACGTCTCACCGTCAACCAGGCCGACGTTGATTACATCCCCTACTGAAAGTTCTTTCAGCCGGTAGAAGACTCCAGTCCGTCCGGCGCCATCAACATGACCGACGATAACCGCTGGACCGATCTGACCCGGCGGGACACCTCGACTGTACCAACCAGCCTGCTCTGGATGGTGTACATCGGGAACCTGCAGCGCACCATGATCATCTAAGCCGAGCGGGATGAGTGTCGAATGTGCTGCAATCTTCGGAATATCAACACTGGCAGGATTGACGACCGGCGCACTGTTTACCGGTGTTTGGGAGGGAGCGGTGCGTGCCGGGGCTTCGCCGCCCGGAACTGAACAACCAACCAAAACGGCAGCGGCAAAAAATAGCCCCAGAATACGCTTCATGGCGCCACTGATCCGTCGCCTGTTTCAATTGGCCCAATGGGGACTGGCCCAATCTGTGTAAAATTGTCAGAAGATGTAGCCGATGCGGTAATCGTCGGTGGACTCTCGGCAACAGGTGGACTCTCGACAACAGGCGGACTCTCGGCAGCTGGCGGGCTCACGGCAACAGGCGGACTCACGGCCCTCGGTGGACTCTCCGAGGCCGGCGGACTGGTGACCGTCGCCGAGGCCGGCGGACTGGTGACCGCCGCATTCGGTGGTGATTCCGGTGCTGGTTTGGTGGTTGTCGACGTTGGTGTAACGGACGAGGTTTCGTTGGTCTCGCAATCAATGCTGTAGTGATGGCTGTCGAGGTCGCGCCGGTGACAGATTACCGAGTTAGACGGGGACGTAGGTACCGAGAGGTCGTCAGGGCTTGTTGCACTAGTAGCGCCTGAGTTCCCGTCAATTGTCGCAGATCCAGACGACCCAGGGGGACCTGGCGGTCCTGGCGGACCCGGCGGACCCGGCGGTCCAGGTGGTCCAGCGGGTCCAGGTGGTCCAGCGGGTCCCGGCGGTCCGGGTTTACCGACCGGTCCCGGAGGGCCGGCATTGCCCCTAGCTCCCCGCGGGCCGGCGGGACCAGCAGCCCCTTGTGGGTCAGGCGGGGGGCACAGCGGTACGGCAGGACCGGCTAGCGCGCCAACTGGCGAGCACGATGGTGGGTCTGAGGCCAGCGCCGGTAGCGTGAACATCAAGGCTAGTGCGCTGGCGGTGCTGGCGGCCGCGAGCGCATTTCTGACACGAGACAAGACTGATCTCCAGGCGTAAGACGGTCCTGATCTGGTGCTTTAATAGATGTTAGTCTTAAGGTCACACTCACTATATCTATGAAAGCAGCTTTAGCAATCCGTCCGTAGTGAGATGCCTACCGCGGGGAACTGCTGCCCGAGGACGGCCCTGCGGAGTGGGTCATCAGCGCTCGGAGGGGCTGCGGCAGCAGGCGGCCACCGCCGCAACATGCCTGCCCGAGCTCGAGTTGGCCGGTTGGGGCTACCGATCAGCCGTCGACACATCTTGACTCATGATCACAGCTTGTGTGCCGTCAGCGACAGATTCTGTCGCTGACGGCACACAAATCGTGATCTCATACGAGTTCCCGTCAGCCCCGCCGGGCCTGGTCACCCTCTTAACTAAGTGGCATTGAGCAAGGAGCGGCGCTCGCAGACCATCCGCTCCGTCACGTGTGCGCCACCTGCGGGCGCACCCACAACTGTCGGTGTGGGCCGCGAGGATGCCACCATGTACTCGACGAGCAGCACGGAGGTGATGTCCCGATGGCCGCGCCCGTTCCTGATGTGTTCGAGCACAACGGTCCGTGGACCGAGGAGGAGTTCCTTGCCCTGCCGGTGGACCGGCGGATCGAGCTGCTGGACGGGGCCCTGCTGGTGAGCCCCAGCGCACGGGTCCGCCACCAGCGATTGTCGTTTCGGCTCGCCATGGCGCTCGACGCCGCGGTGCCGGCAGGGCTCGAGGTGCTGGAGGCGATCAACGTCCGGGTGGGGCCCGGGAAGATCCTCATCCCGGATATCGTGGTGGTCAACACTGCCGGGCTCGAGGTGACAGTGTGCGAGGCCACCGACGTGTTGTTGGTCGTGGAGCTCACCAGCCCCGGCAACGCGGTGGCCGATCGGGCGGTCAAGCCGTTGCTCTACGCTCACGCCGGCATCCGGCACTACCTTCGGGTCGAGCTGGGCGCGACCGGCCCCCGCGCCGTCGTCTGCCGGCTGGAGCGTGACCGTTACGCCGAGGTGGCGCGCGCCGAACCGGGCCGGCTGCTCACCTTGACCGAGCCATTCGCCGTCGCGCTCGACCTCGCCACCCTGGCAGCCACCACTCGCCCAGGCTGAGCGGCGGAGTTCCGCCCGCGCTGCACATTCCTCTTCATCAAATCGCCACACGGCGAACTCAAGCCCTCGACGCCAGCGGCAGCACCTCGACGTCATAGGGCAGGTGGGCCGGTCGGGCGTCGCGCACCGCGCGGTCGAGCCTGTCCCGGTGGACCGAGTTGGGGTCACTGACCCGGACGATCACTCGCAACCCGGGGGTCGTCGCCCCCGGCGGCTGGGTACCGGCCTCAGCTGACCACCGGGTGCCGCCGCTTTCGGTCAGCTCGATCTCGCCTCCGGTAAGCAACTCCAGGTGCTCGACCAGGCCGTGGTGAGTCCCCCGATCCTGGTGCAGCCGCGCGGCGGCCGCCACCATCGCCCGTTGCCGATCTTCCGGCCAGGTCTCATCGAGCTCGACACCCACCCAGGAGGCCAACCAGGGCAGGAAATCAGGCGGGGTCAGCCACGGGTCAAGGTAGGCGTCGAGGCAATCCAGCGTCACGAATACGGGGGCGAGCACGGTGTCGAGCCCCTCGGTGAAGCGCTGGGCCAGCGAGTCCTCCAGGTACACCCCGGGCAACAGCTCGCCCAGTGGGTGCGCCGATGCCAGGCCATCGACGGTGCCGCGGCCCATCAGTTCGCCAATCCGACGACGTGCTCGATCGAGAAAGGCAGCATGCCCGGCTCCAACTCCACCTTGAGTCGTGCTCCCTCAACGGGCTGGCGGCTGGCCGGGTCGACGAGGTAGAGCTTCACGTCCTCGACGACCTCGACACCGGGTACTCGCTGCACCGTGGCCAGCAGCTCACCGGACTGAACGTCGCGGCCGAAGGCCCAGCCGGACCCCTCCGGGCCGCCGTACAGCGGATGGAGATGGCGGTACAGCGCGCCCAACGCGTCCTGGATGACCCGGTCGGGGTTGACCAGCGGACCAAGCCGTACCGTCGCGACTGCCCTGATCCACCGGTAGGTCGGTGGCTCGACCAGCAATCTGGTGCCCAGTACCCGCCGCTCATCGAGGTACGCCGCGATCCTGGCGAGCAGCTCGGGACGTGGCTGCAGCGCGACGAAGGGCACCGGTGCCGATGCCTCGCCCGGCAGTGCGGGCAGAACCACCAACCGGACCACCGCCGCGTCGGCGCCTCGGCCGGTGATACACCGCACCCGAGCGGCTCGCGGATCGGCCTCCAACGCCAACGCCTCGTAGTCCTGCATCGTGACCGCCCGCCGGCGCGCCCGTAGGAACAGCGGCGCCCGCAGCTTGGCGTTCGCCACGTTCTCGCCGTCGACGCCACCGGAGGCCGGCCGGCGGTTCTCCACTCGCGCGACGAAGGGCACCGAGGCGTGCAAGGCGGTGATCGCCCCCTTGGCCACATTGCCTCGACGACCGCCGCCTACCCGGTAAAGCCGGACTTTGATCGCGGCACCCTTGGGGGGAATCGCACCGAACTGCCGGAGCCGGCCGTCAGGTTGCCGAACACCCGGCCCGAAGACGATCTCACCGCCGATCGGGTCGAGCGCGAAATGCCGGTCCTGGTCACTGCTGTGGGAGAAATGCGGTACCTGGTGCCACTCCTGCTGCCCTTCGCCGGCCCCTACCTGCA
>JBOHFK010000191.1:0-8695 GCA_050699635.1 Pseudonocardiaceae bacterium | reverse complement strand
GGCCCGCTCGGGCGATCGGGGCGTCAGCGGCAACCGGTTCCTTGGTGATCCGGCGCAGCACTGCGACCAGGGCGAGCGCAAACACCGCGACGGCGGGGACCACCACCAGCAGCGCGGCGTCCGCGCCGGGCCAGTGAGCGCCGGCGCCTTCGGCGCCCCAGAACACGCCGAACGAGGTCAGCATGATCCCTACGACGAACTTCATCGTGTTCTCCGGGACCCGCGCCAACGGAGCGCGGACCGCGACCCCGGCGACCGTGACGACAACGATCGCGGCCAGGCCGGCCACGGCTGCCAGCGGGATGTTCTGCTGGTTGGCACCGAAGGTCAAGACGATGAAGGCGACCTCCAGCCCTCCGAGCAGCACACCCTTGAACGACAAGGTGAAGGAGTACCAATCGGCGACGATCCCCCGGCTCCCGGTGGGAGCGGCTCGGGCGGCGGCGAGTTCGGTGGCGAAGATGGCGTCCTCGTCGTGCAAGGCCTTGAGTCCGCTGGCCCGCAGGATCGCCTTGCGCAGCCACTGCAACCCGAAGATCAGCAGCAGCCCGCCGACGACCAGGCGCAACCCATCCAACGGGACCGCGGTCAGCGCCGGACCCAGCGCGGCCACGACCACGGCCAGGACCGCAAGACCCGCGCCGACACCGGTGATCGCCGAGCGCCAGTCCCGGCCCGCGCCGGCCGCGAGCACGATCGTCAGCGCCTCGACCGCTTCCACCAGGCACGCCAGAAACACGGCAACGAACAGTGCGCCGCTGCCCATCGTCACCTCCTCCGCCGGGCGGGGACAGTCATCATTCGGACCTGCCTGACCACCGGATCCCCAATTTCCTAGAAGGCGTGCCGGGCGAGGCGCAGGTCACCGCGGGGCTGCTCGTCGGTGGTCGCGGTCAGCGCGGGAACCATCTCGCTGGTGACCACGCCGTGTTCGGTGGTGAGCGCGTCGACGATGTCGAAGGACGTCGCGATCCGGTCCGGGGTATCGATGATGATCGTCACCACCGGGACGCGGCGGCCCAGTTGCAGCAGGCGATCGCCGTGTGGGGCGACCTCGCCGTGGAAGCCCCACATCCCCCGCAGCGCGGTCGCACCCCGGGCACTGGACGCCCGCAGCCGCCGTATCAGTGCTCGGTGCACCGGCTGCCCGTTGTGCAATGCCCGTTCCGAGGTGTGGACCATCAGCTTCTGCCACACCGCCATCCCGTGCTCGTCGGTGGCCGGCAGGGCGTGCGGGCGCTCGATGAGCTCGCTGTTGCGTTTGCACACCCGGACCCGTTCGAGGGTGATCAGTGGCTGGCGCAGCAGCCCGCCTAGCTCGGGCAGGACCCGGGCAATGCAGTCGCCCGAGCCGACTGCGATGATCATCATCGGCACGTCGGCGTTGCCCCCGAAGAACCGGGCGCGGGTCCGCTGGCCGTGCGCCGTCCCGTCGACGCCCAGCAGCACGGTGGCCCCAGCGATGCCGCGCCGGTGCAGCAGGTCGCAGACCGCGACGAAGGCTGGCACCCGGTAGACACGCTCCTGCCGGCCGACGTAGACGGTCAGCTTGGTGGCCTCATGTAAATCCTCGGGTAACTGCACCGGGCCGATGTCGCCGCGCAGCATGCGCGCGCTCTCCAGCGTCACCAGGCCCCGGTGCTCGATCGCGCGAAGGTCATCGAGCAGCGCCTCGATCCTGGGGCGGGTGTCCACCGCGACGGAGACGACCGGCAAGTCCTCAGACAGGGTGAGCAGCCGGTCGGTCCGCAGATGGTGCTTGAGCCCGAATCCTTCCGCGCCGCGGAGCAGGACACTGGTGGCGATCTCCCGCCGCCCGAACAACTCGAGCTGGGTGTCGGCGAGAAACGCCTGGCCGATCCGGTGCCGCTCCCCGAAATAGGTGGTCAGTTTCAGGCAATCCTCGATCACAGGTGGCTCCCGATCAGCTGACCCAAGCGCCGCGGCGGCGATTCCGGCGACCAGGCTCACCACGACATTCGCCGCCAGACTCAGTATTAGACGATACTCGCTGAGGCGCTGGCTCTCGAACATCCAGGTGGAGAAGGACGCTCGTTGATGCGTAACCGGCGGCAAGCCCGAGGTGGCGAGCGTCGATCATCTTGACTAGCTCCACCTGCATCGTCGAGAACGTGGTGAGCCCACCGCACAGCCCGGTCCCGAGTAGCGGTTCACCGGTACCTGGACAGCGGCAACCTCTCCTGCATGTGTTGAGCGGGGTCATCGGGCCTCGATAACCCCGCTCAGCCCGCTGCTAGTTGTGCTCAGGACAGGGCGACGTCGACCGCGAACAGGCCTGGGCCGTCGGCGGTCACCGTTGCTTCACCGTTGCCGGAGTTGTGGAGGGCGCGGACGGTCCAGGTGCCGGGGGCGGCGAAGAACCGGTAGGTCCCCGACGCCGAGGAGACCACCTCGGCGGTGAACTCCCCGGTGCCGTCGAGCAACCGGACGAAGGCGCCGCTGACCGGTTCCTCAGCCGACCGCACCGTGCCGGCCAGCACGGTGTGCTTGCTCAGATCTGTGCCCGCAGGCAACTCCTGGGTCTGTTCCGGTGCCCCGCACATGCTGCTCAGCCCCCACTGCCGAGCGCGATCGGCGCGCCGACCAGCGAGCCGTACTCGGTCCAGGACCCGTCGTAGTTCTTGACGTCGGAGTGCCCCAGCAGCTCGTGCAGCACGAACCAGGTGTGGCTGGAGCGTTCGCCGATCCGGCAGTAGGCGATGGTCGCCTTGCTGTCGTCCAGCCCGGCCCCACCGTAGAGCGCCTGCAGGTCGTCGTCGGACTTGAAGGTGCCGTCCTCGTTGGCGGCCTTGGACCAGGGCACGTTGAGCGCGGTGGGGATGTGACCGGGGCGCTGGGCCTGCTCCTGCGGCAGATGCGCCGGGGCCATGATCTTGCCGGAGAACTCGTCGGGCGAGCGGACGTCGACCAGGTTCTTGGTGCCGATCGCGTCGACCGTCTCCTGCCGGAACGCCCGGATCGTGGTGTCCTGGTCGTGCTTGGCGGTGTAGCTGGTGGCCGGCCGGCTCACCTCGTCGGTGGTCAGGGTGCGACCGTCGAGCTCCCACTTCTTGCGCCCGCCGTCGAGCAACTTGACGTCATCGTGCCCGTACAGCTTGAAATACCAGTAGGCGTAGGCGGCGAACCAGTTGTTGTTGCCGCCGTAGAGCACCACGGTGTCGTCATTGCTGATGCCCTTGTCCGACAGCAGCTTCTCGAAAGCGCCCTTGTCCACGAAGTCGCGGACCACCGGGTCCTGCAACTCGGTCTTCCAGTTGATCTTCACGGCACCCGCGATGTGGCCTGTGTCGTAGGCCGCGGTGTCCTCGTCAACCTCGACGAACACGACCCCAGCGGTGTCCAGATTCTGCTCTGCCCAGTCGGCGGTGACCAGGACGTCTGCACGGCTCATGCAACAGCTCCTCTTCGTGTATTGACGTTGTTTACGACTTCAGAGACATTCCCGGTGCCGCTGCTGGAGTGACAGGTCGCGGGGCGTGATGGGATATCGCCGAACATCCGCGATCAGGTACCGGCGCCGCCCGGTCAAGGCAGGCGACACAGGCTGCTGCGTAGGCAGCAGAAATCAACTGCCCGGCGCTTGGTCAGCAGCGGGTGCACGACAGCGACACTACCCGAGACTCCCGGTCTGCGGGACCGTCATTCCACGAAGGTGAACAGCTAGCTGCCGATTCCGGCCTGGCTCATCGTGACGTTGGTTGCGGTGCCTTCGACGACCACTGACCCGGTCTCCACCCAGACTCTGGTGGGGGTGACGGCGAAGGGGAGCCCACCGGTTTTCACGTCGGTGCTCAGCGTGGTGAGCAGGGTCTGGCGGATACCCCGTGGCAGGTTCACCTGCCCGACACCGTCCCGGGCGAGCCGGACGTCCTTGACGGTGATCCGCGCGAGACCACCGGTGAGCTCGATGAGCCCGACCCCGATGATCTCGGTGCGCTGGCCGAGGAGGTCGGTCGTCGCCGTCATCCGCACCGGCGCGCGATCGCCCCGGGCAGCATCGCCGGTCGGTGTGCCCGCCGGCAGCAGGTCAGTGATCTCCTGGTCGGACGGCTGCTGGAGGCGCAGATCCTCGATTCCGATCGCTCGCCCGAGGTCGCTGTCCTTGATCCGGACCCGGCCGTCCACCCGCGCGGCCCGCACCGAGTGCAGATCGCCTGCGGTCACCTCGGGCAGCGGTGCGTCGACGTCGTGCAGCGTCGCCTCCACGTCGAGGTCGTGCAGCGGGTCCACGGTGACCCCGGTGGCCCGAAGGTCGATGGCGGAGTAATGGCCGGCCACCGCCTGGGTGAGGAACGGGAAGCCGTTGATCTGTACCGACGGGTCGTTGGCCAGAGCCAGCTGCTGGCGTAATTGCTTGGCTATCGTGTACTCCGCATATGCTGCGGTGCCGAAATCCGCCGCTGTTGCCAAGGCCACGAGGACCAGTACTGTGATGATCAGTTTGCGCACGCAGCCCTACCTTCGGCGTCCGTTTCGTATTGGTCGTGCGACGGGCACGGTATTCTTCGCAGAACACAGGTCAGGTTGCGCCCCGGGGCCGTAATCTGACGGTGATATTGCCGGGCCTGCAACGGCAGGAGGGAGCGGGCATGGAGCTGTTGTTGCTCACCGCGGACCCTGGACCGGCCTCGGTCCTGCCAGCGCTGTCCCTATTGGGCCACGGCGTGCGCTCGGCCGCTCCGGAGGTGGCAGCCTTGCTCGACGCCGGCCCCTACGACGCGGTGCTGGTCGATGCGCGTCTGGATCTGGCCGGTTCGCGCAGCCTGTGCCGGTTGCTGGGCTCTACCGGCCTGGACGTGCCGGTGGTGGTGGTGATCTCTGAGGGTGGGTTGGTCGCGGTATCGGCTGATTGGGGATCCGACGAGATCCTGCTGCCCACCGCGGGGCCGGCCGAGGTCGACGCCCGGCTGCGGCTGCTGGTCGCCCGGCGGGCCAGCGAGTCCAGCGTGGGCCGTGGCAGCGCCTTGGTGCTGGGGGAGCTGGTGATCGATGAGGCAACCTACACCGCCCGGCTGCGCGGCCGGCCGCTGGATCTCACCTACAAGGAATTCGAGCTGCTCAAGTACCTCGCGCAGCACGCGGGCCGGGTTTTCACCCGGGCTCAGCTGCTGCAGGAGGTGTGGGGCTATGACTTCTTCGGCGGCACCCGTACGGTCGATGTCCACGTGCGGCGGCTGCGGGCCAAGCTCGGCCCCGAGCACGAGCAGCTCATCGGCACGGTGCGCAACGTCGGCTACAAGTTCGTCCGGCCGGTCCGCAACATGACCACCCGGGAACGGGCCGAGCAGGAGCGCGCCGCCGAGCATGACGCCGAGGCTGTAGACAGCGCCGAGCCGGAGTGGTCCGACCCGGATCGGGCCGGACCGCGAGAGGCCCAGTCTCTGCGAGAGGCCCAGTCTCTGCGAGAGGCCCAGTCCATGCCCGCGCAGCGCAGTTGACCAAGGGGATGGCCCTGGCGCTGACCTGGCTGGCCCATCCGGCGGACGACCAGATCGCTGACGTGCTCGCGTTGCTGGCCGCGGCTGAGGCTGCTGACGGTGTCCATGCCATCTCCGAGGCGGCGATGCTGCGCCTGGGTGGTCACTCGACATCCCGGACCGGGGTGCATCTCCTGGCGCACGATGCCGCGGGCCCGCTGGTCGGCTATGCGGGTCTGGACGAGCGCTCCGATCGTCCTAGCGCCGAGTTCGCCGTGCACCCCGAGCACCGGCGCCGCGGGATCGGCGCAGCCCTGCTCGCCGCACTGCTGGATCGGGTGCACGGGCCGCTGTGGGTGTGGGCGCATGGCGAGCATCCGGCGGCGCTGCGGCTGGTACGGCGGGCCGGGCTGGTCAGCCAGCGGGAGTTGATGCAAATGCGTCGCGCGCTGCCCGATCCAATCCCGTCCCGCCCCCTCCCCGCCGGCGTGGTGCTGCGCGCTTTCGTGCCGGGACAGGACGAGGCGGCGGTGGTCCGGGTGAACAACCGCGCATTCGCCTGGCATCCCGAGCAGAGCCGGTTGGATACCCGCGAACTCATGGTGCTCGAGACACAGCCCTGGTTCGACCCGAAGGGCTTCCTGCTGGCCGTGGATCCGACCGGCCAGTTGCTCGGCTTCCACTGGACCAAGGTGCACCCCGACGGTCTCGGCGAGATCTACGTGCTCGCGGTAGATCCCGACGCCCAGGGCACCGGTCTCGGTAGCGCCCTGACCATGGCGGGCTTGGCGCATCTGCGCGAGCGGGGAGCCCCCGAGGCCATGCTCTACGTCGACTCCGACAACGCCGCCGCGGTCCGCACGTACCAGAAGCTGGGCTTCACCCACCACCACACCGACGTGGAGTTCCTCCTCGATCCCGACCCAGCTCCCGCCGAGGCGATTGCCAAAGTTGGGTGAGTCCGCCCCTGGTTCTCCCGAACTCGACAGCAGGGCTATTTGATCAAGGCTCTGGCAGCCCTGCTGTCGAGTTCGGGAGACGCAGAGCGAACGCGCTCGGCGGAGGACTGGTGGTCAGGGGCGAGATATGGGAGGAGGGGGTACTGAACCGGCGCCGGTCTGGGCCACGCCCGCGAGTAGCCCGAAGATCAGGAGAGTCGCCAGTATCCCGACGCCCACCCAGCCGAGCACGATCCCGGCCGTGGCCAGGCCCGCGCCGCGCCCGCCGCTTCTATTGATCTGCCTGCGCGCGATATACCCGTAGACCAGCGCCAGGATGCTGCCGATCCAGAAAATCCAGAGGGTCCCCAACACGAGTGACGCGACAGCGAACCCGTTAACAGGGCGCTGGCCGCTGACCACCGCAGCGCGAGCCAGGGGCAGGTCGGCGATGAGCGTGTCGAGTTCATCGTAGGTCTGCGCCGCCCATACCCGCGTAACTCGCTCATCGTACTCGGCGAGGCTCAGGCGGCCCTCACCGTGCGCGGTCCGTAACTGCTCCGCAACCCGTTCTCGGTCGGTGTCCGCGGCTCGCATCAGGCCTCGCGGGGTCTTGCTCACAGCTCACACTCTAAGCCGGGCGAGCGCCCGAATACTACGGTTTGCTCCGTCACCGCTGTCGGGTCAGCGCTGACGTCGATCATCGCTCGGGTGGCAGACCGGTGACGAGGAAGCTGACCTGGCGCGCGATCGCCACTGCGTGATCGGCGAAGCGTTCGTAGTAACGGCCGATCAGGGCGGCGTCCACCGCGGGTTCCACGCCGTGCGACCAGTTCTCCGCGAACAGGATCTGGAAGATGAGCCGGCGCAGCGCGTCGACCTCGTCGTCGGCTTGAGTCAGTTGGTGAGCCGATAGCGGGTCCCGGCTCTCGATTGCTTTCGCGGCTTCCTGCGCCAGACCGGTGGCGAGGACGCCCATCCGGGCGAAGACCGGGCGGACGTCCTCCGGGATCGGCACCGCCGGGTGTTTCATCCGGGCGATTTTGGCGACATGCTGGGCCAGGTTGCACATCCGCTCCACGTCAACCACCGCGTGCATGGCCGCAACCACAATCCGCAGGTCGGTGGCCACCGGCGCCTGCAGGACGAGCAGTTTGACGCAGCGTGCGTCCATATCCTCGCAGAGCGTCTGCATCTCACCCTTGCCGGAGATGACCAGTTCGGCCAGCGTCAGGTCCGCCTGGCTCAGCGCAGTCGAGGCATTGGTCATCAGTTCGCCGGCCAGCCGGGCAGCCCGGGCCAGGTCCCTGGTGAGGGTATCCAGCTCGCTATGGAAGGTCTCGCGCATTGCCAGAGGGTACGGCGCCAATCTCGCCTCGTCCCGGCGGTTATATGAACCGGAGGTGAACGCGGCGGTGCCGTGCCCCCGTTGAGCTCAGACTCCGGTGGGCTCAGACCCCGTTGAGCTCAGACTCCGGTGGGCTCAGACCCCGGTGGGCCCAGACCCTGTGGGCTCAACCGCCTGAATGCGGTAGCTCGGCGTCCGCCGGGACCGCCAGATCCATCGGGTCGTCCAGCCAGCCCTGCGGAAGCGCGACCCGGCCAGGCGAGCCCTGGCGTCCCCGGGGCCCGTCGGCGCCGGCCGGGAACGGGGCATCGGGGTCCAATCGGCCGAGCTGGGCGTCCAACTCGGCGAAGCTGGATACCATCCCCAGCGCGTGCCGGACGTCGCCTCCCACTGGGAAGCCGTGCAGGTACCAGGAGATGTGTTTGCGCAGATCACGCAGACCCTTGTCGGCTCCCAGGTGCTCGGCGAGCAATCCGGCGTGACGGCGCAGGATGGCCGCCACCTGTCCCAGATTCGGCGGCGTCGGGGCCGGTGTACCGGCAAAGGCGGACTGCAACTCGGCGAACAGCCACGGCCGTCCCAGGCAGCCGCGGCCCACCACCACCCCGTCGCAGCCGGTGTGCTCGATCATCCGGATCGCGTCGGTGGCGGCGAAGATGTCGCCGTTGCCCAGCACCGGGATCGACGTGACGGCCTGCTTGAGCGCGCCGATGGCGTCCCAGTCGGCGTTGCCCGAGTAGCGCTGCGCGGCGGTGCGCGCGTGCAGTGCCACCGCGGCCACTCCGGCGTCCTGCGCGATCCGGCCGGCGTCGAGGAACGTGCGGTGCTCGTCGTCGATGCCGATCCGGAACTTCACCGTGACGGGCAGCGGCCCAGCAGCGTCCACCGCGCCGCGGACGATCTCGCCGAACAGCGCCCGCTTGTAGGGCAGCGCCGCACCACCCCCGCGGCGGGTCACCTTCGGGACCGGG
>JBOHFK010000190.1:0-8696 GCA_050699635.1 Pseudonocardiaceae bacterium | reverse complement strand
CTGGCGAAGTTCCGCGACGCGGAGGGCCTGACGTTCCCGCTGCTGTCCGATGTGGATCACTCAGTGCTCACCGCCTACGGCGCCTACGGCGAGAAGCAGATGTACGGCCGCACGGTCACCGGCGTCATCCGATCCACCTTCGTGATCGACCCGCAGGGCCGCATCGACAAGGCGCTCTACAACGTCCGCGCCACCGGCCACGTCGCCAAGCTGCGCAAAGACCTCGGAGTCTGACCTCCTATCCTGTGTGCATCCCGCCGAAGAGTGCGCGCTGTCCGGCGGCTACACCTCCAGCCGGTAGATCATCTTGGCGCCTCGTGGCAGGCTGCTCGGCCCGTCCAGCACCCGTGTCCCGGCCCGATCCCGCTATGGTCAGCGCGTGCTCGCAGTGATTCGCTACGACGTCCAGGCGGAACAAGCTGGCCGCCTCCAAGAGGTCTACCCGCAGCATCGTGCCTACCTTGATCTGTTCGCCAAGGGTGGCGACCTCCTCCTGATAGGCACCCTGGAGAATCCAGTCAAGAACGGCTCCCTGGCCGTATTCCGAAGCAAGGACGCCGCCGAACGCTTCGTCCATGCGGATCCGTTCGTTCTCGAGGGCTTGGTCGAGCCGCACGTGCTCGAGTGGAACGCCCTTGAGTTCCTCGACCTCTCCACGACAGGTTGACTGCTGTCACGCAACGCAGACCCCTCACGGACGTCGACTACGCGACCTTCGACACTTCGGGAGTCGTCGTGACCGACCGGCAGAGATCCGCATCGGTGACTCGCTGGTCATGGTCACGCCCGCCGGGGCGCCGTCGAACAGCGTGGCGAGGCGGCGACGTGGGAGACCCGCCAAGCTCCGGGCTGCGCTGAGCGCAACCGCAGGTCAAGTGGTGGCAGATAGTAGGTTTCAGTCCGTCCACAGGCGAGGCAGCCAACCGGTTCCGGGATGGGCTCCGGCCCGACATTGAGGACGCGCCACTACTCATCGCCGAACCCGGGTCACCCTCAGGTCCACCTGGCTTTAGGTGTCCGGCTGCCACATACCCCTGGCCGGGGGCTGCCGGGAGGTGCCCACGTCGCGCCGCCACGAAAGAAGATCAAAAGTCAAGCAGGCTTTGGTGCCGGCGGTGGGATTCGAACCCACACTGACGGGCTCCTAGGGCCCGGGCCTCTGCCGTTGGGCTACGCCGGCTTGCGGTTACGCACGCACCAGGTATCGGTGAGCGCATGGCAGTTGGGGCACAGGATACGGAGGTTCGCCAGCCGGTGGTCAGTGTGGTCACCGTTGATGTGGTCGAGCGCAAGAGGAAGGTCCTTGCCGCGCCACCGCTGCAGGCCGCACTCCTCGCATCGTCGTTCCTTCAAGCCTATCTTGATCAATCGCTCACGTAGGCGCGCGGTGTTCATATAGGGCGAGGGCACAAGAATCTCGCTCAGCGGCAGTACCCGGCGATCTGGGAACTTACGACCCCGCGCCCATGTTTGACCGGTGAAGTGTGAGCTGTCGAGGCCGCGTCTCTTGATATGTCCGACGAGCAGACGGTAGATGCCTCCACTCGGCTGGTAGCCGAGGCGACGCATGACCTCGGCTAGCGAGCAACTGGCCCTCACTGCTTCAGCCAGCTCGTGCTCGGTCCACCGTCGAGGACGTGGACGGATTGGAGCGGGGCTGAACCGAGACACGTCGAGACCGAGTCGCACGATGTGGCGTCGGAGGCCGTCGTAGTCTCCAGCTACGATCCCGAGCTTCGCGCACCGGCCGTGCTCGAGGTGCTGGACGGGGGCAGAGCCGGGACCTCACCCTGGGGCGCGGCCGGGAGTGGTGTGTTCGGCATGTACCTCGCGCAAGGCCCGGATGTCGTGCACCGCATGCCGGCCGTCTGCCGACTGGATTGCCATCACGGCGATGTATTCGTCGTCGGGGAGCTCCAGGCGAGCCCACGGCGCGCCGTCAGGGAACGACACCCGGAGCACCAACTCCCAGGGCACCGTGCGGGTCCCGAGCAAGTTGCGGACCTCTACCCCATCGACACCGGCGCGCACCCGGGGCCGGGTGAACAGCAGGGCCGCGCCGGCGAGCAACAGCCCCACCAGCACCATCGCCACCTGGTCGGAGAACCTGAAGTAGACGCCGGTGGGCGTTTGCCGCAACAGCACCGCGACCACCGTGAATACCACGGTCAGCAACACTGCCGCGGACACCGCGACACGGCGGACTCTGCGTGGTCGGGCCTCGAACACCGTGGTGGTCATGTCGCGCCCCGGCGCAGGTCACGTAGCACGAGGGCAGTCTCCAGCGCGGCGAGACAGGCCTGGAACCCCTTGTCCTCCGCGGAGGACGGCAGCCCGCAGCGATCCAGGGCCTGTTCCTCGGTGTCGCAGGTGAGCACCCCGTTGCCGACCGCGATTCCCAGGTCGAGCGCGACTCTGGTCAGTCCGGCGGTGACCGCATCACAGACGTACTCGAAGTGTGGGGTGCCACCGCGGATCACCACCCCGAGCGCGACCACGGCGTCATGTCGCCGAGCCAGTTCCTGGCACACCACCGGCAGCTCGACGGCGCCTGGCACCCGCACCACCGTCGGTTCGGAGATCCCGGCCTCGGTGGCGGCGGCACTGGCCCGGTCCAGCAGCGCGGTGGTGATGCGCTCATGCCAGCGGGTCGCGGCGATGCCCAGGCGCAGCGTCGCGCAGCAAGGTACCTCCAGAGCGGGCTGCCCAGTCCCACTCATGGCCGCAACGCTCCCGCGGGGCCGAGGTCATCGAGGTCGTGGCCCAGCCGGTCACGTTTGGTGCGCAGGTAGCGCAGGTTCTCCGGGTTGGGCCGGACGGGCAGCGGGATCCTCCCGGTGATGGCCAAGCCGTAGCCCTCCAGACCGGCCCGCTTGGCCGGGTTGTTGGTGAGCAACCGCATTGAGCGCACTCCCAGATCCACCAGGATCTGCGCCCCGGTGCCGTAGTCACGGGCATCGGCGGGCATGCCCAGGGCGAGGTTGGCGTCCACGGTGTCGGCGCCGGCGTCTTGGAGCTGGTAGGCCTGCAGCTTGTGCATCAGCCCGATACCGCGACCCTCGTGCCCACGCACGTAGAGCACCACCCCGCGGCCCTCGGCGGCGATCGCGGCCAGTGCTGCGTCCAACTGCGGGCCGCAGTCGCAGCGCAGCGAACCCAGCACATCGCCGGTGAGGCATTCCGAGTGCACCCGGACCAGCACGTCGGTGCCGTCCCCGATCTCCCCGGCGACCAGCGCGATGTGCTCCACCCCATCGAGCAGCGAGTCGAACCCGATCGCCCTGAATTCACCGTGCACGGTAGGAATCCGCGCCTCCGCGACCCGCTCCACCTGCTTCTCGAATCGCCGCCGGTAGGCGATGAGGTCCGCGATGGTGATCAGCACCAGATCGTGCTCGGCGGCGAAGACCTCCAGCTCGTCGCGACGGGCCATCTCGCCGGGATCCTTCGCCGAGACGATCTCGCACAGCACCCCGGCGGGCGGCAGTCCGGCCAGCCGGGCCAGGTCGATCGCGGCTTCGGTATGGCCGGGACGGCGCAGCACCCCGCCCTCCTTGGCCCGCAGCGGCACGACATGGCCCGGCCGGGCGAAGTCGACCGACTTGGCATCCGGATCGGCCAGCAGCCGGATGGTCCTGGCGCGGTCCGCCGCCGAGATCCCGGTCGTCACGCCCTCGCGGGCGTCCACCGTCACGGTGTAGGCGGTGCCCCGCTTGTCCTGGTTGGTGTGGAACATCGGCGGCAGGTCCAACCGGTCGCAGTCGTCCCCGGTCAGCGGCACGCAGATGTATCCCGAGGTGTACCGGACGGTGAACGCCAGCAGCTCGGGAGTGGCCCGGGCCGCGGCGAAGATCAGGTCGCCTTCGTTCTCGCGTTCCTCGTCATCCACCACGATCACCGGGCGCCCGGCCGCCACCTCGGCGACCGCCCGATCGATGCCGGCAAAACGCTGGGTCATGGTGTCCTCCTCCCCCGCATCATCCCCCAAACATCATGTCGCAACCGCATCGCCATCGGTGGCAAGTGTGGGCAGGCCAACCTGGCCCCACAACGCTGCGAACGGTTGGCCGGGGATGTTGGGCATGGAGGCGTGATCGCATCAGTTGACGCACCCGACGTCACCGGCTGCAAGAGGGCCGGGCGGCGCCGGTGGCTGCTGTGCCGGTGGACCGTCGAGGTGGAACGCCGCGGGTGAGGGGGCGCCCTGGGTGTCCCGACCGGAATAGTCTTTGCCGAGGTAGACCCGCACATACTTGGCGGGCAGAGCGGAGTCTCTTGCCAGCCTGATGCCGCCGCCGAGCACGCTGGCCACGCTGCCCGCCGCGGCGTCGTCACCGGAGGCGTAGTAGATCACTGTCGTGCTCCGGTTCGTCGCGGTGATGGCCTGACCCTTGGCGAAGCCCTCGGCCGCGAGGGTGTCCAATACTCGGCCGGCCAGGCCGGTCGTGCCGTTGGCGTTGAACACATCCACCGTCACGTCGGAGTAGGCGGCGGTATCGGGGCTGGGCGGGAATGCGCCGCTGTGGCCATTGATCTGTTGCTGGATGTACGCCTGCACCTGCTGGGGGTCGACCTCGACCGCGTCTCCGTCGCTGGGGGTGTGCAGGCTGATAGTGACGATCGGGACGGTGACGAAATGAAGATGGCCTGCACTTATCCCCTGCAACTGCTGGGCGAAGGTGATGATGTCGAAGCCCTTGTCGAGTACGACCGCTTTCTTGATCGCGGCGATCAGATTGCTGAGCTTTGTTGAATCCGTGAGGGTCCCCTCGGACAGGACGGTTTTGGCCATGCCGGCCATGAATGCGTGCTGGCGCTGGATCCGATCCAGGTCGCCGTTGGGCAGCCCGTAGCGTTGCCGGACGAAGGCCAGCGCCTGCGACCCAGACACCATCTGTGGTCCGCTCGGGAAGTTCGCCCCGGAGTAGCTGTCGTGCACTCGAGCCTTCAGACAGACCGGAACGCCGCCGACAGCCTTGCTGATGAAGTAGAACCCGGCCAGGTTCACCGCTGCGTAGTGGTTGATCGTCAATCCGGTGAACTGCTGCACCGTCTGAATCGCCGTCCTCGCGCCGGCCTGGTTGGACGCGGTCTCCAACGTCGAGCCCGTCATACCCTGCGCTCGCAACTGCTGCTGCGCCGCAACCTTGCCGTACGTGTACGCAGAGTTGATCTTGTGCTGGCCGAAGCCGCCGGCGAGTCGCACGTAGGAATCACGTGGGATCGAGATCGCCGTCACCTGGCCACCACCCGCCGGAATGTGGATCACCATCATCGTGTCGGTGGTGTCGCCACCGTCATTGCCCCCGCCGGCGTGTAGGTGGCTCAGAACGTCAGCGGGCAGCGGATTACCCTGCGCGTCGGTGCGGGTGTCCAGGCCCACCACCAGCAGGTTCTGTTCGCCCATGGGCGGCTGCGCTGCGGGGTCGATGACATCGGCGGTGGTGAGGCCGGTGGTGAGATGGTTCACCTGCACCCAGCCGTACCAGGTGGCACCGAAAACGAGCGCCGACACGATCCCCACCGCCGCCCTGGCGACCCGAACCACCCCACGCCGGCCGCGACCAGTGGCCGAAGGCCGTCCGCGTACCGGCCGAGGCCTCGCGGCGCCGGGAGACCATTGGTCCCGCCAGAACACCGTCGTCTCCGACGGCTGCGGTGCCGGCCGGGATCGGATCGCCCGCCCTCGGCCGCTCATCCCATCGGACGGCGACGAGGCGAGATCCCGGCTACGAACCTCGGGCGGGGGCCTTACCCGCGGCGACTGGCCTGGAACATGCCGTCGCGGTGGCGTTGATCGCCGCGACGCGTGCGGCTCGCCTGGCCGATCCTGCATACCGACACCTCTTCGCACCGATCTGCTCAGGACACTCACCACCGGTATCGACAATACGTAGGACTCGGTTACCAAGCGGTCAGGTCATGTCCCTCGTGCTCAGCGGCGGCTCGCTTGCGGCTAGCGTCGGCGCGATCCCGATCCCGTCCAGCGACGGCGCTGGGGCGGAGCCCCACCGTGCATCTCTTGTGACACCTGTGCCCATTCCTTGCTCGCCTGCTGGACATTCTCAGTTCACCTTGAGGATGCATCGTCTTTGTGAAGCCGAGTATTACCGGTGGTCCGAGGGAAAATAGCCCGTTACCATGCGCTCGACATATTTGGCGATCATGTCCACTTCGAGGTTCACCAGCTCTCCAGGATGGCGCAGGCCCAGAGTCGTCAGCTGCTGAGTGGTCGGAATGAGCCCCACGGAGAATTCGTTCTTGCCCGATTCGATCACCGTGAGCGACACCCCGTCCACCGTGATGGATCCCTTCTCCACCACGTACCGGGCCAGCCCGTCGGGCATCCCGATCCGGATCAGCTCCCAAGGTGCCCCCTCCTGGGGCGCGGTGCGGGATAGCAGCGTGCCGGTGCCATCGACATGACCTTGCACCAGGTGCCCGCCAAGCCGGTCGCCCAGCTTCGCCGCGCGCTCCAGGTTGAGCCGGTCCCCGATGCGCGCCGCACCCAGGCTGGACCGACGCAGGGTCTCGCCGATCACGTCGGCAGTGAAAATCGGACCGTCGACCTTCACCACGGTCAGGCATACGCCATTTACCGCGATCGAGTCACCGGTCCGCGCATCAGCGCTGGTCAGCGGACCGTCAACGGTAAATCGCGCCGCGTCAGGGAGCTCGTCGCGGCCGAGCAGCTCACCGAGTTCCTCGACGATGCCGGTGAACACCGCTCAGTCCTCTCCGACGGTGTGCGTCACCGGCCGCCGCATGCCCGGGCCTGGGCTCGCAGCGACTCCATCGCCCGCACCGGGTCGTCCGCCCCGTACACCGCGGAACCGGCGACGAAACAGTCCACACCGGCCTCGGCGGCCGCCTCGATGGTGTCGGCGTTGATCCCGCCGTCGATCTCCACCAGGACCGTGAGATGCCCGGTGTCCACCAACCGCCGGGCGGTGCGCACCTTGTCAAGGACCTCGTAAATGAATGACTGCCCGCCGAAGCCCGGCTCCACGCTCATCACCAGGAGCGTGTCGTAGTGCTTCAGCACCTCCACCCAGGGCTCCAGCGGGGTCTTCGGTTTGACCGACAGACCCGCCTTGGCGCCCGCCGCGCGCAGGTCCTTGGCCAGCTTCACCGGGTCCTTCGCGGCCTCGGCATGCACGGTGACGTTGTAGCAACCAGCCTCGGCGTACCCGATCGCCCACCGATCCGGGTTCTCGATCATCAAGTGGCAATCCATTGGGATGTCGGTGTACTTCATCAGGCTCTGCACGACCGGAAGACCCAGGGTCAGATTGGGCACGAAGTGCGCATCCATGACGTCGACGTGCAACCAGTCGGCGCCCGGCACCGCGTTGGCCTCATCGGCCAGCCGGGCGAAGTCGGCGGACAGCAGGGACGGCGCGATCATCGGCTGATGTGACACAGGGTGCACAATATCGTGCCCAGGCCCTTTTCCGGTGTGCTGGGCCGGTCTTACGTGCTGGCTGAGGGACCCCTTGGTCTGACTGGAGTCACCGTGCTGCCGTTTGGGGCAAGAGACAGCCTCGTCGCCGCCGCGAAACTACCGGTGAGCGCCGTCTCGTCGCCGGCGGTCTCAGGTTGGGAAGCGGCTACGACGGCCGGCCGTACTGTCGCCTCCGACGGCACCCACTGAGCGAGTCAGGGCGACGGTCCAGGTACTGCCTGCTCGCGCTCCGGGACTGGCCTGCGCTGATTCCTCCCTGGTCTCGTACGGATTACTCGCCCGTTCAGGAGAACTTTTCGAGATGGAACTGGTATCCGCAATTCGTACCCGGAGAAGTGAGTACAACCTCATCGATCCGGCGCCATCGAGTGACGAATTCATTCGCCTCTTGGAATCGGCGTCCGCAGCTCCCGACCACGGTCGCCTCAGGCCATGGCGATGGATCCTGGTTCGCGGCCACAGCCGGTCCGCGCTCGGTGCGTCCTTCGCGGCCGGTTGCCAGGAAAGCCAGTCGAGACAAGCCGCAGCCCATCCTCTTCGCGCACCGCTGCTGGCCACCCTCGTCTTCTGCCCTTGCCGGGATCATCGAATCCCAGTGTGGGAGCAACTCGCCAGTGCGTGCTGCGTGGCTAACTCCATGATGCTGCTACTGCACGATCGAGGATACGGTTCCCTGTGGAAAACTGGACCGTATGCCGAGTCGGCAGATGCTCGGATCATGCTCGATCTTGACTGGACCGAGTCGCTACTCGGATGGCTCTACATTGGAACACCGGATCCGACAAAGCCCCTACCACCACGTCCGGTCGTCCCGGTGACGGACAAGGTGATGACCTTTGATCCCGGTCGCAGTCTGGAGGAGACCCGCAGATTGGGTCCGGGCCGGGCATGCCGGCGCGATGAACTGCGCACCGCCGCACTCAGCCGCGCGGCCCACGACCCGACAACCCGCACGGGAACGTGACCGCCGAGCGGTGTGGAGCGGTCGAGACCGGCGGGACGAAGGTCATCTGCTTGGTCGGGTCCGGTCCTGATCACATCGAGGCGCAAACCCGGATCCGGACCGGCGAGCCGACCGGGACGTTGGCTCAGGTTGTCGCGTTCTTCCAGCAGGAAGTGTCTTCCGGCGGGCCGCTGGCCGCGATCGGCATCGCCTCATTCGGCCCACTGGAACTTCGCCACTCACATCCTCGGTATGGGTTCATCACGACCAGCCCGAAGCCGGGCTGGT
>JBOHFK010000189.1:0-8928 GCA_050699635.1 Pseudonocardiaceae bacterium | reverse complement strand
GGGCACCCCTACAACAAGCCATCGAAGTCTCCGCGGACCAACTCCGCTGGCGCTCTGACCTCGAACGCTGGGCCCGAGACTGGGATAACTCCGGACGTCAGAACGCTTATCTGCTCCACGACGAAAGATTGAAGGCTGCGCAGCGTTGGGCAGCCTCAGATGGTGAGGTAATAGACGGTTTTACCCTGGTGGCGGAGTTCCTGGGCTGCTCCAACCGGGCCGATCGGGCCACGATGGAACGCCTGGCTGAGACCATCTCCCGGCAAGCACTCGCAGCTATCGACCGTGATCCCGACCAAGGCTTGCTGCTTGCCCTCGCCGCCTTCGAAGAATGCGCCCCTACGGCGCTTGCGCTCCGAGCATTGACCGCCGCACTGGTCGCATCCCAGTTATGTTCGGTTCTGCGGGGCCATCACGATTGGGTGTATCGGGTGGCGTGGTCGCCGGACGGAGGACGGCTGGCCACCGTGTCCGGCGACCGAACGATCCGGATCTGGGACGCAGACATTGGCAGCGAACTCGCAGTGCTGCGTGGCCATGAGAATGCGGTTCGGGGTGTGGCGTGGTCACCGGACGGTCGGCGGCTGGCGACCGTGTCCGGCGACGGGACGGCCCGGATCTGGAGCACCGAGACGGGCAGCGAATTGCTGGTGCTATGCGGACACGATAACTGTGTCTTCGGGGTGGCGTGGTCACCGGACGGGCGACGACTGGCCACCGGGTCACACGACCGGACAGCCCGGATCTGGGACACCGCCAACGGCAGCGAACTACTGGTGCTACGCGGTCACAATGGCTTGGTTCGAGGGGTGGCGTGGTCACCGGACGGTCGGCGACTCGCCACGGCATCAACCGATCGGACGGTCCGGGTCTGGGACACGCGCGGTACCAGCGAGCTCACAACCTTGCACGGCCACGATGGTTGGGTTCTGGGAGTGGCGTGGTCACCGGATGGGCGCTGGCTGGCCACCTCCTCCAACGACCATACGGCCCGGATCTGGAACACCGAGACTGCAAGCGAGCGAGTGGTTCTGCGCGGCCACAACGATTGGATTTACGACGTGGCATGGTCTCCGGACGGTAAGCGTCTCGCCACCGCATCAGCCGATGAGACGATCCGGATATGGGACTTCGCCAACAGCAGCGAACTTGCAGTCCTGCGCGGCCACGATGATGCGATTCGGGACGTGGCATGGTCTCCGGACGGTCAGCGTCTCGCCACCGCATCAGCCGATGGGACAATCCGGATATGGGACTCCACCAACAGCAGCGAACTAGCAGTCCTGCGCGGCCACGATAATTGGATTGTTGAGGGGGTGGCGTGGTCGCCAGACGGTCGGCAGCTGGCGACCACATCACACGACCGGACGGCCCGGATCTGGAACACCTACAACGGCAGCGAACTTGCAGTCCTGCGCGACCACGACGATTGCGTTGAGGGGGTGGCATGGTCGCCAGATGGTCGGCGGCTTGCCACCGCTTCACAGGACCGGACAGTCCGGATCTGGGACATAGGGAGCGGAAGCGTGGTCGCAGTGCTGCACGGCCATGACGACGAGGTTGGGGGACTCGCATGGTCACCAGACGGTCGGCGGCTAGCCACCGCCTCAGGGGACCGAACCGTCCGGATCTGGAACACCGAGTCGGGCACCGAGATCATCGTCATCGGAGCCCATACCGGGGCGGTGTTCAGTGTGTCCTGGTCTCCGGACGGCACACGAGTTGCCTCGGCTTCGGAGGACGGGACCTGCCGAATCTGGGATGCGACGATCAGCATTGCGGATTTGCTGACCAACGCCCGCCGTCGCGTGTCACGAGAGCTGACCGCCGAGGAACGGCGGAACCTCATGCTCCCCCGTATCCGTGATTGATCAAGCCGACCACTGGTTCCCGGACCTCAGGCAGATGATCCCGACACCCGGCGCACAGCACGACACGCTGCAGGTCTGATAGGTATTGGTTGCTCGGAGGTGCCCGGCTCGCGCCTGAGTGTTCGAAAACTCTAGTCGAGTTATTTGACCTGACTCGAACTGGGTCGAGGAGGCAATGAACTACCAGGTCACACCGAATGGGACCACAGTGGATGGTGGGTCGTGACCGTCCCTGGTGTGCCCGGCGCCATCACTCAGACCCGCCACCTCGACCAGGTTCCCCCCGACGCTGCCGAGGTCATCGAAATCCAGACTGGCCGTCCCATGGACCCCGCCAGTCTCACCATCTCGCGCCTGTCACACCTGAACTGCGGCGACCTTCCGGGCTCGTTGGGTCAGTTCCGCGAAGTCTGAGCGCGGTCGAGTGTGCAATGCACTCACCAGAGTGCGCAGCTTGCACCTGGCTCGGACCGAGCGAAGCTCCTCGACGGAGCCGATCGCTCGATGAGCCAACGCGACGCTGTCGAGCTCACCCGCGCGGACGTGCAACGCAGCCAGGGCGATGTCCGCCTCGACGTGATCGCGCCTCGAGGAGCCTTCTGCGGCCCATTTCCGTACCGATGAGGCCGCGAGCGCCTCAGCGGTGTCGGTGCGGCCCAGCTCTCGATAGACGCAGGAGCTGACGTAGTCCAGGTCCGCCGCATCGAAGGGATCGGTCAGGGGCTGCTCACGAGCACGCTCGATGGCAGAGCGCGCAGCATCAGGCGCGCCGAGCTTCGCGAGAGGAAGTGCGGTCTCGGCATGAAGCCAGGCGACGGTCTCAGGATCTCGGGCGCTCATCAGAGCGAGCTGAAACGACTTGAGCGCATCATCGTGGGCACCCGCGTCGGCCATCTGGATCCCGGCATGGCGGAAAGCCGACGCCTGGTGGGGATGTGCAGCAATTCACCCAGCACCGGGGCACCGAGCAAAGCCACTGACCCGACCGCCAGCAGCGCACGACGTTTCATCTCCTCGTCCACCTCGCTCTCTACGATCGGTGCAGACTCAGTCACCCCATCGTAGGCGAGCCCCATCATTCCGCGAGGGATCCCGAGACCTTCGCAGATGCGAACGAGCACGTCATAACCCATCACCTGGCGGCCCTTGGTGATCTCACAGACCTCACTGGCGAGACTGCCCTGTTGCCGCCGCGATGGTGCGCTGGCTGACGCCATGCTCCTTGAGCAGCCGGTAGATCGTGGTGATGTCACGCGCAGCGATTGCCTGCGGCATACCCGGCAAGGCAAGGAGATCGAGCATGGGTGGGATGGTAGCTCGCGATACCGGCTACAGGCCGGCGCGACGCCGGGTCTGTGCCAGTGGCTCGTCAGCGGGTATCGGTGTGCCGGTCAGGCGCTCGGCGGCGCGGCGGGCGATTGAGGCGAAACGGTCGGGGGACCACAGCGCTGTCACCCGCTCACCGTAGCGCCACCGTCCCGGTCGCCAGCACACCAGCGCCGAACTCGCCGACGTTGGCGTAATCGGCCTGCGGGGTACGACGAGATACCCCGGCGGCCAGATCGCCTACCGGGGGAGTTGGTCGTCGAGTCAGCCGAACTCGCCGTCGCTGACCCCGATGGTGAACGCGGTCCACTCGGCGCGGGTGAACCGCAGCGCCGGTCCGGTCGGGTTCTTGCTGTCGCGAACCGCCCGGCCACCGCCGGCCAGGTTGGCCACCTCCACGCACTCGTTCCCACCACCGCTGCGGCTAGACTTGCACCACAAGGCGTGGGTCAGGTCATCCATGATGCCTCTTCTCTGCCGATCAGCTTGTCGTTGTCAGCAGCTCCGAGATCATCGCCAGGCTCTCGTCAGCACCGAGAGCCTGGTCTCGGAGTGCTGAGTAGATCCTATCCAGTCGGCCCACGGTCACCTGATCGTCGATGACGTGACCGCCCACGGCGTACTCCTGGTAGGCCGCATCGGGCAGCACCCCATCCGGGAAGCTCAGCAGCGAGAACGACCCGGACATGCTCTGGTGCAGACCGGCGGAGA
Organism: Pseudonocardiaceae bacterium; assembly: GCA_050699635.1. GTDB lineage: Bacteria > Actinomycetota > Actinomycetes > Mycobacteriales > Pseudonocardiaceae. The sequence goes on along the minus strand of JBOHFK010000189.1, from coordinate 5,020 downwards.
ACGGCAGCACCCGCAGCTCGATGTTGGGCAGGGCGGCTTGCCCGATCAGGTGCTTGAGCTGCCCGGGCGCGATCGTTGGGTGGCTGGCGCAGCGCCGCAGCGCCGCCTCGGACACCACGGCGCAGAGCCGCAATGGCTGCGGACCGGTCAGCCGGTGCTGGCGCTGCACGCGCGCGGCGACCCAGCGGCCCACCTCGTCGGGTGCCGTCATGTGCTCTGCGAGCAGGTGGACCTCGTGGGCATAGTCCTTGGTCTGTAGCAGGCCCGGGATCAGTTCCAGTGCCAGGCAACGCAGCGAGGTCGCGTCCGACTCCAGGCCGACGTAGGCGGCCAGCCATTCGGGCAGCCGGGCGGTGGACCACCAGCCGCGCTGGCTGGCTTCCCGCCGCAGCTCCTCCAGCGCGGCGTGCTCGTCGGCACTGGCGCCGTAGAGCTGCAGTAGCACCTTCAGCTCAGCCTTGCGCGGCGAGTTACGCCCGGACTCCAGGTGTGTGATCTTCGTCGGCGAGCAGGCGATCTCGCTGGCGGCGGCTTCGCGGGTGACGGCCGCGGCGTCGCGCAGCCTGCGCAGTTCGACGCCAAGCTGGCGCCTGCGGAGAGTGGGACCGGCCATAGTCACGGCAGCATATCCTTCCTTCGATCGATACTTGATAATCGTAACGTTACATAGTTATCCTGCAAACGGCATCACTGGATATAGGGTGACGCTGAGTCGCCGCCCGGTCTGTGACTCCCCGAACCGGGCCGGGCGGCGCTCCCACCGTTCGAAGGGGGATCTGGTGAGCACGCCCGATGAGACCTACCGTGCCACGATGCGGGTGCAGACTCCCGAACACGGACCGGCAACGTTGATCGTGACCCGGCAGGGCTCCCGCACCTGGTTAACCCTGGAAGGATCCATCCGCAGCACCGCAGTCCTGACCGATCAGCAAGTCGCCGAACTGACCACCAAACTGCGCACCAACACGAGGTGACACCGATGCCGAGCCGCTACCGGGAGTGGGCTGCACCGGCCGGGCTGGCCGGGGTGGTGGCCTGCCTGTGGCGCAGCGAGACGAGCACGCCCCGGGAACAGCGGGTGCTACCGGACGGGTGCATGGACCTGATCTGGATGGACGGCGCGGTGCACGTCGCAGGCCCGGACACTCGCGCGTTTCTGGCCCCGATGAACCCAGGGGAGGTGATCATCGGTGTGCGGTTCCGGCCCGGTGCTGCGCCCGGTGCACTCGGGGCGCCGGCCCATGTGCTGCGGGATCGGCGGGTCCGGCTCGATGAGCTCTGGCCGGGCACCACCCTCACCGAGTGGATCGCGCAGGCGCCCGAACCGGCTGCCGCGCTGGTGGCTGTCATCGCCTCCCGGGAAAGGGAGCCGGACCGTGCACTGGGTGTGGTCGTGACGCAACTGCGGGCCGGATCCGGTGTGGCCACAACGGCAAACGCGCTGGGCTGGACCGAACGCACGTTGCACCGGCGCTGCCGCGACGCGTTCGGCTACGGACCCTCGACGCTACGCCGCATCCTCCGGTTCCGGCTGGCGGTGCGGCTGGCGAGGCAGGGGGTGCCGTTCGCGGCCACCGCTGCTCGAGCGGGTTACGCTGACCAGGCGCATATGGCCCGTGACGTGCGGGAACTGGCTGGTGTTCCGCTGAGTCAGCTGGTCGCCGTCAGTGGGGCGAACAGGTCGACGCCGAGACCGTCCGGGTCGTGCACCACCGCGTAACGCTGACCCCAGAATGCGTCCCATGGCGGGTGCTCACCGTGATAGCCGGCTCCGGTGAGCTCGACGTAGGCGGCATCGACCGCAGCCGGATCGGGTAAGCGGAACGCCAGGCCGGTGCGGCCCTGGCCGATGCCTGCCTTCCAGCCGGGAGCAAAGGATCGGACCGTGTCCTCGGTGTCCCAGAGCAACCGCAATCCGCTGGGCAAGGCAACCTCCACATGGGGTGCGGTGTCGGCATCGGCCGGGATGTCCAGGCCCAGCCGCCGGTAGAACGCCAGCGAGGCGGCCATGTCGGCCACCACCAGTCCGATCGCATCCAGTCGCGCATCAATGGTCACGATCCGAGACCTTACGACCACATCAATGCCGCTGTCTTGAACAGATCGGACGTCCCGGAAGCCATCACCAAGGTGCCGTGTCAGTCGGCCGTTCCTGCAGGCACGACCCACTCGACGGTCTGGCCGGTGACCTCTGCGATCACATCGAAGTCGCGGTCGTAGTGCAGCACGGGGATGTTGTGCCGCTCGGCGACTGCAGCGATGATCAGGTCGGGGAGCGCTACCGCTCTGTGCTGCCCGTGTTCGGCCAGCGCGGCATGCACGTCGACGGCCCGATCCCATACCTCATCCGGGGTAGGGAGCCGTTCGAGGCCACGAAGTTCCAGGCGAACTCGGCGGTGCTCCTCGGCGCAGCGAACGCTGTACAACACCTCGAGTTCGGTCATGCCGCACACCGCGAGCCGTCCCGCGCTCAGTAGCGGCAGCACGACCTGGGCCACCGCTGGCTTGACAAGCCTGGCCAAGGCGCTCTTGTCGACGAGGTGGTCAGCTACCGCCATGCCCGGCTCATGATTTCCGGAGCGGCCAGGTCCGGGAGCGCACCCGAGGCCAACCGCTCGCCGAAGCTTATTCGCAACCGGTACTTGACGTACTCGGACAGCGCCCGGTTGACCGTGTCCTTCTTTGTCGTGGTGCCGAGCAACTCCGCCGCCTGGGCCAGCAGTTCGTCGTCCAGATCGATGAGTGTCTTCGCCACTGAGCCCTCCCCTGTGTATACAAAGATCTGACGAAATGATACACATCTTGCGGAGGGCGTATGTCTCTCCCAAGAGAAGATTAGAAAATGGTGCGGCCGTACATCTCGCCGAGGGGGTCGGCGATCAGTTCTACCCGGGCTCCGTCGGGGTCGCGGAAGTAGAGGGATGTGCCGCTCTCCAGCTGGTAGCCGACACCCCGGGCGTCCATCCGGTCCCGGGCCTGCTGCCAGATCGGGGGTTCCATCGAGATGGCCAGGTGGTGCAGGCCACCGAGCACCTCGGCGTAGGGGCCCGCGTCCACACCCGGTAGGTCGAAGAAGGCGAGGGTGTTGCCGTTGCCGACATCGAAGAAGAAGTGCGTGGAGCCGGGCAAGTCCCGGTTCTCGAACATGTCGATCAGCGGGAAGCCCAGCAGTCCCTGGTAGAACTCCACGGTCCGGCGCACGTCGGAGGAGATCAGCGCGGTGTGGTGGATGCCCCGCGCACTGCTGGCCGGCCGGTCCTGCTTGGCCGGCATCAGCTCAGCACGGATCCGGTCGCGGCGCTGGGTCAATTCGGCACGCTGCGCTTCGGTGATGGTCACCCGGCAAGCATCCCGCGCCCGCGCCACAGCGGCCAGCCCGGAGCGGGCGACGACCGGGCCCGCGAACCCGACACACCCGCACGCCAGGCCGACACACCGGGCTGGTCGCGATCGAGGAGAAGATCACATCGTCGACGAGGTCGGATCCGTTCGGCCACGTCGCGGGCGGCGGCCTCGGCGGATCGGAGGTCGAGAGGTCCGGCCGGTGCGGTGATGAGGATCTGCTCCACCGGTGGTGGGGTCAGCCCACCGGTGGCGGCAATGGATTCGGCCCGGCCCGCCTCGCCGATCCAGAAGTCCTTGATCTGACATGATTGGTACCGGCCGCGGTGCCGGCCGCCAGGCAGGCCGCGACGAAGATCACCCACCCGGCGATCGCCCGCCAGGGATGACGCGCGCTCCACCTCACCGTCCGTACCGTCACCGACCGGCTGCCCTCGCGCATGTCATCTCCCGTCGTCACCAGACCAGACTCAGCCAGACCAGACCCCAGGAAGCCTGGCCCGGCAGCTCAGGGCCGTCAGTGAGGTGGACCGGTCAATCCGTTCTCGGGATTTCCCCACCCGGTTGGCAGCAACGCGGTGCTGTCACCGGCTTCGGGGTGGCCCTACCCTCAGAACTGCGGTCCACCGGCTGGGCGGGGGCGGTTGACGAGACCAGGGTGGGAGGCATGACTGAGACACCTGCGGCCCCAGCCGGATACCCAGCGGCCGGGCTGTCCGTCCCGAGCGGGGGAAACCGGCTGGCCCGCGAGTTCGGCTACCTGCTGGCCGGGCTACCAGTGGGGATCGTCGCGTTCGTGCTGGCCGTCACCGGATTCTCTGCCGGGGTGAGCACCCTGGTGGTGTGGATCGGGCTGCCTATCCTGGTCGGCACGCTGCACGCGTCGCGCGGGTTGGCCGCTGTGGAACGGCGCGCCGCACGCTGGGTGACACGCCGGGAGTTGCCACCGCACCACTACCGCCCCGCCCGCGGCCATCGCGTGGCCCGGCGGCTGCTGTGGGCGCTGGCCGATCCGCAGTCCTGGCGCGACCTGCTGCACTCGGTCGTCGCGTTCCCGGTGCGGGTAGCCACGTTCTCGATCGCGGTCAGCTGGGCGGCCGGTGGGCTCGGCGGGACCCTCTACCTGCTGTGGGAATGGTCGCTGCCCCGTTCCGGACGCGACCACACGCTGTACTGGCTGATCACGGGCAGCTCAGCGCGCTCGGGGGACTTTGCGCTGACCACCGCGATCGGGGTGGTCCTGTTGCTCAGCCTGCCGTGGGTGGTGCGCGGGCTGGTGGCCGCGCAGGTGGGGCTGGCGCGCGGCCTGCTCACCAACCAGACCGCCGCGTTGCGGGCCCGCGCCGAGCAGCTGGCCGCCGGGCGCCGCTCCGCGGTGCAGGCCGAGGCCCAGACGCTGCGCCGGCTCGAACGCGACATTCACGACGGCCCACAGCAACGACTCGTCCGGCTGAACATGGACCTCGAGACCGCTGCGCGCCGGCTCGACGATGACCCGCAGCGGGCCCGCCCGCTGATCGACGAGGCCCTGGAGCAGAGCCGGGAGGCGCTGTCCGAGCTGCGGACGCTGTCCCGCGGCATCGCGCCGCCGATCCTGGCCGACCGCGGGCTCGGCGCGGCGCTGCTGGCCGCCGCGGCGCGCTGCCTGGTGCCGGTTTCGCTGGCCGTCACGCTGCCC
>JBOHFK010000188.1:0-8939 GCA_050699635.1 Pseudonocardiaceae bacterium | reverse complement strand
CTGCGCCAGCACAGGATGCCCGGAGTCATACGCGCCCCAGCTCGCAAGCTGCCCGAGTTCGGCAAGCGAGACCAGGAGCCGGCGACCGGTGGCCTCATCGTAGGAGGCCTGAACCAGTAGCCTAGTAACCCACCCAAACTCGTGCTGCGCAAGCGACAGCACGTTGCCGCCACCAGCGACATCGTCCATAGCCCGTAGCTCGGCGATCATGGCCGGAAGCCGATCCGCCAGGCCTGCCGACACTCGTCGGCCTGTCAATCCGGCTACCAATGGTCCCGGATCGTGCACCAGCCATTGATGTGCAGGTGCAAGCAAGGCCGTACCAGTGAGGGACAGGAAGATTCGGCGCTTCACCCGACTATCACCACCCTCCTCTGTCCTTCGGTGAGCATGGTGTCCAGTTCGTCAACCGACACGGCCAGGGCTTCGGCCAATTTCGGCCGACACCACGGCTGCGGTGTCGTCTCACCTGCTTCCCAACGCACCACCGTGGAACGCTCGACCCCGAGCACCGCGCCGAGTTGTTCCTGCGTATAGCCGACCACTCTGCGGCGCTCCGCCAACGCGCGGCGTTTCCCCATCACGGCGGTACAACTCCTCTCCAGGAGAAGATCCAGCGTATCGGCCTGCTCACAGCAAGCGTGACCTGCTCGCTAGCGATTCCCCCAGCTCAGCCGCCCCATGCCTCACGGATGGGTCATCGAGGATGGCCGAGGTGCCACACCGATGCTGTAGTCCCCACCGGGTTGACCGTCTTGACTCATACACATGGCCCCAGGGCCGGTAGAACGCTGAGCTGGTGTGTCCCCACGCGGGACTGGCCCCCGACCCGCTGCCCACCTACCGGTGTCCCCGGTGCTGGGTGCCGTCCACGCAAGACACCGCACAGACGGGCAAAAGGGACATGTATCAGCAGGGCAACCAGGCAGATCAGGCCACCGACGACGTGTGTCACGCTGACGACCAGGGCCAAGGGCAGCATGGCATCGCCTTGAGTATCCGGTTAGCGCTTCCCCATTCTGCGCACGGTCAACTCCTGTGATCAAGGAAGATCGCGAGTTGTTGGTCGAGCTTGCCCGGCTCAATAGCGTTTTGGCGCCGCTGGCCATGTGCATCATGGAGGGCACCGCCAGTGCTGCCGAACAGCACACCCACGGCCTGCGCTTGATCGCGGCTGGGATGAGTGACGTAGTCATTGAGGGTGAAGTTCTTGCTAGCGGACCGCTTGTCCTTCCGCTGCCTACCATAGAGCCTCATTCCGAGTCGTGAGCAATGTCTGGCAGACCCGCTGGCCACACTGCATGTCGTACACCTCCGCCCGCCCCCGCGCACCGTCAGCGGCAGAAGAGTGCGCTTCGCGAACACCGCGTCGCGTTTCGAGCTCCACACGGTCGTCGAGGACCGGCCCCGACCGCAGTCCTGGCGTCGAGCGGACTCACAATAGGTCTGTCCATCATCTATGTGTGTTACGGCGTAGGCGGCCGTGGCGTTGCTTGAGGCGGGTGTGGTCCCGGCTGGCAGCGAGGGCAGTAATAGGTATGTCTGGCGTATATACCGGTTCCTTGGACAGTGTGGATTACTCGCGTTTCGCAACGGCGGCACGGTTTCCCGTCCCGCTCGTACACCCAGTGCTGCTTGTCGCGGGCCAGCTCGCCGGTGGTGGATTGCTCGGGACGGTCGGCGTTGAGCACGAGAAGCCGCCGGGCCAGCGCCACCACGGCGTCGGGATCGACGTCGCGCATCGGAACCCAAGGCGCCACCCCCAGCAGGAAACACATCTCTGTCTTGTACAGGTTCCCGACGCCGGCCATTATCCGTTGATCGAGCAGGGCGATGCCGATCTCGACGTCGGGATGTTCGCGTAGTCGTTGCGCCGCGATCGTGGCGGTTTTCTCGTCCCAGTCGGGGTTGAGCAGATCGGGACCCAGGTGCCCGACGAGGCGGTGTTCGTCCAGGGTGGCCAACAGCGACATGTCGTGCAGGCAGAAGCCCACTGCCACCCGTTCTGAAGTGGTCAGTACTGCGCGCGCTTGATGGCCTGGCCGCCGCCAACGCTGTCCGGGTCGGTAGAGGTGCCAGGAGCCGTCCATCCGGAAGTGTGTGTGCAGGCTTCGCCCATCGTCGAAACGGGTGAACAGGTGCTTGCCGACGCTGTGCACGCTCTGCACGGTGAGTCCCGACAGATCATGCTCGGCGAGCCGGGGATGGCGCAGTTCCCCCCGCGTGAGGCGCTGCCCGCTCAATGCGGCAGCCAACCGCTTGGCGGCCAAGTAGACCGTGTCACCTTCGGGCATCAGGCAGCGCTACGAGCTTGGTGGAGGGACAAGACACCGTCAGTCGGCCCGGTTTGCGACCAGGTGCCGGAGTCCATGGTCCAGGTGCGCCCGTCGAAGGTCACTCGGTCGACAGCGAGGCCGGACGCGTGGGCGACGAGCCAGCTGCTGATCGACCAGCCGCGGGCGGTGGGGTGCGCTCCGCTGAGAACAGCGGTGCCGAGCTCGGCGAGTGCGGTGCTCACCAGGTCTGCGCTCGGCGCGCTGATCGCCAGGCCGAGGCAGGTCAGCGCACCGGGCTCCTCACCGGTGAGGGCGGCCGCAGCGGCCCGGGCCCGCGGTTCCCACTGCGCGTAGGCCTGCGGGGCAGCGGAGCGCTGGACGAGCTGGGCCGCGTCGGTGACGCTCAGTTGAGTCCACTCGGGTAGCGCGCGGAGGTGTTGGTAGAACGCGGTGGATGCGTAGATGGGGTCGAGGACCTGCTCCCGCGTCCCCCAGCCTTGGCTCGGGCGTTGCTGGAACAGTCCTGCCGAGTCCCGATCGCCCACCGGCACGTTGCGCAGGCCGGATTCCTGCAGTGCCGTCGCCAAGGCGACGGTGACAGCGTGGTCTGGCATGCCCAGCCGCATGCCGATCGCGGCGATGGTCGCGGCGTTCTGCGCCTGCTCACCTGACAGGGGGAACGTCACAGGGGCACCAAAGGTCACATCCGGGGCTGCAGTGACGGTACAGCCCGGCGTTCGCCCGAGGGTGTGGAAAAACGGCCATGCGACCACAGTCGCGACGACCAGGACCACAATCACAGCCAGCGCGACCAGGACTTTACGGGCGTTCCACACCGACTGTCTCCCTTCCAGACCAGTGTATGAGCCGGTGGCAATCCCCATGGGTGGCCCGGTAGCCCCGGGTTGGAACGGCGCATCATTACGGGTGCTGCTGCTGATCTTTGCGGTCCTGACGATCGGCTCGGGTGTCTTCGGCCAGCAGGCGGGGCAGCGGCGCTAAGGATTAGACCGGTTTCGGGCCCCGCGTTCCCAGCTGCTCGAGCAGACCAGCTGAGACCTGGGCCGGGACAGTAGCCGTTCACGGTTGGCTCTCGGGTGAGTTCTGTGAACGTCGGCGGATCGAGCCCTGAACTCAGCCCCGGCTTGGCCGGTGTTCACCGAAGCTCGGCGTGAGAGCCCTGCGGCATAACTGTTGCGTCGGCGACAGTCGCCGGCGTCGCGCCCAGCGCGAATCACGAACGGGGAATGTCGTGACTGCGAACCTCACCAACATCCAAGAGTGCACCGTCGACGTATCGCCGCTTTTCCTGACCCTCAGCGCCACCCTGGCCACCAGGATCTTCAACGTGACGGACCCTGACGAACCGGTTGGATTCGTCCACGAAGACCAGGACCTCCGGGTCGAGGTCACCGTCACCTTGAACGGCACGCTGGTGAACTACCTTTGTGACACTAAGCTGTGTGTTTGCCTGGCCTTCGAGTCCTGCGGCAGCGGCCCGGAGGGCGAGATCTGCGAGTTCATCACACTCGAGGGTGACTACGATCCCTGCAAGACCAAGACCTTCGTGTTCGACTTCGACCTACCCGGTGGCCGGCTGGTCGCCGGGCCGTGCGGCAAGCAGTACGACATCTGCATCACGCTGGGGTCGAGGGACTGCTGCGGCATTCCGGGCTTCGTCTTTGGCAGCTGCAAGGACTTCCACATCACCGTGCTGCCCGCGGTCCTGGACCACCCCGACAACTGATCAACCACCCTACTACCGGACCGGCTCGGCCGGGCGGGCCCACCCCACAAGCAACGGAGGTCGACAGGTGCCTGACGAACCTGCGACACCAAATGCCCGGGGGGAGCCGCCCGGCCGGCTCGGTGATGAGGACGACTCGTCGAGCGGGCGGTGGCGGCAGCAGGCCGCCTTCTCGCTGTTCGTCGATTCCCTCACCGACGACGCGGGCGAGCCAGTCTGGCGGACCCGCCTCTACCATGAGGAGACCGGCGACGAGACAACCGTGCGCAGTGGTGCTCTCGTCGATTGGGTCCGCTGGATCGTCGACCGAGTGGGGCCGGTCGGGGGCCTGTCCGATGCCGGCGGTTCGGGAACGGGTGCGGTGTCGGTGCAGATCCTGACCGCTCGCATCGTCGCCGGACCGGCGATCGGTGACGGCGTCGAAGGCCTGCGGGTCGAGGCGGAACTGCTGATCAGCGGTCTTTCCGAGTTGCGGCGGGCGTTGCAACCGACAGTGATCGAGATTGTGTTCGGTGCCCGGGCGCCGTGACCGTGCTTGTTGTTCGGTGCTCGGCCAGGATCTCGTGGTAGAGCTGGAGGGTCTTGGCGCACGGACGGACACCCAGTTCTTGGGCGAGTGCCTGCTCACAGGACTTAAAGACATCCAGCGCCAGCGACGAATGCCCCATCTCGCCGTAGCATCGCATCACAATCCTTGCGCTGTCCTCATTCCAGGGATCTTTGCCGAGGACATGATCGAGCACGGTCACGGCAATGTGATATTCCCGGCGCATGGCATGAAGCTCCGCGAGTTGGTTGCAGAGAACAACATAGCGGGCGTGCAGGCGATTGCGCTCGACCGTCGCCCACTCGGCGCCGACCGCATCGGACAGGAAGTCACCGCGGTAGAGAGCCCTGGCCGCCCGACACAACTCGAATGCTTCGTCGATGCGATTGTCGGCCTGGCTGCGCCCGGCGGCGGAAACGAGCTGGTCGAACTCCTCGGAATCCACCGATACGGGCATCGCAGGGTCCAACCGATACGACCCGGCGACACAAGTGATGAGGGTTCGCCCAGGATCGGCGTCGCGCAGGGTGCTCCGTATGTCGTAGATACCCTGGTGCAGCCTGCGCCGCCCTCGGTCGGGCGGGATCTCCGGCCAGATGGCGTCGATCAAGGTTTCCCGGCACACCGCCTGCCCGCGATTCATCACCAGGAACTGGATGATCGAAAGAGCGCGTCGGCCATGCCACTCGCGCACTGCTTGCCCGTCGAAGTTGAGCTCGAAGCCGCCCAACATACGGACAGAGAGCCCGGCTCGGGCTCGGGTCACGCTGCCCGGGCTGTCCGGGGCCGGCCGAGCCTCCGCACACTGCGGGATTATCGCCGCGTGATCGGACAGCTTGGTCAGCAGCTCCAGTACCGAGTGCAACCGATCTCTGGCTCGCAGTTCAACCGACGCGGCACGCTCGTGCTCCTGTTCGTGGTGCCACAGACTGGTGGCCGACTCCTGCCATTCGTCGATTGCTCGTTGGCCGGCTCTGATCGCACAGGACAACGTGTGATCAGACATCTCCCGCGCCCTCAACTGCAGCTCGCCTAACACCTCGCGGAGATCATCAGGCTGCAGCCCGCCACCCGCGGGAAGCTCGGCGAGGACAGCCTCGGAATCCATGGTCCAGACAGTAGGTCGGTCTCAACCGGGTGTCGGGAGTAGCGAATACTCCTCTTTTCCGCCCCCATCACGCCGGCCACCTACAATGGGACCTCGTCCTACTCGGAGGCGACCTCACATACAGCCAACGACCTCCGCTAGTGCTGCGGTGAGCTGATCCCGCCCGCCGACGCCGAGTTTGGCATAGGCCGCACCGAGGGTGTTGTCCACGGTACGCACCGCGACCACCAGCCGCTTAGCGATCGCCCGGCTGGACAGGCCGGCCGCGGCCAGCCGGGCGATCTCGATCTCCCGCGGGGTCAGGTTCACCGGCCGCGCGGTGCTAGCCAGTGCCGGGGTGCGAGCTCCGCCGCAGTGGGCGACCAGCACACGCGCCCGAGCTGCTGAGGCGCCTGCCCGGGCCCGGCAGTTGGCCGACCGGTGCGCGGTGGCGGCCTGGGTGGCCGCTTCCGCGGCCAGCAGAAGGTAGCCCAACTCGGCGAAGGCAACCGCGACCACATCGAGCCCGGTACCATCGACGGTAGCCAGAGCGGCGGCGTGCGAGGCGTAAAGCGGGGCCAGCCGGCCCTCCACCACCAGCGTCAGCTCGCCCAGCCGACTGTGTGCCCGAGCGGGTGCGCCCAACCGCACGACATCATGCAAGGCGATCATCTCGTAGCCGGCGTTGCCGCGGTGCCGCTCATAGGCGGCCGTCTTCAGGGCCAGCTCGATCCCGGTCGAGACCTCGCCCGATGCCACCGCCACCCAGGCATGGATCGGCCCGAGGAAGGAGCCCATCATCGCGGTGGAGGGCCGGGCGAGTGCGTCGGCATCGGACAACGCGGCCTGGGCCTCCGCGGCCTCGCCTGCCTGGGCCGCAGCCCGGGCGAAACAACCGAGCACGATATGACCGATGAACGAACAGTACGGGTGGCGGAAATCGTCACCCCGCACGAGCGCTGCTGCCTCGCGAAACCAGCGCAACGCGGCGGTCAGCTCGCCTCGCGCGCGACCGATTTCTCCTAGCCACAGAGCAGAGACTGCGGTACCCACCGGCCAGCTGACCGCGACCGACCGCTGGTAACCCAACGTGGCCAGGGGCTCGGCGTCGGGCAGCCGTCCGCTCAACAAATACGCCATGCACTGGCCCGTGACGATCTCGTGCTCGGCCATCGACCAGGACCCGGGATGTCGTTTTCGCTCGAGCGCAACACCCCGTTCACCTGCGGCGATGGACGCCTCGTGTTTCCCCGGGCCGGTGAGGGACTGGCACAGGACGGTCAAGCTGTCCGAGACCGCCGCTACGGTCGCGTCGGGCCGTGCCAGGACCTCGTTGGCGATGTTCACCGCGTCGGCGCACCGTCCGGTGTACATGAGGAACTTGGCTCGCAGACACGCCAGCTCACCCCGGCACGCCGGGTCCGCGATCGCCGCGTCCGTCGCGGTCAGTACCGCTTCGGCGTCCTCCGGGCGGCCCAGACCCAAGTGCAGGTTCAGCGCCCGGGTACGAGCCACCGCGGCCCGCTCAGCGTCGGACACATCGTCAAGGGTCCATCCGGCCAGGATTACCTCGGCCTGCTCGGCGTGACCCTGACCCACCAACGCCTCCACCAACACCTGGTCGGCCATCTGGCTGCCCCCGGCCGCGATCGCGAATCGGGCCAGCCGCTCGGCCAGCTGGTAGTCGAAACCGGCCAGCGCCGCGGTCGCGCCAGCCACGAGCAGACCAGGCTCGCACGACGCCCCAGCGTTGAGATGCCACACCGCCACCCGCAGCGCATCTCTGGGCTTGGCGGCTCCGGTCGAGGTCAGCGTCATGTACACGGCCCGGGCCCGCAGCGGCGAGATCCGGGCTCGAAGGACCTCACCGAACAACGGATGCGCCAGCCGGACCTCGATCCGGTGCCCGGCGGGCGCGCTGCACAGCAGACCGGCCGCCTCAGCAGCCTCCACCGTCGCTGGCTGGATACCCACCTGCTGCAGGGTCTCGACGTCCAGCGGTTCGCCAAAGGCCACCAACTCGACGAGCTGACCTAGGGCCGCCGGCAGGTTCCCGATTCGGGCTTCCAGCAACTCGACAAGGCGTCCTGCCGCACGTATTGGTCCCCGCCAGCGCCAGACCCGGTGCGTGCGGACCAGCGCGCCAGTGTCCACCCCTCCGCGGATCAGTTCCCGCAAATACAACGCATTGCCTTCGCTGAGCTGCCACAGCCGTTCGGCGGTCAGCCCGTCCATCCGTCCGCCGAGGCCGGCCTCCATCAGCGCAATGGTTTCGGCTCGACTCAACGCCTCGACCTCGACCCGTGCGGCCAGGCCGTCTTTCCACAGGGCCACCACCGGATCTGGAGCCAGCTCCCCGGACCGCACGGTGACTACCACGGCCACGACGCCGGTCATGGTCAGGTGCTGAATCAGGGCCGCTGAACCATCATCGAGCCACTGTGCATCGTCGATCCCCAACACCGGGCGCCGACCCGACGCCGATGAGACCAGCCACTCGCCAGTGCGTTGCAACACCGTGAACCGGTCGGAGCCGCCGTCGAGTGTGGGTGGGACCAGATGCGCCACCGCACCAAACGGAATCGACGCCGCCGCCCGCGAGGCCACGACCCACCACGTCGCGCACCCGCTGGCTTCGGCTCTAGCTAGCACCTCGCGGGCTAGTCGGGTCTTACCCACCCCCGGCGCCCCAGCCAGCACTACCCCGCCCATCCCGATAGTGCCCAACGCCCGCTCGCAAGCGGCCAGTTCCTCGGCTCGTCCCACCAACGGCCAGCTCGCGTCCACGGCCAGCCTCCCCACCCGGATCAGGGCGTGCCACCGGCACTCTCTTGATAAGGAGCCGGATCAGGGCGGCATTGATACCTACCTACGATGCTCTATGCGGTGGCGGACTTCGGTTGCCTCGTCGCCGCGATCGAGGCCGTCGAGCACGTCGGCAAGTGTGGTGCGGGCGCCGCGCAGATCGTTGGTGTATGCCTGTGGTCGCCGTTGCGCCAGTCCGTCGTAGAGGACAACGGATTCCTCGGCGGCGGTCAGTGCCTGCGGTAGCTCGGTCTGACCGGCGACTCGTACCCAGGCAAAGCTCCATAATCCGCGAGCGAGGTCGGGTTCGTAGGCGGCTGGGTTGGTCTGGGCTAACCGGCGACGGATTTCTACGGCCTCGACGGTCGCGGCTAAGGCGTCCTCCAGTTGCCCGAGATTCGACAATCGGATGCCGAGGTTGTTGAGCGCCCTGGCGAGGTCGGGTTCGACGGTGGCTGGGTTGGTCTGGGCTAACCG
>JBOHFK010000187.1:0-8969 GCA_050699635.1 Pseudonocardiaceae bacterium | reverse complement strand
CCGGCCACCCCTGGACGCCCCCGCAATCCGCGCCGACCTGACCCAGCCTCCCACAGCGCACACCACCGGACGCCCAACCGGCCGACCGGCCATCACGCCTGCCATCCAAAACGGGCTGAATGTTTACAAGTAGAACTGGTTGATCACCCCGGTCGAGCGGACGATCCACGGGTAGGCCCGACCCTCGGCGTTGCGGCGCTTCTCAGTCCGAAAAACCGAGTTCTTCTCCTGCGCCCGCCCAATGAACACCACCCCCTCCCGCCCGGTGAACCCCGCCAGGTGCTGGTGCATGACGTCGTCCTTACGCTGGCCCCGAACGAAGTCGACCATCGGCACCCCATGATCGCGGGCATAGCGACGGATCCCCGCCGTGAACGCGTCACTGACCTTCCCCAGCGGCGCGGTCGACGCGATCGGCAACCCCAACTGGCGATGCACGAACCCGACCAACCCAGCGGCATACTGCAACTGCGGCACATACACGTTGAGATACATCCGGTCGATGCACTCGATCTCGAACACAGTATGATCATCAAGGACATCAGCGACAGTGCGCGCTACCGTCATCATGGGCTCCGGTCGGACGGGCGGCCAGTAGGCCAACCAACCGCTCCAAGCGGTTCATACACCGGATCGGCACGCCGGTCACGGTCTCACCCACCCGACCGGAGCCCGCCCACCCAAGCCAACCACCACACGCCTCGTCGGGCTGGGGCGAAGCCCCGTTAGGAAGTACAAACGATGAAGTTTTTGCAGGTGAGGAGGGCGGTGGGCATTTGCTCAGGAGGGCGCTCCAGGCGGGGCCAGGTCTGCCGGGTGGCCCGGGTCTCGAGTTTGTGAGAGTGTGTCGGGGTTGCTGGAGCGTCGGCGCGTCCGGTCGTATGGGCGGGACGGATCTTGGGTCGTGAAGGTTGCTGTGACCAGCCGCAAACGAGCACGTTCCCGCTGGTAAGGGGTCTCGGGACTGTCCGGCCGAGGATTAGCTCTTAGCGCTGAGCTGTAGGTCTGGTGGGCACTGCGGCCTGGATCGCGGGGGTGGGTGATCGCGTACGGTCACAGTCTGGGTCGCTTGAGTATTTGTCTGTGGAGCAGGCGAGCCGGACTGCTGTTGTCCCGAGTGGGATACAGGTGCCTTGGGTCACCAGGCGATGATCAGCCGGGTGTCTGGTCTGACGATGTGGGCTGCGGACGGGAGCTGGTCGTCGGAGGTTTCGCCGCGGTGAGCGGTGATGATGGGTTGGGTGGGCCGTTCACGGTTCCATCGGTGCAGCAGGTCGGCGGTGTGAGCCGCGAAGTTTCTGCTGTCAGGGCCGTGCGCGATCACGCCCAGCTCGGTCGATGCATCGCTGTGCGGCCGAAGCGTGAGGTATGCGAGGGTCCCGCGGTCGTGCAGGGCTGCGCCAGCCCACCGCAGTGCGGGGTCGACCAGGCCGTTGTCGCGTGCCTGGGATCCTACGGAGAGCCGGGCGAAGTTGTTGGTGGTCGTGGCCAGCCAGAGGTCAAGGTGTTCGCCGGGCTCGTCGTCGCGGATCTGCACGCCCGTCCAGTGCTCGTGCGCGGGATAGGTGAGGGCCTGGTCGAGCGCGGCTTCGTCCCCCGAGTCAGCGGCGTCGAGGTGCAGGACGACGTCGTGGGCGAGTCGCAGGGAGCGTTCCGGGTGGGCGGCGGCGCCGCGCATAGGCACGAAGCCGCACACCTGCGCCGAGCTGCTGACCATAAGGGTTGGCTGGTGGAGGTCGAACGCGATCGAGCGGGTGAGGCCGCTGCCGTGCAGGCGCAGTGGTACTACCAGGCGGCCCCCGACAGTGAGTTGTTGCCACCAGGCTGGGGTCAGGTCCCATGCCCCCGCGGTGACGATGATCCTGTCGTACGGCGCCTTGGCCGGGTGGCCGTGGGCGCCGTCGGCGCAGATCACCTCGACCTGGTGGTATCCGGCCGCGGTCAGTCCCGCGCGGGCTCCAGCGGCGAGGTCGTCATCGATCTCGATGGTGACGACCTCGCCGGTGGGGCCGACCAGTTCGGCCAGCAGAGCGGCGTTGATGCCGGTGGCCGCGCCGATCTCGAGCACCCGGTGGCCGGGCTGGACGTCGAGCTGTTCCAGCATGGTGGCCACGAGGTTGGGGCTGGAGGCTGAGGACAGAGCGGTTCCGTCCTCGGCGCGTTTGGTTACGACGACCACCTTGGGCCCGTAGGCCGTCTCGGGGTCCACGTCAGGCAGGAACAGGTGCCGTGGCACGGCCCGGAAGGCGGCCTCAACCTTCGGGGTTCGGAATGTGCCGCGGCGGCTGATGTAGTCGGCCAGGGCCGTGCGCAACTGCTCGGGGTCCGACGTCGTGGTGTCGATGGTCACTGCGCGCACCCTAGCCGGGCGGGGCCGCGTAGCCGCAGACCCGGCCCCGGGGCGGGCGGGAGTTCTTGCTGGAAGACGGCCTTGCTGGCGGCAGCGGCCAGGAGGTGTTGCTGCTGGGCTGAAATACCCAGTCGGTTCCAGGCGAACAGGACGTGATGGGTCAGCACGGCCCGCAGCCCGCGGGTGAGGATGCCTTGCGCGGCCAGGTCGGCGAGCTCTTGGCCGGTGTGTCGGAATGCGGCCGGCCAGGTGGGCGCGGATCGCAGGGGGCTGTCGGCGGTGTCGGCGGCCGCGGTGATGAGCTGGTGCACGGCGGCCACCGCTGTCGGCGATGGGTCGCCCGGGTGGTGATCGGGGATCCGGTGCGTGGCGACGTTTGCCCAGATGTCGCCTTGTTCGTACCAGTCCTGCCCGGCGGCGCGCATCAGCTGGGTGCCCAGGAGCAGGCCCAGCTCGCGACGGTGCTCCTTGCGGGCCTGCGCGAGGTGGCGCAGAAGATGGCGGCTGTCGGCGCGAAACAGTGCGTGCGCGACGTCCGTGGCGTCATCGCCGCCGAACGCGTGGATCTCAGGCTCGTAGATGGCCGGGGTCCACCGGCGGATCGCGCCGTGGTCGATCAGTGTTCCCGTCAGCGCTTCCACGACGGTGGTGGAAGTCTCGTCGGGGCTGTCGGTGGGCAGGAAGCGCAGCCGCCACGACGCGCCTTTGCGGACGAACCACCAGCAGGTGATGGATTCGGTGTGGTCGGCTTCGGTCAGCAACGGTTCCAGGTGGGTGACGGCCATCTGCTCAGCGGCCTGCCAGTCGTCGCACCACAGGTTCACCTGACGCCATCGGGTGGCGGTGTTCTGGCTGGTCATCACCCTGTCCCTTTCGCGATCGTCGTTGATCAGTTGAGCAGCAGGCAGGTCTGCCATCGGGGATTTGTCGGGGTTGTCACGCTGTGCAGGGTCAGGGCGACTCCGGCGCTGCCCTCGATCAGGCCGGGCCCTCGCTCGGGTGGCGAATCATCGGCGTGGACGTGCTCGAGCAATGTGTCGATCAGACGTGGCAGGTGGGCACTGATGTCGGGGGAACGGGCGTCGGCGGCGGCGCAGAACGCTGTCGCGATCAGGCCCGCCCAGCCGTGGCAGAGTGCGGGGTCGGTGATGCGGGCAAGTTGGGCGGGATCGGACAGGCAACGGGCCAAGGAATGTTCGGCCATCTGCTGGCAGACGAGGTTGCCCAGGGCCTGGCCGGCCAGTTGCTGCGCGCGGGCCAGGCCGGGAGTTCCGTAGCACCAGGAGGGCCGGGCCGTTGTGGACCGATCGGCCGGTGCGCAGCTCGGTGAGGCTGACGCGTTCGGGCCACCACGGTCCCGTCGGTGCCTCGTGGCGCCAGGTGTTCAACCAGTGGCAGATCCCCTCGATGGCGTCGGCGTGCCCGTCCACGGTGATCCCCTGTTTCATCGCCAGGGCCAGCAGCGCGAGCGGCCCAGCGATGCCGTGGGCCATTCCGAGATCGGCGTGCCCGCCGCGGAAGGCATCGGCTGGTTGCCCGGAGGGGACATCGCTGGTCCACCAGCCCGGCGCACCCAGCCCCGCGGCATCGTCGGCGGGAACCGGTTGGGTGAGCCGCACCAGGTAGGTCAGCACACGGCGAACCAGTTCGCCGTGCGGGTCACGGCGCAACAGGTATGCCCCCAGGCCGGTCAGGCCGCGGACCAGGTCGAACTCGGACAGTGACGGCCGGGTGGCGGCGGCCAGCCGGGCGAGGGCAACCTCCAGGCGTGCGCGCACGAGCGTGCTGACAGCGGCGTCGAGGCTCTTCATCACCCGCGGGTACTGCCCGGGTGCGGCGGTGGACACGGCGAAGGCGACCGCGGGAGCTCCGAACCACAGACCGGCCCCCGGTCCTGCGCTGAGATCCTCGCGGGCCGCGCAGGCCAGCCACGCATGCAGCCGCTCCCCGTCTGGTTCGCCGTGTGCGCGCATCCCGTGCAGGACCGCGACGCCCGCGGCACCTTTGGACAGCGACTGGCCCCTCCAGCGAGGGCTGCTCGGGCTGCGGTCGTCGCCGAGCTCGGGCGGTGGGGGCACCGCCAGGGCGTCGCTCAGTTCGGTAGCCACCGCTTGGGCGGTGCGCCGCTGCCGGTTATCCAGGCCCTCGGCGAGCAGGGTCATCTCGGGGGTTCCTCGGTGTGTTCCCGGCGGGCGCTCCAGGCCAGGGCCACGGCACGTGCCAGCCAGTGGGACAGCCCTTCGGAGGCGGGGTCGATCCCGTGGGCGCGCACGTGGTGCAGGTGCAGCAGCGACACCAACACCGAGGTCGGCGTCGGGTGGGTGGCGTCGCCGGCGAGACAGTCGGCGTAGCGGGTCACCGCCAGACGCCGTAGGTGCCAGGCGATCGCGATCTGCGGGCCGCCCGGGATGGCCTGCACTGCCGCCCGGTCCCCGTCGAGGCCGGCCAGGCTGAGGGCCTGGCGGAACATGGCGCGGTCACGAACGGGAGCGTGGCCCGCGAGCTCGGGGTGGTCGAGGAACCACCGCATCCCGGCGGGCTGACTTCCGGTCATGGCGGCCGCCAGGTCGAGCAGGCTCGCCGCGGTGAGCGCGTGCGGGTGCACCTCCCTCGAAGCAGCCAGAGCCGCGAGTTGGGCCAGGACCGCCGCGGAGTCGGCGGCGAACACCGCTTCGGCGGCGGCCATGGTCGCACCGGATCCATACCGTGCCGTCTCCGGGTGATAGGTGTCCAGGGCCAGGTCACCGATCAGGCCACGTCGGCGCAGCTCGGCCGCCCACACCCCGACGCGGACAGTGCCCGTAGTCGCGCAGGTGTAGACGCAGCCGCAGGTGCGGTGCTGGAGTGCGGTAGCGCACGAACCAGCACGCCGGCGGTGGGTCCCACGCCGACAGCAGAGCGGGCAGATGGTCGGTGAGGACCGTGGTGAACACCTCCGGGTGCCCGTAGACCTTGGCGAACAGGACCTGCGACCCGGGCAACATGGCGTGCTCACGCCCGATCAGCGGCAGCGGTCCTGAGCCGGCCACGATGGCAGGAGCGCGGGCGGGTGACGCGGTGGTGGCCAGCGGGATGACGATCTCGTGGGCGCGGCCAGCGAACCATCCGTGATCAGCGGCGGTGGGTGCCTCCGACACCGTGGCCGCATCGTCGGTCCCCTCAAGGTGAGCGCGCAGCAGCGTCAGGTCCATGGGATCGTCGAGGTTCAACCGCAGACGACGATCCGCCGTACCCACATACACACTGGTAGGCAGCCGCAGGTGAGCGCGCGCTGCACCCATGGCCGCCGCCCACTCGCGCCACGGCGCGGCCGGGCCGGGCAGCTCACCGGTGGCGACCCGCCACCGCGCGGGAGCAAGAATGCTCCGGCTGTAGCGGACCCGCGGCAAAAACGGCAGGCAGGCCGCAGCGCCCCAGCTGAACAGTGAGACTGCGGCGCTGCGGGCCCGCGGAAGCTCGAACAGCAAACGCGCGATCGGGGGCATGGTGTGCCGGGCCGCCGCGTGCGCCACGATCGGCTCCACCACCCGCCGCCGGGACAGCGACACCACATACAGCCGGTCGCTGTCGGCGGTGACCGCCAAGTCCTGCACCGGGATGCGTCCCGGCACACCGTCGCGATACTCGGCCAGGGAGACCACCTCGGGCAACAGCAGCGGCGCGCGGGAGACGTTCTCCATGCGCGGATGCTGCGGCGGGAACGACAACTGAGCGGGCAGTGCGCCGTCCACGCCAACCGGCAACTGACCGTACAGCCTGATCATCCGCTGGCGATCGTCGTCGGGCACGAGGTCAAGGAACCGGCCGGTCGTGGCGACCGCGGTAGGGCCGATTCCGCTCACTGCCACCGTGAACGCGCCTTCGGCCAACGCGACCAGCGTGGGCGCGCGTACCTCGACGCACAAGTCCAGATGCGGCGCGGGCCGCACCCCGTCCATCCCGTCGGCTGCCAGGTCATCGAGGCCGTCGTCATCGAGCAGGATTTCCTGCGCGCCGTCCAGCGCCGCCTGCTGGGCCAGCGCAAGCAGGCGTTCATCGCGCCGCGACATCTCCGCCTGCCGGGCCGGGCGCCCCACCTCCCGGTAGTGCCGGGGGAACCCGAGCCCGGTCGTGGGATCAACGAGCTGCCAGACCGGGACCACAGCGCCGGGGCCGTACCGGTCCAGGAACCTCGAGTGATACTCGTGCCACGCCGGATTCCCGGTCGGGGCCGGGGTCAGCCGCAGCAACGCCCCCGCAGCGGCTTCGGCCTCGCCCGCCACCAGCGGGGGCAGCACCACAGTGCAGCCCAGCCGTAGATCCACCCTCAGCGGCTGCTCGGCAACAGTCGACAGCGCCCGCATCCGCGCTGCTGTCGCCCGCCTGGCCTGCCCATCGACCCAGTCCGGTGCGCCGTCCGCGGCCTGCACCTGGGCGTTGATCACCCGCAGTTGCCCTACCAGCGACTCGACCTCCTCCAGCGTGTCCGCGTCCGCTCCATGGAGCTGGTGCAGGACGTGGGCGAGGCCATCGGTGCTGGTCGAGGGAGGACGCAGGCTGGTGATCAGGACACCATGCGTCACCAGCTCGGCCACCATGTGCTCGATCGCCGAGACGGGGGCATCGGGGAACTCGGTGGCCAGTTTGTCGATCAGGTCACCAGCCTGGATGGGCGATCGGGCGGTGTGCATGATCGTTCGAACGGCCGGGCTGTACCGCATCGACACCTCTACCGAGGTGCTCTGGCCTGGGTCGCTGGCGTGTGGTTGCCGGGGCACCACCAGCCGCTCGACCCGTACGAACACAAGATCGTTCACTATGACCGGCAGGTGACGCCGCAGCGTCGAACATGACTCCAGCCGGGCGATCACCCCAGCCAGCCACACCGCATCAGCTCTGGTCTGCGCCTGCGGATTGTCGGTCCACAGCGCCGACACCTGCGGGCCGAAACGCAGCGCAGCCACACCCGCGAACAGCCCGAAGGGCGTCGCCCTGCCACGCATCCGCACCAGGTACCGGGCCAGCGACATCACCATGCGCCGCACTTGACCAGCACGCGGCCGCAGACCCCCGCACACCGCCTCAACGCGCCCGGCCAACACCGGGCTGGCCACGGCGACAGCCTCCGCCACGGGCGCCTGCGCCCAGACCTGAGCAAGCCAGGCGCACCACTGCTCGATCTCGGCATCGTTATCCAGCTCAGGCCATGGCCGGGCAACGACGTCGCCGGTATGCACGCTCGCGCGGACCAGCGCCGCATCAACGTACCGATACCACCGCGAACGCTCCTGCGCCTTCACCCCTGATGCCTCCGCACCGTCGGAGATCGCCGTCGTGAAGCCCTGCGGCCATCTCCGGGCGGGCAACCACTCCGGAGATGGCCGCAGGTGACCCTCAGCAGTCGCCCTGCTTCTGGGTGTCACACCCGTTATCCGTGCTGCCCAGCAGCGCCTGCGCTGCGTCGCCGGACTCGACGATGCTGACGTCGAGGTCGAAGTCACCGGTGTTCACAGCGATCGGCTGATCCAGCGTCTCGGTGTTCTCTGTCATCGTGCTGGGCCTCATCGGGGATTCCTTCCAAATTTCGTTGAGTAGCGAGTGGTCAAACCCGATCCCGCGAGTGGCTGCGACGCGGGCCCGGAGACGGCGATGATGCCGATCTGTCCTGCGATGATGCCGGTTGCGAAGCTGCTCACCGTGTCTGTTGCCGGATTGTCCAGCCGCGTTTGGCGGCCAGTGTCGCTACGGCGGCGTGCAGTCGACCGTAGCGACACGACGACTCCGGCGAAAGTGCCGAATCCGTGAATGGTATCGGCACTCGGTGGCTTTCCGGCATGGGGATCGATCGCCCGACCCAGGTGAATGGTGGCAGCGAGCGCCAGGAGTGCCCCCTCCGGATAAACTCGGCACTTCCTGCGTGTCTTGCTTGCGGCGGCTGCGGTACGGGGCCGTACCGTCGGAGGGTAGGGAGAGCGAGAGCCGGTGGCGCGCACCGTCGACGAGGACGAGCTGATCGAGCGTTGGACCCTGGTCGGTGAGGAGCTGACTTTGCTGGCCGGCAAGCGCGGGCCGACCAGGCTGGCGTTCGCGCTGATGCTGAAGTTCCATCAGCAGCACGGCCGGTTCCCCCGCGGTCGCAGCGATCTGCCCGAGGATGCGGTTGAGTTCGTCGCCAGGGCGGTGAAGGTCCCGGCTCGGGACCTGGGCTTGTATGAGTGGGACGGGCGGACCAGCAAGTACCACCGCACCCAGATCCGCGCCTTCACCGGTTTCCGTGAGTGCGGCGTCGCCGACGCCGAGAAGGCGACCGAGTGGCTGACCGAGCACGTGTGTCAGGCAGAGCGACGCTCCGACCGTGTCCGGGCGGAGCTGCTGGCCCATCTCAGGGATGAGGGGATCGAGCCGCCGACGAAGATGCGGCTGCTGCGGATCATCGGTTCGGGGCTGGAGAAGGCCGAGAAAACCCAGACGCTGCGGATCGCCGCCCGGGTTCCGGCCGCCTCGATCGAGGCGATGCTCACCCTGATCGCCCCGCGGTCCGCCGGCGATGAGGAAGGCGAGGACCAGGAGGCAGGGTCCGGAGGCGCGGATGTGTTCGCCGCGATCCGGGAGGAGCCGGGCAACGTCAGTGTCCGCACCA
>JBOHFK010000186.1:0-9048 GCA_050699635.1 Pseudonocardiaceae bacterium | reverse complement strand
ATGTAGCAGTGGTGTAGCAACGGCGTCTCACTCGGCACCCCAATCGATCTTGTCGAGGGCCTCGCGCATGGTGTCGAGGTTGGTGTGCGCGTAGATCCGCATGGTTACGTCCAGGTCGGCATGTCGAGCGATTGCCTGGACCACATGCGGAGGTGTACCGAGCTCCAAACTGGAGACTCACGACGGTGTGCCTCAAGTCGTGAAGTCGCACCCCTGGCAGTCCAGCCTGCAATCGGACGCCTTCCCAGTGGGTGTTGAGGCTTCGCGGCTCGATGGGTGTGCCGATGGTCGTGGTGAAGACCAGATCGTGATCGGTCCATAACTCCGCGGCGTCGGAGGCATCCGTCTTCGTCTCATCGATGATCAACCGACCAGATACCCGTTGTACCGTCTGGGCAACTTGCAGCGTGTTTTTGGCGAAATCGATATCACTCCTTCGGAGACCAAGTAGCTCGTCACGGCGAAGGCCAAGCGTCGCAGCGAGCACGTAGATCGGATAGAAGCGGGTTTCTTTGGCTGCCGCGAGGAGTGTTTTGACGTCGCTGACGGGTAGGCCGTTGCCGACCTTGTAGCGTGGGGTAGGGATCTGGACGAGTTTGGCGACGTTTCGAGTGATGAGTTCTTCGCGTTCGGCGTTGCTGAGCGCATTGCGCAATACCGCGTGAATATATTGTATTTGCCGGCGGGAGGGCACTCGGCCACAGCAGCGGCCGGCTGAACAGCACCGCTTCGCGTCTTTTCGTGCCCAGTACAGGGATGATGTGTAGCCGGACGGCGCTTTCGTACCCGCGCAGCGTGGTTGCGCGTCTGTGTGCTGCGATCTCGCGTAGCCAGTATTCGAGGTAGTCACCAAGGCACACGTGCGGGTTCAGCACGACGATCCCGTTTTTCTTGGTCACCAGCAGATTCGTGAACCCGACCGCGCCGTGTGCCTGGCAGGTGGTCGTGATCACCCGGCGGTGACGGTCGCGCACGTCGTTCTCCGTGTGCTTGCCCGTCGCGGGAACGTCTGTGGTGCGGTCGGTTATCAGGCGCATGTGTGACATGAGCTGATCGAACCGGCGCAAGAGGTGGCCTGGAAGGTCCGTTGGCTAGTCCATCGCGGCTGGCCACACTAGTCCCGCGTCATATTTCCTGGTCAACGCTGGTGCCGCGGCAGGACACCGTGCGCTGGGCCCGGGTGAATCGTTGGTCGAGCAGTGGAGCAGGGCCTGGTGGGCGGGCGCTTTGGCGGCGGGCGCGTTGGGTCGGGGTCAGAGTTAGTGGGATGGTGCGGGTTAAGACCCTGTCGATGATGACGTGGGTGAGGGTGGTTTCCCGGCGCAGGGTGATGCGCTGCCCGGCGAATTGCTGGTCAGAAATTCCCGGCGATGTCCAGCACCGGCTTGGTGGCGGTGCGGATCCCGCCGTCGGCGTCGGCCATAGCCGTCGCGATGTCGGAGGGCTTGTACCGGAGGGCCGCCGGCAACCGCAACGCCCCTGAGCTGAGCCGATCAAGCACCGTCGAGACAACGGTGATGGATTCGGCCAGAGGTGTGGTCTCGAGCCAGTGGAACAAGAACCAGCCTTCGATCCGGGTGCCGCGGTAGATCATTGTCGGTGCGACGAGCGGCATCTCGAACGCCGATCGGTCGGTCTGCCGGTGGGAGGACAGCGCGCCGAACACCAGCAGTCGGCCTCCCGGGGCGAGTGTCTCAGCGAGCGTGGCGCCGACTCGCCCGGCGACGCAGTCGATCGCTTTGCGCGGGCCGCCGCGGGTCGCCTCGATCAGTTGCCCGGCCCAGTCGGGGTCCGTGGTGCACACCGTGATATCCGCGCCGAGCGCGGCGAGTTCCTCGATCTGGGCGCGTCGACGGACAAGGTTCACGGTGCGGAACCCCTCCGAGCGGGCAAGTTGCAGTACCAGTCGGCCGACGGTCGAGCCAGCCGCGGTCTGGGTGAGGAGTTCACCCGGCGCGAGGCGGTGCTCGCCAACGGTGAGCATCCACGCTGCCACCGGATTGATGATGGCTTGTGCGGCGTCCTCGTCACTCATCCCGTGGGGCACGACGACGAGTCGGCCGGCCGGGCACACGACCCGCTGCCGCCAGGTGCCGATGACGTTCAGCAGCACGACCCGGGTTCCGGGCACCGGCGTGCTCACGCCGGAACCAAGCTCCTCGACGACACCGACCGCCTCGATACCGGGGCTGGCGGGTAGTCGCGGCTGGCGGCCGTAGCGGCCGCGGATGATGTGCAGGTCCGAGGGGTGCACCGGGGCGAGCAGGATCCGGACCGCGACCTCTCCGGGTCCGGGCGCCGGATCGGGCAGCTCCTGCAGACCGAGGACCTGCAATGGTTCGCCGTTGGTTTCGAACACAAAGGCTTTCACGATGTTTCCTGTGGGATCGGCTGGATACCCGTCGCATGAATAAGCGCGCACAACCTGGTGATCTTATCTTTATTGAAGCCCGTAGTATGGGGCACGCGACGGACCGTCTTCGGAAAATGAGCGTCGGAACTCTACTCTTTCGAAATATGGCCCGTCGCCTTATTTGTCAGGTCGACGGCAATAACCACGAGACATTAGCCAGCTGCTTCGCCACGGGCGGCGGGACGGTGCTTTACCGGGTAGTCCGGTCGTCAGCCACACGTGCTCCCGACAACACCTTTGGAACCCGAGACGTGTATCCCGGCACCCGGACGCCACCAAAAGGCCGTCCGGCACGCGCGTTGTCAACTCACGGTCAGCGTGCCCGTGGACGCAGGGGAAGTGTTTACAGAATAGTAATACATGCCCCGCGAAGTGGGCGCGGTTAGTACGCGACTCTGGACAGGGCCACCGGGAATGCTGCCGGGAATCACGACACTGCCGAACGATGTGCCATTTACATCAGTCACTGTCACTGTATGCTGGCTCGAACCTTGGTTACTTACCGTGATCGTGGCCCCGGGGGCGACCGTCAAAGGGAGCAGAGGGCCTGCCGAATCCGTGATCGTAACGGGGGGAGTGGCCGCCACCGCGTTTGGAGTGGCCAGCGCCGCGTTGTTTCCGGCGGCAGCGTTCGCCAGGCTGGAGGTAATGTTCTTAAGCCCTTGTACCAATCCGCTGATTATTGCGCTCACGTTTTGCCCCGCGTTCGGGATCGCGCTGGCGATCGGCAGAGAGAAGAGATTTAAGAGAAGGAGAGCTACCAGCACAACCACGAAGAAGTTCACGACTCTGATGATCGAGTTACCGAGGTTCGGTGCCGCCATGACGTTCCCTTTCCATGCGAATGGTGCGATCGGGCAGGGTGCAGTTCTCCGAGGTCCAACTTGGCGCTCCCGCCTCGGTAAGCTAAGACAAGGCCGATCGCACTTCTGCACACAAAGTCATCACCTCCGCATATCCGGCACGCCTGCGCACGACGCCATGGGCGGCGAGGCTATGGGCCGGACCGCCGCGGGTGGTCATACAGCAAAGGATACGGTCTGCGTCCAGAATTTCACATAACGCGACCAAATCAACCCCCACACGGGTTACATCATCACTGTCCGGTGTGTCGGAGTAACTATACGTAATTTATATGTGTGTAGTAGACAACTTTCTAAGGAAGCCAACTGCGCGCACGATTCCGGCACAGTCCGCCCGGTTTAGTGATTAGTTGGTGTGGACAGTGATCCCGTTTACCACGTACCGAGTCGTCGGGATACCGGCTTCCTCGGCTAAGCGGGCGCCATAAATCGCCGAATCCGCTGGATGCCGCTCCACCCGTCCACCCCAGCGGGTCCAGCCGTTGTCGTGCATCCGGATCTGCCTTCTCCTGGACCGATCTTATTCATGGGCGATCATCACCGGTCATTAGGTCACTTCATGTCCCTGACAGGATCACGCTGCGCGTGAGCTTTGACCGGTGGCGCTCGCCCGCAAGGATTGGCCACTACGAAGGCAGGCCTCGGAATGATCATCCGAGTTATCCGATGGGGTGATCAGCGCCAGATACGCATGCTCCGCGGTGACCTCAGTCGTGCATGCCGCGCCCAGCAGCGCATGCGCCAACTGCTCACCGCCGTTGGGTTTGGATAGCCATGAGGCTGCTGCGTCGACTAGTGCCAGGCGTTGCAACGCAGAGAGCCGGGATTCTCGTTCGGCAAGTACCGCTACCGCGTCCAACCGCTGACGGCTCGGCACCACACGATCACCTCGTACGAGGGGAACGGTCGGCTCGAGCCGGTGGTGGCCCATGGGGTGAGGTCGCAGGCGCCGCGGAGCCGGTAGGCGCCGGAGGCCGTGGTGACGACGGCTCCCGCCGAGGGGAGCAGCGCGCGGCCGGCGTCGTCGAGGTTGTCGGCGTGGTGGTCGTGGGTGAGCAGCAGCATGGCGTCGACCAGGGGCAGGTCGGCGGCGTCGATGGCGGGACCGGTCAGCTTGGGTGCCGAATACCCCGGTACCGGCGGGATCAGCTCGTTCTTCTACATCATGCACGTGTTCCTGTTTCCGGGTCTCCTGATCGCGCTGATCGGCGTGCACCTGGCCCTGGTCTGGTACCAGAGGCATACCGTCTAGCCCTGTTGTCGCAGGGTGACGTCGAACACGGTACTGTGATCTTTCTCCAGCGCTAACCGCCGAGCAGCGAGCATGGCCCGCATTCGTGACCATGATGATCACCCACCTTATGCGCTGACTCGTTGACGGCCAAAGTAAGGTTGGCGAGATCATCAAGATGATCGAGGCTGACGGTTGGTACATCGTTCGGATACGTGGGAGCCACCGGCACTACCGGCACTACCGGCACTACCGGCACCCGACCAAGCCGGGTACCACCACCGTCGCGGGCAAGCCGAGCGACACGTTGCCGCCAGGCACTGAGAAGAGCATCCTGAGGCAATCGGGATTATGAGGAAGGCGGCCAGGCAGGGCTATGTGATCATCATTGAGGAAGCCGAGGACGGCGGATTCGGTGCATGGAGTCCGGACCTGCCTGGCTGCATCGCCACGGCCAGCACATACGACGATTGCGTGGCCGAGATGCGAGAAGCGATCGTCGGCCACCTCGCTGTGATGCGCGAGTACGGCGATCCCATCCCAGAACCACGTGCGGTCGGAGCCACCATCACCCCGGCTGCCTGATTGTTGACCGCGTGTCGAGTCCAGTCACGCATGGCTACATCGGCGTGCCGACGCGCGTGCCGGAACCCGAGACTGTCGGTCGGCGTTCCTAGCATGGTCCTCCCTTGAGCCGTTCGATGCTCCGGACATTGACCGACCCAGGGAGATGACATGGACACCACACCGGCCCAGGACCGCAAGGAGCATCCCGTCGTCGTCGCGCACCGGGCGCAACGGGCGCAGGATCTCCAGCTGCGGATCGCTGATCAGATCACCGCTTTCGCCGGATCGATGCCGTTCGTCTACATCCATGCCGCGCTGTTCGCCATCTGGATGCTGTTTTTCGAATCCAGCCCATGGCCGACACTGACGCTGGTGGTGTCCCTGGAGGCCATCTTCCTGTCCACCTTCGTCATGATCGGCCAGAACCGGCAAGCGGCTTTCCAGCAGGCCAAAGCGGATCACGACTTCACCGAGCAGGAGCTGGAGCTGAAGACCAACACAGAACTGACTCGCGAGATCCATACCCTCACCACCGAGCTGCACCGGCGGCTCTTCGATCGGCCCGCCGGGTAGCGCGGGCTCAGGTGCGGTCGAGGCGGGGGAAGAGCACTTCCTGAGTCAAGAACAGCAGAGCCGCGGCAGCGGGAATGGCGACGAGTGCTCCCACAATCCCCTGCAGGGCGCCGCCTACCAGGGCCGCCACCACGGTCACCACAGCTGGTACCTGGACCGCCCGGCCGATGATCCGGGGCACGATCAGGTAGCTCTCGGCCAGCCGGTACACGACGAAGAAGCCGATAGTGGCCAGGCAGGTGGGCAGCGACACGCTCAGCGCCACCAGGCACACCACCACGCCCGCGATGGCGGAACCGATCACCGGCAGCAGGTCCACGAGTGCGACGAAGATGCCCAGCAAGAGTGGGTAGGGTACCCGCACGATCGCGAGGAAAATGGCCGTGAGGCTTCCCGCGATCAGCGAGGTCAGCAGGTTTCCCAGCACGTAGCCACCGACCTTGGCGAAGATCTCATCCCCGAGCAGGATCGCCCGGGGACGGCGCGAATTCGGCACCAGCCGGTAGGCAGTCGTGCGGATGCGCGGCAGATCAGCGACGAAGTACACGATGAGCACGGCGACTATCAGGGTGCTCGATAGCGCGTTGAATACCGCCTGACCCGCACCTAGCAGGCCGCTGAACAAGCTCGAGGCTTTCCCGCTGAGGAGCTGATCCAAGCGCTGCTGCAGGTGAAGGCGATCATTGAGCTGCCCCAGTACAGAATGATGATTCTGCAAGCGGGTCAGAATCGTGGGGGCTTGGGTGACGAACTGGCTGGCCTCTCGCGCCAGCGGTGGGATCGCTGCGGCCAGGAATCCACCGATCACCGCCAGGACCGCCACGATGACGGTGAGAACCGCTGCCCACCGCGGCAACCAGCGCCTGGCCAGAACGGACACCGCCGGCGTTGACGGTGAGGACCCGCATCAGCCGGGCCAGGTCCAGTCGGCGATCTCAGGGGCGTCCTCGCCGTGTTCGCGGGTGTAGGCGCGGGCCCGCAGCCGGGCGTCGACCATCTCCTGCCTGATCCCGGCGGCCCGGACCGCCAGGCCCGGCACCCGGTCGATCACGTCGATGGCGAGGCTGAAGCGGTCGAGGTCGTTGAGCATCACCATGTCGAACGGGGTGGTGGTCGTGCCGTTCTCCTGGTAGCCGTGGACGTGCATCTGGTCGTGGTTGCGGCGCGCGTAGGTCAGCCGGTGCACCAGGTGCGGGTAGCCGTGGAACGCGAAGATCACCGGTCGGTCGGCGGTGAAGATCGCGTCGAACTCGTGGTCCGGGAGCCCGTGGGGGTGTTTCGACTCGGGAAGCAGCCGCATCAGATCGACGACGTTGACCACCCGGACGCTCAGCTCGGGCAGTGCCTGGCGCAGCAGCGCGGCGGCGGCCAGAGTCTCCAGGGTGGGGATGTCACCGGCGCAGGC
Organism: Pseudonocardiaceae bacterium; assembly: GCA_050699635.1. GTDB lineage: Bacteria > Actinomycetota > Actinomycetes > Mycobacteriales > Pseudonocardiaceae. The sequence goes on along the minus strand of JBOHFK010000186.1, from coordinate 1,996 downwards.
GAGCACCACGTCGGGCTGGCCGGCCCGTTCGGTGCCGGCCCACGCCCAGATTCCCAGACCTCGGGCGCAATGCGGATCGGCCTCCTGGGCGCTGAGGTAGGACAGCGCCGGTTGCTTTCCGGCTACCACCACGTTGACGTAGTGCCGGCTGCGCAGGCAATGGTCGTAGATGGAGAGCAGCGTGTTGGCGTCTGGGGGCAGGTAGACCCGCACCACCTCGGGTTTCTTGTTCATCACCACGTCCAGGAACCCCGGGTCCTGGTGGCTGAAGCCGTTGTGGTCCTGGCGCCAGACGTGGGAGGAGAGCAGGTAATTCAGCGAAGCCAGCGGCCGTCGCCAGGGGATCCTCGCGCTGGACTCCAGCCACTTCGCGTGCTGGTTCATCATCGAGTCGACGATGTGGATGAACGCCTCGTAGCAGGTGAACAGGCCGTGCCGGCCGGTGAGCAGGTATCCCTCCAGCAACCCCTGGCAGACGTGCTCGGAGAGCATCTCCACCACCCGACCGCCCGGATCCAGCCGGTCATCCCCCGGGCCGCGCAAGGCGTCCCAGCGGCGGCCCGTGACGTCGAGCACGTCTTGCAGCCGGTTGCTCGCCAGCTCGTCGGGGGCGGTGATGAGGAACGACGACGGGTTGGCGGACACGAGGTCGCGCAGCCAGCCGCCGAGCACCCGGGTGGCCTCGTGGAACGCGGTTCCCGGTGCGGGCACCTCCACCGCGTGCTCACGCCAGTCCGGTAGTTCCAGGTCACGCAGCAGCGCGCCGCCATTGGTGTGCGGGTTGGCGCTCATCCTGCGCTCCCCCGCCGGGGCGAGCTCCACCAGCTCCGGCACGGGTCGGCCATCCTGGTCGAAGAGCTCCTCTGGCTGGTAGGAGCGCAGCCACCGCTCCAGGGCCGCCAGGTGGGTCGGGTCGGTGCGCACACCGGCCAGTGGCACCTGGTGAGCGCGGAAGGTGCCCTCGACCCGCTGACCGTCGACCTCGACCGGCCCGGTCCAGCCCTTGGGGGTGCGCAGCACCACCATCGGCCACCGCAGCGGCAGCGCCACTCCATCCACCCCAGCTCCGCCACGAGCCGCCCAGCGGATGTCGGTGATCCGTTCCAGGGCACTGTCGAAGGCCGCGGCGAGCTGCTGGTGCACGCTGGCCGGGTCGTCCCCGGCGACGATCATCGGGTCGTAGCCGTAGCCGCGCAGCAGCGACACTAGGTCGTCCTCGGGAATCCGGGCCAGCAGCGTCGGATTAGCGATCTTGAAACCGTTGAGGTGCAGCACGGGCAGCACAGCGCCGTCCCGTGCCGGGTCCAGCAGCTTGCCGACGTGCCAGCTGGTGGCGCGCGTCGGGAGGTCACCATTTGGACGGTACCGGCGGCCGTCCCTCGATCACGCTCTCACCGCTTACCGGCTTCCGCCGGTGGTGGGTCAATCCAGGCCATGGCCCGCACCGCACCGCGCGGCGGGTGGGACTTCGCGGGGGTCGGTGGCGGGTGTGGTCGGGTGGGTCGACTGCGCTGACCAAGCACGATGGTGACTGGCAGGATTACAACTGTGGCCACATCCACTCTCAACGTAGCAATCATGGAGCAACGGCTCACCGCGGCATTGGGATCAAGGTCGAGGGCAGGTGTTCGTAGCACCACGCCCCCGACCGAGTGAGAAGTGACCCTGTGTGTAGCGGGCCGTGCGGTATGGTCAAGTGCCAGAATGTGTCATACGCTGTCACACGTGAGTGAGCGGATCGAGTGGGACGATCACGCGGCCCGCCACATTCGCACCCGTTCGCTGCGCTACCCCGATGCTGTCGACATCGATCCTGGCTGGACAGTCGAAGCGGTCACTGACCCGGACCGGATCGTGGACGAGCCCGACCCGCAATCGGCGCACGCCAACAGTGTCCGCATCGTCGGCTATTCGCCGAGCGCGGGGATGCTGATCACGGTCGTAGCGCTTCGCGACCGACATGGAGTACTGCACGGAGCGAGCGCCTGGCGCACCA
>JBOHFK010000185.1:0-9329 GCA_050699635.1 Pseudonocardiaceae bacterium | reverse complement strand
CGGCCCGCTCTACGCTGCGTAACCCCGCGGGGTAGGCGCCGTCGAACATCAGGATCAGGGAATGGTTCCACTCGGTGACAGCGGCCCGCAGTGGATCATCGCCATGTGCCGCGGCCGCGCGGGCGCGCTCGTCAGCAAGGTGGGACAAATCGAGGTGGCCGAGCCGGTATAGGGCAACAACGGCATAGGAGTACGCGGCGGCGAGTACCTCATAAGCGCCAGGATGCGCGCAGCTAGGAAGGTCGAGCACAGCCCTGTGCAGGTGGCGCAGCACATCCGGCAGGCCCCGCACGACCTCAGCATGCTGTGTGCGGCGATCGAACTCCTTGATCTCAGCTACCGCAGCGCGCAGATCGTCCAAGGTACGCAGCGAGGTATCCAGCTCGGGGTCGTCACCTTCGATCAAGGCTTGCCGCAGCACCGGCACCCCGGCCTGCTCGGATGTCGGGCGCGCGTCGTGCGCGCCGTAGGGCTGCGCGGTGAGGTCGAGCACACTCGCTCCAAGCGCCCGAGCGATAGCCGCAATGAACGACGGTGACGCCGGTCGTTCCCCGCGCTCGACCTTGCGCAACAGCGAGTAAGACACGTTGGCGCGGGCGGCCAACGCTTGCTGAGTGTGGCCGTGGATCTTGCGGAGCTCGGCGATCCGTACACCCATTCGGGACGGTAGCTGTTCAGTCTCAGCCATCTGCAGCTTCGGGCTCCCTCCCGGCGGTCGTCGTAAGCGTGCCAGTGATCGGTTCATCAACCAAGACGGAGCCGCGATGTGGCGATGATGTGGCAGCCCAGGCGCCGAAACGCATCGAGCATGACTTCTCACCACCGCGAATTGGGAAGGCAGCGTATGACGGGCCGGCATCGGAGAGGGGCGACCCAGGCGCGCGGTCGCACGGTGCAGATGGTTGATGCCCGCACCGGCGTCGAGCACCAACTCACTCCTGACGCTCTCGCTGTCGGCCGCAAGCCCACCGGCCGGTACATCGCGCTGTGCGGGGATGACGTGATTCCCGCCGCGCTTATCGCCTCACCGGATCGGTTGTGTCCCGCCTGCATTCGCTTACCTGCCCGATGAACCGAGAGCCTCTCGTGACGGGCACCCTCAAGTGGGGATTGAGCCCCCTGGACTACCGCGAGCACCTCATCGAGGAATGGGGCAACCACCCGATCGGCGTCCTCGAGGCGCTGTGCGGGCACCGATTAGTGATGATCACGCCACTGCTGTCCGTGCCTGCGTGCAAGCGATGCGAGGCCTGCATGGCGCACCTCATCATCATCAACGACGGCGGACTATCCGGTCCCCCACATCCCCGACCGACCGCCGGTTGAGCGGCTCCCGTCAATGGCTCCTGGCGGTCGGTCGGTTCCACCCACCAACGCCAACCGCTAGCGCGTGACGTTGATGGAGGCGGCGTTTTGAACCCCGCCCACGGAGTCGTGGGTGCTGTACAGCCGCCACCGGCCGGGTAGAACCTGTTCTGGCTGATGTTGAGCCTCACCAACCTGGCCGGCGGGCTGCTCGCGGCGCTGAGCTGCGCGCTCGATGCTGCTTCTATGTCTAGTCCGAGATAGACGGTTGTGTCTAGAGCAGGATAGACGTACAAGCTAGTGCTGTGCCGCGTTAATTCTTCGGGGGTCCGGGCTGCGCCATCACGACAAGCATCCATATCGCCTCCCGACAGCAACAAGCATCCATGTGGTCGTTCGAGAGGGCCTCCCGACGACGACAAGCATCCATGTCGTCGCCCAGACTCCGCCTCGCCACCAACCTCAAGGCCATCTGATCCCCGACGGACTTTCGCGGTGCTGCACTGACGGGCTGCTGATCCCGATCCCCCGGCATCGTGAGATCGGCGAGGGGCTCACCGAGCAGATTTATCGCGAGTGTCAGCCGAAGCTGGGAAGGGGCTGGTGGAGACGATGAACTACACCGCACATGTCACTCGGGACGGCCGATTTTGGTTGGTGCACATCCCCGAGATCGACCGCCACACCCAGGCCCGCAACCTGCGGGAGATCGACGTCATGGCCCGGGACCTGATCGCGATCATGGAAGGGGTCGAACCCGACTCCTTCGAACTCACGATCGACATCACCATGCCGGGCGCCGCGGCCGAGCACCTGCGCCGCGCCGAACACCTGCGAGCCGAAGCGGCCAAGGCTCAGTCCGACGCGGCGGCCGAGGTCCGCGCCGCAGCGGCCGAGCTCAGGGGATCGGGAATCCCGCTGCGGGACGTCGGCAAGTTGCTCGGCGTGTCGCACCAGCGCGCGGACCAGCTCACCAAGCAGGGCTGACGCCAGCCAATTCACCGAACTGATCGCTTTCCACTTGGGCTAGCGCACCGCTTCGGCGCTACAGATGGCCACACTGTAGTTATGAGTTCGCCCCGGTCTGTGCGGTTTGACAGTGACGTGCTTCGACGTCTGGCCGGCTAACGGCGCAGTCATCCCGGCACGTCGATGTCGGCGATGACCAACCTGTTCGAGGATGAGGCGCTACGGGTCGAAGAACACCCTGGCATCAGCCTTCGTCCCGGTCCTACTGGCCGGCGGGCTGGGCTGGTCGGTGGCCCGGACGTCTGGGAGGTCATCGAGACCTTACTGATTGTGCGGGACGCTCAACCGGATCTTGCTCAGGATGCACTCGTGGGTGCGACGGCCGAAGCGATGGGATTGTCAGAGCGCAAGGTCCACCTCCCCGGTCCTGATGACATCCGCTGGCTGACCTGACGTCAGCAGGCAGCACGCTAAACTCCACGTGGACTACAACGCCCCGCTAGCACCGGGTTAGCGGGTACTGAGGGCACCCGGCTAACCTCCACCGCAATGTATTCACCAGCGCAGGTCATCCACCTCGGGGCAGTGTCAGGTCAACTTCGCCACGTGGCCCGGCACCTGCTCGAGGTGGTGCTGGCCCCGATAGGCCTGTTCTGGCTGATGCTGAGCCTCACCAATCTGACCGGCGGGCTGCTCGCGGCGCTGAGCTGGGCGCTCGGCGTGCTGGCGTGCCGGCTGCTGACCCGAACCCCGATCCCGGCGGTGCTATGGCTCACCACCGGGCTGCTCGTGATCCGCACCGTCATCGGGTACACCACCGGGAGTGCGTTCCTGTACTTCCTGCAGCCCACGCTGCAGAACTTCGTGATCGCGTTCGTGTTACTGGCCACGGTGGGGTTGCGCCGCCCGCTGATCGCCCGGCTGGCCGACGACTTCTGCGCCTTCCCCGTCGCCCTGACCAGCAACCTCCGGGTGCAGCGGTTCTTCCGGCGGGTGTCGTTGCTGTGGGCGATGGTGTTCTTGACCAACGGCGCCGCCACGCTGTGGGTGCTGGCCCGCGCCACCCTGGGCAACTTTCTCATGGTCACTACTGCCGGTTCGTTCACCCTGGTGGCCGTGGCTACCGCGGTGTCGCTGTTGTGGTTCCGCCGGGAACTACGCGGTGCGGGCATCCGGCTGCGGTTCGGGGTCGCCGCCGCGGCCTGACCGCGTTCGGCCTGCAGCACTCAGCCAAACCGCCGCGCCAGGCGGTAAAACACCTCAGGTGCGACACCACGCACCCGCGCGGCCACCGCCAGCCAGCGCGGCACGAATATCTCCGCGGCGCCGTGCTCGATCGCCCCGAGCAGCGCCGACGCCACCTCACCAGGATCAACCTGACGGGGAAAGCTCCGGTCATAGGGCCGCCCGCGGTGGTCGAAAAACGGGGTGCGTACCGCGCCGGGGAGCACGGTGGTGACGCCGATGCCCGCACCGGCCACCTCGAGGCGGACGCTGGCCGCGAAGGCTGCAAGCCCCGCCTTCGTCGCGGCGTAGACCGCTTCCCCACCGACGCCCACCGCGGCGATGGAGGACACGAACACAAGATGGCCGCGCGCGCGTGCTGTCATCCCGGGCAGCGCGGCGCGGGTGAGGTGCATCGGGGCGGTCAGATTCAGCGCGACCAGCGCGTCGATGTCCGGCCCAGCCATCGTCGCCAGATCCCCGGCCCACCCGCGGCCCGCGGAGTGCACCAGCAGGTCCGCCTCCGCCGCGGTGCCGGCCGCCCGGGCCAGGCCGTCGGCGCTGGACAGGTCGGCCACCAGCACACGAGCCCCGATCCGGCGGGCCAGCGCGTCGAGCCGGTCGGGATCCCGGCCGAGCACCACCACCTGGGCGCCGGCCGCCGCGAGGCCCTCGGCGATCGCGGCACCGATGCCCGATGATCCGCCGGTGACCAGCGCGTTCCAGCCGGTGATCATCCCCAGGCGGCCCGGCGCTGCGGAGCTTCGCGCTGCGGCGGTTGTTCCATCTCGCGACGGAGTTGGGTGCCGCGGTTGGCCAGTAGCCACACACTGCCGATCAGGACCAGCGCCGAGATCAGCTCACCGGTGAGCACCGCGGGCGAGCTGCTCACCTGCTCCCCCAGCCAGCCCACCCCGATCGCGACGCCGACCAGCGGATCCACGATCGTGATGATGGCCAAGGCCGGCGCGATGAGGGTGCCCTGCTGGAAGGTGTTCTGGCTGAGTAGGAACCCCATCGGGCCCACCACGCACACCACGTAGAGCACCGGGTGCCCGAACGGTTCGGCGAATCCGCCGGATCGGAACTGGTCGGTGACCACCTTCATCAGTCCAGCGGTGAGGCCGTACAGCACTCCGGTGGCCGCCGCCAACGCCGCCACCTGGACAGCCCCGGTAAACCGGCTGGCCACGACGAGGCAGACGATCACGATCAGGCCCAGGAGGACGGCCAGTGGCAGCAGCGACCACCCGTCCTGCTCGAGTTGCTCGGATCCTCCGGTCGGCTGGGCGAGCACCAGAAAGGCGGACAATCCGGCCACGCACCCCAGAGAACCGAGCACGACCAGGTGGTCCACCCGGCGGCGGGCCAGCAACGCTGAGAACAGCGCACCGAAGAGCACACCGGTCACCAGCAGCGGCTGCACCAGCACCAACGGGCCGAAGGCGAGCGCGACGAGCTGCAGGCTCAACCCCACGACGACGGTGCCGATCCCCAGCACCCACACCGGCCGGCGGATCAGGTCCAGCAGCAGCCGGGGGTTGAGCGTGCCGCTGGTCGGGACCTGCTTGGTGGCGCGCTGCTGGATTGCGCTGGCCAGCCCGAAGCTGGCTGCGCCGGCCACCGCGGCCGGTACCGCGACGAACAACACCGCAGCCGGCGCCGCGACAGATAACACCGCCAGACTCGACACGCTCACTCCCGCGCTGTCTCGGTGGCCGTGCGAGCACCCCGAGGATCGGTCGCCAGCGCGTCGAATGCCCGGCGCAGTGCGTCCGCGAACCGGTCAGCGCCGGACACCAGCCCGGTGTCGGTGGTCACCCCGATGCCGATCATGTCTCCCCATGTCAGGAAACCAACAGCGAGCCCGACGCCCTCGGCAAGAGGTAGCAACGGAAATACCGACACGATTCGGACTCCCCCTACATAATGCGCCTTTCGGGAACCTGGCAACACCGACGTGACGAGGGTGAAGAACCGGCGTCCGTAGATTGCCCGGACCAGCCGTGCGTGCAGCGGGGCCGGCAGGTGGCCCAGGGCCCGCACCACGGTCTCGGCGGCCACCGGCTGCTCGGCCCGTTCCTGCCGGGCCAGCGCGGCCGCCACCGCACGGAGCCGCCACCCCAGTGGCATCGGCCCGACCGGCAGGTCCACGGCGAGGGCTGCGGTGTGATTGCCCTGATATCGGGAGTCGTTGGTGGCGGCTCGCCGCAGCGCGCGGGTGGTCCGGGGCACCAGGGCGCGCAGCCGGCCACTCGCCGTGGTGGCGGCCGGGTTGATGCGGTACAGCGCCTCACCGACCAAGGCCAGCAACAGCGCGGTCGTGCCCACCCCATGATCCCGGGCGCAGGCCCGCACCGCAGCCGCCGGCAACCCCACCATGCCGTAATCCCTGGCTGCGCTGCTCGCCCCCACCGGTCTCCCACCCGGCGCCCGCCCCGCCGCACCCAAACTCACCAACCCCTTCACCACCCGACCCCAGGGAACCTTCCCGCATTCAGCGGGCTCAGCGGGGTGAACGAGGTGTGAATTACCCCGCTGAGCCCGCTGAATGCGCCCGGCATCATCGGCGAGCAGGGCGAGGAGGGTGGTGGTGACGGCTAGGCCGTCACCTAGGCAGTGGTGGAGTTTGGCTAGGACGGCGGTGCGGGTGGTGTCGGTGTCGTGCACTATTTCCAGTTGCCAGGGTGGGCGGTCCAGTGGGGCCGGGGTGGCGAAGAACTCTCGCACCGCTGCCGTCCAGGACACGCCGTGGGCGGCGCCAACCGTTCGGACCCGCAGGTGCGCGCCGGGGTCGAGGTCACCCGCAGGTAGCCAGCGGGGCCGTCGCCCCGGTCGCAGCTCCAGCTTCCGCCGCAGCATCGGCAGCGCGGGCGCCCGTTCGGTGATACGTGCCGCTAGTCGCTCGGCGAGCTGTTCGGCGAAACCACCGGTGATCCCATTACTGCCGGCTGGGCCGCCGAGCCTCTCGAGCAGGAGCACGGCGCCGACCTGCTGGGGCACCGTGGCGGTGTCGGCGTAGGCGAAGAAGGCGTCCGACGCGGCCAGCGGCTGGGCGCCGTGGTGGCGGGGCAGGTCAGGCAGCGCGGCGATCTCGGCGGTGAAGTTCAGGGCACCGATGTGGGTCAGCGCGCGCTGCTCGGCCGCCGCGAGCCGGGCGGGCTGGGCCGCCAGCGCGCGCAGCACGTCGACCAGCTCCGCCGGAGCGTCGCATACCTTCGCCAGGCCGGCTTGTGCCATCAGTGCGGCGTTGGCCTTGCCGTGCCCGGCGATCGGCTCGAACATCAGCACCGCCCGGCCGCACGCCAGTGCCTCCAGGGCTGTCGCCCCGCCGGCATTGGTCACCACGACGTCGGCGGCCGCGGTCAGCGCCGGCATCTCGGAGGTCCAGCCCAGTGGCACCAGCCGCTGCGCCGGCTCGCTACGGGCGGTTAATCGGGCCCGCAGCGCCTCATTGCGCCCGCACGCCACCACCACACAGACCTCCGGACCCGCGCCCAGCCCGGCCGCCACCGCGCGTTCCACCGAGCCGAACCCGAGTGAACCGCAGGACACCAGCACGACCAGGCCGGTCTCGGGCAGCCCGCAGCGCCGCCGGGCGGCGATCTTGTCGGCCGGACCGGCCGGGTGAAACGCGGAGACGACCGGGGGTGCCCCGACCGCGCCCCGCGCGTCGGGCCGCGCCCGGTACATCGCCCGCAGGCTGGCCTCGCTCGCCACGTAGTGCAGATCGATGCCGGGATAGACCCAGAACGGGTGCGGCGCGAAATCCGAGATGATCGCCGCGACGGGGACGTCGAGGCCGCCGCGGCGCCGGATCCAGTCCAGCCCCCCGGTGCCCAGCGGGTAGGTCGAGACCACCAGATCCGGCTGGTATCCGGCGATGATCGGTGCCAGCCGCCGGCCGCTCCACCCACTGGTAAACCCGCAGGAGGCCGTGGCGAACCACGGATAGCGCCACAACGCGCGATAGAAGAAGTCGTAGAGCCAGGGTGTGGTGTCCACGTTCACCCGGTAGATCCAGCGGAATCCCGGGCCCACCCATGCGCCCATCAGCTCCAAGGTGTCCACCCGGCGGATCTCGCAGGACGGCCACAGCCGCCGGGCCCGCTCCTCGACCGCCCGAGCGGTGGCGTTGTGGCCCTCGCCGATGGTGGCGCTGACCACCAGCAGCCGCTGAGGTTCGGGCGTCACTGGCGCTGCTCCTCTGGCGCCGGTGGGCCCGCTTCGGTGACCGCCGGACCCCAGGCCAGCGCCAGCAGCAGCGCTGCGCGGGTGGCGGGATCGTCCAGCGCCGGCCCGAACAGCTCGCGCAGCCGGCCCAGCCGGTAGCGCACGGTCTGCGGGTGGATGTGCAGCTCGTCCGCCACTGCCTTGCGGTTGCCCAGGTGCAGCAGCCAGGAGGTCAGTGTTGCGCACAGTCGCTCGCGGGTGGACTCGCGCAGGCCGGCCAGCGGGGCCAGGTACTGCTGGCGCAACGCGGCCAGGAGCCGGTCGTCGCGGTGCACCAGCATCGCGTCGAGGTGCTCGTCGACGAACAGGGGGTCATCGGGCAGCAGGTGTTTGAGCCGCAGGGCGTGCTCGGCCAGACCGACGCTGGCCGGCAGCTGGTCCAGTGGCACCGTGGCACCTACGACCGCTCCGGCGCCCCGCAAGCTGGTCGCCAGCCGTTTCCGGCGCCCGGGGCCCTCCGGGTCCGGCACGATCGTGACCAGCATCTCGCCCCGGCGTACCCGCAGGCAGGAGTGGTCCAGCCGGTCCAGCAGCACCCGCCCGACCTCGTGGTCCGGGTTGATCAGGACGACGGCGGCGTGGCGGGGCAGGCGCCATTGGGCCCGGCTCGCCGCGACCCGGACGGCCGCGGTGTCGCAGCGGTCCGACAGCAGCAGCCCGGCCAGTTCGTCACGCAGCTGGCCGTGGGCGTGTTCGGCGGCGCTCTGGGCCCGGACATAACCCCGCAAGGACGACGCCGACAGCTGCTCCACCGCAGCGAAGATCACCGCAGCCAGCCCGGCGATGGTCTCGACGGGAACACCCAGCTGCAGCGCGGTCTCGGACACATGGCGCCAGGCCACCGCCGCGCCGGTCCGGTAGGCGGCCAGCAGGTGCGATATATCGTGCTGCTGGTCGTAATGGATGCGCCCGATCTCCTCGAAAATGGCCTGCTCCACCCCGGATGCCAGCTGGGTCGCAATCGCCGATGGGTCCCGCTCGGCCAGGCGGACCAGCCGGGCGATGAAGCCCTCGGCAGCGGTGAGGACCTCGTTGAAGTCCTCGTTGAGGAATCCCGCATAGTCCGGTTGTTGTTCGGCGAGCAGCTCACGGACCTCGGCCAGGATGACCGGCAGCCGATCGAGAATCGCGGGCACCAGGTCGTCGAGCTGGATGTGGCGCCCTCCTCTCGTTGGGTGCACTCCCGGTTCCCCCGCCGCAATCGTGCTGCCAGGGTCTGGATACCCCCACTGTAATCCGGTGATACTTACTCAAATGTGACAGTTCCCGCGTCGCAGAACTAGCCTGTGTGGCGCAGAAATGTCCTGCTGTGGCACCGAAACTGGCGTCATGGCAGCGATCCCGGATAGCGGCGTGATCGCGCGCGGCCGGGCGCTGGCCAGGATGCTGGCGCGTAAGCGACGCGCGGAGAACTTCCCGGTCGCGCTGCGGCTGTTGCCCCGCACGCTGCGGGCCGACCTGATCGCGGTGTACGACGTCGTCCGGGTGATCGACGACCTCGGGGATGCCGCCGACGGCGACCGGACCGCGTTGCTCACCGAGTTCGGGCGCGATCTCGCCACGGCATGGGACGGGGGGCAGCCCGATCACCCGGCGCC
>JBOHFK010000184.1:0-9578 GCA_050699635.1 Pseudonocardiaceae bacterium | reverse complement strand
TGCTTGGTGCCGGCCTCGTTCTGCGCGTCCACCTTCTTGAGCAGGTGGTCGTCGATGAACGGGCCCTTTTTCAGGCTACGTGGCATGGTTGCTCCCTCCTGCTCAGCGCTTCTTGCCGGTGCGGCGACGACGAATGATCAACTTGTCGCTGGCCTTGTGGAGCCGAGTGCGGCCTTCGGGCTTACCAGCTGGGTTCACCGGGTGCCGCCCACCGGAGGTCTTGCCCTCGCCACCGCCGTGCGGGTGGTCGACCGGATTCATCACCACACCACGGACGGTTGGCCGCTTGCCCTTCCAGCGCATCCGGCCGGCCTTGCCCCAGTTGATGTTGCCCTGTTCGGAGTTGCCGACCTCACCCACTGTGGCGCGGCACCGGACGTCGACGTTGCGGATCTCCCCGGAGGGCATCCGCAGCTGGCCGTAGGGACCGTCCTTGGCCACCAGCTGGACCCGCGCGCCAGCGGAGCGGGCGATCTTGGCCCCGCCGCCGGGACGGAGCTCGATGGCGTGTACCACCGTGCCGACCGGGATATTGCGTAACGGAAGGTTGTTCCCGGGCTTGATGTCGGCCTGGGGACCGTTCTCCACGGTGTCACCCTGGCGTAGCTTCTCCGGGGCGATGATGTAGCGCTTCTCGCCATCGGCGTAGTGCAGCAGCGCGATCCGTGCGGTGCGGTTCGGGTCGTACTCGATGTGCGCGACCTTCGCCGGCACGCCGTCCTTGTCCGCCCGCCGGAAGTCGATCAGGCGGTAGGCACGTTTGTGACCGCCGCCCTGGTGCCGGGTGGTGATCCGGCCGTGGGCGTTGCGACCGCCCTTACTGTGCAGCGGGCGGATCAGCGACTTCTCCGGGTGGTCCCGGGTGATCTCGGCGAAATCGGCGACGCTGGCGCCGCGACGACCGGCAGTCGTCGGCTTGTACTTGCGGATGCCCATGTTCTATCCGTCCTCGCTCACGCGGCCGGCCCACCGAAGATCTCGATCGGCTTGCTCTCGGCAGACAGCGTCACGATCGCCCGCTTGGTGTCCTTGCGCTTGCCGGTCCCGAACTTGGTGCGCTTGCGCTTGCCTGGGCGGTTGAGTGTGTTGACGCTGACCACCTGTACACCGAAGATCTTCTCGATGGCAATCTTGATCTCGGTCTTGTTGGCGTGTGGCGCGACCACGAAGGTGTACTTCTGCTGCTCCAGCAGGCCGTAGCTCTTCTCTGAGATCACCGGCTTGCGGATCACGTCGCGCGGGTCCGGGATCATCGGGTGACCTCCTGGGTGCCGCTGACCTGCTGAGCGGGTTGCGTCTTTGCGGCCTGCGTCTGAGTGGCCTGAGTCTGGGCGGCATGGGCCAAGAACACCTGGAGGGCATCCGTGGTGAACACCACCTCGTCGTTGGCCAGCACGTCGTAGGTGTTGAGCTGGTCTGGGCTCAGCACGTGTACCGCGGAGAGGTTGTGCACGCTGCGACGGCTCACCTCGTCGGCGCGGCTGAGCACAACCAGCAGCTTGGCGTTGGGAGACCCCAGCGCATCAAGTACGGTGCGAGCCGTCTTGGTGGATGGCACATCACCGGATACCAGCCCGGAGATCACATGTATCCGCCCGTTACGCGCCCGGTCCGATAACGCGCCGCGTAGCGCAGCAACCTTCATCTTCTTCGGAGTGCGCTGGCTGTAGTCCCGCGGTGTGGGGCCGTGCGCGATACCACCGCCGGTGAACTGCGGGGCCCGGATGGAGCCCTGGCGAGCCCGCCCGGTGCCCTTTTGCCGGTAGGGCTTGGCACCGCCACCGCTGACCTCACCGCGGGTCTTGGTGCTATGCGTGCCCTGCCGCGCCGCTGCCAGCTGGGCGACCACCACCTGATGCATCAAGGGGATGTTCGCCGGCACGTCGAAGATCGCGTCCGGTAGCTCCGCGGTGCCCGCGGTAGCACCCTGCGGGGTGCGGATGTCAACGGTTCTCGTTTCTGGACTCACCTCGGCATACCACCCTTAGCCGCCGTCTTGACCAGCACGAGACCGCCCTTCGGGCCCGGTAGCGCACCTTTGATCAGTAACAACCCTGACTCCGCGTCGACCCGGTGCACCGTGAGGTTCTGGGTGGTCACCCGGACATTGCCCATCCGGCCGGACATCCTGGTGCCCTTGAAGACCCGGCTCGGCGTGGCGCAGGCGCCGATCGAACCCGGTGAGCGGTGCTTGCGCTGGGTCCCATGACTGGCCCCAAGGCCGCTGAAACCGTGCCGCTTCATCACCCCAGCGGTGCCCTTGCCCTTGCTGGTTCCCACCACATCCACCACTGCGCCGGCATCGAACACCTCAGCGGTGAGCTCCTGGCCTACCTCGTAGTCCGCCGCATCGGCGGTGCGCAGCTCGACCAGGTGCCGTCGCGGGGTGACGCCCGCCGCGGCGTACTGCCCGGCCACCGGCTTGGTCACCTTGCGCGGATCGATGGCGCCGTAGGCCAGCTGCACCGCGGGGTAACCGTCCTTGTCCGCGGTGCGGATCCGGGTCACCACGCACGGCCCGGCTGCCACCACGGTGACCGGGACGATCCTGTTGTTCTCGTCGAAGACCTGAGTCATCCCGAGCTTGGTGCCCAGTATTCCACGGACGGTCTTACCGTCCGGGTGCTCCGAACTCTGCTGCTCCGAATCAGTCGCTGTCATGTCGTGAGGCCTTACTGGATGTTGACGTCGACGCTGGCCGGCAGGTCAATCCGCATCAGCGCGTCCACCGTTTTGGGCGTCGGATCGAGAATGTCGATCAGCCGTTTGTGCGTGCGCATCTCGAAATGCTCCCGCGAGTCCTTGTACTTGTGCGGGGAGCGGATGACGCAATAAACATTCTTCTCGGTCGGCAGCGGCACCGGTCCGACGACCCGGGCACCGGTGCGCGTCACGGTCTCAACGATCTTGCGCGCGGAAGCATCAATCGCCTCATGATCGTAGGCTTTGAGCCGGATGCGGATCTTTTGTCCCGCCATGGTGGCTTGCCGTCCTGTCAGTCTCGTGCCACTTCTTGTCTAATCAGCGCAGTTCTTGCACTGCTTGTCCTCGTACCGCTGGCTTGGCCTACCCGCCCACCGGTCCCCGCGGTCGGGTGTGTCGCGCTCGACGCCCAGACCGGTGGTATGTCATGCCAACCGAGGGAGAGTGGGTAGCGTACCAGATTGGGAAGGCGCCCCAATCTGGCACGTACCCCTCATGCCTCACTTCAAGATCTTCGTGACCCGGCCGGCGCCCACGGTGCGGCCACCCTCGCGGATTGCGAACTTCAGGTTCTCGTCCATGGCGATCGGCTGGATGAGCTGCACCGTCATCTCGGTGTTGTCACCCGGCATGACCATCTCGGTGCCGTCGGGCAACGTCACGACTCCGGTCACGTCGGTGGTCCGGAAGTAGAACTGCGGACGGTAGTTGTTGAAGAACGGTGTGTGCCGCCCACCCTCGTCCTTGGACAGGATGTAGACCTGCGCCTCGAACTGGGTGTGCGGGGTGTTGGTGCCCGGCTTGATGACGACCTGCCCGCGCTCGACGTCCTCGCGCTTAATACCGCGGAGCAACAAACCCACGTTGTCCCCGGCCCGGCCCTCGTCGAGCAGCTTGCGGAACATCTCGACACCGGTGACGGTGGTCGTCTCCGACTTCTCCTTGATGCCGATGATCTCCACCTGCTCGCTCACCTTGACGATGCCACGCTCCACCCGGCCGGTCACCACGGTGCCACGGCCGGTGATGGTGAAGACGTCCTCGATCGGCATCAGGAACGGCTTCTCGATCTCGCGCACCGGCTCCGGGATGTTGTCATCCACGGCGTCCATCAGTTCCAGCAGCTTCGCGCCCCACTCGGCGTCGCCCTCGAGCGCCTTGAGCGCCGAGACACGTACGATCGGGAGGTCGTCGCCCGGGTATTCCTGGCTGGACAGCAGTTCCCGGACCTCGAGCTCGACGAGCTCCATGATCTCCTCGTCGTCGACCATGTCGGCCTTGTTCAGCGCGACGACGATGTAGGGCACGCCGACTTGACGGGCCAGCAGCACATGCTCGCGGGTCTGCGGCATCGGGCCATCGGTGGCGGCCACCACTAGGATGGCACCATCCATCTGGGCCGCACCGGTGATCATATTCTTGATGTAGTCGGCGTGCCCGGGGCAGTCGACGTGGGCATAGTGCCGCTTCTCGGTCTGGTACTCGACGTGCGCGATCGAGATCGTAATGCCCCGCTGCCTCTCTTCGGGGGCCTTATCGATGCTGTCGAACGCCGAAGCCTCGTTCACGTCCGGGAACTTGTCGTGCAAGACCTTGGTGATAGCTGCAGTCAGCGTGGTCTTGCCGTGGTCGATGTGACCGATGGTTCCGATGTTGACGTGCGGCTTGGTCCGCTGGAACTTCGCCTTCGCCACTTGCCTCGTCCTCCTGGACTCGTTCTCTTGATCCGCTGGAACCGCTGGTCCGCTGGAGGCGGCCAGTCCTGCTGTAGCGGCATGCTGTCAGGGTTGTCTGGTGTGCTTCGCTTCGATGCTCACTCGCCCGTCGCCTTCGCGACGATCTCCTTGGAGACGTTGGCCGGGACCTCGGCATAGGAGTCGAACTGCATCGTGTAGTTCGCCCGGCCCTGGGTTCGCGACCGCAGATCGCCGACGTATCCGAACATCTCCGACAGTGGCACCAGCGCCTTGATGACGCGGGAACCGCTGCGCTCCTCCATGTGCTGGATGTGACCCCGCCGGGAGTTGAGATCGCCGATCACATCGCCCATGTAGTCGTCGGGCGTGGTCACTTCGACCGACATCACCGGCTCCAGGATCACCGGACCGGCCCTGCGGGCCGCTTCCTTGAATGCCATCGATCCGGCGATCTTGAAGGCCATCTCGGAGGAGTCCACCTCGTGGTACGCGCCGTCGAGCAGCGTGACCTTCAAGCCGACCAGCGGGTAACCCGCGAGTACGCCGTACTGCATGGCGTCCTGCGCTCCGGCATCCACCGACGGGATGTACTCCCTGGGGATCCGCCCGCCGCTGACCTTGTTGTCGAACTCGTAGAGCGCCCCGTCGGTGCTCTGCAGCGGCTCGAGCTTGATGATCACGCGGGCGAACTGTCCGGAACCACCCGTCTGCTTGCGGTGGGTGTACTCGTACTTGTCCACCGTCTTGCGGATCGTCTCGCGGTAGGCCACCTGGGGCTTGCCGATGTTCGCCTCGACCTTGTAGTCGCTGCGCATCCGGTTCACCAGCACCTCAAGGTGCAGCTCACCCATCCCCGCGATGATCGTCTGTCCGGTCTCGTCATCCTGCTTGACCTGGAAGGTGGGATCCTCCTCTGCCAGCTTCTGAATGGCGATGCCCAGCTTCTCCTGATCGCTCTTGGTCTTGGGCTCGATGGCGACCTGGATGACCGGCTCCGGGAAGGTCATCGACTCCAGGATGATCGGCGCCTGCGGGTCGCACAGCGTGTCGCCGGTGGTCGTCTCTTTCAGGCCGATCACCGCGTAGATGTGGCCGGCTCGCGCCTCGTCGACCGGGTTCTCCTTGTTGGAGTGCATCTGGAAGAGCTTGCCGATGCGCTCCTTGCGCTCCTTGGTCGAGTTGATCACCTGTGAACCCGCGGCGATCCGGCCGGAGTAGACCCGGATGTAGGTCAGCTTCCCGAAGAAGGGGTGTGCGGCGATCTTGAAAGCGAGCGCCGAGAACGGCTCCTCGATCGCGGGTCGCCGGGTCGCCGAGCTACCGTCGTTCAGCAGACCCACCACCGGCGGCACGTCCAGCGGCGAGGGCAGATAGTCGATCACCGCGTCCAGCATCGGCTGCACGCCCTTGTTCTTGAACGCCGAGCCGCACAGCACCGGGTAGACCTGGCTGTCCACGGTGAGCTTGCGGATGCCGGCCTTGATCTGCGCATTGCTGAGCTCCTGGCCGACGAGGTAGAGCTCCATGAGCTCGTCATCGGCCTCGGCCACGGCCTCGACCAGCTTCTCCCGGTATTCCTGCGCTGCCTCGACCAGATTCGCCGGGATCTCCTCGACGGTGTAGTCCTCGCCCTTCTGGACCTCTCCGCGCCAGGTCAGCGCCCGCATTCCGACCAGGTCGACGACACCCTGGAAGTCGGACTCGGAACCAATCGGCAGCTGGATGACCAGTGGAGTAGCACCAAGCCGTTCGCGGATGGTTCGCACGGTGAAGTAGAAGTCCGCGCCGAGCTTGTCCATCTTGTTGACAAAACAGATGCGCGGGACGTCGTACTTGTCGGCCTGCCGCCATACCGTCTCGGACTGGGGCTCGACGCCCTCCTTGCCGTCGAAGACCGCGACAGCGCCATCGAGCACCCGAAGCGAGCGCTCCACCTCGACGGTGAAGTCGACGTGGCCCGGGGTGTCGATGATGTTGATCTGGTGGTCGGCCCAGAAGGTGGTGGTCGCGGCGGAGGTGATGGTGATGCCGCGCTTCTGCTCCTCTTCCATCCAGTCCATCGTGGCAGCGCCGTCGTGGACCTCACCCATCTTGTAGTTGATCCCGGTGTAGAACAGGACTCGCTCAGTGGTGGTGGTTTTGCCCGCGTCGATGTGCGCCATGATCCCGATGTTGCGGACCCTGGCGAGGTCGGTCAGCACTTCACGTGCCACGAGAACTCATCCCTAGCGATCGAAAGTGGTCGCGTCACCAGCGGTAGTGCGCGAAAGCCTTGTTCGACTCGGCCATCTTGTGGGTGTCCTCGCGGCGCTTCACGCTCGCCCCGAGGCCATTGCTGGCGTCGAGTAGTTCATTCATCAGACGGTCCACCATGGTCTTCTCCCTCCGCTGCCGGGAAAAGGTGATCAGCCAGCGGAGCGCGAGCGTGGTGGAACGCACCGCCCGCACCTCGATGGGGACCTGGTAGGTCGCGCCACCGACCCGGCGACTCTTCACTTCGATGGACGGCTTGACGTTGTCCAGCGCCCGCTTGAGAGTCACCACGGGATCGGTGCCGGTCTTGTCCCGGCAACCCTCCAGCGCCTGGTACACGATCTTCTCAGCCACCGAGCGCTTGCCGCGCACGAGCACCTTGTTGACCAGTTGAGTGACGATCGGCGCGCCGTAGACCGGATCGGAGTGCAGCGGCCGCTTCGGGGCCGGACCCTTGCGAGGCATCAGCCCTTCTCCTTCTTCGCACCGTAGCGGCTGCGGGCTTGCTTACGACCCTTCACACCCTGAGTATCCAGCGACCCGCGAATGATTTTGTAGCGCACCCCGGGCAGGTCCTTCACCCGGCCGCCACGCACCAGGACGATGGAGTGCTCCTGGAGGTTGTGGCCCTCCCCCGGGATGTATGCCGTCACCTCGACCTGGCTGGTCAGGCGGACCCGGGCAACCTTGCGCAGCGCCGAGTTCGGCTTCTTCGGGGTCGTCGTATAGACGCGGGTGCACACTCCGCGCCGCTGCGGGCTCCCCTTCAGCGCTGCAGTCTTGGTCTTCGCGAGCTTGTCCTCGCGGCCCTTGCGGACCAGCTGTTGGATGGTAGGCATGGACCAGCTTTCTTCGTCTTGACGCGCTTGCCTGGTGTCGGGTAGTTGCTGTCATCGTCATGCGTGTTACGTGGTCTTGCCCCGGCCACTGGGGTATTGCGTGATCGGGGTGCTGCGTGGCCGGTCACTCCGTATCCCGCGGTCGGGCGTGTCGCGGTGAGCCCAGCCGTTCGATCGGGTACAACCCGACGGGAGCTGAGCGGCACCGGCGCCACATCCGGACGTGAGCGTCTCCGCAGAAACCCCACATCACCAGCGACAGACCGCCAACAGGCATACAGAGCATCCCGACCGGGGTCGGGCACCGTGACCAGAATACCTGAGGCCTTCGCCCAGGGTCAAAACGGGGTCAACAGCGTCAAAACGCGGTCTACAAGGGTAACAACGAGGAGGCGTCACCTATGCCGGGACCGTTGGTCGGATTGCGGGTGATCGAGCTGGCGGGGATCGGACCAGGTCCGCACGCGGCGATGCTGCTGGCGGATCTGGGAGCCGACGTGGTGCGGGTCGAGCGGCCCTCCGGAGGCAAGCACAGCTTGCAACTGGCCCCGGCCGCGGCGGACCAACTGCTTCGCGGCCGGCGTTCGGTGCAGCTCAACCTGAAGGATCGGGCTGATCGGGAGACCCTGCTGCGACTGGTGGAGCGCGCCGACGTGCTGATCGAGGGTCTGCGTCCCGGTGTCACCGAACGGCTGGGCGTCGGTCCGGCCGACTGCCACGCCCGCAATCCGCGGCTGGTGTACGGGCGGATCACCGGATGGGGGCAGCAGGGCCCGCTGGCCGATCGTGCCGGGCACGACATCAACTACATCGCGCTGTCGGGCGTGCTGCACGCGATCGGGTCCGCCGGCGGCAAACCGGTGCCACCGCTGAACTTGGTCGGTGACTTCGGCGGCGGCTCGATGTTCCTGGTGCTGGGAATACTGGCCGCGCTGTGGGAGCGGGAGCACTCCGGGGCCGGTCAGATCATCGACGCCGCCATGGTGGACGGGGTCAGCGTGCTGGCCCAGATGTTCTGGTCGTTGCGGGCCTGCGGGTTGTGGAGCGACCAGCGCGGTGCCAACCTCCTCGATTCGGGCGTTCCCTACTATGACACCTACGCGTGCGCCGACGGCCACTACGTCGCCGTCGGGGCCCTGGAACCGCACTTCTACACCGCGTTACTCCAGGGCCTGGGGCTGACCGAAGCGGATCTACACGACCAGCAGGACCCGGCCGGCTGGCCGGTGTTGCGCCAGCGGTTCACCGAGGCGTTCGCCAGCCGCAGCCGCGACGACTGGGTGGCGGTGTTCGAGGGAACCGACGCCTGCGTCACACCGGTCCTGTCCTTCGCCGAGGTACCCACGCACCCCCACATCGCGGCTCGCGGCACCGTCATCGAGGTTGGCGGAGTTTCCCAGGCCGCTCCCACACCTCGCTTCTCCCGCACCCACCCCGATCACCCGACGCCACCCCCACACCCCGGCGCCGACACCGCCGCGGTACTCGCTGACTGGGACGTCACTGCGCAATGAGCGGCTCGGCGAAAAGGGACGACCTACAGCTCTTCACCGCAGGCTCGACACGCAGGGTCGCGAGGTGCGGAAATGAAGTCATGCCTCCCGGCGAAGACACTGAAGGTGAGATAACCGTCGGTGATCGGTTCTCCTAATCCGGTGATGAGCTTGACGACCTCGCCGGCTCCGAGACTTCCGGCGATTCCCGTGGCGGCGCCGAATACGGGGACGCTGCCGCCGTGGCCTGCAGGCAAGTCGGGAAAGGCGCACAAGAAGCAGGCAGTCTTGCCCGGGAGTGTCGTCAAGCCGTAACCGTAACCGTACTGGGCGCTGGCGTGCACCATCGGTGTGCCTGTGCGGATGCAGTAGTCGTTGCAGAGTAGACGGCCCGCGAGGGACTCTCCGCCTTCGATGACGATCTCGTGGCACCCAGAAGGTCATTGATGTTGTGCTCATCGACGCGCGTGTCGGTAAACATTCAGCCCGTTTTGGATGGCAGGCGTGATGGCCGGTCGGCCGGTTGGGCGTCCGGTGGTGTGCGCTGTGGGAGGCTGGGTCAGGTCGGCGCGGATTGCGGGGGCGTCCAGGGG
>JBOHFK010000183.1:0-9626 GCA_050699635.1 Pseudonocardiaceae bacterium | reverse complement strand
GCCCTGTCGAACTCGGCGACACCAGGGTTGGCCAGTGCAGCACCAAGATCCACCGGCTTCGCTGGCCCGACCGCTCATCTCATCGTGAGGGGATACCGGGAACCTCGTGGTCTGCTGGACGTCTGATATATCAGCTAAGCCCAGTTTCCGGCCGTCGGAGGTCACCATGGGCACGATTGTCAGGCGAACGCTCACCACCCTGCTACTGAGCGCCGCAGTGGTCACTGCGGGCGCGATCCCGGCGCAGTCGGCGGTGCCAGACACTCCAATGCTCAGCGGTATCCGGACCGGGGTGCACCCGACGTTTGACCGGATCGTGCTGGACCTGGCCGGACCGCGACCACAGGTCAGCTCTCGGTTCGTCGACCAGCTGACCCAGGACGGGTCCGGCAATGTCGAGTGGCTCACCGGCGCGGCGTTCGCCGAGGTGCACGCGACGCCGGCACAAGCCCACGACGACGTCGGTCGCACGAGCTACCCAGGCCCGCGCAAGTTCAGCACCCGTAACCTGGACAACGTCATGGCGGTCGCGATCACCGGGGACTACGAGGGCGTGCTCTCGGTAGGAGTCGGGATGCGCAAGCAGACCTGGATCAAGACATTCACCCTGACCGGGCCGACCCGTGTAGTGATCGACGTGGGTCGCTGAGGTTAGCCTCGCTGGAGTGCGGATCCTGCTGTTGTCCACCGCTGACACCGACCTGCTGGCCGCGCGGGCCTGCGGTGCCGGTTACCGGCTCGCCAACCCGGCCCGGACCGCGCCCACCGAGCTGCCCGCGCTGCTCGAGGGCGTGGACATGGTGGTGCTCCGGTTGCTCGGCGGGCGCCGGGCCTGGGAGGCCGGACTCGATGCGCTGCTGCGCGCTCAGCTGCCGACCGTGTGCCTGGGCGGGGAGGCCGTCCCGGACGCGGAGCTTATGGCGGCCTCGACGGTCCCGGCGGGGGTCGCGGCCGAGGCGTTGCGCTACCTGGCCGCCGGGGGGCCCGCGAACCTGGGTCAGCTGGCCCGGTTCCTGTCCGACACGCTGTTTCTCACCGGGGAGGGTTTCGAGCCGCCGGCCGCCACCCCGGAATTCGGCGTGCATGATCCAGACGAGCTGGACCCGGCTCGCCCGACCGTGGGAATTGTCTTCTACCGGGCGCACGCGCTCGCTGCCAACACCGGTTTCGTCGACGTACTGGCCGACGCGATCCGCGCGGCCGGGGCGAACGCGCAGCCGGTGTTCTGCGGCTCGCTGCGCGGGCTGGGCAGCGAGCAGGCCGACGGGCTGCGCGCGCTACTGGGCCGCTGCGACGCGGTGGTGACCACGGTCCTCGCCGCAGGCGGCAGCGCCCCAGCGCACAACGATCACTGGGACGCGGGGGCGCTGGCCGCGCTGGACGTCCCGGTCTTGCAAGGACTGTGCCTGACCTTATCCAAGGCGAGCTGGCAGGCCAGCGATGCGGCGCTGTCCCCGATGGATGCCGCCATGCAGGTCGCCATCCCGGAGTTCGACGGGCGGCTGGTGTCGGTGCCGTTCTCCTTCAAGGAACCCGGGACCGACGGGATCCCGGTCTACGTCGCCGATCCGGAACGGGCCGCCCGGGTGGCCTGCACCGCCGTCGCGCTGGCCCGGCTACGCCACGTGCCCGCGCCGGACAAGCGGCTGGCGATCGTGCTGTCGGCCTACCCGACCAAGCACTCCCGGATCGGCAACGCGGTCGGGCTGGACACCCCGGCGTCGGCCGTGGTGCTGCTGCAGGCACTGGCTGCGGCGGGATATGACCTCGGCGAGCTGGACGTCGACGCGCTGGAGGGCGATGCGCTGATCCACCAGCTGATCGCCGCCGGGGGGCACGACGTGGAGTGGCTCACCGAGGAGCAGATGGCAGACGCCGCCATCCGGGTGCCCGCCACGGAGTACGCCAGGTGGTTCGCCCAGCTGCCCGCCGAACTGCGGGAGTCCGTCGTAGCGGCCTGGGGCGAGCCCCCAGGGGCGCTGTATGTGTCCGAGGACGTGTCCGAGCGCGCGATTTACGTCGCGTCGCTGCGGTTCGGCAATGTAGTGCTGCTCATCCAGCCGCCGCGCGGGTTCGGCGAGCGCCCAGTGGCGATCTACCACGACCCCGAGCTGGCACCCTCACACCAGTACCTGGCGGCCTACCGGTGGCTGGAGCACTCCTTCGGCGCGCACGCCCTGGTGCACCTGGGCAAGCACGGCAACCTGGAATGGCTACCCGGCAAGGGGTTGGGGCTGGCCGCGGCCGACGCCCCGGACGCGGTGCTGGGGAACCTACCGCTGGTGTACCCATTCATCGTCAACGACCCCGGTGAGGGCACCCAGGCCAAGCGCCGGGCGCACGCCACCATCGTCGATCACCTGATCCCGCCGATGGCCCGCGCCGACACCTACGGTGATCTGGCCCGCCTCGAGCAATTGCTCGACGAGTACGCCACCGTGGCGGCGTTGGACCCGGACAAGCTGCCCACCCTGCGCGGGCAGATCTGGACGTTGATCCAGAGTGCGCAGCTGCACCACGATCTCGGTGCCGACGCGCCGCCGGGGGAGGACGACTTCGATGAGTTCGTGCTGCACCTCGACGGGTACCTGTGCGAGATCAAAGACGTGCAGATCCGCGACGGGTTGCACGTGCTGGGCCGGGTCCCCACCGGCGATGAGCTGATCAACGACGTGCTCGCGGTGCTGCGCGCCCGCCAGGTGTTCGGGCCGGGCGATCCGCTGCCGGGGCTGCGTGCTGCGATCGCCGAGTGGGTCGGGCTCGACGAGCAGGTGCTGCTCGCCGAGCCGGGTGCCTACGTCAAGGCGCCGGCCACGTTGTTCCGGGAGACCGGTGTCCCCGATCCGTACACCGTGGCCCCAGAGGACGTCGTCACAGCGGCCGCCATCCGGGCCAGCGAAGTGATCGATCGGGTGGAAGCCGCCGCGGCCACGCTGCTGCGCTTCCTCGCCGAACCCGGTCCGGACCGCACCGCCTGGTCGGCGGATCTCGCCCACGATGCCGTGGTCGAATGCCTCGGCGACGTGTCTCGCGACGCCGTTCGCGACAGTGCGCGCGTGGAGGCCGTGCTGCGGTTCGGCTGCACCGAACTGGTGCCCCGGCTGGCCGGCACCACCGCCGAGATCACCAACGTGCTGCGCGCCCTGGACGGCCGGTTCGTCGAACCCGGGCCGTCCGGTTCGCCCACCCGAGGGCTGATCTCGGTGCTGCCGACCGGCCGCAACTTCTACTCAGTGGATCCCAAGTCGATCCCCACCCGCAACGCCTTCGACGTCGGCACCGCGCTGGCCGATTCGTTGCTCGAACGTCACCGCGCAGACACCGGCGCCTGGCCCGACTCGGTGGGCCTCACCGTCTGGGGTACCTCGGCGATGCGCACTCAGGGCGACGACATCGGCGAGGTACTGGCGCTCCTCGGGGTCCGCCCGACCTGGGATGACGCCTCCCGCCGGGTCACCGGCATCGAGGTGCTGCCACTCGCCGAGCTCGCCCGGCCCCGGATTGATGTGGTGGTGCGGATCTCCGGCTTCTTCCGGGACGCGTTCCCGCATGTGGTGGCGTTACTCGATGATGCAATCGCGGCGATCGCGATATTGGACGAAGACGCCGAGCACAACTACGTCGCCGCCCACTACCGCGCCGACCTCGCCGCGCACGGCGACGACCGGCGGGCCCGCACCCGGATCTTCGGGTCTAAACCTGGAGCGTACGGCGCCGGGCTGCTGCCGCTGATCGACAGCCGGGAGTGGCGCACCGACGCTGATCTCGCCGAGGTCTACGCCACCTGGGGCGGCTACGCCTACGGGCGGGGACTCGACGGTGCCGCGGCGCGCGCCGATATGGAACACGCGTTCCGGCGTATCACGGTGGCCGCCAAGAATGTCGACACCCGCGAGCACGACATCGCCGACTCCGACGACTACTTCCAGTACCACGGCGGGATGGTGGCCATGGTGCGGTCCCTGACCGGTCACAACCCGGCCGCCTACGTCGGTGACTCCGCGGTGCCGCACGCGGTGAAGACCCGAACGCTGGCCGAGGAGACCCGCCGGGTGTTCCGCTCCCGGGTGGTCAACCCGCGGTGGATCGCCGCCATGCAGCGGCACGGCTACAAGGGCGCCTTCGAGCTGGCTGCCACAGTCGACTACCTGTTCGGCTTCGACGCCACCGCCGGGGTGGTCGAGGACTGGATGTACCACCAGCTCGCCGAGTCCTACGTCTTTGACCCCGGCGTGCAGCAGTTTCTCCGGAAATCCAACCCCTGGGCGCTGCGCGGGATGACCGAACGGCTGCTGGAGGCCGCTGACCGGGGTCTGTGGGCTGAGCCCGACCCGGCAGATCTCGACGCGCTGCGCGCGGTGTATCTCGACCTCGAGGGGGACCTGGAGGGATCGTGAGTCACGGGAGCCCGGTAACGGTGAAATACGCAAAATCCACCGGTCCCGACCACCGTCCACCCCATTTCCAGCCCACCGACTCGAACACGGTCACCGCGGGACCGCCGTCGAGCGCCATGCCCGAGCGCGCCCAGTCCCGATTGAGGTAGGACGAGGCCAGTTCCGGCAGGACCAGATCACCCTCGACGTAGGGGTTGTTGAACGGGTTGAGGGCGATGGCCAGCCCGTGTGCCCGCGCCGTCCACTGGGTCTGGCCACGGGTCGGGCGGCAGAGGAATGCCTCGGTGTTGTTACGGTCCCCGGTTGGCGGCAGGTTCAGCTCGGCTTCCGGTGTGATCCGCATCTCCTCGATGGGGAAACCGGCCGCATACAGCCGCTTGAAGACATCCACCACGGTCTGCGCGACGTCGGCGTTCACCAGCATCTCGCCGGTATGCCCGCGGGCGTCGAAGCCCCGGAACGACATCGTGAGGTAGCGAAGCTGCTCAGGCCGCACGGGACAGATCGGTTTCCAGGTACTGCGGGCCAGCACATCCGGCGGCGCCGGGCCGATCGTGGACTGGAACGAGTTCGAGGTGGGCGGGGGCAGCCGATCGACCGTGGCCAACCGCCGGTTGAGCAGGGCCGCAGGCGTCGATCGCACCACGCCGAACCCATCCTTGCGGTGGGGCAGCGGGGTTGCCCCCACAACCCAAGGAGACACCGGGTGAGGCACCGCAGCACTGGCTGTCGGGTGCTGGGCGGGCTTGGGAGCGGTCTCCGCGGCTGACGCGGGTGTCCGTTGAACGGCGTGAGCCCGCAGTATGACCGTGGCGCAGCCCATAAGAAGCGCGCCGATGAACAGACAGAGCAGTGCACTCTTCGGGATGAGCCACAAAGGTCGGTGCCGCGTCACGGCGCCACGATGTCAGACCATCTGGTAGGCAGGAGCGGTGGACCACACCGTGCTACATCGGAGCCTCGCCGCAGACCTGTCCACCGCGATGATCTACGCCCTGCTGCGGCTGCGGGTCGAAGTGTTCGTGGTCGAGCAAAACTGCCCGTACCAGGAGCTCGACGGTCATGACCTGGACCGGACAACCCGGCACTACTGGCTCGCGCCGGCCGGCGCCCTGGAGAACCCACAGGCCACCCTGCGACTGTTGGAACCCACCGAAGGGCAGTTCCGGATCGGCCGGGTGTGCGCCGCCCCGCAAGCCCGGCGCCAAGGCGGGATACGGCGGTTGCTCGAGGCAGCACTGGGCGAGATGGGCGATGCCCCCTGCGTGGTTGACGCGCATCTCGACTGCGTCGAACTCTTCGGTGCCTTCGGCTTCGTGGTGAGTGGACCGGAGTCCGCCACGGGTGGCGTTGCGCACGTGCCGATGCGCCGCGACGCGTCGGCCCGGATCCGCTGACGATGAGTACTGCCCGCTATCCGTTCGCCGCGATCGTCGGGCACGACGAGCTCCGGCTGGCGTTGCTGCTGACCGCCGTGCATCCCGGGATCGGCGGCGTGCTGGTACGGGGGGAGAAGGGCACCGCGAAGTCGACCGTGGTCCGGGCGCTGGCTGCGCTGCTTCCTGCGGTGACGGCGGTACCCGGATGCCGCTTCGGGTGCGACCCCGCGGACGCCGATTCCACCTGCCCGGATGGGCCGCACTCTGTCCTAACAGGAGGGGTCGTAACAGGAGGGGCCGACGCAGCAGCGGGGACGATCCGCCCGGCCCGGCTGGTTGAGCTGCCGGTCGGCGCCACCGAAGACCGGCTGGTGGGCTCGCTGGACCTGCAGCGTGCCCTCACCGAGGGCGTCTCGGCATATCAGCCCGGGCTGCTCGCCGCGGCGCACCGCGGCGTGCTCTACGTCGACGAGGTCAACCTGCTGGCGGATCATCTGGTCGATGTGCTCCTCGACGCCGCGGCGATGGGCCGCGCGTACGTCGAGCGCGACGGGGTGTCCGTCTCGCACGCCGCGTCGTTCCTGCTGGTCGGCACGATGAACCCGGAGGAGGGGGAGCTACGCCCGCAGCTGCTGGACCGCTTCGGGCTCACCGTCGAGGTGGCCGCCTCCCGGGAGGTGGAGACCCGGGCCGAGGTGATCCGCCGCCGGCTGCGCTACGAGGCGGACCCGGCTGGCTTCGCGGCGGACTGGCGAGCGCAGGACGTGGCTCTTGCTGACCGGATTGTGATCGCCCGGTCACTGCTGCCACAGGTGGTGCTTCCGGATGCCGAGCTGCTCCGGATCGCCGCGGTGTGTGCCGCGTTCGAGGTGGACGGCATGCGCGCCGATCTGGTGCTCGCTCGCACCGCCCTGGCGCACGCGGCCTGGCGGGGAGCCGACGTGGTGGGCGAGGACGACGTCCGGGTCGCCGCGGTGCTGGCATTGCCGCACCGCCGCCGCCGTGACCCCTTCGACCAACCAGGACTGAACCGCGAGCAACTACAAGACGCCCTCCACAGCACAGACCCACCCCCGGAACCCGACCCCCCTCCAGATCCCCCCAACGGCGCTGCCGCCCCCTCCGCACCCCAACACCCCAATATGTCTCCATGTCGGGGTGAATCGGCAGCGACTGACCCCGATATGTCTCCATGTCGGGGTGATAGTCCGGCGACGTTTCGGGCGCGGTTGTTGGCGGTGGCGGGGGTCGGGGCGGGGACTCCGGGGCGGCGGTCGGTGGCCAGGACGAGTACCGGGCGGACGATTCGGGCGTCGACGTCCACGGGCAGCGGGGTGCATGTGCTGGGCACGCTGACCGCAGCCGCTCCCCACCAGCGCAACCGCGAGCGCCATGGCGTCGGGCTGGTGATCCACACCAGCGACATCCGCAGCGCGGTGCGCGAAGGCCGGGAATCGAACCTGGTGCTGTTCGCCCTCGATGCGTCCGGCTCGATGGCGGCCCGGACCCGGATGTCCGCGGTGCGAGGCGCAGTGCTGTCGTTGCTGCTGGATGCCTACCAGCGCCGCGACAAGATCGGATTGATCACCTTTCGCGGGACCGACGCACAGGTGGTGCTGCCGCCGACATCGGCGGTGGATACCGCCGCCGCTCGGTTACGGTCCTTGCGCACCGGTGGGCGCACCCCACTGGCCGCCGGGTTGTTGTGCGCGGCACGGGTGTTGGCCGCCGAGCGACTGCGGGATCCCGTTCGGCGGGCGTTGCTCGTCGTGCTCACCGACGGCCGGGCCACCCACGGCGGGATGGACGCCGCGCTGACCGCGGGGGGACTGCTCCGCCGGGACGGGGTGGCCTCGATCGTGGTCGACTGCGAATCCGGCCCGGTCCGGCTCGGCTTGCCCGACCGGCTCGCGGTCGCGATGGGCGGTGCGTGCGTGCAGCTGGAACAGCTGTCCGCCGACGCGGTCGCTGGGATGGTCCGCGCCGCCAGATCGGTTGCTTAGCCGGAGGTCGCCGCTTAGCCAGCGGTCCACGCTCTAAGGAGGCACCGTGCCGCAAGGTGTGCCGGTCACTGTCCCCGACGACGGGCTGTCCACCCGGCAACGGCGCAACCGGCCGCTGCTGATCGTCCACACCGGAGTGATGAAGGGCAAGTCCACGGCCGCATTCGGCCTGGCGTTGCGGGGCTGGAGCGCGGGCTGGTCGATCGGGGTGTTCCAGTTCGTCAAGTCCGCGAAGTGGAAGGTGGGTGAGGAAGCCGCGTTCCGGGCGCTGCACGAGGTGCACCAGCGGACCGGGCAGGGCGGGCCGGTTGAGTGGCACAAGATGGGCGAGGGCTGGTCCTGGGCACGAAAGCAGGGCAGCGCCCAGGACCACGCCGCCGCCGCGGCAGCGGGCTGGGCGGAGATCTCCCGCCGGTTGACCGCGCAGGTCCACGACCTGTACGTGCTCGACGAGTTCAGCTACCCGCTGCACTGGGGCTGGGTGGACACCGGCGAGGTGCTCACCACCCTGGCGGCCAGACCCGGCCACCAGCACGTCGTGATCACCGGCCGGAGCGCTCCGCCTGCGCTGATCGAGGCCGCCGATCTGGTGGTGGAGATGACCAAGATCAAGCACCCGATGGACGCCGGGCAGAAGGGCCAGCGCGGGATTGAGTGGTGAACCACCCAGAGCCCGCCCTGCTGCAAGAATGTCGAGCATGGCTGAGACACCTGCGGGTTCCGCCGAGACACCTGCGCCGCGCCTTCCTCGGCCGTCCTCCACCGATCCATCTGAGCTTGGGTTCGTTCGCAGGCCCATGGTGCGCTGGCTTGATCCCCACCAACTCGTCGACACCGCCGTTCGGGTTCTGCTCTCCGGTGTCTTCAGCTCCTACGCCGACAATCGGGAGTTGCAGGCGCTGGAGCCAGCGGAGGTGCCGGATCGCTCCAAACAAGCAGATCTGTGGCTGGACCACGTCGCCGACCTCGGCGACGGGTGGAACTCGACGTACACCGTGGCCAGGCTGCTGGCCACCGAAGAGCTCAAGCTCGACTGGGACGGCGAAACCCACGCCACCGAGCGGGGGCAGATCCTGGTCATGGGGGGCGACCAGGTGTACCCGGTGCCTAAGGCGGCGGAGTATGAGAATCGCATGCTCGGTCCGTACCGGGCAGCGCTGCCGTGCGCCGCGGGGGAAGCTCCTGAGCTTTTTGCCATTCCGGGAAGCCACGACTGGTATGACGGTTTGGTCAACTTCACCAGCATCTTCTGCCGCAAGCGCTGCATCGGCGGATGGGCAACGCGCCAGCGTCGCAGCTATTTCGCGCTCAAGCTCCCGAACCGCTGGTGGCTCTGGGGCATCGACATCCAGTTCGGGTCCTACATCGACGAAGCCCAATTGCGGTACTTCGCTGGTGTCGCCCTCGACCAGGTGGAGCCTGGGGACCGGATCATCCTGTGTATGGCCAAGGAGGTCGAGAGCGGCCGTAAAGGGACCGAGGTCCATTCTGATCGTGATGTGGCGTTCCTTGAGCGCGAGATCATCGAGCCCTGCGGCGCCCGGCTGTTACTGTCCCTTAAGAGTGGAAAGCACTATTACGCCCGCTACGAGCAGGAGGATGGCTTTCGTCAGCACATCGCCTCCGGCGGCGGTGGCGCCTTCTTGCACCCCACCCACAACCTCGCTGAGCGCATCGACCTTCCCGGCGCAGGGGGATCCGTCTCCTACCGCAGAGCCGACACCTATCCGTCACCGGATGTATCGAAACGGTTGAGGAAGCGGATCTGGCTGCTCGCGCCCTACAACCTTCCCCTTTCCGGGGTGTTCGGCGCCGTCCAGTTGTTGTTGGCTTTGATGCTGGGGTTG